>JALUYA010000009.1 GCA_027018875.1 Gammaproteobacteria bacterium
CATCCCGGCTTTGGGGTACCCGTAAGCTCAGCTTGCCTATGCGGGCGTAGATCGTCCTCGGGCGATAGCCGTTGCGATACCCCTTGCGCTCAGCGCTGCGCTCATAATGCCCCACCGCCAGATGCTCGCTCATCTGCGTCTCCAATACCTGGTTCACCACCGTCTCAACCAGACCCTTCAGTCCCTCATCGCTCGTTAAAAGTCCTTTCACCTGATCGCTACTCAGGTTAATCTCGTACTCGGCCATCTGCTTACTCCTTTCGGTTTGATGTCTCTAACAACAAATCTAACGGAAAGCAGGTGGCCATCCACCTCAACTGAATTTACAGCAGTATAGGGACACTACCTCGCGTTAACGCGACAGCAGTGAAACTCGATATATTTTTGTCTTGACATTGGGGTCCACTTTATTGGACTCGTTTCGAGCGGATCTGGGCCACCTACGAAAAGTTTTGCGAAACCGTTCAGATCGCGGGCCGGAAGGGTTGTCGCTTCGAGACAAGGACCGGTACTTGTGGGTGAAGTCCAACGCGCGAGATCTGCAGGAGGAGATCGAGAATTGTTTTGCAAAGACCGTCGAACCCGCCTAACAGAATTAAAGGGGCTACCATCGGATTTTGCATGATGACGGAGGCAGAGCATCCCTGCCAAGGTAGTCCATCGGCCGAGGCGTGCCCCTATAGGGCCTTGTAGATTTCGCCCTCGTTTTCTTCGCTGAATTCGCGGGCTTTCTCTTGCAGCCCCCGGGTGATCGCCTCGGTTTCGTTCACACCGAGGCGGGCGGCGTACTCGCGTACGTCCTGGGTAATCTGCATCGAGCAAAAACTGGGCCCGCACATCGAGCAGAAGTGTGCCAGCTTGTGCGCTTCCTTGGGCATTGTGGCGTCGTGGTAATCTCGCGCCCGGCCCGGATCGAGCCCCAGGTTGAATTGATCTTCCCAGCGAAATTCGAAGCGCGCCTTGGAAATGGCGTTGTCACGCAGCTGCGCGCCGGGGAAACCCTTGGCAAGATCGGCCGCATGTGCCGTAATCTTGTAGGTAATCACCCCGGAACGCACATCCTCGCGCGTGGGCAAACCCAGGTGTTCCTTGGGCGTGACGTAGCACAGCATTGCGGTGCCGTACCAGCCGATGTTGGCGGCCCCCAATGCGCTGGTGATATGGTCGTAGCCAGGGGCGATGTCGGTAGCCAGCGGGCCGAGAGTGTAGAACGGCGCCTCGAAGCATTCAATCAACTCGCGGTCGATGTTTTCCTTGACCATCTGCAACGGGATATGCCCCGGGCCTTCGATCATCACCTGGCAGTCGTGCGCCCAGGACTTTTGGGTGAGTTCGCCCAGGGTCTTGAGTTCGGCGAACTGCGCCGCGTCATTGGCATCGGCGGTCGATCCCGGGCGCAGTCCATCGCCGAGCGAGAAAGCCACGTCGTACGCCCGCATGATTTCGCAGATTTCATCGAAGTGCGTATATAGGAAATTTTCCTGGTGATGGGCGAGGCACCATTTGGCCAGAATCGAGCCGCCGCGCGAGACGATGCCGGTGACCCGTTTCGCGGTGAGCGGCACGTAGCGCAGCAGAACGCCGGCGTGGATGGTGAAGTAATCCACCCCCTGCTCGGCCTGCTCGACCAAAGTGTCGCGATACAGCTCCCAGGTAAGTTCCTCGGCCTTGCCGTCCACCTTCTCCAGCGCCTGGTAGATGGGTACGGTGCCGATCGGTACCGGCGAGTTGCGCACGATCCATTCACGGGTTTCATGGATATTCTTGCCGGTGGACAGGTCCATCAACGTGTCGCCGCCGAGACGTACCGACCAGACCAGTTTTTCCACTTCCTCGGCAATAGAAGAGGTGACGGCGGAGTTGCCGATATTGGTATTGATCTTGACCCGGAAGTTGCGTCCGATGATCATCGGTTCAACTTCCGGGTGGTTGATGTTAGCGGGGATGATCGCGCGGCCGCGGGCAACTTCATCGCGCACAAATTCGGGAGTGATCGTCTCGGGAATCGAGGCACCGAAGGATTCGCCGCCATGCTGGCGTAACAGAGCTTCGTAGCGCGGGTCCCGGCGCAATTCTTCCAGGCGGCAATTTTCCCGGATAGCGACGTATTCCATTTCGGGAGTCACGATACCGCGCCGGGCATAGTGCATCTGGGTAACGCTCCTGCCCGCCTTGGCCCGACGCGGACTCCGAACGTGGCGAAACCGCAGGTGGCGCAGGGCGGGGTCGGTAAGGCGCGCCGACCCATATTGCGAGGTGGGTCCGGCGAGAACTTCGCTGTCCCCACGCTCCTCGATCCAGGCACTGCGCAGCGGGGCTAAGCCCCGGGTCAGGTCGATCTTTGCGTCGGGATCCGTATAGGGACCAGAAGTATCATAGACTGGAATCGGGGGGTTTTCTTCCTTCCGGTCCCCGGTGTAAGTGGGAGATTGCAGGATTTCGCGCATGGCCACCCGCAGGCCCGGGCGCGCGCCCGCTATCAAAATCCGCCTGGACCCGGGATAGGCCCGGGTAGCCGCTTCCGAAAGCCGATGGGCCCTGGCGGGTACATCCTCAACAATGGCGCTCATGCTGTTCTACCTCCATAACGGCGGCGGGAATACGAGCGCATCGTGTCTCGGGCCTTCCCTCCGCCGGTGTTAACCGGTTCAGGTTCCAAGGGTTTATCTCAGCACCGTCTTCATGGAGCACCCCCGGCCGCGGCAACTAAGATAACCTTTCTCGGCATGGCGAATCAAGCCGCTTCCGTATGCCGGGAGCTGGTGTCAATTGGACATTTGCTTGACTTCCAGGCCCTGGTTGCGGCACCCACGCCGAAGCGAGGCGAGAAGCAACGGCATTACCCGTCTGCCCGCGTAGGCTTGCCGGCGCCCCCCCGGGTAGATTACCGACAGGCGCTCCAGGCGAATACAAACCACGCCGGCGCCCGGAAACCCGGCAGGCACGGCATGAAAGCTATTGACCTCGTAGTTTTTATCGGGGAGAAACGGCCCATGGCCGATCAGAACCAAGACCAGTGGCCAGCCATGGCGATTGCGTGCCGGATGGCCCCGCACGGTATAGCCGCCTAATATGAAACGCACGCTCTGGATCGGAGTCGAAGCAGTGACCACAAATTGCACATAAACCGGCGTGGCGATTTTCCCGGTAGCCACCGCGATCTGCCCGGGAACTCCCAGGGCATAGACCAGAACGGGAATATTGTTTTTGCGGGCCCGGGCCAGTTCCGGCCCGAACGCCTGGCGCGCCGTCGGGGCACAGCCACCGAGAAGCAGCGCGGCAACCAACAGGAGCAGCTTGCTTCGCATGAGGCCCTATTCACCGGTCCCTGAAGTAACCAAGGTTATTCGACCACCGGCGCGGGGTCAACCGCAACCCGGCAAGCTACCGAATTAGAACAGCCGCGGGGAGGCCGGTTCCGCGGCTATCAGGCTTCGAGTCGCTGCCGGTGGCGGCGGGACGGACGGCATGCCGCGGGGGAGGCCAGGCGCCGGGCATTCTGGACCAGAGAGAGGAGTATAAGGGCGAGCGCCACGGAAAGCAGTTCCGTTTCGTGGGTGGCGATAAACCCCTGGGTCCAGCCACCGATCCCGCCGATTGCCGGGATTAGGCCGGCCAAAAACCCGAAAATGATGGGAATCAGCGGCCCACAGCAGAGCAGCGGCGTCAGGGCGCCGATCAGAACCCCGCCACCGGCACCGGCCGTGCGCGTCTTGGCTCCGCGGCGGATCAGCGCGGTCACGCTGCCGGTGACTCCGCCCATCGAGATCCCCAGCGCCAACGCCCACAGAGCCAGTTGCCAGTTGATCAGGCGCAGGGAGACCCAGCCGACGGCCCCGTTCGTCATGGATGCAGGAAGCACGAAGGCATAGGCGAGCGTGAACAGAACGGCGGCCGCGAGGCCCACCCGGCGGGCAAACCGATCCCGCCAGGCGAGTCCCAGCCCGGTTCGCAGCGTGCGGAGAAAGTTCATCGGAATGGGGCCCCGACAAAGCCAAGAATGGTGCCCAGCGTTGCCGCGGGAGCCCCAGAGATGGTCTGCAAGGTCCCATCGGCCCGAATGAGAAAATAGATATCTGCATAGCCTCGCGGATTGTAGGCCTTTTCAAATGCCGGGGTGGCTTCCCCGAAGGTCCAGTTGGACTGCCGGAGCAAGGCGGGAGCGACCGAACTCACGAAGGCGCGGATGCCCGGGCCGGGGTAACCGCCATTGCCGACGTTACGCAGTACGACGACCCGGAGCCCGGCATCGTGCAGCAGGGGAGCATGCCGGGCGAGGACCCGCAGACCCGCCGCGCAGCTGCTGCACCAGGTGGACACCAGCCACAACAAAGTTTTGTGGCCGGTAAGCGTTGCGGTAGAGCGCGGGGTGCCCCCGACCAGAAATGGTGCAACCGGTGCCGGCTGGTTGGGGCTGGCCGCTTGTGCCGGCGCCGGGACCACAAAGATCCCCGCCGCGAGAACGAGCAGGGCCGCCTGAAGGGCGGAGCGCAGGCGGTGAGGGCGAGGGGTTACACCCCATGAACCGAAAAGATCACAAAGTCCAAGGTATTGCATCAGGAAACTCCTTTTTTGCATTGGGGTTCGATAACGTAACGGTGTTGGCGGTATTGATCGAAGAGACCCTTGGCCGAGCCGGCTATCAGGACGGCCATGCCAATGTATATCATTAGGGATCCGAGCGATTTCGTACCATGAATGATGTGTGGCAGCATAACGCCTACCCAGGCCACGACGCCGCCGGCAAGACCGATCCAAAATGGCGGATAGCGCCGAGCGTGCCCGGCGAGGACGCGGCCCTGGATGTGCAGATTCCATACGATCCAGGCAACCGAGAGCGTCATCAGCGGCCCGAGCACATAGATGCTGAAGAGGTGGCGAATCGCCCCGAGACCAAAAGTGGCCGCGGTGGCGGCAATGATCGGTCCGGCCCCCAGGCAACAGGCGCTGACAAAAAATGAACCCAGGAAGCCGAAAGACTGGCGAGTGAAGATCCGTTGCTGCATAGAAACCTCCGGGTAAGTAAAAAACTATTTAAAAAATCCCAATAAATACATCAAGTGTTGCACTATCCCCTCTTCATAACCAGGAGATGCTTTTACATCCGAATCGATGCCATTGTGGTACATCTCTGCTGCACGTTATGGACAACATCCTTGCCCTTCAGAGAAAACGCCGGAAAAGTCAATTTCACCAGATAAACGTTTTATATAAAAGTCTGCATCTTTCTGAAAAACGGCCATACAATGTGGACATTTACAAAAATTCAACTTCTCCCCCTGATAGTTGATTTCCACGGTTTGATCTATTGGCTTTTCTGCTAAACAACTGGGGCACACAACGAGATTATTGGTTTCCTCAAGTAGGGCTTCAGGGTTTTTCTCGAACATGGCGGCACATCCATCGCAACAGAACGAATATTCTTTTTCTTGGTATTTCTGTGTTACCGCACTCCCTTTGGTAATACCTAATCTCACAAGGGAACAACCACATGTAGGGCAAACCAGTGTTTTCATTTTGATGTCTCCGTATTTAAGAAATTAACCGGCGCAGCACGAGAGCTGCGAGACATCCCGGGTAAAGGTCTGGGCGCAAAGCTTGATGCCCTCGACCAGGGTGAGGTAGGGGAACAACTGGCCGGCCAGGTCCTCCACCGTCATGTGGTTGCGGATCGCCAAGGCCGCGCTTTGGATAATCTCACCGGCCTCAGGCGCCAGCACCTGGGCCCCCAGCAGGCGCCCGTTTTCCTTGTTTGCCACGAGCTTGATGAAACCGCGGGTGTCGAAGTTGGCCAAGGCCCGCGGCACGTTCTCCAGCTCCAGCGTGCGGGTTTCCACGTCCAGGTGCCGCAATCGAGCCGTTTCCTCGGTGAGCCCGACACCGGCGACTCCCGGGTCGGTAAACACCACCGTGGGCATGGTACTCAAGTCCAACGTGGCCTCGCCGCCGGTCATGTTGATCGCGGCGCGGGTCCCCGCCGCCGCCGCCACATAGACGAATTGGGGATTCGCCGTGCAATCGCCCGCCGCATAAATGTGCTCGGCACCGGTGCGAAGATGCGAATCCACGCGAATGGCTCCATTCGGCTCGGTGGCGACACCGGCCAGTTCCAGGCCCAGGCCATCCGTATTGGCTCGGCGCCCCACCACGACCAGCAGCCGCTCGGTCCGGATCGTCTCGCCGTCGACGCGGAGTTCGAACTTACCCCCCGCATGGCACACCGACTCGGTCCCGGCGCCGGTGAGAATCCTCAGGCCCTCCTGGCCCAGGTAGCGTTTGAGCCGCTCGCCCAGGAGCGGATCCTCGCGGGGAAGCAGACGTGGGGCCAGTTCGATGACGGTGACTTTCACCCCGAGGCGGAAGAACGCCTGGGCGAGTTCGAGACCGACCGCCGAGCCGCCGAGTACTACGAGCGAGGTCGGTAGCTCAGTTGCTGCGAGCGCCTCGGTGGAGGTCCAGTAGGGCGTACCGGCAAGGCCCGGGATGGAGGGGATGGCGGGCACGGCACCGGTGGCGATCAGGATGCGATCCGGGCGCAGGCGGTGGCGCCCGTCCTCGGCTTCCACCTCGATCTGGCGCCTGCCGCCGAAGCGTGCTCGGCCGCGGATCAGGTGGATATGCTCGTTGGCATCGAGAATCGACTGGTACTTGGCCTGGCGCAACTCCTCCACTCGGTGCTGCTGCTGGGCCTGGAGCCGGGCCCGGTCCACGGCCAGGGCGGCGTGTCCGAGCCCGGCGAAGGGGTGATGCCCCGCATAGTGGCGCACCAGGGCGGCACGGATGAAGATCTTCGAGGGTACGCAGCCGACATTGACACAAGTGCCTCCGAGGACACCCTGCTCGATCATGGTCACCCGGGCGCCGGCCTCGCCGGCACGAATCGCCGCGGCGAAGGCCGCCGAACCCGAGCCGATGATCGCGATTTCAAGGCCACCACTCGATGAGGATATCGAGTCGGCGGCGTTTCCGAGCGGCGCGAGCCGGTAAGGGGTATCGGCAAGGGCCCGGTCCAGGGCTTCGCCCGAGGGCGGGATCCCGCTACGCAACCGGGCACGGGCCCGTGTATAGTCCACCTCGGCATCGATACCCGCCTGTTCGCGCAAGAGCCGCTCAAGCGTATGAGCGCAGTCCGCGCAGTGCATACCGGCGACGCTCCACTCTTTCGTTGTGGTCATGAAATACACCTCCGGGAGGAATAGACTTACTATAAACCCGGTACCTAGGTACCGTGTCAAGTCCCCTTTTCGGCCAAGGCCACGAGGCGGGCGGGCAACCGCGGTACACCTGCTCGACTTCCTGCACCAGGTGAAACCCCCGGGATTTTATGGTGCCCTGCGCGGCGACCGGACCGTGCCCGAGGGTCCGCTCCGCCGGGACCGTGCGGGGATCGGGTTATCCGCAGGAGACAATGTTGTAGATGGCATCCTGGGCGCCTGCCTGCCGCAGCCTGTTATCCTACCTCCACGCCTGTCATATGGCAGGGGGGTTGCCAGGGATACTATTGGAGTACCGTGATGGGAGCCAAAAAGATGGGGGCGGACACCTTGCAACCGGGGCTCGATCCCCAAGCCTGGGTCAAACGACATGGCGATGCCCTGTTTCGCTACGCCCTGGTTCATTTGCACGATCGGGCGCAGGCGCAGGACTTGGTGCAGGAGACTTTTCTCGCCGCCCTCAAGGCGCGGGAGCGTTATGCCGGGCGTTCGAGCGAGCGCGGGTGGCTCCTGGGCATCCTCAAGCACAAGATTATGGATGAATATCGGCGCCGGAGACGGGAGCAGCCCCTGCCGGAAAACGATCGTGAGATCGATGCCCTGTTTCTCGATAATGGCCGCTGGCGGGAAGGTCCGTCCGCCTGGCCCGATCCGGAACGAGCGTTTGAGGATGATCGGTTTATCGCGGCCTTGCGTGAATGCCTGGCAGCATTGCCCGGCAGGCAAGCCGAGGTTTTTGCCCTGGTCGAGTTGGATGGCCTAGAGACCAAAGCGGTTTGTAAGGGTTTGAAGATCACTTCGACCAATCTGTGGGTCATGATGCATCGGGCGCGGCTGCGATTGCGTCAATGCATTGAACGCCGTGGGTTTGGGAGACTGCCATGCTGAGTTGCCGTGATGCAACCAGGCTGATTTCGCGCCGCCTGGATGAGCCGCTCGCCCGGCGGGAACGCTGGGCGCTGCGGCTGCACCTGCTGTTCTGCTATTGGTGCCGGCGATTTGCGGCCCAGGTCCGGGTGCTGCATCACGGCCTGTACCCCGGGGGAAGGCTGCATCGGAAACTCATGGACCAGGGGGGGGAATCTCTCGCTCCGGAGGCGGCGCGGCACATGGAAGAACGCTTGCAACAGGCACTTACAGAGCCAACCGACGAAAACGGCCGCCACTGACACAAAGGTGGATCGGCACGCGGCCGGATTCCGCCGAACCGACTGAATAGATCCGCAATTCCCTGTGCCGAAACCCGACACAAACCCGAATGCGACCGGCGGTTGGGCGGGGGAACAAGGCGGCACTACCCGGAGGCAGTGGCCGCCGATTTTCTCAAAAGTGCAGCGACTAGAGTTTTAAGTGGGCCCCCCACAGGGTGCTTGTATGCGTTCGCGAGCGTGATGTAAGCCAACCGAGTACCGCGCCGAACACGGTATGGGCGAGATATACGGTGATGGCAAAGCCGGACCCCATCGCCAGGCCGAACAGGCCGATGTCGCCCAGCATCTTCATATCCGGACTGATCATGAAAAAGGTTGCGATAACCCAGGCGAAGGGAATGGCGAGCCACCAGCGCCGGCGGCCGAAGACCAGGGTCCAAACCAAAGTAAAGCCGATGCCGTTGACCAGGATGTGATCGCCCCAGCCGACGATGTCGCTCCAGATATTGGGGCCTTCCATAAAGCGATTGGTAATCAGCACGCCCATCAGCATGGGCATGGAGCCGGGCATGGCGTGAAAGACATTAAAACCAATGGCGCGCACGACTTCGAGTCCGGCGGTCGCGAGCGGCCCGGCAATGGCGGCGGCAAGAATGCCGCGATACAGGCGTTGCCAGCCGTAATGCCGGGCCAGGAAGGTGATGACCAGGACCACGGCGATGGCCGGGAGCAGGGCGAACGTGGCGTAAAAATTCATGGAGCCATACCCGGCGGCAGCGCCGACGAACATCAGCGGCGAAACGCCGGCCGCCGCCAGCACGATGCCGGTGGCAACCAGCTCGGCCGGGTTAACGATGGTGAGCGGCCCCAGCTTCAGTTCGGTACCGGCGAACCGTAAGGCCCGGTTCGGGGAATTCGTTGATGGTTGCGTCATGGTACTCATGTCGATTCTCCGCGGGGAGGGCTAAAAAGACCGCGACCGGCACGAGGCCGGCCGCGGGTGGAGGTATTACCGAGCCGCCTGCGAGACGATTATGTTGAATTTCTTGTCCAGCATCCGGCCGGGTATGGCCAGCTTCGGGTTGATGGCACCCAGCAGTACGGAAGGCTTGAAGTAACCGATGTAGGCCTTACCATGTTCGGCCCAGACGTAGATACGCAAGGGCAGAACGGCACCGACGGCCGGGTTCATCGAAAACAGCTTCTTTCCGCTCCGTGGGTTGCCGACCAGGAAGGAGCGCCCACCCTCCAGGCGGAGCCCGGTCATGGATAGAATGGCCGCCTGATTGATTTTGCCCATAACCATCAGCCCGTTGTCTTTGACCGCGCGAACCAGGGCGCGCACGGTGGCGTCGTAGGTCCGATTGGATGTGCTCAAGTAAAAGGAGGGGCTTGGCATGCTAGCGCCCCCGGACGGGGCACCGGCCAACGCCGGGGCCGATTGGGCGCCGAGCGCCAGCATACCGAGAAGAGCCGCTGCGGCGGTGAAAGCATGAATCCGTTTAAAGTGCATGGTGTTACCTCCTGAATGAATGTGTAAAGCCGCATCACAGGGTTTTTGTGCGATGCATATCCATTCGTCGCCCGGGCGGGTGCATCCCTTACACCGAAGCGGCAAGTTGATCCTGCGCGGGCAGTCGGTGCACCCTGTTTCCGGGATTTCATGGGCAAATGCTATCTTTGTGGCCCCCGCGCGCCGCTGCACCACCGCTCCCGGACTATCTCGTTCCGAGGGCCGCAGCTTCCGCAAGTTTGCATCCCCCCTCTCCCCGTTCGACCGCCCGCAGCCATTGCTTTACCCATTCGAGTCGTCGGTTTTCAACCCATCGCGCCTCGCTCAGTTTTCATCGGCCCCCAGCCCCAGCGACCTTGCTGCGCGGGTGCGATCGAGTTGGATTTACCAATATAATCAAGGTGACGTATCCCGCCGGTAGTCACCAAGAAGCACGCTCATCCACGGACAGGCTCTCTACATGCGGGCCATCTTCAGTGCCCCCATGCGCTTCCTCCAATACTCGGTTTACAGCTTCTGCGCCTTGCCCGGGTCCGGTACCAACTGGATGCGCGAACATCCGGGCAGTGCGGGGAATACGGGCATATTTCGGGCCCGATCTATAGCGGCACGGTCGAAGCCCGCTCGAGTATTTCCGCCACCGCCAGCCCCGCCGGCAATGACCCAAAAGCGCGGCCGCCGTCTGCTCCAATACGGCCGACGAGAAATGCCTCGGCCACGGCGGAGTTGCCCGCCCGTATCAGCAGAGCCGCCTGCAGGGCGATGGCTATTCTCTCGCTGATCCAGCGGGCACGATACTCCAGGTCGTCCCGCTTGACGAGCACCCGCTCGAGTTCAACCAGGTAACGATCCAGCCGCGGTTCGGCCGCACGCGCCTCGGCACATTCATTCAGGTACGCCTCCACCGCACGGGGACTTTTCGCCATGGCTCGCAACACATCGAGACACTGGATGTTTCCCGCTCCCTCCCACAGGGCATTGAGCGGCGCCTGGCGATACATCCGCGCCATCAAAAAATCTTCGATATAACCGTTCCCGCCGAGGCATTCCTGGGCCTCGTTCACCTGGGCCACCGTGCGTTTGCAGACCCAATATTTGCCGGCGGGCGTTACCAGGCGCGCGAACAACCGCTCCTGCTCCGATTCCCCGGCACGTTCAAAGGCCCGCGCCAGGCGCAAGGCCAGCACCAGGGATGACTCGGATTCGAGCACCAGATCGGCCAGTACGTTGCGCATCAGCGGTTGTTCGATCAAGCGCTTGCCGAAGGCCTCGCGGTGGATGCCGTGATGCAATGCCTGAACCACGGCCTGGCGCATCAGTCCGGCCGAGGCGATGAGGCAATCGAGCCGGGTTTCGGCAACCATTTGAATGATGGTCGCCACCCCGCGGCCTTCTTCGCCGACCATAACCGCCCAGGCATCACGAAATTCCACTTCGCTCGCGGCGTTGGACCGGTCCCCGAGCTTTTCCTTGAGCCGCTGCAGCTCCAGGCTGTTGGCCGTCCCATCCGGACGCCAGCGGGGCAGCAAAAAACATGAGAGCCCTCCCGGAGCCTGAGCCAGAGCCAGAAAGGCATCCGACATCGGCGCCGAGAGAAACCACTTGTGCCCGGTCAGGCGATAGGCCTCCCCCGGCCCCGCCGCCCCGATCGGGACCGCCCGGGTGGTGTTGGCCCGCACGTCCGATCCGCCCTGCTTTTCGGTCAGGCCCATACCGATGGTCAAACCGGTCTTCTCCACCGCCGGGCGATTCGCCGGATCGTAGGCCGTGCTGAAAATTCCCGGCTCCCACCGGGCCGCCACCGCGGGGGTTTCACGCAACGCCGGGATCACGGCGTGGGTCATGGTGATCGGGCACATCGTCCCGGCCTCGAACTGATAGTGCAGGTAAAGCAACACCGAGCGGACGATGCGCGCCCCGGGGCGATCATCAGTCCAACTCATGGCATGCAGGCCATGCGCCTTGGCGAGGGTCATCGAACGATGGTACGCGGGGTGATATTCGACCTCATTGATTCGGTGCCCGTAGGGGTCGAAGAATTTCGCCCGCGGGATATTCTCATTGGCGGCGAATCCCAGTTCATAGAGTTCTCCACCGGCAATTGCGCCATATTTTTCGAGCCGATCCTCGGCCCGGGCACCCCCTTCACGCCGAACGGCCTCGCGCAGGGCGACATCGCTGGTATAGGCGTTATAGGGGGCCAGCGGCGGTGGCTGATTGAACACCTCGTGCGTCGCCCAACTCACCCCAGGAGCCAAACTTTGCCAAGAATCTCTGGATTTCCTCGTCATCATCAACCTCCGGCCAGGCAACAGATACACTTTTTGAGGAACGGTACGTCGAACCCCACCGCGCGGACTCACCACCCACACCCCGCAGATATTTTCTGCTCATAGGTCAGGATACTCCTTCCCCTCACGTGGTTAAAACCTGGCCTCAATCAACCAACAGGTAATTCATTCCCATCACAAAGCCCGGATTTGCCTATCTTGCCGGGCGAGGGTATAATTAAACTTAGTAAAAATCTTGACTTCCATGCGCACACTCTGGATTGCCCTTATAGCCACGATAATCATGGCTTTTGCGACGGTGCATGCGGCTTCGGCCGCCTCGGTCTCCGCCGTACAGCCACCCGGGGCCGGCTTGGTGAGCGTATCCCATGCCCCCTCCCAAGTGCCCGGCATCGGCCATGGCGGCACGGCAAACCTCTGCCTGGATGGCTGTGGCGTTGCCGCTCCCCCGCCCGCTCACCGGCACGGGTTCCATGCCCCGGCAACCCGCCCGAGTATGCCGGTGGCGGAACTCCCCACACTCTGGATCGACTTTCCCCCCGAACACCCTCCCCGAACCTGATCCCCCCTTTGTAGCACCTCTCTGGTGCTGCCTTCCCGTTACCCCCCGAAATCCGCTACGCCGCGTGGCGTATCGCCTTTCCTTCGAGATGCCAGGAGTCGATCATGCCGAAAACCATCCACCGTAGACGTTTAATACGTGCCATCCGTCCGCCTTTCCAGCAACCCTCTGCCGGGGCCACAGCGCCTGCCGTTACCCCGAAATACTCATTCTCCCCGATGTCCCTGCGCTCAATCATGGCTATCGCCGCCATCGCGGGACCACTCATGGTACTTACCCCGGCTGCGAATGCAAACGCCAGCCCCGGGCACCGCCCGTCGCGGGGAAAGGTGTCCCTGGCCTGGGGTCACCCGGCCCCCGCATCCGAAGCCGTGCGCACGATTCGCATCGACGCCAGCGATGCCATGCGCTTTACCCCGGACAAGCTGAGCATTCGGGCCGGACAGACTATCCGTTTCATCATTACCAACACGGGAAGAATCGCGCATGAATTCGTGCTTGGCCCGGCCTCCCTGCAGCGCCGACACGAAACGGAGATGCGCGCAGACGAGAAGATGAACTCCCGCGCCGAGCCGAATGAAGTCGCACTTCCCCCGGGAGCGACCCGAACCCTGACCTGGACCTTTACCCGCGCGGGGCGGATCGAGTACGGCTGTCACCTGCCGGGCCATTTTGCCGCCGGCATGAAGGGTTGGATCAGCGTCACCCCGGCGCAATCATCCTGATATCGATCTTCCGAGAGCCGTAGCATGCGCCGATATTTTTTCAAAAGAACGGGCATCATGCTGGCCTTGGCGGCCATGCTGTTCGGCCTCGGTGCCCTGCCGCAGGCTCATGCCTCGATGCATGGTGGGACCTTGCGGGCGCTGTCGTCCCAAGCCGCCCCGCCATGCCAAGCTGGGGAGCCTTCCGCGGTGCTTTCCAGCGCCGATTGCAACGCGGCCTGCACACCCGGCTACGGTGCCATCCTGCCCGTTCACCACACTACCCCTGGCCATGGCATAACCCAACCTCCCACCCCTACAGAAAACAAGTTCTCCCAGTGGTTGCCCCCACCGTACGAACGCCCTCCGCGCATCTGAACTCGGCACACACAGGGCGTTCCGATCTCGGTATCGGCAGGCCTTACTAAAGCCGCATGGCACTTGCACCGCGGCTTCATGACCGAAAATTCAAGGAGAACTGCATGTTTAAATTTCATCTTTCCCTATGGACGGCGGGAATCATCCTGCTGCTCGCGACATTCAGCGCCCCCGCGGCAGCGGGTGAATATAACCTGGTGATCGCGCGCACGCCGATCAATATCACCGGCCGACCCACGACGGCGATTACCATCAACGGACAACTGCCCGCGCCTACGCTCCATTGGCGCGAAGGCGAGAAAGTCGTCATCCACGTGACCAATCGTCTCAAGCAATCCACCTCGCTGCACTGGCATGGCCTGCTCCTGCCCGCCGACATGGACGGCGTGCCCGGTATCAGCTTTCCGGGCATCGCCCCGGGGACGAGCTTTACCTATCGCTTCACCGTCAAGGAAAATGGTACTTACTGGTATCACAGCCACAGCGGTGGGCAGGAGCAGGAAGGTCTATACGGCGCCATAATTATCCAGCCCCGCCGGCCGGCGCCTTTCCATTACGACCGGGACTATGTCGTAGTGCTGTCGGACTGGAGCGATACCCCCCCGGAACAGATCTTCGCCCTGCTGAAGAAAAGAAGCAATTACTACAATTTCCACCAACGCACCCTGGGCACGTTTTTTCACGACGTGGCCACCAAGGGCTTGGGCCCCACCTTGCGCAATCGCCTGTTATGGGGACGCATGCGCATGGATCCGACCGATGTCTCCGACGTCACCGGCTATACCTACACCTATCTCATCAATGGTCAGTCCCCCAAGGCCAATTGGACGGCCCGGTTCAAGCCGGGTGAGCGGGTGCGCCTGCGCATCATCAACGCCTCGGCAATGACTTACTTCGATGTTCGCATTCCCGGGCTGAAAATGACCCTGGTGCAGGCCGATGGCCAGAACGTCCGTCCGATCAAGATCGACCAGTTCCGTATCGCAGTGGCCGAAACCTATGATGTGATCGTCACCCCGAGGGCCGACCGGGCCTATACGCTCTTCGCCGAAGGCCTCGACCGCTCCGGTTATGCCCGGGCGACGCTGAGCCCGCGACCGGGGCTGTCCGCTCCGGTTCCACCCATGGACCCCCGCTTCATACTCACCATGCGCGACATGGGCATGGGCGGCATGAACAAGGGCGCCAAATCCAGGACCATGCAACCCGCCACGGTTCCAGGCCCGGCGCTACAACCGGGCCCCAGCGTGACCCGCATTGCCAAGGCCCCCACCAACCGTCTGAACGACCCCGGTGACGGACTGCGTAACAACGGCCGGCGGGTGCTCACCTACGCCGACCTGGAAAGCCGCGCCCCCGTGCCCGACAACCGCCGGCCCGAACGTACCCTGGTGCTGCATCTAACCGGCAACATGGAACGCTACATGTGGCAGTTCGACGGCAAAAAATATACCGACTCGGTGCCCATCAAGCTCCGCGTGGGTGAGCGGGTACGCTTCGTGCTGATCAACGACACCATGATGAATCACCCGATCCATCTGCACGGGATGTTCAGCCAACTGGAAAACGGTCATGGTGATCGGAATCCGCTCAAGCACACCGTCAACGTCCAGCCCGGTGAACGCCTCAGCTTCGTGGTAACCGCCGATGCACCCGGGGGCTGGGCGCTGCATTGCCACCTGCTGTATCACTTCGAGTACGACGGCATGTTCCGCCAGGTGGTGGTCAGTCCGCTCAAGGGGAAAATAGTCGCCAATACGCCGGCAGCGACGATCTACTCCAGCGCCGCGGCCGTGGACACCGTGCCGCCCCCGCCAGGCGCCCACCTCACCGTGCACGACAATGCCCGGTTCAGCTACCTGCTGTTCGACCAGTTGGAATACCGTAAATCGGCCCGCAGCGGCGAGCCCAATGCGCTGCGTTGGGACCTGCTGGGATGGTACGGGGGCGACATCCAAAAGCTCTGGTTCAGGAGCGAAGGCGAGCGCGGTCAACCGGGTGGGCTGGAGCAAGCCGAAGTTCAGTTGCTCTATGGCCGTGCCATCGCCCCGTTCTGGGATCTACAGGCCGGTATCCGCCATGCCTTCCGGCCCGAATCCCCGCTGGAAGGCGCGCCTTCGCGTTCCTACGCCGTACTCGGCGTCCAAGGACTGGCGCCATACTGGTTCGATGTGTCGGCGGCGACATTTCTCAGCGATCGGGGCCGTCTCAGTGCCCGCCTCAGCGCGGAATACGAACTCCTCCTGACCCAGCGCTGGGTGCTGCAACCGCGTTTTGAGACCACTTTTTCGCTGCAGGATACCCCCCGGCTCGGCCTCGGGCGCGGATTCAATTCCCTTGGCCTGGGGCTTCGGTTACGCTACGAAATCCGCCGTGAATTCGCTCCCTACCTCGGTCTTACCTGGAGTCGCTGGACCGGCGCGACCGCCGGCTATGCGCGGGCGGCGGGAACCCCGGTCAGCAGCCTGTCCTACGTCGCGGGCCTGCGCTTCTGGTTCTGAGCGGCTTGCCTCAACCCGACAGAATCCGTAGCGCCCATGAAACCGATCCCCCGGCGAGTCCCGCCGGGAGGCCGGTGCATTAAAGAGCCCCGTGCGCCCGGGCCACCGCCCGGCATTAGCCGGGCGGTGGCCCGGGGGGTTCTGGATGAGCGCCGCGCCGCAGCCAGCGACGCAGCATCCGTTCGCGTTCGCGGGGCGGCAGGTTCCGCCAGCGGCGTAGAATCGCCCGGCGACGCGCCGGGGGAAGCCGCTGAAAGCGCCGGTATTCCCGCAAGATTCGCCGGCGTTCCCAGGGCGGGAGACTGTGGAAAGCCTCGAAGCGGCGTCGAATCCAGACCCGTTGCGCCGGCGACAGGGTTTGCCAGCGCTCGAGTCGGCGCCGAAACATCGCCCGCTGCTCGGGGCTGGACTGCCTTAAATGCCACGCCAATCGTAGCAGTCGGGCCTGTCGCCGGGGAGGTAATCGGTTCCAACGGCCATGGAATGGTGCGAGCAAGCTGCGCTCCGCCGGGCTCAGGGCTTTCCATGGCACGGGCGTATCCGCCGCCCGGACAATTCCCGGGCCCAGCAGCAGCAGGGCGAGAAGACTAGCTGCCGCGAGACGAGCCATGGTGGTTTCCCACGGGGTGCCCTGCCGGTTGCTGCATTGCCAACCAGGCATAGAAGTCGAGATTTTGATACAGCGCGTAATCCTGTCCCGACAGCACCACCTGCATTCCCGTCCCATCCGCCGAGGGCGTGTGAGTATTGCCCGGCAACAGGACAAAAATCATCAGTGCCGCCGCTATCCCGATCCCCGCCGCAAGGCTTGCGGGCCGAAACCAGGACCAGCGGCGGCTCCCTCCAAGCGCATCGAGCGCACGTGCTCGTCCCGCGGCGAGCCGGGCTTCGGCATGCGCAGCGTCCGCGGCCGCTTGTCGATAGGCCGACCGCAATGCCGCGAGCCGTTCCCGTGACTCCGAAATAGCCGGATCCTTGCGTCCGCTTTTACTCATAATGCGGCTCCAACACCACTCGCAGTGCCTTCAGCGCCCGATGCAGATGGGTCTTAACGCTGCCTGCGCTGCAACCCATGAGCCGAGACGTTTGACCTACATCCAGGGATTCAAGCACACGCAGGGTAAAAACTTCGCGTTGCCGCCGTGGCAGCCTGGATACGGCTGCCGCTAGGGCCTCGAGCGAGGCTGCCGCGGCGACGGTTTTCTCGGGATTAGAAGCTCCCGGGGCCGGCACGGCGGCAAAGGGATCTTCGCAATCTCCGCCCTTTCCGCCGGCAGAAGTCAAGTTTCCGGTAAAGCGCAACCGGGTTCTCCGGCGACGTAACCCATCGCAAATCCTATTTTCAAGAATGCGCTGAAAAAGCCTGGGCCACTCCTCGCTCGGACGATTGCCATAACTACGGGCAAGCCTAAGCATGGCGTCTTGTACCGCATCGAGGGCATCTTCGGGGTTGCGCAGACGGAAACAGGCGATTCGCAGTGCCCTGTGCTCGACCTCGCGCAGAAAATGGTCAAACTCCGTCTCGACTTTTACCGCAACCAGGCGCGGGGAGATTTCCCTTCCCCTATTCTGCTCCATAAGCATCCACGCGGTTACCGGCATTTCTCATTATCCAGCATCTACTCATCCCGTATAAACGTCGTATCCCGCCACGGGTTGACACCGTTCACGGGAAGCCCCGGCGGGCGGCGGGAATCATGGCACTGGACACCGCGATTCCTTCCGCGGCGAAACGAGTTCGATCAGGTCAGCGTAGCGGCCCGGGATTTCCTACATCAGCCCTTGGGCGGCTTTTGCCGAGAGCCGATTTCGAACATCTTCAAAAACCGGGCGCGCAAGGATGGCTCTGTTCGAATAGCCCGCCCTACTTTCTCGTATTCGGTAATCGGCATAATGATTTTAACCTTGTTTTTCATCACCCGTATGGCCTTGGCCTTTATTGCCTTCCTGGTTTTTATATCCTTGGCGGCGTTGATTTCAGCGCTATATTTCCGGCGCAACGGAACTAGCGCCTTATAGGCCTTAACGAACTTTTTAAGTTGAGCCTGGCTGATCGGTGTGGCCTTGAGTACCGGCCTGGATCTGGCGGCCGGACCCACGGGGGTGGTCCCGAAAGCAAGCGGCGCCGCAAGCAAGAGAGCGGGAATAACAATTAAACATTTTCGCATCAAATAACTCCTGGATTGACAAACAAACGACAAATGGCGGCCGCAAGGCTATGGAAAAACCGAGTAATAGGCATTGCCCGCAACTCGCAGCCAAACACCCCGATCGCTGCCGGGATCCCTCCACGAGGCAGACATTCCGACCCGCTAATCATGCCAGAAAGGTCCCGAACAATCCAAATCTGAGCAACGACTGTCTCTCGCCGGTACCGGTTCGACTTGCCACAGGTGCCCTCTTGGGTAAGTCCCACCTATGGGGCACCCTACAAATCAAGCATCACCTGGCGCTCCTCGCGCGAGGGCTCGAAGCCCCGTTCGCCATAGTGGGAGAAGATTCGCCCGACCACCTCGTCGGCGGTTTCGACCACACCGATCAGATCGATATCCTGGGGATCAACCATCCCCTGCTCGCTCAACCGATCCTGAAACCACTCGACCAACTTTCCCCAGAAGTCCTGATTCACCAAAATAATCGGAATATGCCGACTCTTGCCGGTCTGCACCAGGGTCAAAATTTCAAAAAACTCGTCTAGGGTTCCAAATCCACCCGGCAGAATTACATAGGCCGAAGCATATTTAACGAACATCACCTTACGCGAGAAGAAATGCCGGAACGACAGCGATAAATCCTGATACGAATTGGCCCGTTGCTCCCGCGGCAACTGGATGTTCAAGCCGATACTGGGCGATTTACCGCGGTAGGCGCCCTTGTTTACCGCCTCCATCAAGCCGGGGCCCCCGCCGGTAACTACCGAAAATCCGGCACGCGACAGCTCGTACCCGATCTCCTCTCCCAGACGATAGTAAGGGTGCTCGGGAGCAATCCTGGCCGAACCGAAGATAGACACTGAAGGGCGAATCTGGGAAAGGCGCTCGAAGCCCTCCACGAACTCGGCCATGACCTGGAAAACCTTCCACGATTCCCGCGAGAGCAGGCTGTCATTGGGCGGGCTATTGCGATATTCCCAGGCCTGCTCCCGGAAAATTTCCTCCTTGCTCCTATCCATTGATCGACTCCTGATCCAATAATCGGCGCAGAAAAATCTCGATTTCACATTCGGACTGGCGGTCTCCGTGCTCCCGGGCGAACTCCAGCCCCCGGCGCCGAGCCTCACGCTCCGGGGTAAAGCGCAACGGCGCCCCACCCCGCTCCGGTTCCAGTAGTACCCGCAAGTGATCAAGCGTATTCACGGTCTCCTATGATACCGATCTCATCGCCGCATCTTCCCGAGGTCCGCGGGAATACCATGCATACCGGGTAAACAACAATAAACCGGCCACCGTAAGCCCGGCAATCAAACCGATCCACACCCCCACCGGACCAGTCTTCAGATCTACCCCAAGCCACCAGGCCAGGGTAAGGCCCACCCCCCAATAGGCAATCAGCGTGATCCACATCGGCACCCGGGTATCCTTGAATCCCCGCAGCGCCCCCGCGCTCGCCACCTGGAGCCCGTCCGACAATTGGAAAGCGGCCGCCAGCACAAGCAGCCGGGAAGCCAGCGCAACGACCGCCGCATCCCCGGTGAACAGGGCTGCAATGGAGTGACGCAGCCCCAGCATCAACATCGCGGCCAGTAATTCGAAGGCCAGTGCCAGGCCAATCCCGACAAATCCACTTCGCCGCGCCCGGGCTTGATCCCCGGCGCCGAGCGCCTGCCCGACTACCACCGAGATGGCCGTACTCAACCCCATCGGCACCATGAATGAAAAGGAAGCCACGGCAAGCGCAACCTGGTGCGCCGCCACCGCCACCGTCCCCAAGGTTGCCATGAGTAACGCCACCGCACCAAACAGGCTGACCTCGGCAAACAGCATCACGCCCATGGGTACCCCCAGGTGCAGCAACTTTACAATCGGGTCGAAACGCGGAAGATCGAAGGAAGTAAACAGCCGCAGCGGGCCATATCGTCGCCGCGCAGAAAAAATATACGCCAGCATCACGGCCAGATCCACCCACATAACCACGGCAGTGGCATATCCGCACCCGATCGCCCCCATCGCCGGCACGCCGAAACCCCCGAACATAAACAGGTAATCCAGCGGGATATTGAGCAGGAATCCCGCCAGCGCGACATAAAACATCGGTCGGGTGTGGCCGATCCCCTCGCTCGCAAACCGTAACACCAGGTAAGCCAGCATGGCTGGCAACCCCCAGGCCACAGCGATCACGTAACTCGACGATTCGCCGATCAACGCCGGCTGCACTCCAACCGCGTGAAACAAAGGGGCAAGAAAGCGGAAACCGAACATCAGCAGTGCCGCCAATGCCAGCGCCAGCCATAATCCCTGGCGCACCACCGCCCCGATCTGTCCCCGGTTCCCCGCTCCATGCAGATGCGCCGCGCTCGGGTTGATCGCCACCAACACTCCCAGGGCGAGCAGAAAAAAGGGCATGTAGATACTGCCGCCAACGGCAATGGCAGCCAAGTCATGGGCCGAAATCCGCCCCGCCATAATCGCGTCTGTCATACTCATCCCGGCGGTCAGTAGATTGTTCGCCATCACCGGAAGCGCAAGCGCCAGGAGGCGCAAAATCAACCTCCGCGGTATGTTCGCCGTCGAATCCATCCTGGCATTCATTGGGGCCAGGTAGCCCTATCGTCTTTTATCATCTCATTCACAGGGGGTTCAATAAAATTGATTTTTAATCTATAATGAATCTAATATGCGATAAGTGTGTTTTCATGCCTGAGATAAACCTCGGATCCCATTTACGAGCCCTAGGCATAGGCCCGACCCGCCAGCGCCTGCGTATCGCCGAGATTATGCTCCGCACGGAACGCCACTTCTCGGCCGAACAGCTTATGCGGGAAGTCAATTCGACCAAGCCTCCTATCTCCAAGGCGACTATTTACAATACCCTTCGGCTGTTCACCGACAAAGGATTATTACGCGAGGTGATCATCGATCCGCAACGCGTGTACTACGACTCACGGGTAGAGCCGCATCATCACTTCTATAACCCGGGAAGCGGCGAAATCACCGACATCCCGGCGGAACAGATCCAAGTCAGCGGGCTGCCAGTCCCTCCGGCGGATACCGATGCCGACGGAGTAGAGATTATTGTACGACTGCGCGAATCCCGCCCGGCCAAGCCGCGTTCCTGACGCCGCGATAATCCTTTCCACCGGTAATATGGATTCCTCCGGGCCGCGCCCGAAAATCCGCGCCGGAGCAGATGAGCGAGATCATCCAGATACCCCGGAATCAGGGCAAGTCCCGCCTGGATTAGGTTACAATTTCCCGCAAGCGCCGGAATAGCTCAGTCGGTAGAGCAGGGCATTCGTAATGCCAAGGTCGGGGGTTCGACTCCCTCTTCCGGCATCATGAAAATCAAGCATGACAAAATTAAAGAAAGCGGCAGCGTACTTCGCGAAGGAACTGTCGTGAAGTACGCCTTTATACGCGAACAACGGGGTGCGCACCGGATCGGCTCGAACGCCGCTTCACGATGGCGCGTCCGGACCGGGCCTGGGTGGGCGATGTCGCCTTCATCGCCACCCGCCAGGGTTGGTTATATTCGGCGGAACTGCTCGAGCTGTCCTCCCGGCGCGTGGTGGATTGGTCGAACTGATCGAGCAGCGCGTGTTCGCGACCCACGATCAGGCTCGTCCGGCTATCCTCGAGTTCATCGAAGTGTTCTATGCTCGTCAGCGGGCATACCAACACTCGATTACGGGACACCTGTGCAGGTTGAAAAGCAATACCGTTTAGCGGCTTGTCCGGAAAATGCGGGATAGATCGGCCGGGCGCTACGCGGAGAGAAACCCCGTGCAGGCGAAGAGTGTGTGCGTCGGGCGGGAAATTACCGCTGCTCCAGTGCCAAGGGGCATTGTGACCTGCACACTGATCCGGTGTCAGCCGAGAAATGGTGGTGACGACGGCGATTTGCCGGCATCGGCGACTGGTCGGGCCGGCTAAGGCAAGGCGATGCTCCGCAAGCCCCGGAGCTGTTGCGACGCAATGTCGAGAGAGGGGCCTTGCGGTTCGGAGGGGTTTGCTCGCAAGCTGGGAAAGGCAGCGGGACAGACCAAAGATCAATGATACTGAATAAGGATAGCGCTCTCCTTTTTAAGGAAACAAACCAACTTGCCATCGCCACCGATGGATTATGCCTGATCCGCCGGGCTGCTTATGGTGCCGAGGGCCGGGTTAACCCGCGGGAACAGGAAAGCAACCCCAACACCCTGTTATCTAATCCACTTAAGCGGATACACTAAATCGTATCAACCATCCGGAAAAGACACTGATGAAAACCCGCCGAGTTATCATCGCCTGGGTTGTGGTCACATTTCTCGCCGCCGTGTTGGGAGCCTTGTTTGCGGGGTTGGCCGGCCTGTTATACAGCAAGGGCGAGCTAACCCTGAGCGCCGCCGGCGACCTGATCCACTACGGCGCCCGGATAGGTCTCGGCGCCGCGATCGCCGCCGCGATCGTCCCGGCCGCGGCTCTGCTCTGGCATCGGCGCGCCACCATAATCCTTCCCGCCCTGCTGGCTCTCGCTATCGGCGGGGCAGCCTTCGGTTGGCCCTATGCAATCCACCTTCACGCCCAGAGCGTACCCCCGATCCACGATATCAGCACCGACACGGCGCACCCGCCGCAGTTCGTGGTCCTGGCGCCGATACGCCGTGCCGCGCCCAATGGGCTCGAGTACGGCGGCGGAGGTCCCGCCATGGCTCGGGCGGAAGAGCAGGGATTGGCACGATTTTTCTCCTCACCGCCCGGACGTGCCTACCCACGATATACCCGCGTCGCGGCAATCTGCAAACGCTGGGGGCCGACCTGCCTGGCCGCGGTTCAACGGGCCTATTATCCCTCGATACGGCCGTTGATCGCCCCGGGGGTTGCGCCTGCCCGCGCTTTTTCCGCGGCGCTCGCCAGCGCCCGTTCCATGGGCTGGACGGTTCTCGCCGGTAACCAAAAAACCGGGCACATCGAGGCCACTGCAACAACGACCTGGTTCCACTTCAAGGATGATATCGCCATCGAGGTAAGCCCCGCCAAGGATGGCAGCATCATCAATATCCGTTCCGAATCACGGCTCGGCCTGTCCGACCTCGGCAGGAATGCCGCCCACGTCAGGAGCTACCTCAAACGCCTGGCCCACAAACTGCTGCAAGAGAGTTGATCCATGATCAAACCACTTTACCGTACCGAACTCAAAAGCCTATCCCGGATTCACGGCGGGAAGGTCCGGGATATCTTTCAGATTGACGCGGATCATTGGCTCATCGTCGCCAGCGATCGACTTTCGGCCTTCGACGTGATCCTGCCGGATCCCATTCCCGGAAAAGGCGAGGTGCTTACCGCCGTATCCGGTTACTGGTTCCAGCAAACGCGCGGGATCGTCCCCAATCATCTCGCTGCGATCCCCCTGGAGCAGGCCATACCCGATCCCACGGATCGCGCCCGAATCAGGGGCCGATCCATGGTGGTGCGCCGGCTCGAGGCATTGCCGCTCGAAGCCGTGGTGCGCGGGTATCTCGCCGGGTCCGGCTGGAAAGACTACCAGGAGACGGGAGCGATCTGCGGCATCACTTTATCCCCGGGGCTGCGCCTGGCCGAGCGCCTGCCCGAACCCATCTTCACCCCGGCAACCAAGGCCGAGGCCGGCGAGCACGACGAGAACATCACTTTTGAGGACTGCGCCCGGAAAATCGGCCATAAACTTGCCGGACAAGTTCGCGATACGGCAATTTCCCTGTACCGTTTCGCCGCCGAGAAGGCCCACAAACGCGGTATTCTTATCGCCGATACCAAGTTCGAATTCGGGCTGGATTCCGCCGGCACTTTAACCCTGATCGACGAGGTGTTGACCCCGGACTCATCGCGCCTGTGGCCCGCCGATACCTGGCGTCCGGGCGCCAGTCCACCCTCCTTCGATAAGCAGTATGTGCGTGATTGGCTGGAGGAAAGCGGTTGGAACAAGCGCCCTCCGGCACCCCATCTGCCCGCGGAAGTTATCCGCCAGACCGCCGCGCGCTACCAAGAGGCCCGGCAGCGGCTTACCGGTTCCCCTTAAACAGATGCCGCGCCCGGGATGGCGAACCATGGCATGGAATCCCGCTCCCCGACACGGCCGCGCCACGCGGCGGTTAAAGTAGCACCCGAGTACGGAAGCTTCCGGTAAGTCGCCCATGTTCGGCCACCGCATCGAACAACGCCTGTTCGGCCCGCCTCCAGGGCGGGCGCAGCCTGCCCTGCGCACGGCGGCCCAGCTCGCCTGGCTCATGGCGCGCGATCTATACGAAGGGCGGCTCAATCTACAGGCGGCGAGCCTGGTTTATTCCACCATTGTCGCCATCGTGCCGTTTCTTGCCTTTGGGGTCGCCGCCCTGAAGGGGCTGGGGGTTTCGGGAGTACTGCAGCCGGCCCTGCTCCAACTGCTCGAACCACTCGGGCCCGCCGGCGCCGAATTCGCCGGCCGGACGGTGGCTTTCGTCAACCATGTCAAGGTCGGGGTGCTCGGGACCCTGGGAGTACTCCTGCTCGTGCTCACCGCCTTATCGCTGTTGCGCAAGATCGAAATCGGGCTGAACGAAGCCTGGCAGGTAACCGACTCCCGGCCCTTGATCGGGCGCAGCCTCGAGTATCTCGGACTGCTCGTCGTCGGCCCCGTATTCCTTCTGGCAGCCTTCGGCCTGACCACGAGCCTGGTCAATCGCGACCTGGCCCATGCCCTCGGCCCGTTGGCAACGGTACTGGGTCGAGTAGTCCCATTTTTGATTACCATTATTGCCTTTACCTCCATCAACCTCATTACGCCCAACACCCGGGTACGCCTGCGCCCCGCGCTGGCGGCCGGTATCGCCGGAGGCATCGTCTGGCAGAGTGCCGGGCTCGCCTTCGCACTGCTGGCTGCAAGCTCCACCCGCCTCTCGGCCATCTATTCCAGCTTCGCCATCCTGATCCTGTTTCTGGTCTGGATTTACCTCAGCTGGCTGATTTTGCTGCTCGGCGCCCGGCTGGGGTTCTACCTGCAATACCCGGCCTGGCGGAACCCACGGAGCCGACTCTCCCCCCTGCAACCGGCACGGGCCGAAAGAACCGCCATCGATATCATGCGTCTTGCCGCGAGGCGATTTACCGGCAGTGGACGGCCACTCACCCTGAGCCACGTGGCGGGGCGGTTGGGCCTCGCCTCGCCGTGCCTGAAACCGGTGATCACTCCACTCGTAAACGCAGGCCTGCTGCATTTCATCCCCTCCCGTGGCTATGTGCTTGCCCGCGCCCCCGAAGCCATCACCCTGGCCGAAATTCTCGATGCCGCCCGCGGGAGGGCACAGGAAGAGCCGTCCACCGATCCTCTTTCCGTAACGCTGGCACAAACCGACGCCGGGCGCCGTAAGCACCTCGGCGTAATCCGCCTTTCCGACCTGCCGGATCTACGCTCATCCGGGCAAACGGGAACATCGTAAACCGGAGCGGTTACCCGGCCACGACCCGAATTCGGGGGCTTGATCGGATGTTTCCGCCCTACCGATCCACCGAGGTAAAAGTTATCCTGGTAGCCATGCCGCCGATGAAAGACTCCCCGCGCAAGATCATCCATATCGACATGGACGCCTTTTATGCGGCGGTAGAACAGCTCGACCGTCCCGAACTCCGTAACCGCCCCGTCATCGTCGGCGGCGACCCCGCAAGCCGGGGTGTGGTGGCCACCGCTTCCTACGCCGCCCGTGCCTACGGAATTCATTCGGCCATGCCGGCCTCCCGGGCCCGGCGCCTTTGCCCCGAGGCGATCTTTCTGCCGCCGCGTTTTGATCGCTACCGTGAAATTTCGGCGGCGATTCATGCCATATTTCGTAATTACAGCGGCCTGATCGAGCCTCTTTCCCTGGATGAAGCCTACCTGGATGTGACCGGGTCCCGTTCGGCAACGCGCCTGGCCCGGGCGATCCGCGAGGAGATTCGCGCCAAAACCGGCCTTGTCGCCTCGGCAGGCGTTTCCTATAACAAATGCCTGGCTAAACTGGCCTCGGATCTGGATAAACCCGATGGGCTCAGCGTCATTCCCCCCGCTGCAGGCCCAGACTTTATCGCCACCCTCGCGATCGAGCGTCTGCCCGGGATCGGCCCGGCCACCCGGCGCCACCTGTACAGGCTGGGCATCAAGACCGGGGCCGATTTGCGTCGCCGTTCACTGGAAGAGCTGGTGGAGCACTTCGGGAAGGTCGGCGCCTGGTATTACCGGATTGCCCGCGGCATCGACGATCGCCCCGTTACCCCGCATCGGGAACGCAAGTCGCTGGGTTGCGAACGGACATTCCCCGTGGATCTGTGCCGCCGCGAGGAGCTGCTGGAGGCACTGAACACGCTCGCCGCTCGGCTCGTCGCCGCTCTCGCCGATCACGCTCTCGCCGCGCGCACGCTCACACTCAAGCTCAAATATAGTGACTTTCGACTGCTCACGCGCAGTCTCAGTACGCCCCTGCCCTTTCACACCCTGGGCGAAATCAGTGCCCGGTTACCGACTCTGCTCGAACGCAGCGGGATCGAGCCGCACGCCCCGGTGCGGCTGCTGGGGCTGAGCGCGTCGAAGTTTACCCCGCTGCGCTCGATCATCGCACTCCAGGCTTCCTTACCGCTGGTTCCTTGAGCTACGGCACCGGGCGAGCCGAAACATCGAGTACGCTTACATCTCCCCCCTTGAGCGTTCCGATCGTTTATCCTGGATCACTTCCGGTTGAACCTTCCGTCCATGTCCCCAACCGAGCTTGACCTTCACCGCCTCGCCGCTTACCTGGCCGCGGTAATCCCCGGCTTCAGCGGGCCACTTGCAGCCACGAAGTTTTCCGGGGGCCAGTCCAACCCGACCTATCTGCTCGAAACCCCGGGGGCACGTTACGTCCTGCGGCGCAAGCCGGCCGGGCGCCTGTTGCCCTCGGCCCACGCGATCGAACGCGAATACCGGGTAATGCGGGCCTTGGCCCCAAGCGCCGTTCCGGTTCCGGCCATGCGCCACCTGTGTACAGATCCCGCCATCATCGGCTCCCCTTTTTTTATCATGAGCTACATTGCGGGGCGGATTTTCTGGGATCCCATCCTACCCGGGCTTTCACGACAAGAGGTCAGTGCGGCCTACGATGCCATGAACCGGGTACTCGCCGATCTTCACGCGGTGGATTACGCCGGGCTGGGCCTGGCCGACTACGGCCGCCCGGGCAACTACTACGCACGCCAGTTTAGCCGCTGGTGCACGCAATACGAGGCCTCTTGCACCGAACCGATCCCTGCGATGGATGCGTTGATGGCCTGGCTGGAAACGCATCTGCCCGCCACCGCAGACCAAACGAGCCTGGTTCACGGTGACTACCGGCTTGATAACCTGATCTTCCATCCCCGGGAACCCCGCATACTGGCCGTCATCGACTGGGAATTATCCACTCTGGGCCATCCCTTCGCCGATCTGGCCTACCAGTGCATGCAGTGGCGCATGCCGGTTGGGAACCGGCTGCAGGGACTCAAAGGCATCGACCGCGCCAAGCACGGCATTCCCACCGAAGCCGAATATATCAGGCGGTACTGCGAATACCGGGGTATCGAGCCACCCGATCACTGGGATTTTTATCTCGCCTTCAGTTTTTTTCGTCTCGCCGCCATTCTGCAGGGTGTACTCAAGCGGGCCCGGGACGGCAACGCCTCGAGCGCGCAGGCACTTGAGCTCGGGCGCCTGGCGTACCCGCTCGCCGAGGCCGGCCTCGCAGTAGCCGAGGGCAAAGCGGAGAGGGCCACATGATCTATCCGGATGCCAGGAGGATTTGAGCATGGATTTCGCCTACAGCCCCAAGGTCGCAATGCTTCGGGAACGGCTCGAAGAGTTCATGAACCGCCTTATCGTGCCCCGGTTTGCCGAATGGCGGGATCGAGTCGCCGGAGGCGAATATCCGCCCGCATTTATCGAGGACCTCAAGGCTCAGGCGCGGGCGGCCGGCTTATGGAACCTGTTTCTTCCACCGCTTCGGCCCGACGAGCCTGGCACACGCCTGGATAATCTCGAATACGCGCCGCTGGCTGAAATTATGGGCCGGGTCGCCTGGGCCTCGGAGGTATTCAATTGCAGCGCGCCGGATACCGGTAACATGGAACTGTTGCACCGGTTTGGAACCGCGGCGCAACGCGAGCGTTGGCTAGTGCCGCTGCTCGAAGGACACATCCGTTCGGCCTTCGCCATGACCGAACCCGACGTGGCCTCCGCGGATGCGACTAACATTCAGACCACGATCCGACGTGAAGGCGGAGACTACGTTATCAATGGCCGCAAATGGTTCATCACCGGCGCGGCACATCCCCATTGTCGCCTGCTGATCGTGATAGGCAAGACCGACCCCGAGGCCCCGAAGCACCGGCGCCAGAGCATGGTGCTGATACCGAGTGCCAATCCCGGGGTCGAAATTGTACGTAACCTTTCGATCATGCACCAGTTCCACCCCGAGGGGCACTGCGAGATCGTCTTGCGCAATGTGCGGGTGCCGCAGGAAAATCTGCTCGGCGACGAAGGCGAGGGTTTTGCGATGGCCCAAGCCCGGCTTGGCCCCGGGCGTATCCACCACTGCATGCGTTCGATTGGCCAGGCGGAACTGGCCCAGGCATTATTGCTCGATCGGGTGCGCGAACGCCGCACCTTCGGCCGCTATCTGCACGAGCGTGGAGTTGTGCGCGAGTGGATCGCCCACAATCGCCTCGAAATCGACCAGGCCCGCTGGCTGGTGCTCGCCGCGGCCTGGCGCATCGACCGGGACGGTGTTCGCACGGCCCGCAAGGAGATCGCGATGATCAAGGCCGTGGTGCCGCGGATACTGACCCGGGTGGTCGATCGCACCATGCAGGCCTTCGGGGCGATGGGAATCGGCCCGGACACGCCACTTCCGGAACTATGGGGCTGGGGCCGGGCGCTGCGCTTCGCCGACGGACCCGACGAGGTGCACCTGGATCAGGTCGCGCGGATCGAACTCGAATCCGCCCAGAGCCGGCGCGGCGAATCCGCGGCCTATCTCATCCCGCCCACCGCGCAGAACTAAGGTCAAATGGAGCATGCCATGATTCCCAATCCCACAACCCTGTTTTCGCTCAGCGGCAAAACGGCCCTGGTAACCGGAGGAGGCGGCGGCCTCGGCCTCGTCTGTGCCCATACGCTTGCCGCCGCCGGCGCCCGGGTAGCCATCGCCGGGCGCGATATACACAAGCTCGAACGCGCCGCCGCCGAGCTGGTCGAGGCAAACGCCCAGGTTTTCTCCGCGTCCATGGATGTCACCGACCGCGTTGGCGTGGAGGCGGCCCTCGAGCGCATCGAGCACGAATTTGCTCCACTGGACATTCTCGTCAACAATGCCGGTATCGCCGCTCCCCGGCCGGTGCTGGAAATGAGCGAGCAGGAGTGGTCCGGGGTGATCGGGACCGACCTCACCGGCGTATGGCGGGTCGCCCAGGTGGTGGCGCGGCGCATGGTGAAGCGCCGCGCCGGGGCCATCATCAACATGGCTTCCGTGCTAGGTCTGGCCGTGCAGCCCACCCAGGCCAACTACGCAAGCGCCAAGGCGGGGGTGATCCAGCTCACACGGGCGCTGGCCCGAGAACTGTGGCGCGAGGGTGTCCGCGTCAATGCTATTGCGCCGGGATACTTCCCGACCGACATGAATCGCGGGTTTCTCGAGAGCCCGCGGGGCAACGCCTATATTGCCCGGCTGTTTCCCGGACGGACCGGGCAACCCAAAGAACTGGCCGGGGCATTGCTGCTGCTTGCCAGCGATGCGGGAAGCTACATCACCGGCGTCACCTTGCCAGTGGACGGCGGTATTCTGCTCGCCGCACCTTAACGGCAAAGCGCATAATCCCCCCGTTAGCCTGGAGCTTTTGCCATGATGGATATCGTCGGTTATTCTGCCGGTGCCCTGACTACAATCGCCTTCCTGCCCCAGGTCATCAAGGCCTGGCGGACACGCCGAACCGCGGATCTTTCCTTGAGCATGTATCTAACCTTCAGTGTCGGCGTTGCCCTATGGTTGGTCTATGGCATATTGCTCGTCTCGGTACCGATTATCGTGGCCAACATCTTGACCCTGTTGCTCACGGGCTCGATACTTGTGATGCAGTTTCACGGGGCTTGGCAACGCCGGCGAACCGAGCCCCGCCCACCCGCTTGAAACTGCGGACGAAGCGCCCTGCAAACCGGAGAAACCTATCGATACGGAGACTGACCTTTGCGTCGGACTTGCCCCGATCATCCTGCGGATCTCTCCGGTCCGTGGCCACGCGATTGGCCCCAACCGAATTAAGCGTATCCCGGTTTCAGCGATTCGACCTTATCGATATATTGTTGCATGGCCTCTTCCTTACCGGTTCCCTCGAGTTTCTTCCAGGCTTCATATTTGGCCCGGGCGACGAAATCGAAGAACCCCGGGCTCTCGCCGGGCACATCGCCTTCGGTCGCCTGTTTATAGAGTGCATATAGTTCCAGCAGATCATCATCCGCAGGGCGACTGGAAAATGTTTTAACCTCCGCTGCCGCCTGCTCGAATTTTTCAATGAGCGGGTTCATCATCCGGTTCCTTTGTACGCAGAATTCAAGCTTAACAGGCTTGGCATATAAAAAACATCATCCCATGCATTTTCCGCCTCCGGAACGGACTCTATCGGTTTTTACAGGGGGCAAGATGGAGCCGCATCCCCCCTTGGGTTAGGGGACTTTTCCCGGCATCAAGAAAGATAACGGCGGATTGCCGCAAATAGCAATCAGAATGGACTTCAGCCACGCAAGCCCGGGGGAATGCTAAGATTGGAAGGATATTGTGCGGATCGGAGGCCATGAGCACGGCACGGAAATGGTGTCGAAGTGGGTCGGCTGCAAAACGCACTCGATTGAATCGATCCGTGTACGCCTGCTTTAATGCCTACAGGATGCGCATGGTTGCTCGCCGGCACAGGGATGATGACGGCACATAGGATCACCGGTGTACCGCAGGAGGCGTATCGCCGGCATAGAAAAGGAGATTCCAGCATGAAGAGACCAGTAAGTTTCGCTGCCGTGGTCCTGGCTGCGGCATTTATGCTTCCGGCTTTTGCCGCCGGTGCCAAACCCAAGACCAGCCCTAGCGCCACCCAGACCAAGCCCCAGCAGAGTGTAACTTATAGTTCGGTGACAATAGGGGGAAAACGCATTGCATACAAGGCGGTTGCGGGCACCCTGATACTAAAAAACAAGAAGCATAAACCTGCCGCGAGTATATTTTATGTGGCCTACTTCAAACGGGGAGTAAAGAATTACGCTACCCGCCCGATTACGTTTTTCTACAATGGCGGCCCCGGCTCTTCCAGCGTGTGGTTGCACATGGGAGCTTTCGGGCCGCAGCGGATCGTAACTACGCCGGCGCCGAATCATACCCCGGCCGCTCCCTACCGCCTGGTGAATAATGATTATAGTTTGCTGAACGTGACCGATGAGGTCTTCATCGACGCCCCGGCTACCGGTTACAGCCGCATACTCCCCGATGGAAAAGCAAAGAATTTCTTTGGTATCGACCAGGATGGGCGGGCATTTTCCAACTTTATCGTGCAATTCCTGTCACGCTACAATCGGTGGAATTCGCCGAAATACCTCTTTGGCGAAAGCTACGGTACAACCCGCAATTCGGTTCTGTCCTGGGATCTGGAAAACAACAAAAATGTTTCTCTTAACGGGGTAATCATGCTGTCGACGATCATGAGCTTTGATACCAGTATCGATGCTCCGGGAATGAACCCCGGCATTAACCTGCCCTATGAATTAGCCCTGCCAACTTATGCCGCCACCTCCTGGTATCATCATCGCCTGCCGAATGAGACCCAGAAAATGGCACTCAAAACCTTGTTGCGCACGGTAGAAGAATTCGCGATGAACTCCTATGCCCATGCCCTGAATGCCGGCAATACCATCTCTTCCGCCGAGAAAAACACGATGGCTGCGAAACTGCATTTATACACAGGCCTGTCGACGAGCTACCTGCTGCGCGCCGATTTGCGCGTGAGTGGGCCGGAATACGAGCATGAGTTGCTGAACAACAACGGCGAGACCACCGGCCGACTGGATACGCGTTTTATCGGGCCGAGCATGAACCCGCTTGCACGTGAGGCCTACTACGACCCTCAATCCTCTTCGATCAGCCAGGCTTATGTTGCGGGGTTCAACTGGTACACCCGAAACGTACTCAAATTCGGCAAAGGCCAGTATTACCGCCCGGTGTATTACGGCCACATGCAATGGAGCTTCAAAAATAGGCCGCCGTTTTCCGGTCGGCAGGTGACGCCCAATGTGATGCTTAACCTGGCCGCGGCGATGAAGTACAACCCGGGCCTTAAGGTAATGGTCAACGGGGGATATTTCGATCTCGCCACCCCGTTTTATGCGGCCTGGTACCAGTTCGAGCAACTGCCGATTACCAAGCGGCTCGAGAAGAATATCTCCTTTTACTGGTATGCATCGGGCCACATGGTCTATGTCCATGTGCCTGCGCTTAAAAAGCTACATGCGAATGTTACCCGCTTCATCGAGCAAACCGATCACGCACACTGAATAGTGCGAGTACTCCGATAGTCAATAAAGGGGCCTTCGGGCCCCTTTATTGCGTCGGGCAGGGGCCATGTAACCATGTAAACGGGATGCGACCTCTCGCAGTAGCGCCTCGCGCCGGATGGGGTTTTAATGGGGCGGGGTTTCTCGCAAGGCCATAACCTTGCGAACGCGGGCACGAAATGTTGCCAGGTCTGCCAGCAATTGCTCGTCCCTGGGGCGGGGAAACCAGTAGGGGCAGAAACACAGATCCCGCCAGCTCTTCGGCGCGGGTTCGTGCGACCAACTGTATCGCCAACGGCAGGCGAACCGGGCTTCGCCATTTGCGCGTAATAACACCAGGTACAAACAGGAGCGGGGATGGCTCAGGGCTTCCGGGATCGGGCATTGGCGGCAGGCGGTGAGATCGACTCGCTCCGATTCCCCCGCCGCGCACGCGGCGGCGCCATCGTCTCGAATCGGGCCGCGATAGGGGCAGGCGGGCCAGTCTTCGGTTCCGGTGCTCATGCCTGCTCATCCCCGGGGTGAGCGGGTCCGGGAGTCATGGATGCGATGGGGAATCGGGATATGGTAGTCACCATCCCGGCAATCTCCCGGGGGTGCAAGCCGCAGCCACGCTTAGCATTCGGCACGAAATCGCCGCCGGGCAAGCTCGATCGACGCCCGCAGGGGGCATCCCCGAAGATGATCGTTGACCACCCCGGCAGCCTGCATGGTTGCATAGGCTGTCGTCGGCCCTACGAAGTGAAATCCAAGCCGTCGCAGCGTGACGGCCAGGGCCTCGGATTCGGGGGTTTTCGCGGGCCAGTCGGCGACCGATAGCGGCGCCGGTACGTGCGCCGGCGCAAACGACCACACTACCTCGACGAGCGAGCCACCGGTGGCGATCAATCGGGCAAGTGCTTGTGCATTGCCGATTACCGCCTCGATTTTGGCACGATTGCGTATGATTCGGGCATCCCTCATCAACCGCTGAATTTCCCGCTCGCCATACCCGGCCACCCGTCCAGGATCGAAATCTGCGAAGGCCACCCGCAAGGCCTCGCGCTTGTAGAGTACCGTACGCCAGGAAAGTCCGGCCTGAAAGGCTTCGAGGCACAAGCGCTCGTACATGCCGCGCTCATCAGTAACCGGGCACCCCCACTCCTCGTCGTGATAGCGAAGCATCAGCGGATCACCGGAGCCGAAACAGCGCATTAAACGCCTGTTTCCCGGGGATTCTCCATCCCTTTCCCACCACCCGGCACGCTTTTTGGATCATCGGCCAGGACATAACAATTTCTCCCCTTGCGCTTGGCCCGGTAGAGCGCGGCATCGGCACGGCGCAGAAGTTGATCCACCGACTCGCCCGGGCGATAACAGGCAAGACCCGCAGAAACCGCCAAGGGAATCGGACCATGTGAGGTCGGGATCGGGGAGCCGCTCACGGCCCGCAGGATGCGCTCGGCTACCCTGGCACCCCCCTGGATCCTCGTATTCCCGAGGAGCAGTAAAAATTCCTCCCCGCCCCAACGGCTGCAATCCCCACTGGGGCTGTCCACCCCCAGCCGATCAATACAACGGATTTCGGCGCTTACCCGGCAAACGAATTGCTGCAGCACCTCATCCCCCACGGCGTGCCCGTAGGTATCGTTGATCCGCTTGAAATGATCGAGGTCAAGCATTACCACGACAAACGGGGATCGTGCTCGTTCGGCCCGATCGCGCTCCTCGTAAAGCAGCTCGTCCATGCGCCGGCGGTTGTAAAGACCGGTGAGCCCGTCATGGGTGGCCACTTCCCGGAGGCGCTTCGTCGTCTCGCGAAGCTCCCGGTTGCGCTCCGCGATCCGGACACGTAGGCTGCTCACATAGGCCGCAAAAAATGTGACCCAGGCCACCAATATGCCATACATGGCAATCCGAGCTACCGAGTCATGAACCGTAAGGCCCACCTCGTGAGAGTGCAGAAAAAAGGCCGCGGAATAGCCTCCGTAACCGAGAACGGCAATCGGCACCAGTTCCCGCAGGCCAAGCTTTAAGCTCCCGAACAAGAGCGTGATGATAAGCCCCAAGAGGAAAAAATCCTGGCTTAGCAGAGTTTGCGCAAACCACAACAGTCCCAGCAGAAACGCGATCGCAACCGAGATATGTATCCCGGTGAAACTGGGATCGCGCAGCCGCAAATTAAGCCCACTGAGAATCCAAACCACAAAACCAAGATTGACCGCCAGCACACCGAATGCTATGCCCACAAAGATGGGAGGAGCCAGCACCAGGGCCCCAGTCGAACGAAAATAGGCCGCAATGCCCAGGTACATGAGCCAACCGAAACTTGCCAGCAACAGGCGCCGCAATCGCAGCCGCTGCGCGGCGGCAATGCGCCGCGCATCCGGTTTCGTTGCCACTGCCGCTTGCAAATTCACGCCTGGTCTCCAATCATTCTGGAATCAGTTTAGCCAATTCTTTGACGTTGCCGCTTTCGATCTCTCCTTTGCGCTCCGGTGCAGCCCCGCTACACGCAAAACCCCGCGGCGGGAGCCCCATTGTGATTGCTCCGCTTTTTTACTTCCCCGGTTACAGACTCTCGTTCAATGGCTGCAGAAATAGGTAATAACGACAACCCAGATCCAAGTACACTCTGTAAAATCAGGTGGTTACTTCACCTGGTGCTCGCGGCCACAATTGGGGCAAATCACGGTATTCTTGGGGAAATCCGGCGGCGCCTTGAGTGTATTGCCGCAGGGACAGGCGATGAAGCGGTACCCCCGGGCGCGCCACAAGGCATCGGTGCTTGCCCGCACCCGTTCCCCATGGCTGGCCAGGGATGGTTCGGCGTGCGCCGGCAGCGGCATCGAGTCCGGCTGCCCGGGAGCGATGATCCCCAATCCCTTGACGCCGACGGTGCGCCCGGTGACTTGGCTAAATGCCGTCGCGTAGCCCGCAAACCCAGCCTCTCCCGCCATCGAGCGCAAGATCCGGACCCGCTCGGAGATGGGCGGGTGGGTGCTGGTCAAATCCGCCAGTCCCCGCTTGGAAGGCTTGAGCGGATTGGCAATATACAATCCCGCCGTCGCCCGATTGGCCCGCGGTAGGGGCACGCTTGAGGAGGAGATCTTCTCCAATGCCCGCGCCAGAGCTTCCGGGTTACGGGTATAAAGCGCCGAGGATGCATCGGCCAGGTATTCGCGTCTTCGCGACAAGGCAAAGTAAAGCAATTGGGCGAAGATCGGTGCCAGAATCATTAAAGCCAGCGCTACCACGAGCAAAATCATCTGCCCCTGTCCACCGCCATCGGAGGAGGTGCGCCGGCGCCCGCCCATACCCCCCAGAAAAACTCCATACACGCCCAGGTCCGCCAGCATCACGATCGCGCCCAGCATTACGGTGGCAAGCGTCATATAGAGAATATCCCGATTGGCCACATGGCCCATCTCATGGCCGATCACCCCCTGCAGCTCATCCCGGTTGAGGCGCTCCAGCAAGCCCGCGGTGACCGCGATCTTGGCATGTTCGGGATCCCGCCCGGTTGCAAAGGCATTCGCAGCATCGGCGTCGATAATATACACTTCGGGGGCCTTAGGCAGCCCCGCGGCAATAGTCATCTCCTCGACAATATTGAACAGCACCGGGTGGTCATCGTGTTTGATTCGGCGTGCGCCGCTGGCCTGGAGAATCATCGCGTCCCCGCCATACCACGAACCGATCCCAATAAAAAATGCAGCCACCAGCGCCAACCCGACCCCCGTGACCGGTGAGCCGAGAAACGCCCCGCCGAGTGCATAGCCGAGCCCTACCATGAGCGCCACCATCAGGATCATCAGCACCAGCGCCCGACGCCGGTTGGCGCGAATCAATTCAAACATATTCCGCCCCCCTCACCCTTTTTCATAATCCGCTGCCTAGCCCGAGGCCAACGCCCCGGCCCCGGCCTTGTCGAAACCCCGGGGTTGCCCCGCCCGCCGCGGTGTTCTCCGGCAACTCCCGGTCTCAACCTTTGACCTCAAGAACCGCCTCCGCCGGGGAAGCTGACCTTGGGTACTTCACGTTCCGCCGGCGCCTCGATCTCGAAAGATTCAGACGGCTTGAAGTGGAACATACCGGCCATAAAATTAGAGGGAAACATCTGGATCTTGTTGTTGTAGTTCATCACCGAATCGTTGTAGAACTGACGGGCAAAGCTGATCCGATTCTCGGTCGAGGAGATCTCTTCCTGTAGCGCCAAAAAGTTCTGATTTGCCTTCAGATCCGGATAACTCTCCGCTACCGCAAACAAGGATCGCAGTGTTTGCGTCAGCATGTTTTCCGCCTTTGCCTGCTCGGCGACGGATCCTCCTGACAGATTGATCGCCTGCTGGCGGGCGGCGGTCACGCTTTCGAGCGTCTGGCGCTCATGGCGCATATATCCCTTGACCGTCTCCACCAGGTTAGGAATCAGATCATGGCGTCGCTTGAGCTGAACATCAATCTGTGCCCAGGCATTTTTTACCTGGTTCCGTAGTTTCACCAACGCGTTGTACATGCCGATCATCATTAGAATCAGCAGTACGACGACGCCTATACCTATCCACCCACCGATCATGGTTTTTTCTCCTCATTAAGCGACGGCCGGAAAATCCGCCCTAAAAACGCATGAACACGGTGCTCGGCTGTATCGCCGGGTACCAGCCCCTGCAAAAAAATACCCAGTTCGCCAGCATCGAACCATATCCCATGCTCCGAACAACGGTCGATCAAAACCATTTGATCCCCACCGATCCGGCGCTTATTCATTTTCCGCCGACAGCGGGGACAATGCCGAAGTTTCTCGGTACCCGGACTCGCCGGTATTCCGCCCAGCGCCGCGGGATCCGGCATCGCGTGCAGCTGTTCGGCGAGCAACTCCAATTCTCCGGCATCGAACCATACGCCGCGGCAGACAGCGCACCAGTCGAGTTCGATGCCGTCGCGTTCAATGACAAGCAATACTTCGCTACAGGCGGGACATTTCATCGCGGTGAACTCAATCCACCATGGGTAAATCGAGGCCGCGGGCCCGCGCCGTCTCGATCGCCCGGGGATAACCGGCATCGGCATGGCGCATCACTCCGGTTCCCGGATCGTTGACAAGCACCCGCGCCAGGGCCCGCTCGGCCCGGTCGCTGCCGTCGGCCACAATCACCACTCCCGCGTGCAACGCATACCCCATGCCGACCCCACCACCGTGATGAAAGCTCACCCATGAGGCACCGCTGGCGGTGTTGAGCAAGGCATTCAGAATCGGCCAGTCGGCCACGGCATCGGAGCCGTCGCGCATCGCCTCGGTCTCACGGTAAGGCGATGCAACCGAGCCCCCGTCTAGATGATCCCGCCCGATCACGATCGGGGCCTTAAGCTCCCCCTTGCGCACCATCTCGTTGAAGGCGAGCCCGAGCCGGTCGCGTTCGCGATACCCGAGCCAGCAGATACGGCAAGGCAGGCCCTGGAAATGAATCCGCTCGTGGGCCATATCAAGCCAGTTATGCAGATGCCGGTCATCGGGAAACAGGGCCTTGGCCTTGGCATCGGTGCGATAGATATCCTCGGGATCTCCCGACAGCGCCGCCCAGCGGAAGGGCCCCTTGCCTTCACAGAACAGCATGCGCATATAGAGCGGTACGAACCCCTTGAAATCAAAGGCATTTTCCACCCCGGCCTTGCGAGCCATGGCGCGGATGTTGTTGCCATAATCGAAGGTCGGAATCCCCCGGGCATGAAACCCGAGCATTGCCCGTACGTGACGGGCAATGGAGCGCATCGCCAGGTCGGTGTATTTTTGTGGATCGGAGGCACGCAGACTTGCCGCCCGGGTAACGTCATAACCGACCGGGATGTAACCGTTCAACGGATCATGCGCCGATGTCTGGTCGGTGACCAGGTCCGGCTGCATCTCACCCGCCCCGATCTCCTCGAACATTTCGGCGGCATTGCCGAGCACCCCGACGGAGACGGCCTCTCCCCGGCCACAGGCATCACGAATTATGTCCAGGGCTTGCGGCAAGGAGTCGGCACGCCGGTCAAGATACCCGCTCGCCAGGCGTTTTTCGATCCGCGCCGGATCCACCTCGACGGCAAGACAGCAAAGCCCCGCAAACACGGCGGCAAGGGGTTGCGCGGCCCCCATGCCGCCCAGGCCGCCGGTGAGCAGCCAGCGCCCCCGCGCCTCGCCGCCATAGTGGCGGCGCACCGCCTCGGCAAAGGTCTCGTAGGTGCCCTGAACGATTCCCTGCGAGCCGATGTAGATCCACGATCCCGCGGTCATCTGCCCGAACATCATCAATCCCTTGCGATCCAGTTCAAAAAAGTGTCCCCAGGTGGCCCACTTCGGCACCAGATTGGAATTGGCGATCAGCACCCGGGGGGCATCCTCGCGGGTGCGAAACACGCCGACCGGTTTGCCCGACTGGATCAACAATGTCTCGTCGTTCTCGAGTCGCTTCAGGGTGGCCACGATGGCGTCAAAGGACTCCCAGTCCCGCGCCGCGCGGCCAATACCACCGTAAACCACGAGTTCGTGGGGATTCTCACCTACCTCGGGATCGAGGTTGTTGTGCAGCATCCGCAGCGCGGCCTCCTGCACCCAACCCTTACAGGATAAATCCGGCCCCGTCGGGGCCCGCAACTCGACATCACGAAAACGTGTCATTGTTCATCTCCTTGGATGCTATACCGAACCGTTGTGGGTTACGGGAAATAAAGCACGCCGCGGCGGTACCACTCCAATCGAATCACCACGGTACTTGCTCTGTTTGCCTCCGCACCCATCAGCCCCGGCCAATTTCGAAACGCGCCCACCGCGATGCGCGTGCCAACCTTGCAGAATCATATCGCGCGCCCGACCGGAACGCTGCTCCAGCCGCCGGGTGCGCCTTGAGCCAGCCGTCACCTTACCGATACCCGCGCCAGAAGCGCAACCCCCATCGTGCATCCAGCGGCACCTGGGCCTAAGACCTGCTCTGACCGTGCAAGGGACAGCCGATCTGATGCGCACGGCACCGAAAACAAGGAGTTCGCATTCTCCCGAAACCGTGTTTCGCGATGCGCGCGCAGTACCCCCCGATTTGCCGCGATCTATTGGAAACCGCGAAAATCTGTTATTTTTATAAAAAATGACCTGGCAGATTGCTAAATCGACAGCCTGGGGATTACAAGCGACGGAGACCACCGCGAATCGCGGATCCGTTCATTTTGCCCGAGGGCAATAGCATAATTCCCGGGCCGGATCCGGCCCCTGGGCAGCCCGGGGATCCAGGATATCGATTCCGATCGCCACGGATACGGGACGAAATGATGGACAAAGAAGATGGTATGGAAACCCGGCGCGGCATTTGCGGCATCTGCCCGGCGGGCTGTTGGGTCAAGGTAGGCCTGCGCCACGGTAGGCTGGAGACGATAGCCGCCGATGAGGGTCACCCGCTGGGGATGATCTGCCGCCGCGGGCAACACGCCGCGGAAATCATCTATTCCGAAAACCGCCTGCGTTATCCGCAAAGGCGCGTCGGCTCCAAGGGTGGTTTCAAGTTTAAGCGTATCAGTTGGGATGAAGCCTATGCTCATATCGTCCAGCGCCTGAACGCCATCAAGGCCGAATCCGGATCCGAGGCCCTGGCCGTGTACACCGGGCGCGGGGCCTTCGAGCTTTCCCTGTGTGACATCTTCCAACCCAAGGGCGTGGCCGTGTCCTCGGCCTCCAGCGTGCTGTTTCCCTTCGGTTCGCCCAACACCATGGGCGTAGGGGCGCTGTGTTATGTCTCCTTCGCCATGATGGCGCCGCACCTCACCATGGGCCGCATGCTGATCAATATGTTTGCCGACATGGAGAACGCGCAGCTGCTGGTGGTCTGGGGAACCAACCCGGCTACCGATTCGCCGCCGCTGGACATGCAGCGCTTGGAACAAGCGCGAAAACGGGGCGCCGAGATCGTGGTTATCGATCCGCGGCGCACCGAGACGGTGCAGCGCTGCGCGGCCGAATGGATCCCTCTCCGGCCGGGTACCGACGGGGCGCTGGCCCTGGGGCTGATTCAAGTGATGCTGGAAGAAGAACTGTACGACGAGCACTTCGCCGAGAATTGGACCCTGGGCTTCGACGAGTTGGCACAATATGCGCAGCACTTCCGTCCCGAAGTGGTGGAGTCGATCACCGGCGTGGCAGCGGCCACGGTTCGCCGCCTGGCCCGGCGCATCTGCACCGCTACCGGTGCGGCACCGGTGATGTATACCGGGCTGGAGTATTCCAACTCCGGCATCCAGGCCATCCGTGCGGTGTTCACCTTGTGGGCCCTGGCGGGCCAACTGGATGTGCCGGGCGGCTTAGGGCTGGCCATGCAGGGCTCCCATTTCCCCATCAATCGCTCGGGGCATCTAGCCAATCCCGATCTGTCCCGGGCCGTCGCCCGCGACCGTTTCCCCCTCTATAGCAAATACCGCGGTGAATCCCACGCCAGCGGGTTGGTGGACGCGGTGCTGCATCACCAGCCCTACGCCATCCGTGGCCTCATTGTCCACGGCGCCTCGGTACTCACCTCCTGGCCGGAGACACCGCGCTGGCGCGAAACCCTGGCCAAACTGGATTTCCTGGTGTGTATCGACCGCCAACTCACCGCCGATGCGGCCTACGCAGACATCGTGCTGCCGGCCACTACCCTATTCGAAATTAATTCCTATATGACCTATGGCCCCATCTTCCGCCTGCGTGAACGCCTTGTCGAGCCCGTGGGAGAGGCCCGCAATGATTACCTGATCATGGCCGAGCTTGCGGCGCGGCTTGGCTATGGCGAAGCCTATCCGCAATCGGAAGAAGCCTTGCTAAGGCACGTACTGAAAGGTTCTGGTTTCAGCCTCGACCAGGTACGCCGGCGAGGTGGAACCGTCAAGATTCCCACGCCCATGATGGAATACAAGAAATGGGAGAAGGGGGGGCTGCGCCCGGACGGGACGCCCGGTTTCGACACGCCCTCGGGCAAGTTCGAAATCCACTCTACCATCCTCGCGGACTACGGCTATGAGCCTCTGCCCAAGTACACGGAACCGGTGGAAGGTCCACTGGCACGCCCGGACCTGGCGCGGGCCTTCCCGCTGGTGTTCAACTCCGGCGCTAGGCCGCAGACCGATTTCCGTTCCCAGCACCACGGCATCTCGGGGCTGGCCCGGGACAATCCCGAACCCACGGTGGAGATCAACCGCGTGGATGCCGAGGCCCGAGGCATCCATAGTGGTGACAAGGTGGAGCTGCGCACGCCCCGCGGCACGGTCCGTTTCCGCGCCCGGGTAACGGACGATATCGTTGCGGGCGCGGTGGAGGCCAACATGGGCGGCGGCGGACCCGTGGGTCCCGAGGCCTGGCGCGAAACCAACGTCAACGAACTAACGGACCTGGGAAACCACGATGAAATCTCTGGCTTTCCGGTATATAAGGCCTTGCTTTGCGAGGTGCTCAAGGTGGCGCCGGGCACCGCGGTCGGGGGCCGTCCCGAAGAGGTCCCGGAGATTTGTGGCGCACAATGGCGGCGGTCGAAGAAGGCCGAGCCCCGGCGACGTATCTACCTGGACAACAATGCCACCACAGCCCTGGATCCGGGAGTCCGCCTCGCCATGGCACCTTATTTGGAGGCGGGGTATGGCAATCCCTCCAGCATCCACGATACCGGCAGGCAGGCGCAGGAGGGACTGGAGCAGGCCCGCCGCCGGGTGGCACGGCTGATTAACGCCAAACCGCGGCGGGTGATCTTCACCGGCGGCGGTTCGGAAGCGGATAACCTGGCCCTTAAAGGGGTGGCCTTCGCCGCCCAGGGCCGGGGGCGGCACATCATTACCACCCAGGTGGAACACCCGGCGGTGCTGGGCGCATGTCGCTTTCTCCAAGGCCGAGGTTTCCGCGTCACCTACCTGGAAGTGGACGCCACGGGCCGACTCGCCCCCGACACCTTGGAGAAGGCGTTAAGCGATGACACGCTGCTCGTCTCGGTGATGGCGGCCAACAACGAAACCGGAACGATCTTTCCCATCAGGGCATTGTGTCGCCTGGCTCATGCCCGCGGCGCCCTGTTTCACACCGATGCGGTGCAGGCCGCCGGAAAGATTCCAATCGACGTGGAAGACTGGGGCGTGGATCTGTTGACCCTATCCGGGCACAAGTTCCACGGACCCAAGGGCGTGGGCGTGCTCTATATGCGCAAGGGAGTGTTACTGGAGCCGTTGGTACATGGTGGCAAACAGGAGCGCGGTCTGCGGGCGGGAACCGAAAACGTGGCCGCCATAGTCGGCCTGGGCGCGGCCACGGAAAAGGCCCTGAACGATCTTGCCGACATGCACCGGGTGCAGGTTCTGCGCGATCGGATGCAAAGCGGTATCGAGGCGCTGATTCCTGATGCGCGCCTGAACGGCCATCCGCAAGCGCGTTTACCCAACACCCTCAACATGACTTTGCCGGCGCTACGCGGCGAGTCGCTGGTGGTGGCCCTGGACCAGAAGGGAATCGCCTTGTCGTCCGGCTCGGCCTGCAAATCCGGCTCCCCCGATCCCTCCCACGCGCTCATGGCCATGGGGATGAGTGCCGAGGATGCGCACTGCGCGATTCGGGTGTCACTCTCCCACTTAACCACGGAAGAAGAGATAGATCGAACGTTACAGGCCCTGGCCGAGGTACTGGAGGAGATGGAAACCACGGTACGATTTCTTCCCTGCAAGTAGCCGCCCAGGCGGTTGGCATCGGAAAACCAAGTTTTTCCCGCCGCTGGTCCCCATAACGCAATTGAACGATGACTTTACTGCCTCACGCAGGATCGCCCGGGCGCCACTTCATCCCCTGTGGCAAGGGTGGCGTCGCGCATAGACCGCAGCCAATCCTGCATTGCAGAGATGCCGAGTTCACCCGCTTCCAGTTCCCGGAGTCGGGTAACCACCGCCGAACCCGAGATGACTCCCGCCGCCCCGGCGGCAATCCCTCCGGCCACCTGCTCCGGGTTGGAAATCCCGAACCCCAGGACAGGGGGAGCCGCTCCGCGGCGGGCCAAAGCTTGGAGCCATTCGCGCACCGCCCGTCCCGCCCCCTGCTCGGCGCCGGTCACCCCGCTGCGCGTCAAGACATAGGTATATCCATCGCCCAGTCTGGCGATACGCTCCAGGGCCGCACCCGGGGCATTGGGCGGGGCGATGAATACCGGCGAAATACCGGCCCGACGGGCCGCCGCGGCGAACGGCTCCCCCTCCTCGCTCGGAACATCGGCTACCAATACCGAATCCACTCCGGCCTTGGCGGCCGCGGTATAGAAGGCATCGACACCTCGGCGCACCACAAGATTGGCGTAAACCAGAAGCCCGATAGGCAAATCCGGGTGCCCTCGACGCAGCCCCGCGCACAGATCGAAGCCTCGGCGCACGGTAGTCCCCGCAGCCAGAGCCTCGGCGCCGGCCCGTTGTAGCGTCGGGCCGTCGGCGACGGGGTCGGAAAACGGCATGCCCAGCTCCAGCGCATCCGCCTGTGCCGCCAACAGTTCAAGATGCCCGATACAGCTCCGCGGATCCGGAAATCCAAGTACGGTAAACGGAATGAAAGCACCACGGCCGGAACGCGACAGCGCGGCAAAACATTCCCGGTAGCGACGAGTCATGGCTTGACCCCTCCCAGCAAGCCTCGCACATGGGTCAAATCCTTATCTCCCCGTCCTGACAATCCGACCAGGATCACGGTTTCACGCTTTACCCGCCGTGCCTCTTCCAAGGCCCATGCCAGGGCATGGGCCGACTCCAGCGCCGGAATAATCCCCTCTTCGCGCGACAAGGCCTGAAATGCGTCCAGGGCGGCGGCATCCTTGACGGGTACATATTCGGCGCGGCCAAGCTCTGCAAGGTAGACATGTTCGGGACCAACGCCCGGATAATCCAGCCCCGCCGAGATCGAGTACGATTCCAGAATCTGCCCGTCATTATTCTGCATGACATGGGTGCAGGCCCCGTGCAGTATCCCCGGAGAACCCGCCGAAATGGTGGCACCGTGGCGCCCCGTCTCGACCCCCTCGCCGCCCGGTTCGGCACCGACGAGACGTACGGATTCATCGTCGATAAAATCGGCAAACAGTCCAATGGCATTCGACCCGCCGCCGACACAGGCGACCGCCACGTCGGGCAGCCGCCCTTCGCATTCCAGAATTTGGGCCCGGGCCTCCCGCCCGATGACCCGCTGAAACTCTCTGACCAAGGTCGGAAACGGATGCGGCCCGGCGGCGGTTCCCAAAAGGTAGTGTGTGTCGGCATAACTGGATGCCCAGTCGCGCAAGGCTTCGTTGATGGCATCTTTCAGCGTGCCGCTGCCGTTTTCGACCGCCACCACTTCGGCACCGAGCAATTCCATGCGGAAAACATTCGGTTGCTGGCGCTCACAGTCACGCACCCCCATGTACACTCGCACGGGAATTTTCATGAGGGCTCCCGCCAGCGCGGTAGCCACCCCGTGCTGCCCGGCACCGGTTTCGGCAATGATTCGGCGCTTCCCCATGCGCTTGGCCAGCAACGCCTGGGCCAGCACCTGGTTGGTCTTGTGGGCCCCGCCATGGAGCAGGTCTTCACGCTTTAGGTAGATCCGCGCCGGGGTCTGCGCGACCAAGTTGCGGCACCGGGTAAGCGGCGTCGGTCGGCCCGCATAATCCCGCAGCAGCTCGTTCAGCTCGACCTGGAATTGGGTATCGGTACGGGCCGACTCGAAGGCGGCCTCGAGTTCCACGAGTGGAGGCACCAAAAGTTCCGGCACGTAACGCCCCCCCCAGCACCCAAAACGCCCGGGCTTGGTTTCACTTGTCTCCATCGAGTCTCCTGCGGCCCGGTGCGCCGCGCAGTGTTTGCATCAGGGTGAAAAGCCTAGCCTCATCCTTGATCCCAGGACTCGCCTCGACCCCGGAATTCACATCGATCGCCCACGGCTCCAGGTGCCGGGCCACGAGCACATTCTCCCGGCCGATACCACCGGCCAACACGCACCGCGACAAATCCGTTCCCGCAAGAGCGGCACCGGCGAACACGAGACCGCTGCCGCCCAATACGCCATCCCGGCCCGTGTCGAGCAACAACCGGTCCGCTCTCCAAGCCTCGGGTTGCGGCAAGGGAGGCCGGCCCGCAACGGCCTTCCAGATTTCGCATTTCGCCGGTAGCAGTTCACGCAACCGTCCGGCGTATTTGCCATCTTCACGACCGTGGAGCTGTACCGCCGTAAGCCGCAGCAATGCCGCCGTGGCTGCCACTTCTTCAAGCGCCTGATCGCGAAACACGCCGATCCACTCCAGGGGCGCCGCGGCGCGGATTTCGCGGGCCCTGGCGATAGCGATGCGCCGGGGAGAATCCGGGGCAAAGATCAATCCACCCATCACCGCTCCCCGACGCCAGGCCATGGCGGCATCTTCGGGCCGGGTGAGTCCACAAACCTTGACCCGGCCGAAGATCAGCCGCCGTGCCACATGCCCCGGTCGGCCACCGCGCGAGAGCCCGGTTCCTATCAGGAATCCGTCCACCAGCGGCGCCAGCCGGGCGATCTGCTCGCGGGAGGTGATACCCGATTCACTCACTACCCGGCGCTCGGCGGGAATTTGCGGGGCCAACCGTTCGGTAACGGCCAGATCCAGCGCCAGCGTCTTCAAATTCCGATTATTTATTCCGATGATCGGCGCTTCGATCCGGATTGCCCGCTCAAGCTCCGCCTCGTCGTGGATCTCGGTCAGGGTATCCATACCCAATTTTTGCGCAACCTCATAACAGGCCCGCCAGCGGGCATCGTCGAGTACCGAGAGCATCAGCAGCACGGCATCGGCCCCGTGTGCCCGCGCCTCGAGTACCTCGTCGGGTCCCAGGATGAAATCCTTGCGGAGCACGGGAACCCGGGTCACCCCGCTTACCTGGCGCAGGTGAGAGATCTCCCCTCCGAAAAACTCGGGTTCGGTCAATACCGAAACGGCGTCGGCAATCTCCTCGTATTGTTCTGCTAATTCGGCCGGATCATAGTGCTCTATCAATACCCCCGCCGAAGGTGAGGCCGCCTTGCATTCTAGAATAAAGGTGGGCCACGGTCGCTGCAACGCATCCCGAAGTCCCGCGCCTTCCCGCGCGGCGATGGGCAAGCCCATTGTCCCGGGCGCGACCCCCGGCCGACGACGGCGCTTCGCGGCTAAGATTTGTTCAAGCACCATGGCTTAGTTTTCGCAGCCGTTCGAGCCGCTTTGCGGCCTCGCCGTTTGCCAAGGCCGCCAGGGCCATCTCGACCCCCTGGCGCAAGTTCTCGACCCGCTCGGCAATCCACAACAAGGCCCCGGCATTGAGTGCGATGGCTTCGCGGTAGGCCACAGAGCCCCTGCCTTCGAGCACGGCGGCCAAGGCCGCCGCATTTTCCTCCGGCGCTCCGCCGCGAAGCACGGCCAATGGGCGTGACGCAAGCCCGGCGCCCTCGGGGGTCAATTTCAGTGTTTCGATTCCTCTCCCGGTAACCCGGGCGGCCAGCGTGGGGCCATGCAGGGCGATTTCATCGAGCCCGCTGCCGTGGACCACGAGCGCCCGCTCGGTGCCCAGCGCCCGCAGCGCCTCGGCGACCGGGACAACCAGTTCCGGCGCATAGACTCCCGCGAGCTGGCAGGGAGGGGCCGCGGGATTGACCAGGGGACCGAGGACATTGAACAAGGTTCTCGTCGCCAGGCTGCGCCGTACCGCCATGGCATGGGCGATCCCCGGGTGATAGTCCGGCGCGAACAAAAAGGCGACTCCGGCCTGATCCAGACAGCGTCTGGCCGTAACCGCGTTCGCCCGCACCTCCACTCCCAGAGCCTCGAGCACATCCGCGGACCCCGAGCGCGAAGACACAGACCGGTTCCCATGTTTGGCTACAGGCAGGCCACAACCGGCGACTACGAAGGCCACGGCGCTCGATACATTGAGCGTTCCCAGGCCATCACCACCCGTGCCACAAGAATCCGCGAAAAAATAATCGGGACGGGGAAAGGGCTTGGCTGCGGACCGCAAGGCCCTGGCCGCGGCGGCGATTTCCTCTGCGCTCTCGCCCTTGATTTTCAGGGCTACCAGCAGAGCGGCGAGGAGAATCGGATCGACTTTCCCCTCGATTACACGAGTGAACAGAATCTCAAGATCCTGCGCGGCGAGTTCCTCGCGGCGGTAAAGACGTTCAAGCATCTCGATCATGACGATTCATTCCGCGCCCAGGCAAACACTTGCCGGATCAGGCGACTGCCATCGCGTGTCAGGATGGATTCGGGATGAAACTGGACCCCGAGCAAGCGCCGCGCAGGATCCTCGATCGCCATCGGCACCCGCACTCCCACCTCCTCGATCCAGGCGAGTTCCTCGAATCCCTCGGGGATTCTGCCGATCGCAAGCGAGTGGTATCTACCGGCCACGAAGGGATCATCCAATCCCCGGAACACGCTCGTCCCATGATGCCGAATTGCTCCCGCCTTGCCGTGCACCAGCCGCGGCGCCCGCTCGACAATTCCACCAAAGGCGGTGGCAAGGGCCTGGTGCCCCAGGCATACGCCAAATACCGGCTTACGCCCCGCCGCGAGCTTTAGCAGTGGAACCAGTACTCCCGCATCCTCGGGCCGGCCCGGACCGGGGGAAAGCACCACCAAGTCATGCCCCGACAAGCGCCGCTCCAGGGTTGCCATGTCGGCATCGTTGCGCCAGACCTCGACCGCAGCACCTTCGCGGCGAAATTCGTCTACCAAACTATAGCTGAAGGAGTCGAAATTATCTAAAAATAAAACTCGGAAGGATTTAACCGACATGAGTCGTCTCCCTGTCCACACCCAATGTCTGTAATACGGCCTGCGCCTTGCGCCGGGTTTCATCGGCTTCCGCCACGGGGTTGGAATCGGCCACGATCCCCGCTCCCGCCTGAATGCGGGCACTTCCCGAACGCACCAGTGCCGAGCGGATCACGATCGCCGTATCGAGATCCCCTCCCGCCGTCAGGTACCCCACCGCACCCCCGTAGGGACCTCGTCGGCAGGGCTCATAGCGGCGCAAAAGCTCGGCGGCACGCAATTTCGGCGCCCCGGTCAAGGTACCCATATTGAGCGTAGCCTGGTAGGCGTGCAGCGCATCCAACCCCGGCATCAGCTCGCCCGAAACCCGGGAAACCAAGTGCATGACATGCGAATAACGCTCGACCCGCATCAACTCGTCGACCCGCCGACTACCAGGAATCGCTACCCGAGCGATATCGTTGCGGGCCAGATCGACTAGCATGACATGCTCGGCAATTTCCTTCTCCGACAGCCTCAGTTCCAGTTCCAGCCGGGCATCGAGTTCCGCATCAACGCTCGGGCGCCCCTGGCGCCACCCACGCTCCCGGGTACCGGCAATCGGACGAATCTCCACCCGCCGGGCGGCGGCATCCACCTTGAGCGCGCTTTCCGGCGAGGCTCCGAAAAGTATGCCATGGCGATCTTGCAAGCAAAACATATATGGACTGGGATTCTGGATTCTCAGCCGGGCATAGGCTCCCACGGGGTCCGCGCAAGCCGCGGTCCAGGCCCGCGCCGGTACAATTTGATAGATATCGCCTTCGTTAATGTGCTGCCTGGCCCGATCGACCAGCCGGGCATAGGCGGCATCGTCCAGTTCCAGGCAGGCGGTGACCGCCGTGGGTATCTCGCCGGGCCGGTAGGAACCGGCATCATGGCATAACCGCTCGAGCGCGGCAAGCCGGCGACGGGCCTCCAGCGCCTCGTCCCGCAGTGCCAGCGTATAGAGCGTAGTATGGGCATGACGATGATCGATGCGGACCAGACTGCCGGCAAGATGCAGGCTGTAATCCGGGTAGCCCGTCGGGTCGCGGATTGCGCCCGGGAGCGATTCGAAGTCATCGAGCAAGTCATAGGCGAAGCAGCCGAAAACGCAAACATTGGCCGCCTCTGCCGCATCATGAATGGGTAAATCGAAAAGCAGTCGCCGCAAGGGATCGAATACGGAGCCCGCCTGTAACCGGGTCGCGTCATTCCCCACAATGCCGCCACGGGGGTAGTCGAAAACCAGAGTTCCATCTTGCTCCTGTATCACCGGCATATCTACCGCGGCAGCGACTTTCGCCGAGATCTTTGGATCGGCATGAGGATGTGCCACCAGCCGCACGCTTCCGTTTCGGGACTCTAGGCTGATCCAGGGATCCACGAAAATCAGGCTTTCCGCGCTTTCTCTTGCACCGGAATCGGCGGTTTCGAACAGGGCCGCCACCTCCTGCTGGGCGGCAAGTGCGGCGTAGATCGACAGCGGATCGGGGGCTCCCTCTAAGCGCCGAGACAATATACGCAACCCCCCGCTCACGGCCTCCGTCCCGCGGCTGCAATAAAGGGCTTCAGCTCCTGCATCAGTGTGGTAAAGGTGCTCGGATCGAGCGACTGTCGCCCATCAGACAAAGCCTCGGCCGGGAAAGGATGCACCTCGATCAATAATCCATCGGCTCCGACCGCGACCGCCGCCTTGGAGAGCGGCGCCACCAGCTCCGCCACCCCGGTTCCATGGGAAGGATCCACCAGAACCGGCAGATGCGTATTGCGCTTGAGCCATGCCACCGTATTGAGATCCAACGTATTGCGAGTCGTGGTTTCATAGGTGCGAATGCCACGCTCACACAAAATGACCTTTTCATTCCCCTCGGTAAGGATGTACTCGGAGGCCAAGAGCAGTTCCTCGGCGGTGGCCGCCAAACCCCGCTTCAATAACACGGGCAGGCCACTGCGTCCCACGGCCCGCAGCAGCGCATAGTTCTGCATATTCCGCGCGCCAACCTGCAACACATCGGCACGGCCGATAAAATGCTTGAGATCGGCCGTATCAAGTACCTCGGTCACCACCGGGAGCCGCCACCGTCTTGAGACATCGGCAAGAAGTTCCAGGGCTTCCGGCCCGTGTCCCTGAAAACTATAGGGACTGGTACGCGGCTTGTAGGCCCCACCGCGAAGCGCATGCGCGCCGGCGGCCTTCACGGCATCGGCCGCTGCCGTCAACTGAGCCTCGCTCTCCACCGCGCAAGGCCCGGCGATTACCACGAAGCGTTCGCCACCAACGCTCACCCCATGGCCCAGATCCACCACGCTATCCTCGGGATGCAGCGATCGGCTTGCCCGCTTATACGGCGCCGGGTCACGGATAACTTCCTCGACCAGTGGATGCTGTTCAAGCGCCATGGTTTCCAGCGCCAAGGCCGATCCCACCAACGCATAGGCGCGAGTGCCGTTGCCGCCAACGGTAAGTGCCGTGATTCCTCGTTCGCGCAGTTCCTCGATCAATCGCTCACGATCCGTTTCCGGTACGTTCGCTCGCAATACCAAAAACATGCCTCATCCTCCCGACAGCACAAAAAAGGCCCGCGATTCGCGGGCCTTTCCTACAACAAGCGCCGAAACGCATCATACAGGTAGGGTCAACCCGCGGATATGCTCCGGGGCCAATACCAAGCTTGATTTGTGAATACCCTATTCATGACGCAAAAGCTTGCGCCCCTGCCCGGGCAAAGTCAACCCCCCCTTGCCCATTGTCTTCGGTCCAATTCCAGGAACCTACCGGGCTTATAAGACTGGGCGGCTGTGAGAAAGCCCTTATGGCCGGATTTCTCGTTTATTCGTGTTAAGCGGAACATTGGTCACACATTGGAGAAGACTGTTTCCGCCGCCGGAGACGCTATGGGTGTTTTTGGCGCAGGCGCTAAGTGCGGATCGTTCGTGCCAGCGGGCGGAGAACCAATAGGGGTGACAGATTGAGGCGCGCGCAGTGTTGCTTCGATCTACGCTTTTCAGGGCGGCTCCCGTGCCGTTACAATCCCGCAGCACGCGAGTTTCTAGTGTGGCATGAAGGGTATTACGAAAAAATCTGATTTTCTCTCTCGTCTCTCGTGAAGATCCGCCGAGCATCAGCGCAGGGCTCCCGCATAACGCAGGAAAAAGATTGCGAACAGCGCCACGGCGAGCCATTCCAAGAAAAAGATCACCAGCATAGTGGCCGCCATCACGCCGAGGAACTTCACCCAGGGACGGGTTCCGCGCAGAGCGGCCCGCGCGGCGGCAGTGAGCGGGATAGAGGCGGGTTCTCCGGGTATTTCCACGACCTTTCCCGGTGACATCATCGCGGCGATTGGGATATTATCCCGAGTACCACACCGCCGGCTACGAAAAGCACGAAGATTAGGATAGCCAGCAACACCAATTGTCCCTGGAGTTTCCAAAATCGCCGGGCATTGAAGGCACGAACGAGACCGGTGTTTACACCGTCGCTGAGGACGAAGCCAAGCCCCGGGCAAAGCGCAGGGCGAAAAACGAGCATGGCAGCAATCGGCAAGGTAAATGCTTGAATGCCCGGAATCATGACTCGTAGCAACTTCGCTGTAGCCCCACGCGCGTAAAGGGAAATACCATCAGTGAGAAATACACCAGCCAGACCGCATTGCCTATGGCGTTGCGGAGGAGAATACTGATGCCCCAGGCCCAGCCCCGAGTAGTTCACAGCGCCTCAAGCGCGGGTCCGAAAATAGTGTATATTTCGGTTTCCTCGAAAGCGGCCATGCAGATCCTCCCGATTTTTGGGGATTCTACGGCGCACCGAACTGGGATGAAAGGGTCGGTTTCCCCCGATGATACAAATCCGGGAAACAGGGCCTAGCATGGAATTCTCTCCTTGTGCCCGGCGTTGTGGATTCACAAATTTCTGGGCCGATTCACGACGCAAAGCTTTGCGTAGCCCTCCCAACGCGGAGCGGTGTCATCAGAGGTCGAAGGAGGTTCGGGGTTGGTTATAAACTCGTGCTATCGCTTCAAAGTGGCGGTGTATCGGCGGATGATGCCTTTGCCGCTTTGCGAAGGTTTAAACCAACCCCCTACCCATTGGCATATTTCGCCGTATACTGAATATACACACTTCATTTTCCTAGGTCATGGAACGCCTTCAGATACGGCCACTCCCCCCGCAAACGAGAATTACCCACCCGGCCGCGCACTACCCTCGCATCGGCCTGGATGATCCCGCCACTACTGTAATGACCGACTTGCACCACGAACGCCCCGTCATCATTCGCCCGCAGGAAACCCTGGCTACGGCGGAAAAGCTCATGGTGAATGCCGGTGTTCGCCTGTTGTTGGTCGCAAGAGACGGTGGCGAACTTGCCGGCTTGATCACCTACCGGGATATTATCGGAGAAAAAGCCATGACCATCGCGACGGCCACGCGTACCCCACATGATGAACTCGGCGTAGGGGAAGTCATGACGCCGGCGAACGAGATCGAGGCACTGGACCGTTGTGCCGTTGAACGCGCCCGCGTGCGCGAATTGATCACCCTCATGCGTGAACGCGGGCGCCAGCACGCATTGGTGATCGAAACCGTCGCCGCTGACGGCTCAGCGCAGGTATGCGGTACCTTCTCCATAACCCGAATCGGGGCTCAACTGGGGCTCAAGATAGACGCCAGCGGGTCCATACAAAGTTTCGCCGAGATAGAACGGCTAATCGCCCACAATTAGGCGCTCGCCCCGATGTTGCGGTCGCCGAAACACCGGGCCATCCATCGCCCCAGCGCCTGCATTTCTTCACCGATCACCTGATGCGCCATCGGATAAGAGTGCCACTCTATGCGATAACCCGCTGCCACGAAGGCGTCCCGCGTCCGTTTACCCAGCGCATAGGGCACCACCGGGTCACTCAGACCGTGGGCACCAAACACCGGCGGCGCCCCTTCTGGAGCGGTATCCAGCCCCGCCACGGCGGCGGGATGAAATGTCGAAAGGGCCACGATACCCGCCAACCCAGCACCATGGCGGCGAAGATACTCCAGCGCCAGCGCGCCACCCTGGGAAAACCCCACCACCATCAAACTGGAGCGGGGAATCCCGCGTTCCTGCTCGCGCTGCACCAATCCTTCCAGTCGCCGCATAGACTCCTCGACCCCCCGCTCGTCCCAGCCGGTCTCGAAATCGAGATGGGTCAGGTCGAACCAGGCGCGCATCCGCATGCCTGCGTTAATGCTTACGGGGCGAATGGGGGCATGGGGAAACAGAAACCGCACCTGCAATTCCCGGGGCAATTTAAGCTCGGGAATAATCGGGACAAAATCGTGCCCATCGGCACCCAGTCCGTGCAGCCAGATGACGGATGCGGCGACCGCCCCCCCGGGAGTCGATTCGAGCACTCCCGGGTCAAGTTCCCGCTCAGGTTGATCCATGCCTACATTGTAACGGTCCGGAGCCCAGCGCGACATTCCACCATTCTGCTGCTACACTGATTCCTCCTTTGGAGGCCTGCCGTGAGTACGATCCTGGATTTTTTACTCCATCTCGATACCCATTTGGCAAGTTTTACCGCGGCTCATGGCCCCTGGGTATATGCCCTCCTATTCATAGTGATATTTGCTGAAACCGGGCTGGTGGTAACCCCGTTTCTTCCGGGGGATACCCTGCTCTTTCTCGCCGGCGCACTCACCGGCTCCGGCCTGCTTTCCGGCCCGTGGACAGCCACGGTACTGGCCGTGGCCGCGGTACTGGGAAATCTTTCGAACTATGCAATCGGGCGCGCCATCGGCCCGAGAGTATTTTCCCTGGATAACCGCTGGCTTAACCGCCGACACCTGCAGCAGACCCATGCGTTCTTTGAACGCCATGGGGGGAAAACCATCATTCTCGCTCGTTTTCTACCGATCATCCGTACCTTTGCTCCCTTCGTGGCCGGGGTCGCAGCCATGCCCACCGCCTCATTCACGATCTACACCGTGGTCGGTGCCACGGCCTGGGTCGGGTTGGTTTTTACCGGTGGCATTTTCTTCGGCAACCTGGCCTTCGTGCGCGATCACCTCACCGAGGTGATCCTCGGCATCGTGATCCTCTCGCTGATACCGGCCGGCATAGCCGGATTTATTCATCGCCGCGGCGCACGCGCATGAGTCGCCCGAGATTCCCGGGCCAAGCGGTCCTGGTAACCGGTGCCTCGCGCGGCATCGGCGCCGCCGTCGCCCTAGCCTTCGCCCGAGAGGGTGCCCGGGTGGCCCTGCAGTATGCACACGATGGCGCAGCCGCACGGCAAGTCCACGGTGCCCTTCCCGGGGGAGGGCACCTCACGATACGAGCCGATCTTGGGCGCCGCGAGGAGGCAACCGGCTTGGTCGAGAAGGCCCGCCTCGCCCTCGGCGGGCTGAACATCCTCATCAACAATGCGGGAATTTATCGCACTCGCCGCTTCGAGGCATACGATCCGCTCAGTTGGCGCCAAGATTGGGACGATCTACTGATGGTCAATCTGACCGCGCCTGCGGAACTCGCCTTTCATGCCGCAAGCGCGATGATCCGGGCGGGCCACGGCGGCAAGATCATCAATATCTCTTCGCGGGGTGCCTTTCGGGGAGAACCCGAATCCCCCGCCTACGGTGCCGCCAAGGCCGGCCTAAACTCCCTGACCGGGTCCCTCGCGGTCGCCTTGGCGCCGTACCGAATCAGCGTCTGCGCCCTGGCTCCAGGATGGGTCGAAACCGATATGGCCCAACCCTATCTCAGCGGCAAACCAGGTCGCCAACGCCTCGCCGACGTTCCACTCGGCAGGGCGGCACGAACAGAGGAGATCGCCGCGGCAGTCCTGTTTCTCGCTAGCGAAGAGGCAGCCTATGCCAGCGGGACGATCCTCGACATGAACGGCGCTTCCTACCTGCGCACATGAGCATTCGCGCCATGCTGTCATGGAGCGGCGGCAAAGATAGTTTCGCCGCATTGCTGCGTCTTGAAGCCAATCCGAACATCCGGGTTGCCGCCCTGGTGACTACCCTTGCCGAATCCTATTGCCGTATCAGCATGCACGGCGTTCCCGAATCGCTGCTGGATGCACAGGCCCAAGCACTCGGACTGCCCCTGGCAAAATGCCTCTTACCCGACCCCTGTGACAATGATACCTATTGCTCGCGATTTTCCGCGACGCTCGCGCCCTGGCATGCAGCCGGTATTCACGGCATCGCTTTCGGCGACCTGTTTCTTGTCGCTATCCGTGCCTTTCGGGAAGAACAGATGCGGGAGCTTGGTCTCGAACCCATCTTTCCCCTCTGGGGAGAGCCGACGGAGCGCCTGGCCCGCGAATTCATCACCACCGGGCACCGTGCCATACTTACCATGATCGATGCCGAACAACTGGACCCCGCCTTTCTCGGCAGATCCTATGACGACGCCCTGCTGCATGAGTTGCCGCCGACGGTGGATCCTTGCGGTGAAAATGGGGAGTTCCATAGCTTTGTCTGGGGCGGACCGCGGTTTCCCCAACCCTTGAACTTTCATCCGGGGCGCAGGGAAATTCGGGCGGGCCGCTTCCATTTTCTCGACCTGATCCCCGGTGTTGGCATATCCCAAGTCGTATAATCCCGCCCAGCATGAGTCAGACTGCTTCCGGCACGAATCCGAGGAAAAACAAATGCGCAACTGCCTGATTCTCGGCTGCGGGCGCAGCGGCACCAGCATGCTTGCCGGCACCCTGCACCATACCGGTTATTACATGGGCGGCAAGCTGTATGGGCCGCGCAAGGCCAATCCCAGGGGGTTTTTCGAGGCACTGCCCATCAATGCCATCAACGAACGATTGTTGGCCCCCCATGCCCCATCACGCAGCCGCTACCTGTTTCTGCGCATTTGGCGCGCCAATTTCCCCTCCGAACGCTGGCTTGCGCGGCTGCCCGTGGGGACGCCCATCAGCGTACCCGGTCGAATTGCGCGACGCATCCAGAACCAGGTATCCCATCGCCCGTTTGCTTTTAAGGATCCCAGGTTTTGCTATACCCTCCCCGCCTGGCGCAAGTTTCTCCCGCCGGGCACGGTCTATCTGTGTATTTTTCGCGAGCCGGGGCGCACGGCAAGCAGTATCCTGAAAGAAGGCCGCCGACAGTATCCGGATATCCCCCTGACCGAGGCGGATGTCTTCGGTATCTGGAACGATATGTATCGTCACATACTCGATACTCACCGGCACCGGGGCAAGTGGCTTTTTGTTCATTATGACCAAGTGCTCGACGGCTCCGCGGTGGCCCCCGTCGAGGCCCTTCTAGATGCCCAAATCGATCGCGATTTTCCCGATGCGAGCCTCAAGCGCGCCGCCTTGATTCCGGCCCCTCCTTATACCGTGGCCACCTACAGCGAACTATGCCGTCTCGCCGGGTATCGCAACTGAACCGCCGGCACTCCTCGCGCCGTTGGCGTGGGACCATCCTGGTACTACTGGCAATTGCCACCAGCATGGCGGTGCCCGTTCTGCTCGGTGGCGCCACCGTGTTCCGACGTCTCGGCAGCGTGCCGCCCTGGGTACTCGGGGGGGCGCCGGCACTTATGCTTCTGGCCTGGCTTCTTAACGCCTTTCGCGTCAAACTGCTGGTAAGCGCCAATGGCTTCCATCTGTCACTGGGCCGCGCCTGGCTAATCTCGGCGGGAGGAGACTTCGGGGCTGCGCTCGGCCCCGGTATGGTCACCGGAATCGCCTCCTATGTTTTCCTGATCGTGCGCACGGGGATCGATTCGGCGATTGCCACCGCTCTTTTTACCCTGGAAAAACTTCTGGATCTACTGATTTTTTCCGCCACTCTGACAGCCAGTGCCATCTTGATCGCCCTCACCGTGAGAGGAGAACATCCTTGGCGACTGGTCGCAATCGGCTTCGCCCTATGCGCCGTCTTTCTCGTGGGGATTGTGATCGGTCTGGTGTATTACCGGCGGTTGCTGCGGATCGCGGCCTGGGCCATGACCCGGATTCACATCGGCTTTCGGCGGCGGCGGCGCTTCCTGCGCTGGGGGTTCGACTTTCGCCGCGGCATGATACAGGTCTTGACCATGCCCAAACTGCGCCTTGCTCTGTTGCTGACACTGGCGGGAGGCTACTGGGCGGCACGCTTCACCATCCTGCCCCTAGTCGCGCTGGGCCTCAATGTTCCGGTTCCGTGGAGTTACCTGATCGCCGTACAGGTTCTAGCGCTTTTCGCGGGCCAGGTGTCCGTTCTTCCCGGCGGTACCCTGAGTGTTGAGGCGGTGTTTGCGCTGCTGCTACTGCCCTGGGTCGATCGCCATACCCTGGGACTCATGCTGCTGCTCTGGCGCGGAGGGGTGTTCTATTTCACGCTGACCGCCGGCGGACTGGCCTTTCTGGCCGCCACCAAACGGCAGACGCAACCCGGCCATTCGGAGTAGAAATCCTTATGAGTATCTGGTTCCAACCCCCCGACCTCAAAACCCTGAACGAATGCGGTGGCGCCACCTTGGCGCGGCATCTGGGCATCCATTACACCGCGGTCGGGGCCGATTTCCTTGCCGCAACCATGCCGGTAAATGCCAAAACCCGCCAGCCCTTCGGCATTCTGCATGGCGGCGCATCGGTCGCCCTTGCGGAGACCACTGGGAGCATCGCCGGTAACCTGTGTGTGGATCCGGAGCGCTTCTATTGTGTAGGGCTGGAAATAAACGCCAACCATATCGGTTCCGTACGTGCCGGCCTCGTCACCGCCATCGCCCGAGCGCTGCACCTGGGCCGTAGCACCCAGGTCTGGGAGATCCGCATTCGCGACGAAACCGAACGCCTGGCCTGCGTATCGCGGCTGACCCTGGCCGTAATCGGGAAAAGTCCGGCTGAACGCAAGCGGACGGCCGGGGAGGGAGCATCGCAAGTCGCTAGGAGTTGCGGCCCGGAGTAGGCCCATAAAGTGTAAGCCGGATTTGCGCTTGCCGGTAGATCTAGGGACCTCTTTCAGCCCATGGCTTCGCTCCCCACGGGCTTTACCGTGGCATCGGCTTGGCGGCTCCGGGCCTCGGCCCGCAATCTGAATCAGGCGGCAGGGGCTCGTAACGGTAGAGCCGCTCGATTTCCCCGGGCCAGCACTTGCGATCCGGCGTTTCGAGAATCAGGGGAATGTCATCGAATCGCACATCCTGCATGATGTAGCGAAATACGGTCATGCCCAGTTTTCCCCGACCGAGGCTTTCGTGGCGGTCCACGCGGCTTCCCAAATCGGGCTTGGCGTCATTCAGATGCATCCCGCAAAGATAATTGAACCCGACGATGGCCGCGAATTCGGCGAAGGTGGCATCGCAGGCAGAGCGGGTGCGCAGGTCGTACCCGGCGGTGAAACTGTGGCAGGTATCGAGGCAAACACCGATCCGGGAGCGATTTTCCACCCTCTGAATAATATGGGCGAGATGCTCGAAGCGATAGCCGACATTGGCACCCTGTCCGGCGGTATTTTCGATCACGGCGGTCACGCCCGGAGCCCGATCCAAAACCCGGTTAATGGACTCGGCCACCCGATCCAGGCAAGCTTCCAGGCTGATTCCGCCGAGATGGGCGCCGGGATGAAAATTGAGCTTATCCAGTCCGAGCCGGGCGACCCGTTGCATCTCGTCGAGGAAGGCCGCCCGGGATTTTTCCAGGCCCTCCCGATCCGGATGACCGAGATTGATTAAATAGCTGTCGTGGGGCAGGACGTGGCGCGGATCAATATCGACCGCCGCTAAATTGTTCCGAAAGGCCCGGATGCTTTCTTGTTCGAGCGGCTTGGCCTGCCACCGGCGCGGGCTCCTGGTGAACAGGGCGAAAGCCCGGGCGCCGATTGCCCGGGCGTTGAGCGGGGCATTTTCCACCCCGCCGGCGATACTGACATGGGCGCCGACATATTTCATGGGTTCAGGATCCGGCCAAGGGAGACGGGTTGATCGAAAATCTCGGTAGCGGGTTCCCCAAACCAAGGCGGAGGAACCCGTAAAAAACCATGAACTTCCGGCTCAGTGGTCACGCACGACGATCATTTCGGCCAGGCTGCGGAGCGGTTCGGAACGTTCTCCAAAAGGCTCCAGGGCTTCGAGCGCTTCCACGTAAACGGCGTTCAAGGCTTTACGTGCACCTTCTAGTCCCAGGATGGCCGTATAGGTGGGTTTACCACGCGCCGCATCCGCGCCCGCAACCTTGCCCAGTTGTTCTGATTTTCCGGTGGCATCGAGAATATCGTCTTGAATTTGAAAGGCGAGGCCTATGTGGTGGGCATATCGGTCCAGGGCGGCTAGAGCCGTTTCGTCTGGATCATTGGCGCTATTAGCCCCCATCAGTACACTGGCCCGGATCAGGGCGCCGGTCTTCATCATATGCATCCGCTCAAGAGCTTCGCGCCCAAGCACCTGGCCCTCGGCTTCAATGTCGACCACTTGCCCCCCGACCATGCCGCGGGAACCGGAGGCCTGAGCCAGCAGCCATATGAGCCAAAGGCGTTTCTCGGGCGATGGGTTGGTGGAGCGGTCACTGGTCAACACCTCGAAGGCGAGTGTTTGCAGGGCATCGCCGGCGAGAATGGCGGTTGCCTCATCGAAAGCACGATGACATGTCGGTCGCCCCCGGCGCAGGGCATCGTCGTCCATGGGCGGCAGATCGTCATGCACCAGGGAATAGGCATGAATCAACTCAACCGCCGCGGCTGACCCGTCGAGACGGTCGGGCGGGACATTCATGGTCTCGCCGGTGGCATAGACCAGAAGCGGCCGAATCCGCTTGCCGGGGGCCAAAGCAGCGTAGCGCATGGCCGAATGCAGGCGTTGGGGGAACTCGGTTGCAGGTGCCAGTCGGCGATCCAGGGTAGCCTCGACCCGCCGGCGATAATCCGGTATGCGTGTGATAAAGCTCAAGCTTCAATCCTCTGGTTCAAAGGGGTGGGGGACGGCCTGTACAGAGTTCGTCAGCAGAATTTCGATCCGTTGCTCGGCGCGTTTCAGGGCGGCTTCGCAACGGCGGAGCAAAATGGTTCCCGTCTCAAACTGCTTAAGAGCGGCCTCCAGCGGTATATCCCCCTGTTCAAGGGTCCGTACGCAGTTTTCCAGTGCCGAAAGATCCGCTTCGAAACCGGTTGCGGCCTCCGAGGAAGAGGCACTATTTGATTCAGTTTTCCGGTCGGGCATGGGCAGATAAAAAGTTGGTGTTTATGGCGATGCACACTATACGCTGCGAGCCATGGGAGTCAATACCTCGGGGCACTGCTATCCCGTTAACGAACAAATAAGGAGGCCTGATTCAGCCGTAATTGGTACAATGAGTTTGACGATAACTTGTTGAACCAGATAGGAGAATCAGGCCATGGCTCATTGTAATACAATCTTCTCCCAAATACTAAAACTCGTGCCGAGACATGAATTCGAGACCCTTGCAAAACGGCACCATTCGGGGCGTTCTTTCCGCACCGCCTCGCGCTGGTCGCAGTTTGTGGCCCTGGCCATGGCCCAACTGGCCGGGCGGAACAGCTTGCGCGATATTGTTGAGAATATTTCCGCGCAGGCCCACCGCCTTTATCATCTGGGGAGTACAAAATTGTCTCGATCCAATTTATCCCGCATCAACGACGGGAAGCCATATGCGCTGTACGAAGCCTTATTTGGAAAGCTGTTGAGTCGCTGCCAGGGTGTCGTACCCGGGCATACTTTCCGCTTCAAAAGCCCGCTGTATTCGCTGGATGCCTCGACGATTGACTTATGTCTGTCGGTTTTTCCCTGGGCGGATTTCCGAACCACGAAAGGCGCTATAAAACTCCATGTTGGGCTGAACCATGCCGGGTACTTGCCCGAGTTTGTAACCGTAACAGAAGGCAAGAAACCCGATGTGACGGTGGGTCGCACGCTGGAATTCCCCAAGGGCAGCATGGTTGCGATTGATAGGGGCTACAACGACTACGGCTGGTATAAGCAACTGACAGAGAAAGGGATATCCTTTGTCACCCGACTGAAAACCAATGCAACATATCGCCCGGTAAGTCGCCGACCCGTCTTGAAAAGCAAGGGCTTGATTTGCGATCAAACCATCGAGTTCACCGGGACTCAAACCGCAAAGAAGTGCCCCGTTCAGTTACGTCGCATCGGTTATCGGGATGCGGAAACCGGGAAGCGTTATGTGTTTCTGACCAACCACTTCAAGCTATCGGCCAGAACCATTGCCGATATTTACCAGGCAAGATGGCAGGTCGAACTGTTTTTCAAATGGATTAAACAAAATCTGAAGATCAAATCGTTTGTGGGTACAAGCAAGAATGCGGTCATGACCCAGATCTGGATTGCCTTGTGTGTGTACTTGCTGCTGGCCTTTCTCAAGTTCCAGTCGAAGCTGCAGAAAAGCACGCAACAAATCTTACGATTATTGCATCTCAATCTGTTTGAAAAACGGGACTTGATGGCGTTGCTTCGAGGCGAGCTGCCTGGCGATATTCAATCCAACGTCAACCAGATGGCTTTGCCGTGAAAGTTAGCGGGACAGCAGTAATCATGCATAAAACAATCGAGCCCCAATGAACAAGCGGCAGTTCATCGAATCGCAGGGTGCGACATCTCGCAATGCCCAGATAGCGGCGTTCCTCGGGACGAAGCCGCTATTTACGGGGGCGGGCTCCATCGAGGAAGATCCGCACCGCCGACTTCACATAACGTCGGCGCTCATCCGCACCGGGAGACGGCCCGATTCCGAGCAGGCGGCGCAGCCGCAAATGCCCTATGAGCATGGTGGTAAACTGCTCGGATGCGATCCGGGGGTTATCTAATTCCAAACGCCGGGCACGAACCTGAATCCGCAGGTACTCGGCAATAATCGTTACGATCCGGTTGGGACCGAAGCTATAGAATTCGTTGGCGGTTTGCGGAGATCTGCGCCCCTCGGAATGCATCAGGCGGTGCAGTTCCATGGTTTCTTCGTTCAGCATGATATCGAGAATTTGTTGCCCGATGCGGGTCAGTACCGCCTCCGGAGAGGCCTCGAGGTCTGTCATGTCCAGCTCGAAGGTCAGGCTGAGCCGCCGGGTGCTTTCCCTCACCAGTTCGCGAAATAACTTTTCCTTGCAACCGAAGTGGTTATACACGGTCTGCTTGGATACCCCGGCCTCTTGAGCAATGCTTTCCATGCTGGCGCAGGCATAGTGTTCCCGCAGGAATACCCGGCGGGCCGCGGCCAGGATCTGTGGGCGTTTTTCGCTGGAAGGAGCAGTGTGGGCTACATCATTCATGGTTTATTCGGAAGGCTGGCCTCCGCTGGAGGAAGGTTTAATGTTTGGGCGGAAAGCCGTCCACTGGCTGCGAGCAGCGCATAACCGGTGCGGATACGCTTGGCGCGGGCCCGGATCAAGGCGAGGCGGGCGTTGCGTAATTCTTGCTCGGCATTGAGAACCTCGAGCAGGGTGCGTTCCCCGTGGCGATGTGCCTGCTCAACCCCCAGGTAGGCGATCCGTGCAGCCTCGACCTGGGACCGAAAGGCCATCACGGTGGCAAGGGTTCCGGTGTAGTTTTGCCATGCCGACACCGCTCGATTGACGGCGCTGCGCCGAGCGTTTTCTATCTCCAGCCGAGCCGCCCGTGCGCGGTGCCGGGCGGCTGCGGATTGGGCCCAGTGCGCTCCGCCTTCCCAGATGGGGACGCTGAGTCGGATACCGATAACCCGATTTTCCACTATGCTGAAACCGTACTGGGGATCGCTCTCGCGGTTGACTTCGGCGTAGAGATCGAGCGCGGGGCGCAGGTTTGCGTTGACGACGTTGACCCGGTCGGCGGCGGCCTGGGCTTGGAAACGTGCGGCGACAACCGGGTAATTTTCCGTGGCCAGGGTTTCGGCTTGATGTAGATTGGTAGGCAAGCCCGGAATTCCGGTGGGCAGCTCGAGGATTCCCGGGTATTGGCCGACGATGGCGCGGTAATCGGCACGGGCTTGTGCCAGTCCGCTGACGGCCGCGATGCGGCTGGCAATTGCCCCTTCGAGTCGGGCCTGGGCCTGGGCAACATCGGTGCGGGTTCCCTCGCCATGGCGGAGCGAGTCCCGCGCCGCCTTGAGGTGGTGCTCAAGCACGCGGATATTGTCGGTTTGAACTTTCAGGGCAGCCTTGGCCTCCACGACGCCGAGGTAAGCGCCTACGGTCCGCAAAAGGATTTTCGATTCCAGCGCCCGGGTCGAGGCATGCAGTGCCGACGCGGCGTTTTCAGCAACGGAAACACGCGCCGAAAGGCTGCCGCCCGCATATAGGGGCTGATCAACACGCAGGGCAATCCGGCTCTGATTGAGAATCGCGCTGAAATTCGATGGTCGGGGAAAAAAGGTTATGGTTCCAGAAGTATTATCCCGCGATAAACCGCCGACCAGGGAAAGTTTTGGGTACCAGCCGCTTTTGGCGGCCTGGATGTCGCTTTGCGTCGCGCTTTCGTTGGCCCGTGCGGCCTCCAGCAGTGGATTGTGTAGATAGGTGTAAGCGAGGGCGGCTTGCAGTGATTCGGCTTGTGCTGCGCCACTCAGCAGGGCAAGGCATGGCCCAAGCAATAGAAGAACAGAGAATTTTAGGCGCATGGAGATACCTTGGACTAGACAGTCTAGTCCATTCTAGCCTTCCTCCCGGTACGAATCAAGATCAGGATATCGATCCAAGGAGCAAATACATACCTGCGCCAGCCCCCCCCCCGGTATTTGGGCAAAGCGGCCTGTAGTGGGGTGCATATTATTGCGCCCGGGGGCTTGAGCGGCTAATATTGCGGGACTTTAACTTGACTTGCCCGGCGATGATAGATAAAATTTTCTATTCTCTTGTGAAATATATGAAAGTTATGTACGCGGTTATCGTATCGGGTGGCAAGCAGTACCCGGTTACCCCAGGTGAAGTTATTCGGCTTGAAAAACTGTCCCCCTCCGAGGGTAATGCGGTTGAATTCGATCGGGTGGCGCTCGTAGCGCAAGATGATGGCCAAGTTCTGGTAGGTACTCCCTGGGTTGAAGGAGGGCGGGTTCGTGGCGAAATTGTGGCGCAGGGGCGGGGGAAGAAAATTCATATAATCAAATTTCATCGACGGAAAAATTATCGCCGTCATCAGGGGCATCGCCAGGCCTATACCGAAGTCAGAATCAATGAGATTCTAGCCAAGTAATCGCAGCGGAGAGTGTAACTATGGCACATAAGAAAGCAGGTGGAAGTTCACGCAACGGCCGCGATTCGGAGTCCAAGCGCCTAGGGGTCAAACGCTATGGCGGTGAGCGGGTCGACGCCGGAGCGATCATTGTGCGTCAGCGTGGTACTCATTTCCACCCCGGTGAAAATATGGGTTTGGGGCGCGACCATACCCTGTTTGCGCGTGCTCCCGGACGAGTTGAGTTCAGGGTTCGGGGGCCACATGGGCGCAAATTTGTTTCTATCCTTACAGACTAATAATTTTCTTAATTTGCGTGTGTGTAAGACCCCGGTACTGCCGGGGTTTTCTTTTTCCGGTAATACGGTCACGGCAACATGAAGTTTGTTGATGAAGCCAATATTATTGTCGAGGCGGGGCGGGGCGGCAATGGGTGCATCAGTTTTCGCCGCGAAAAATATATCCCGCACGGAGGACCCGATGGCGGGGATGGTGGTGATGGCGGCAGTGTTTGGCTGGTGTCCAAGGCTGGACTCGCTACCTTGGCCGATTTTCGAGCCCGACGACACTTTCGTGCCGAATCGGGAAAATCGGGTTCGGGACGGCAAATGTGCGGTGCTGCAGGCGCCTCCTTGGAGGTTTATGTGCCCGTAGGTACCGTGGTCAGTATCGCGGAAACCGGCGAAATTCTGGGAGAGCTAGTGCGCTCGGGAGACCGCTTGCTGGTGGCCCGCGGGGGCCGGGGTGGGCGGGGAAACACGCACTTCAAGTCCAGCATAAACCGAGCCCCGCGGCGGGCTACTCCGGGTGGCGAAGCAGAAATGCGCCGCTTGAAACTGGAACTCAAACTACTTGCCGAAGTGGGATTATTGGGCATGCCCAATGCCGGTAAATCCAGTTTGCTGGCGGTTATCTCGGCGGCACATCCTAAAATAGCCGATTATCCCTTTACTACCCTGCACCCTGAGTTGGGTGTCGTACAACTGGATACGGTACGCAGTTTTGTGGTAGCCGATGTTCCGGGATTGATCGCGGGAGCGGCTTCGGGGTATGGTCTGGGACTTCAATTTCTGCGTCATGTTGAGCGCACACGCCTGTTGTTACATTTGGTGGACATGGCGCCACCGGGGGGGTTCGATTCCAACATTGTGCGCACAATCGAACACGAACTGGAGGCGCATAGCCGGGTGCTCAGAGAACGGGAACGCTGGCTCGTGTTCTCCAAGGCTGACCTATTGCCACCGCAGGAGGCCGAAGATCGAGCCGGAAAAGCCGTATCCGATCTGGGCTGGGACCAACCATGGTTCGTGATTTCCTCGAAAACCCGGATTGGGCTGAACCGGTTGCTCGAGGCGGTTTGGAACTCCATCGAATCGCGGTATGCGGAGAAGCTGCGTGGCGAATGAATTTTTCCTTAGACCTTATCGGTCAATTGCTTGATTTGCGCGTTGAGACGATGCTTGTAGCGGGCTGCGGTATTCCTGTGCAGCAGGCCTTTAGTGACCATGCTGTCGATTTTAGGTACGGCAGCCTGAAATGCGGCTTGTGCCGCCGGGACGTCGGCACTTGCAGTGGCTTTATTCACCTTTTTGATCGATGTGCGAAGGCGTGAACGCAGGGTCTGATTGTGTTGGCGACGGTTTTCCGCCTGTCGCGCACGTTTTCGTGCCTGTGGCGTGTTGGCCAAGAGGACTCTCCAAAAGAATAAAAATAACCGTAATAGTATGCCTCGAATTGGGTTTAGACTCAAGGGCACGGAGATTTGAGTGGCGCTGAAACGCGGCTTGGCGACTAACCTGTCCACCGTCGGTGGCTTTACCATGCTGTCGCGGCTGCTGGGTTTTGCCCGTGACGTGATTTTCGCAACCTATTTCGGCGCCGGATTTGGCATGGATGCTTTTCTAGTGGCGTTCAAGATCCCCAATTTCGGTCGCCGCCTGTTTGCCGAGGGGGCCTTTTCGCAGGCCTTCGTGCCGGTATTGTCCGAATACCGGGCGCGGCAAGACAAGCAAGAGGTACGGGCCTTGATCGCGCAGACCGAGGGGGCCTTGGGGCTAGCCTTGATGTTATTGGTCGGGTTGGGGGTGTTGGCCGCGCCGTTATTCGTGTGGGTTTTTGCCCCCGGGTTTCATACCGACCCGGCAAAGTTTGGATTGACCGCGAATTTATTGCGGCTGACCTTCGCCTATCTCCTGTTTGTTTCCCTGTTGGCATTGGCTGCGGGAGTATTGAATACTTACGGGCGCTTCGGCACGCCGGCCTTTGCTCCCGTACTCCTCAATGTGGCCTTTATCGTGTCGGCCTGGATCGTGGCGCCTCACCTGAATCAGCCGGTATATGCGCTCGCCGGTGCCGTATTGGTTGCGGGAGCGCTGCAACTCTTGCTTCAACTCCCTTCTTTGTATCGGCTGGGTTTACTCGTGTGGCCCCGGTTACGCTGGCATGATCCGGGGGTACGACGTGTCTTTCGCCTGATGCTTCCGGTGGCCTTCGGAGCCTCGGTAACGCAGGTCAATCTCCTGGTCGACACGCTGATCGCCTCGTTCCTGGCCGGGGGAAGCGTGAGTTGGCTGTATTATTCCGACCGGCTGATGGAATTCCCCTTGGGGGTGTTTGCCGTGGCTCTGGGAACGGTGATTTTGCCGGGCCTTGCCCGTTATCATGCACGGGGGCAACTCCGGGATTATTCGGCACTGCTGGAGCGGGCGCTGCGCTTGACTCTGTTTGCCATGCCGGCCGCAGCGGCGGGCCTTGCGGCACTTTCCGGGCCGATTGTGGCAACGCTTTTCGGGTATGATCGCTTTACCCCCTATGATGTGATGATGACCCGGGCGAGTCTTGTTGCTTATGCGTTGGGGTTGACCGCTTTTTCCTTGATTAAAGTATTCGCACCGGCCTATTTTGCGCGCCAGGATACGCGTACCCCCGTCCGGGCGGGAATCGTTGCGGTCGCGGTGAACCTGGTCCTCAATGTGGCTTTAGTCGTGCCCTGGGCGCTACGAGGTGGCCCGGCTCCCCATGCCGGGTTGGCATTGGCCACCTCGATCGCAGCAGGAGTAAACGCGTTGCTACTGTGGCGCGGTTTACGCCGCCGGAGTATATACCATCCCCGGCCAGGCTGGGGTCCGTTCGCTGTACGTGTCTCCCTGGCAACGGTGGTTATGGGACTGGGGCTCTGGTTGGCGGCGGGCTCGATGCAACACTGGATCGCCTGGTCTGCCTGGGAGCGGATCGGGCATCTGGTGCTATTGATCGTAGGAGGCGTGTTGGGATATCTCTTTACTCTTGGCCTGTTGGGTGGACGTCCCCGGCATTTCGGACTGAATCGGCATGAACCCGTATAATTTAAAGTTTGAGGATAAGCGATGCGGCTGATCCGCGGGCAAGCCGGCCGGGCGGCGGTTCCGGGCGGCGCGGTTGTTACCATAGGCAAGTTTGATGGCCTGCACCGGGGCCACCGGATGCTGATTGCCGCGGCCGGGCGTGAGGCCCGACGGCGCCGGTTGCCACTCGTGCTGCTAAGTTTCGAACCGCAGCCCGAGGAATTTTTCGGTGGCCGATTGCCACGCCTGTCCCGCTTTGTGACCAAGTGGCGTTTGGTGGAAGAGACCGGGCAAGTGCAAATATTTGCTTGCCTGCGATTCGATCGGAATCTGGCTAGGCAGAAGGCGGAGGATTTTGTGCACCATGTCCTGGTTGAAGGGTTGCAGGCCCGCGGGGTGGTCGTCGGGGAGGGTTTTCGATTTGGTGCCGAGCGGCGAGGTGATATCGCTCTTTTGCAGCGATTGGGCCGAGTCCACGGCTTTACGGTAAAGGCCGTGGCCCCCGTGGTCCTGGCAGGTTCACGGGTGTCGAGTTCCCGGGTGCGACAGGCGTTGTTCGCCCACCGGTTTGACGAGGTTTACCGGCTTCTCGGGCGGCCTTATCGCCTTTATGGGCGGGTAATACGGGGCGACCAGATAGGGAAAACCTTGGGGTTTCCCACCGCGAACATGGCCTTGGGGCGGCGACCGCCACCGCTTGCGGGCATCTATGTGGTGCGGGTCGAGGGCATGCCCGGGGGACTTCGCCACGGACTTGCCAATGTGGGGACGCGCCCGACGTTGGGAGTGAAGGGCAGGCGTCTGCTCGAGGTCTATTTGCCCCGCTGGCGGGGGCCGCTTTACGGCGACTTGCTGGGTGTGGATTTTCTTACCCACCTGCGGCCCGAGACCAATTTTAGGGGTTTGAGCCCACTGGTTGATGCCATGCGAGAAGATGAACGCCGGGGGGCCCGGTGGCTTGCCGAGCACAATCTGGCGTGGGGGACACCGGTTGCCGAGGGGCAGGAGCAGAGGTCACAAAATGCGTAATATGCCAATCCAGGTACGAGCGATATGGAAATACGGCGGAGTATGAGAATGCCAGGGTTCAACAGTCAAACAGCGGGACAGGCGGGTGAATGATTACCGGGATACCTTGAATTTGCCGCGTACCGGTATGCCGATGCGCGCGGGACTTGCAAAGCGTGAACCACAAATGTTGGCCGAGTGGGAACGCAGTGACTTGTATGGGCAGATCCGCCGGGCGGCCCGCGGGCGGCCGAAGTTTGTACTGGCTGATGGCCCCCCCTATGCAAATGGGGCTATTCACATCGGTCACGCAGTCAACAAGATCCTCAAAGACATCGTGGTGCGTTCCCGAACCCTGGCCGGTTTCGATGCGGCTTTTGTTCCGACCTGGGATTGTCATGGTCTGCCGATCGAGCATGCCGTGGAAAGAAGGCTCGGGCGCAAGGCGCGCGAATTGCCACGGGGTGAATTTCGCCTCGCTTGCAGAAAATATGCCGCCGAGCAGGTCGAGCGGCAGCGGGCCGGGTTTGTGCGCCTGGGCGTGCTGGCGGATTGGCATAATCCAGCGCTGACGATGGAACCGGGCTATGAGGGGTGCGAGATTGAGGCGTTGGCGGATTTGTTCGCCGCCGGCCATATTATTCGGCGCGATATGCCGGTACACTGGTGCTTCGATTGCCGTTCGGCCCTGGCCGAGGCCGAGGTGGAATATGCCGGGCATGAGTCGACGTCATTGGATGTTCGATTCCCGGTGATCAATCCACCTGTCTGTGCGGACCGATTTGGCGTGACTGTCGCTCTGCCGGTATCGCTTCCGATCTGGACCACGACACCCTGGACCCTACCGGCCAATCAGGCGGTGGCGCTGCATCCCCGGCTGGACTATGTGCTTGTCGCGGTCAATATTGGCGCGAGGCGCGAGGCGCTGATCGTGGCCGAAGGGCTGATGACGACGGCGCTCGAGCGCTTCGGGGCAACGGATCCGGAGATACTCGGGCGGGTACGTGGCGATGCACTGGCCGGCGTCGTCTTGCAACATCCCTGGCTCGAACGCCAGGTTCCGGTCGTCCTGGGCGAACACGTGACCCTAGAGATGGGTACCGGTGCCGTGCATACCGCGCCGGGACATGGCCAGGATGACTTTCATCTAGGAGTTCGCTACGGGTTGCCGGTGGAAAATCCAGTGGATGATGCGGGGAGATTCCTTCCGGGTACCGTCCTGGTGGGCGGGGAAACCCTTGCGACGGGAAACCGAATCATTCTGGCTGAACTCGAACGCCGCGGCATGCTCCTTGCCCACGCGCCCTATCGACATAGCTACCCGCATTGTTGGCGCCATAAGTCGCCGGTGGTATTTCGCGCCACGCCTCAGTGGTTTATAGACCTTGCGGCGAATTCCTTGCGCGCTCGTACCCTGGAGGCGATCGAGCAAGTCGATTGGACCCCGGATTGGGGTCGGGAACGGATGCGCGGGATGATCGCGGGACGCCCGGACTGGTGCATCTCGCGACAACGCATCTGGGGAGTGCCGCTGGCCCTGTTCGTGAATCGCCAGACCGGTGCGGCCCATCCCGATAGTGCCCGGCTGCTGCGTGAGGTGGCACAGCGGGTGAAGACACGGGGCCTGGAGGCCTGGGATGCCCTGGATCCGGCGGAATTACTAGGGGATGAGGCAAAAGATTATCGCAAGAGTACCGATGTACTCGATGTCTGGCTGGACTCCGGGCTGAGCCATCGGTGCGTGTTGGGACGGCGCGAAGGGCTGGGTTTCCCGGCCGACCTGTATCTTGAGGGGTCGGATCAGCACCGGGGCTGGTTTCAATCTTCGTTGCTGACCGGGGTCGCCCTGACGGGTAGTGCGCCTTATCGTCGGGTATTGACCCATGGATTTACCGTGGATTCCGAGGGGCGCAAGATGTCGAAGTCCCTGGGTAATGTAGTTGCCCCGCAACAAGTAGTGGACGGCCTCGGCGCCGATATTCTGCGCCTGTGGGTAAGCGCAACGGATTACCGCCGCGAAATGGCGGTATCCGGCGAGATCCTCAAACGTACCGCAGATGCTTTTCGGCGTATGCGTAATACCTTGCGGTTCCTGGTTTCCAACCTCTACGATTTCGATCCGGCACACGATACCGTAAGTACGGATGAACTGCTGGCACTCGATCGCTGGTTGCTGATGGAAGCGCGTGAACTGGGGGTTCAGGTCGAACGCGCCTATGAAAATTACGATTTTCATATCATCTACCAGCGGGTACACAACTTCTGCGTCTCCGAACTGGGAGCCCTGTTTCTGGACATCACCAAGGATCGCCTCTATACCATGCCGGCGGCCAGCCGGGGGCGGCGCTCGGCGCAGACGGTCTTGTGGCAGGTGGCGGAGGCACTGACTCGTTGGCTGGCCCCGATACTCTGTTTTACCGCCGAGGAGGTTTACGCGCATCTGCCGGGGGAGCGCAAGCTGTCGGTTATGATCGAGACTTGGCATGAGCTGCCACAGGCAACGGCCACCGATGTCGATTGGAAGGGGGTGTTTACCCTGCGTGAAGAGTTGCTGCGAGGGATTGAAAATCTCCGCCGAGAAAACAAAATCAGGGGTTCTCTCGAGGCCAAGGTGACTTTTTACCTCAATTCCACATGGCTGGCGGTGCTGGCGCCCCTAGGCGGCGAGGCCCGGTTCGTGTTTTTGGTGTCCGAACTAAATCTGCGCCCGGCCGCAGAGCGCCCGAGCGATGTGGAGGTAGGCACGGTTCCGGGAATCTGGTTCCGCATCGAAAAAAGCCCTGAGGCTCGTTGTGTCCGGTGTTGGCATCATCGCGTGGATGTAGGGAGTGATCCGGGCCACTCCGGGCTGTGTGCCCGCTGTGTGGATAATCTTAGCGGCACCGGGGAGGATCGCCGGTGGGCATGAGCCTCCATGGTATCCGGTCCCGGCTGCGTTCCTGGCTGGGTCGCTTCCGGCTGGAATCCTTTTTGTGGCCGACACACCCTCCGGTACGTTGGCTGGTACTCTCGGTAGCGGTACTGGTGGCGGATCAGTTCACCAAGTTGTTGGTGCTTTACTATCTGCAGCCTTATCAGCATGTTTACTTGCTGCCGGTTTTGAATATGACATTGCTCTTTAACCGGGGCGTGGCGTTTAGCTTTCTCGCCGCTGCCAACGGTTGGCAACAGTGGCTGTTCGTTGCCATCGCATTGGGATTTGTCGTGGTGATAATCGCCTGGATGCGCCGATTGCCGGCTCAGGGACAGGCCTGGTTGGCTGCGGGATTGGCCCTAATTCTCGGAGGGGCACTGGGGAATGCATTGGATCGGGTATGGCATGGCTATGTGATTGACTTTATCCAGGTGCACTATTCCGACATTTGGTACTTCCCGGCCTTCAACATCGCCGATTCGGCGATCACGATCGGGGCGATTATCGTTATTGCGGATGCCTTGTTCCACCATCGTCGCGTGCCCCCGCCGACCCCGGTCGACCCCGAAAGGAGGGTTGAGCAGAAATGATCGGGAAAGGATTATTATGGAACCATGGTTTACTCGCGGCGGGAATGCCGAACGGCACAATATTCGGAGGATTTCCCGGATTTCTATTCGTAGAAATTTTTTGGCGGCAAAAAGAACCGTAGATTGCAAGTATTTGGATTGATTTAAGCTAGCTTATTCAGTATACCCAGGTATGGAGGATTTTTTGATGCATCATGAGTTGCCTGAATTGCCCTATGACCTGAATGCCCTCGCCCCGCACATTTCCGAGGAAACGCTTGAGTACCATTATGGCAAGCATCACCAAGGCTATGTCAATAATTTAAATAAGCTGATAGCGGGAACCGAGTTCGAGGCCATGAATCTGGAGGATATCATCGGCAAGGCAAACGGGGTTATTTTCAATAATGCCGCCCAGGCCTGGAATCATGCCTTCTACTGGACTTCATTGTCCCCGAATGGGGGCGGTGAACCCGGTGGACCTTTGGCTCGGGCCATTGACGCGGCTTTCGGCTCCTTTGCCGAATTCCGCAAGGAATTCACTGCCCAGGCTGCCGGCTTGTTCGGTTCCGGCTGGGTCTGGTTAGTTAAAAATCGCGATGGTTCGCTTGCCATTATGAAAGGGCAAAATGCGGAAACCCCTTTGCGTACCGGAGAGACCGCCCTGTTGACCTGCGACGTCTGGGAGCATGCCTATTACATCGACTATCGCAATGCCCGTCCCAGGTATCTCGAGGCCCTATGGGAGATCTTCGACTGGGACTTTGCGACCAGGAATTTCACCGGTTGACGCCCGGGGCCGGAATAAATGGGGATTGATTTTTCTGCAAGCCGAAATGTTTTCCAAAGCCTCGGTAGCGGGAGGCATGTTGCGCGAGGTACAGGAAAGTGCCTCGGCGGATCGACCACGGTCGGATCCGCGACTCCGGGGGCCCAGGGACGGGCTTTCCCGGGGCCATTGAGACCTTTTAAGGATTTTCTGGTTTGGACAATAGGCCGCGAGGCCGGGAGTAATAAATATGAACGTTGAAGACAGGATTCGGGACTATTTGTCCAATCCGGCCGTGTTGTTTATAAAGGGAACAGCGGATTCCCCGCAATGCGGATTCAGTGCCCAGGCGGTGCAGATATTACGCGCGCTCGATGCCGATTTCGTCTCCGTAAATATTCTTGAAGACCCCGAGTTGCGCGAGGCGCTCAGGCATCATTCCGACTGGCCGACCTACCCCCAATTCTACCTGCGGGGAGAGCTGCTTGGGGGGGCGGATATTTTACTGGAAATGTATCGTTCCGGCGAGCTGGCAAAAAGACTTGAGTCGATTAATGATCCCGGTTGAATCGGCTGCATACAATCGAAGCCGTAGCGAGTAGATCGGAAGCAACCGCGGGCTTTTAAAAAATAGGTTTTTTACCTTGGTAGAGCCGACTTGCGGTAGGGTATTTCTTGCCGGTGAACCGTTAATCACTATAATCGACCTATTCGCCAGAATCGGGGCCAGGCCATGTTTTTTTCTTGGATACGCAGTCTATCGCTCCGCTTGTCGGCTGCTTGTATTTTGCCGCTTGCACTCGCACTCGCCGGCTGTGGCCAAACGGGGCCGCTATCCTTGCCGCCCGCGAAGAAAAAACTGGGGATAAAGAGCCCGGTTTCGCGGACGCTTCCGGCTCCACAAAGGGTGCATCATGAATAACCCAGTGTTGCTAGTGGTGGATGGATCGTCCTACCTGTATCGTGCGTTTCATGCCTTACCCCCACTGGAAACCACGGATGGACGGCCTACCGGCGCAATCTACGGGGTTGCCAGTATGCTCAACCGGCTGCGGCGAGATGAACGTCCGAGCCGGGTCGCGGTGGTGTTCGATGCCCCAGGCCCGACTTTTCGTGACCGACTCTATACCGCTTATAAGGCTAATCGAGCCGCCATGCCCGAGGATCTGGTCGTACAGGTCGATCCCCTACTGGAGTTGATCGAAGCCTTGGGGCTGCCTCTTTTGCGTCTATCCGGGGTAGAGGCCGATGACGTGATTGCAACCCTGGTTCGGCGCCATGCCGCTTTGGGGGAACAGATAGTAATCGCCAGCGGCGATAAGGATCTGGCCCAATTGGTCGATAACGGGATCGTGATGGTGGATACCATGCGCGGGACCCGAATGGGGCGGGCGGGGGTCGAGGAGAAATTCGGTGTGCCTCCGGAACGGATCGTCGATTTGCTGGCTCTCATGGGAGACAGCTCGGACAATATTCCAGGTATTCCGGGCATTGGCCCGAAGACGGCCGCCAAATGGCTGTCCAAGTATGGCAGTCTCGATGCTTTGCGCGAACACGCGCACGAGATTAAGGGCAAGGCGGGGGAACGGCTGCGCGAGCATCTGGCAGGATTGGATCTTTCGGTTCGCTTGGCTACCGTACGGGATGACCTTGATTTGCAAATTACTCCCGAGGCGTTGATTCCCCGGGCTCCGGATATCGGGCGACTCCGAAAAATTTACGCCGATCTTGGGTTCAGACACTGGCTCGATGAATTGAACCGTACAGATCCCCCGGCGCCGACACGGAACTACACCTTGGTGGAAAATCGGGAAAATATGGAACTGTGGCTCGAAAAGGTTCGTGCGGCGCAGTGGTTTGCATTCGATCTGGAAACCACCAGTCTGAATTACCTCGAAGCCCGCATCGTCGGCATCGCGCTGGCCGTGGCTCCTGGCGACGCGGCCTATATTCCCCTTGCCCATACGCAGGCGCAACCACTGGATCGGGATGAGGTCCTGATGCGGTTTAAGCCGCTATGGGAAAACCCCGCTTACCCCAAGTTGGGACACCACCTGAAATATGACGCCCATGTTTTGGCTAATCACGGCATTCATCTGGCGGGGATCCGTCACGATACCCTGCTCGAATCTTATGTGCTCGATCCCACCGCGGGGCGGCATGACCTGGATTCCCTGGCCGCGCGGGTGCTGAAGGAAAAAACCATCACCTACGAAGAGGTCGCAGGGAAAGGGGTAAAGCAGATCGGTTTTGCCGAGGTGCCTCTCGATCGGGCCGGGGTTTATGCCGCCGAGGACGCGGACGTAACCTGGCGCCTGCACCAGGCCCTGTGGCCGCGGTTACGCCGGGTACCGGCCCTGCAGGCGGTTTATGAGGAGATTGAAATACCGCTGGTGCCGGTGTTGCTGTCCATGGAACGCCGCGGGGTGATGATCGATAGCAACCTGCTCAAGATTCAGAGCCGGGAACTGGCCCAACGGATGGAACAGGTTCAGGCCGAGGCCTGGCGGCTGGCCGGGCGGGAGTTCAACCTGGATTCTCCGGCCCAGTTGGCCGTGGTATTGTTTTCTGATTTACACCTTCCGGTGATTCGCAAGACCCCCAAGGGACAGCCCTCAACCGCCGAATCGGTGCTGGGTGAATTGGCCGCCAAGCATCCCTTGCCACAGCGCATTCTCGATTACCGCTCCCTGGCCAAGTTGCGTTCCACCTATACCGAGAAACTACCTGCGAGCGTTAATCCAGGGACCGGTAGGGTGCATACGCTATATAACCAGAGCGGAACCTCTACCGGGCGGCTTTCCTCTTCCGAACCCAATTTACAGAATATCCCCATTCGCACGGCCGAGGGCAGAAAGATTCGTCGTGCCTTCGTTGCGCCTGAAGGCTGGAGCATCGTGGCTGCGGATTACTCGCAGATCGAGTTGCGCATCATGGCGCACCTGTCGGGCGATGCGGGTCTGCGTCGCGCCTTTGCCGAAGGGCGGGACATTCACCGAGCCACGGCCGCCGAGGTTTTCGGGCACCGCCTCGAGGAGGTCGGCCCGGCGGAGCGGCGTGCGGCCAAGGCCATCAACTTCGGCCTGATCTACGGCATGTCGTCTTTTGGGCTGGCGCGGCAATTGGGCATAGGCCGGGAGGAGGCACAAGAATATATCGAGCGCTACTTCGAGCGCTACCCCGGCGTGCGTGATTACATGCACGCAACCCGGCAGCAGGCAAAACGTGAAGGCTACGTGGAAACGATTTTCGGGCGCCGATTGTATGTGCCGGAAATCAAGAGCCGTAATGCCCACCGCCGCCAGGGTGCGGAGCGGGCGGCAATCAATGCGCCGATGCAGGGCAGCGCCGCCGATATCATCAAGCGGGCGATGATTGCCATCCATGCCTGGTGCGCTACAGAGAACAGCGATGTCCATTTGGTTATGCAGGTGCATGATGAGCTGGTTTTCGAAGTTGCCGCGGCAAAGCTTGAGTCGGCCGTTACCAAGATTCGCGAGAAGATGGGATCCGCCGCGGATCTAGCCGTGTCGCTGGTGGTTGAAATCGGGGTTGGGGCGAATTGGGACGAGGCCCACTAAGAGTGGCCGATCCAAGAAGTACAGTCTATTTCTCGGCCCCGGCTGTGTCGCCAACCCGTGCGGCTGGGACGAGCCGGCCCGGGGCCAGGCGGGCTCCCTGACGCCAGGTGATGCCACTGCGGTTCAGCTCACGGGTAAATTCACTTTGCGCCGCTTCGACTGCGGGGTCGGAGCCTTTCAATCCGATCTCAACCCGCCAGGGTCGTCCACCCCGTGGCAGACTCGAAAGGCGGATTTCGGGGCAGGCGGCCAGGAGCCTCTCCATGATCGGCACCAACTCGCTTTCCGCTACGTCGTAAACTTCGAACAATTGTTCCACTACGGGTTCGCGCCGCAACGAGGCATAGCGCTCATCGAAGATTTGGCTCATCATCGCGGCCGACATCTCCGGAAAACCCGGCAGAAAATGATGATCTCCCAGGCTGAAACCCGGGATCAACCCGGAGGAGTTGGGGATTAGTGATGCACCTTGCGGTACCTCGGCCATGCGAATGCGGTTGGGGTAGGCCGCCTTGCCGAACCGGGTTTCCAGCAGCCGAACGACTTCGGGATGACGCATGAGTGGTACGCCGGCTGCTTGAGCGGCGGCGGGTCGGGTAACATCGTCCGGGGTGGAACCGATTCCCCCCAGACTAAAGACCAGGCTGGTGCTGTGCAGCGTTTCGCGAAACACCGCGCTCAGGCGAGCTAGATCGTCACGCTCGATCCGCACCCAGCTCAGTTCGAGGCCACGTTCACCCAGCAGCCGTGCCGCATTTTCTAGATGTTTGTCCCGGCGTTTGGCGGATAACAGCTCATCGCCGATGATGATAAGTCCGATATCGGGATTCATAATTCAGGCCCTGTCAGTTGGCCCCTTCCGGGGACGTAAAAGGGATGATTTTCCGAGGTGGGAGCGGGCGGTCAAGCTCCAATCCTCGAGGGATCGGCCCGGAAATCCCGCTTCCCCCAACGTACAGCAAAGAGGAAATCATAGGACACACCGTCGTGCGGCTGCCCGATTGCGCTCGCCCGGGGGGTGAAACCGGGCCGTTGCGGTCCAGACCCGAACCACGCCCAAGGAGGTGGACGGGCATTGATGCCAATTAAGGCCGAGAAATCGGGCTATCTCGGTTCCCCGGCAAGCCAGTCACGCGGCTTAAGAAAGTAGGCCGTCAGTCGATCCTCGGGGCTACCGGGAGCAGGCCGCCAATCATAGCGCCAATGAGCCTCGGGAGGCAGAGAAGCCAGAACCGACTCGACCCGCCCGTCCGACTGCAGGCCGAAGCGGGTACCGCGGTCATAAATCAGGTTGAACTCCACATAGCGGCCCCGGCGGTAGAGCTGGAATGCCCGCTCGCGTTCGCCCCAGGGGTGGGTCTTGCGGTGCTCGAAGATAGGCAGATAGGCGGGTAGATAGTGCTCGCCCACCGCGCGTACAAAGCGAAAGCACCGTTCGAAGCCCCATTCGTTAAGGTCATCGAAGAAGATTCCGCCGATACCACGGGCTTCGCCGCGGTGAGGAAGGTAGAAATACTCGTCGCACCAGCGCTTGAAGCGCGGATAAATATCATCGCCAAAGGGGGTACAGGCAGCGCGTGCCGTACGATGCCAGTGGCGGCAGTCCTGCTCGAAACCATAGCAGGGAGTGAGGTCGAATCCACCACCAAACCACCACACCGGTGCTATGCCGGGTTTCTCGGCAAGAAAAAATCGCAGATTAAAATGCGAAGCGGGTACATAGGGATTGCGGGGGTGGACGATCACCGAGACGCCGGCGGCGTGAAAGTCGTATCCGGACAGTGCCGGGTGCAACGCGCTTGCCGCGGGCGGCAAGCCGTTGCCGGAGATGGCTGAAAAATTTACTGCGCCCTTTTCGATCATCCCGTCGCCTTCTATCGTCCGGGTGATACCACCGCCGCCTTCGCGGCGCTCCCAGCGGTTCTGGCACAGGCGCGGGTTGTCATCGAGGCTTACCAAGCCGGCGACAATATCGATTTGCAGCCTTCTTAGCCAGGTTTCCACCTCGGGATAGTTCACGAGGTTTTCCCCGGAGCCGGGCGAATTACGCGCCCTCCCGCCAGTTCGCGGATTTCGGAGGGACCGGCGAGGCCGCCCAGGCAGCCATCGAGGAGGCCTGCAAGCGCACCGCCGAAACGCTTGAGTACCGCTTCCGCCGTCGGCTCGGGCGGCTCACCGCTTGAATTGGCGCTGGTGGAAACAATGGCCGTGCCGGCCGCCGTGGCCAGATCGCGTGCCACCGGGTGGGCACTGACGCGGACGGCAACCGTCGAACGGGTGCCGGTGATCCAAGCGGGGCAGTCCGCCGCAGCGGGGACGATCCAGGTCACCGGTCCCGGCCAGGTGGCCTCCAGCCGCGCCCGGGCGACGGAATCAAGCGGTGCGATCCAGGGCTCCAATTGCTTGAAATCGGCCGCCAGCAGGACCAACCCCTTGTTGCGATTGCGCCGCTTGAGGGCAAGCAGTCGCCCGACCGCATCGGGGTTGGCCGGGTCGCAGCCTAGCCCCCATACGCCTTCGGTAGGGTAGGCGACGATGCCACCCGCCAACAGCATCCGCGCCCCCGCCGCCGCTGAATCTATTTTCCCTTGCGGCGGCGGGGGCGCTTGGCGGGAGCTTGGTTCAGAAGTTCTTGGCATTGTTCCCGGGTCAGGGCGGCGGGATCGGTGCCCTTGGGGATACGGGCGTTTTTCTTGCCATCGGTAATGTAGGGGCCATAGCGGCCGTTGAGTACCCGAATACCATCGAAGTCGTGGATAAGGCGTTTGGCATCGGCCTCTTTTTTCTCCCGGATCAGCTCCAGTGCCCGCGGCAGTTCGACGGTGTACGGGTCGTCTTCCTTGAGGGAAACAAATTGGCTGCCGTAGCGCACATAGGGTCCGAAACGGCCGACGTTGGCCGATACCTTTTCACCCTCCGGAGTCTCCCCTAATTCGCGCGGCAGTTTGAATAACTCAACCGCTTCTTCCAGAGTGATGGTTTCAAGCTTTTGCCCCGGACGCAAGCTGGCAAAACGGGGTTTTTCCTCCTCCTCGGCGGTACCGATTTGTACGAACGGGCCATAGCGGCCGAGGCGTACGGATATTTCGCGCCCGCTCGCGGGGTCGATGCCAAGTTTCCGGGCCTTGAGGACATCGCGGCGACTAACATTTGTGTCGATTTCATGCACCCGGCGTTCAAAGGGGGTCCAGAATTTACCGAGAGCGCTTTTCCAGTCGCACTCGCCACGGGATATGGCATCGAGCGTATCCTCCAGGCGTGCGGTGAAGGCGTAATCCATATAGCGCTCAAAATGTTCGGTTAAGAAACGGTTAACCACCCGGCCCACATCGGTGGGCACAAAATGGCGGTTTTCAAGCAGAACATATTCCCGCGACAGCAAGGTCTGGATGATCGAGGCGTATGTAGAGGGACGCCCGATATCGTTTGCCTCCAGCGTCTTGACCAGGCTGGCTTCGGTATAGCGTGGCGGCGGTTCGGTAAAGTGCTGGCTCGTCTGCAGGGAATCAAGCCCGATTTTTTCTCCCTGTTCAAGTGCCGGCAGGCGACTTTCCTGCCGATCGTCACCGCCGGGTTCGTCACGACCCTCCAAATACACCTGCATGAAGCCGTGATGGCGGATGGTAGAGCCGGTGGCGCGAAAGATGGCAACCTCTCCCGCCGCGAGATCGACGGCCACTTGATCGAGCGTTGCGTGGATCATCTGGCAGGCGACTGTTCGGTTCCAGATCAACTCATATAGGCGGGCCTGCTCGTGATTCAGCCGTTTGGCATTCGCGCGCGGCTCGCGTCGTACCGAGGTTGGGCGGATGGCCTCGTGCGCCTCCTGGGCGTTTTTGCTTCGCGTCTTGTAGTGCCGCGGCTTGGACGGCAGATTTTCCGGGCCGTAACGCTCGCCAATGTAGCTCCGAAGCTCGGTGATCGCCTCGGGAGCCAGGTGGGTGGAGTCGGTACGCATGTAGGTGATCAGCCCGACCGGCCCGTCGCCGAGATCGATGCCCTCGTAGAGTTGTTGCGCGATCTGCATGGTACGCCGAGCCGAAAAGCCGAGCTTGCGGGCGGCTTCCTGTTGCAGGGTCGATGTAATGAAGGGGGGGGCGGGATTGCGTTTGCGGGTCTTGCGCTCAATCGATTGAACACATAATTTTCCACCTGCGGCCTGTTCAATTGCCGCGTGGGCTGCCCGGGTGCTGACGCCGTCTTCGAAACTGAATTGCTCGACTTTTTCCCCCTGGTAACGCGAAAGCCGGGCGCCGAAAGTCTGTCCTTCCTTAACCAGTATTGCCTCGATCCGCCAAAATTCCCGGGGCTCAAAGGCCTCTATTTCATCTTCTCTCTCCGCGATCATGCGCAATGCCGGGCTCTGAACCCGTCCAGCCGACAGACCGCGGCGGATCTTTTTCCATAGCAGCGGAGACAGATTGAACCCAACCAGGTAGTCGAGCGCACGCCGGGCCTGTTGCGCGTTAATCAGGTTATCTGCAAGCTCGCGTGGGTGCTCCATGGCTTCGTGGATCGCCCGTTCGGTCACCTCGTGGAAAACCACCCGCTCGACTTGCATGCCCTTTAGCTTGCCACGCTCCTTGAGCATTTCATACAGGTGCCAGGAAATCGCCTCCCCTTCACGATCCGGGTCGGTGGCGAGTACAAGCTTGTTCGCATGGGCAAGTGCCCGGGCGATCTCGCTAAGATGCCGGGCGTTTTTCTCGATGGGTTGGTAGTGCATCGAAAAGTTTGTGCTCGGATCGACGGCCCCCTCCTTGGGAATCAGATCCCGCACGTGGCCATAGGAGGCGAACACTTCGACATCTTTACCCAGAAATTTTTTCAGGGTACGAGCCTTGGCCGGAGATTCGACCACAACTACGGATTGCGCCATACGGGAACTCGGTTTAAGTGTGAAGGGCTGAAATCAATGAGCCGTTAGCTCAAGGTCGGCGTAAAGCATGTCTTCCATGCGGGCAAAGGCGGCCTCCTGGCCGGGTTGGCGAAACAGCGTCAACAGGACCACCCACTTGACCTCCTCGATGCCGCTGCCTTCATCGAGTGCCATGAGGCGCTCGATTACCACCTCACGCTGCGCCGGATCGAGAACACCGATCTGCTCCAGATGCAGCAGGAAACCACGGGCCTCGGCATTCAGTCGGGCGAGTTCGAACTCGGCGAAAACGCGGTGACTCGACCCGGTTATGGCCAGAGGCGACGACCGTTGCTGTTCGTGGGCCAACGCTTCCAGCCAATCGAGCGCCTGGGTAATGATTAGCGGAGGAAAGCCGGAATCGCGTAGCAGTTCCTCCAGGATGGGGCGCGGTGGGGATTCCTCCGCATCTTCCAGGTGTTGTTCAAATAGGTAAAGCAAAACATCTAGCACAGTCGGGTTCATCGGGTTCCTTCATTGCGTCGAATTCTGGCATAACGGGCTCCGGGAAGCGCCTCGACCTCGCCCTGGAGTTCGAGGAGCAAAAGCATGGACGAAATCGCCTGGGACGTCAAGCCGCATCGCTCGCTCAGAGCGTCGATGCCGACCGGGTTGAATCCAAGTGCATCGAGCAGCAAGCGGTATTCCGGATCGCATTCATTTGTCTGTTCCACCTCGGTTGAGGTCACGCTGGATGGGGGCATTATTGTACCCAAGCTTTCCAGGATGTCGGCGCCGCGCTCGATCAAGGTGGCTCCCTCGCGAATCAGGGCATGGCAACCGCGCGAGAGGGGAGACAGGACCGAGCCAGGTACCGCGAACACTTCTCGGCCCTGTTCCAGGGCATATCGAGCGGTGATCAGGGAGCCGCTTCCGAGGGTGGCTTCGACCACCAGCGTGGCGAGGGAAAGCCCGCTGATAATACGATTGCGGCGCGGAAAATGTTCGGGTAGAGGGGGAGTTCCTGGAGGAAATTCACTGATCAGTGCGCCCGTGGCGACAATTTTTTCGGCGAGTTTAACGTGACGTCGAGGATAGACTCGGTCCGGTCCGGTACCCATGACGGCCAGGGTTCGGCCGGATACCTCAAGAGCACCGGAATGAGCTGCGGAATCGATCCCCAAAGCAAGTCCGCTGGTAATGACGAACCCTGCACCGACAAGAAAGCCGGCGAATTCCGCAGCGATTTCCCGCCCGCTCATGGTCGGATTACGCGCACCGACTATGGCGATTTGGGGGCGGGAAAGCAGGTCAGGATCGCCGCTGACGAACAAGGCCGGGGGCGGATCGGGGATTTCACCGAGCAGCGCAGGGTAACCGGCCTCGCCCCAAAGGAGCAGATGGTGATTTGCGGTGTTGGCCCAGGCGAGGTCACGCTTTTCAGGGCGGGCCTCCAACACGGTCCGCAGCGCCGTTTCCGGTAATCCTGCGAGCTGGAACTCCCGGCGGGAGGCCCCGGACCATTGCTCCGGGGGGCCACAGCGTTCCAGTGCCCGCCGGGCCTTCCGGGCACCGATGCCCGGAATTCGTAGTAGCGCGCATACCGCGGCCACCCGTTCGATAGCTGGTGCCGGCACGCTACCGCCGTGGCTCCGGTTCAGGGATTGCGGATCGGGTCGTTCACCCGGATCGGCTGCGTTGCCCGCATGACCAGGGCGAAGGATACCTGCGGGTAGGCGCGAAAGACCACCAGATCGCCAATGCGCCGCTCGGGCAGTTTGACCTCGTGCGTCAGGTTGCCGTGAGCATAGGGATCGAAGACGTGTTTGGCCTTGGTGTAAACGGCCAGCATGGTGCCGGGTTTAAGGCCGTTTCGGGTTCCCCGATCCAGTACCACAGCCTGGTATTGCCCCACCTCATTCATGCCTCCGATCACGCTGATGATTTCGCCGGCGACCGGAACCGTGGGCGCCAACAGCGGAAACCGGGAGGGGATGGTTCCTGCTTCAATCGGTACCAGCCGATTGCCGGGGACCACTTCCTGGATTGAACTGTCGAGTTGGAGCGTACTGGGGTCGCCACCGGCGGTGACCGTGGCGCGAGCAAGGTAGATGACTTCATAGCCCAGCAGTTCGTGGGTCTTCGGATCATACAAGGGATGGCTTTTTTTCACGACGGCAAAGCGGGTGCCAGGCCGATTTTCGGCGGCGGGGATACCGCGGGCATAGATACCGCCCGGGGCTGCAGCGAGCAGCCGCTCGGTCGCGCGCAATACATACGGGGCGGCCTGGTATTGCTTGGCGGTCATGACCCGGGGCTTGGACAACAGCGCGGCAATGTCGTCATAGGGAAGGGTCGAAATGGCTTTTCCGAGGGGAATGCGTTCAATCCTGGGCCGAAGCATGCGGGGCCTCAGGAGCGGCGATGTGGTGGCGATCAGGGTGCCGGCGCGATGGATAGAAAGAACCGGGTGATTTCCCAAACGCGAAAGGGTGATGACATCACCCGGGTAGATCAGGTGCGGATTCTTGATATAGGGATTTTCGTACCAGATGGTTGGCCAGTACCAGGGATCGCGAAGAAATCGGGATGAAATTCCCCACAAGGTATCGCCTTTCTTGACGATATAGCGCAGGGGCGCGGTCTTTTTCACCGGTATCGGATGAGGTTTGATGCCGGCTGGGGCGGGCGGAGCAATGCTCTGCGGCACCGGTGCCGGTTTGGATGACGGCGGTTTAGGGCTGGCGCAACCGGCCAGTGTCCCAATACCCACCGCTACTGCGATCAATCCCAACTTGCGCAATCCGACCCCCTGCATGCCGTTTCTCCCGAATTTGTGTTGCCGCGTCCGGATGATGCCGGACGGATACTCCGCTATACTTTGATAACTTTAGCAGCAAATTGTTGAATTCGGCTACATGTCTCTTTTAACCATACTGCATTACCCCGATCCCCGCCTACACCAACGGGCCAGGCCGGTCGAGCACATCGACCCTGAACTTCAGCGCACCTTTGACGATATGCTTGAGACCATGTATGCCGCACCGGGCATTGGCCTGGCGGCGACGCAGGTCGGCATCGGCTTGCGTTTTACGGTGGTGGATGTGTCCGAGGCGAAGGATGAGCCTCAAGTGTTCATTAATCCTGAAATTATCACCCGGGCGGGAAAATGCAAGAGTGAGGAGGGCTGTCTTTCGGTTCCCGGATACTCCGATACCGTGATACGTTCACAACAGGTGCACGTCCGGGCACTGAATCGAGCGGGAGAGCCTTTTGAGGTGGAAGCCGAGGAATTGCTTGCAATTTGCCTCCAGCATGAGATCGATCATCTCGACGGCCGGCTTTTTATCGACCGCCTCTCCGATCTCAAGCGCCGCCGCGCCCGGCGCCAGATCAGACGGGCGTTACGCGAAGCACAGCAGGATAAAACCGGCGCAGGTTAGCCGTTTTGGGGGGTGAGGTGAATACGCAGTGGTTTGCGGCCGTTAGGAACGGGCCATTGGGCCGGTTAAGTGCCCGGACCCGGGAAGGGGGCGCTTGCCCCGGAGCCTTGGCCGAATGGTTTCCCGGTCATTGGGCTTGTGCTCCGGCATCATGCGACTGATATTTGCCGGCAGCGGTTCTTTTGCGGTACCGGTGCTTAATCGGCTCATGGCTTCAGGCCATGAACTGGCGTTGGTACTGACGCAACCCGAACGCCCCGGGGGACGCGGGCGGCGGTTGCGGCCCACGCCGGTCGGTGTTGTAGCCGCGGCGGCGGGGTTGCCCTTGATGGCGACTTCCGATCTCGCCATACCCGGGATATTGGCCGCACTCCGGTCCGCATCTGCCCTGGTGGTCGCCGACTATGGTTGCATTCTTCCCGCAAGCCTACTCGATCTGCCATGTCATGGAGGAATCAATGTGCATCCGTCGCTGCTTCCCCGGTGGCGCGGAGCGGCTCCCGTGGAACGGGCCATTCTCGCCGGCGATTTGGAGACCGGCGTGGCCATCATGCGGATGGAAGCCGGGCTCGACACCGGGCCGGTTTATACCTTGGAAAGAACCCGGATCGATCCCGATGAGACCGCTGCTGCGCTCGCCGCACGACTTGCCGAGCGGGGCGCGGCGTTGTTATGCAAGGTGTTGGATGCCCTGGAGCGGGGCACGGCGCAAGCTGTGGATCAGCAAGGCGAAGTGACCTATGCCTCACGACTTGAGAAAAGCGAGGCCCGGCTCAATTTCAGCCTCGATGCCGCTGGTCTGGCTCGCAGGATTCGCGCGTTCAACCCGCGTCCGCTGGCCTGGTGTGAAGCCGGGGGCGAACGTTTGCGTTTGCTTAAGGCACGTGCCGTCGACGCGCCGGTTCACGATCCGGTGGGAACGATTGTTGCCGTGGGTGCCGCGGGCCTGGATATTGCCACGGGTAAGGGCTTGCTCCGGGTGAGCCAGATGCAGCGTGCCGGGCGGCGGCCCCAGCCCGCAATCCAGGTGGCGCGGGGATGGAAATGGCAGGGCCTGCGCCTCACCTGACTTCGTTTCGGTGCGTGTCACCTCGCGCGCTTGCGCCGGCACTGTCGGGTCGATGGGAATGAATCGTGAACCCGAGGTATCGGTTCTGCCGGGCGAAACCGCCCGGGATGGAGCCACCCCATTATGATCAAGTACAAACCCAAGGGGATCAAGGCGTGAAGCGGTTACGCGGAAAAGTCCTGGGCCGGCTCGGTGTGCGCGGCGCTTTCGCTGCGGTCATCCTGGGTACCGGACTATTCTACGTCCCGCATGCGCTTGCGCGCCGCCCTGCTTTCGCGGTGATGCGTGTCCATAGTTACCTGCGTCGCGGTGTGTATTATCTGGATGCAGATTTGAGTTTGCGGCTCAACCCGCGGGCGCACCGGGCGTTGGTTCATGGTGTGGCACTGACTTTTATAGTAGAAATACACATTATTCGCTACCGACGCTTTCTATGGAATGAAATTATTGGACGTCTCCGCGAACGCTATCGGCTAAGCTATCGACCGCTGACTCGAACCTACCGGGTAGAGAACCTCAACATTGGGTCATCGAATGCCTATGACAGCCTCGCCGGGGCACTGGATTCGCTCAATCATATTCGGCGCTTGCCGCTGATCGATGCAAGCCTACTGGCTCGTCATACCCGCTACTTGGCCCGTATTCGGGTAGGGTTGGATGATCAAGCCCTGCCCGGACCGCTGAAACTGGTGTCGCTGCTTCTGCCGGGGTGGCAACTGGAGAGCACCTGGAACCAATGGGTATTAGTGCAATGAGACAGTTGCGGCCTTGGGGCCTGTTGGTCGTCTTGATCGTAGTCGGCGTGGCCTTGTATCTGCTCAGCCTGAGTACCACCCGCTCGGTGGTTTTCGGCCGCTGGCAACTGTGGCTGATCGGCGCCAATATCCTCGTGGGACTACTGCTTATCGTGTTGATTGCGGTCAACCTTTATCGGCTGTACCGGGCCTTGCGGCAAGATACGCCCGGGGCCCGGCTAACCCGCCGCTTGGTGGTGCTGTTTGGTGTTCTCGCGGTACTACCGGTCGGTGCGGTGTTCTATTTTTCGCTGCAATTCATCGATCATGGCATCGATAGCTGGTTCAACCTGAATCTGGATCGAACCTTGGGCGATGCGTTGACGTTATCACGCCGGGCGCTGACGAGCCAGACCGGACTTTATGCCGGGGCGAGTGCCCAGGCCGCACGTATGCTGGCCGATCGTGGCCCCGAGCCGATCGGCCCAGCGCTCGATCGCTTACGCAAGGAACTGGGTGCCGTGCGGGTTGGTATCTTCAATACCGCGAACGGACGGCAAGCCCTGAGCCGCAATGAACCTCGAGTGCCGGCTTTCCCACCATTCCCGGAGGGTAAATCCACTTATCCGGTGACCCCCTCGGCGCGGCTCTACGTGCCCAGCGACGGTAATTTATATGTTCTGGCCCGGGCTCCGATTCCGGGTAAGGCAGGGCACCGGCGGTGGCTCGAGGCCCTGTACCCCGTCAAGGGCCGGGCCAGTAAGCTCGCCCGGCGGGTTGAAGCCGGCTATAGTCGCTACCACGAACTTAGTTATCTACGCCGACCGCTGAAATTAAGTTTTGCTCTCACGCTGACCCTGGTGCTACTGCTTTCCCTGTTGGCGGCAATGTGGGCAGCCTTTTTTGCCGCGCGACGAGTGGTTGAACCGATTCAAGATTTGGCATACGCTACCAGGGCGGTTGCCGCGGGCGATTTTGCGGTCAAGGTTCCGGAACACAGCCAGGATGAAATCGGCTTTTTGGCGCGGGCATTTAACCGCATGACCGATCGGTTGGCACTGGCTCGCGCCGAGGCCCGGCAGGGCGAAATTACTCTTGAACGCGAACGAACCTGGCTTGCAACCGTATTCGGTGCCTTGCCGACGGGCGTAATCACGTTGGATGCCGCCGACAACCTGCGCAGCATCAATGCCGCCGCGGCCGCCATGCTCGAGCTGGACCCCAAGTGTTGGCAGGGGGTAGCACTGGAGAATTTGCTGGACCAACGTACCGAGTTGAAACCGTTGTTCGAACGGGGGCATCGCAATGGGAGACGCGACCTTGAGGTTCGTCTTTCCCGGGGGATGTGTACCTTGCGGGTGGGCTCAACCAAAATCGCGGGGGCTCAGACGCAGATCTCCGGCGGGTGGGTTCTGGTGGTGGAGGATGTAAGTGAATTTCTACACGCCCAGCGCAATGCGGCCTGGGGAGAGGTTGCCCGTCGCCTGGCGCATGAAATCAAGAATCCACTGACCCCGATCCAGTTGGCCACCGAGCGCTTGCGGCGAAAATGCCTGCCGAGCATGACGGGTGTAGAGGGGGAAGTTCTCGAGCGCGCCACCGCAACCATCATCAATCAGGTCAAGTCTATGCAGGGGATGGTCGATTCCTTTTCCGAATATGCCAGGAGCCCGATGCTGCAACTGAGCCTGGTCGATGGGGTAAGCCTAGTGCGCGAGGTGGCCGAACTCTACCGGGGACGCACCGATGTAACGATAAAACTCCGAATTGCTTCACAGCGAGTTCACGTTCGAGCCGATGCGGCCCGGTTACGCCAGATTTTGCACAACCTGATCAAGAATTCGATAGAAGCCCAGGAGGGAACCGCGCGCCCGGCGTGGATCGAAATTGCGATTATGGCCTTGCCGAAGGGGGGCATGGAACTGCGAGTCGGTGACCGGGGGCCGGGATTCAGTCCCGGGTTACTGACCCGGGCATTCGAACCGTATGTAACCACCAAACAGGGAGGAACCGGGTTAGGCCTGGCCCTGGTGCACAAGCTGGTCGAGGAGCAAGGCGGACGGGTATGGCTCGGCAACCGCCCGAGCGGCGGTGCGCAGGTGGTTGTGCGCCTGGCGCAAGCCCGGAGTGAGCCGGAGCAGCAGGCATGAGGGCAGCACGCATTCTGGTGGTGGACGATGAGCCGGAGATTTGCAGCGCAATCGCGGAGATACTGACCGACGAGGGTTATACCGTGAGCCTGGCTGCGAATGCACAAGCCGCCCGTAAAGAGGTTCGGGATGCGCGCCCGGACCTGGTGCTGCTGGATATCTGGATGGATGACGAGGACGGAATCACGCTGCTCAAGGAATGGGTGTCCGAGCCTTCAGGCGCACCCGCGGTGGTGATGATGTCGGGACACGGCACGGTGGATACGGCCATAGAGGCCACCCGCTTGGGAGCCCTGGATTTCATTGAAAAGCCCGTTTCACTCGGCAAGCTGCTGCATGTGGTGGAACAGGCACTGAAGACTCACCCGGTCCATCGCGAGCCGCTGGGAATCGCACCACTATTCGACCTGCTGGCCGACCGGCTGCCCTGGAAGCCGCTGATGCAGACACTGCGGTCATTGGTAGGCGGCGACGAGCCGGTGCTATTCCTCGGTGAATCCGGGAGTGGGCGTCGCACCCTGGCGCGACAACTGGCGGTGCGGGACGGGCGGGAATTCTTCGCCGTATCGCTGGCAGCCATTACAGCGCCACAACTGCATGCCGCCATGGAGGATACCCCGACTCCAGGGCTTCTCTATCTGGGTGAACTGGATGAGGCGCTGCCCTCCGTTCAGGAAACGCTGCTGGCTCGCTTAACACGCCGCGATCTCGGGTCGGGACTGCGGTTTGCGGCCGGTGCCGGGCCGGGGGTTCAAGAGCGGCTGGACAACGGTCGGTTACGGCGCGATGTCTATGATCGGCTGCATGCACAGGTGATCGTCGTCCCCTCGTTATGCCGCTATCGGGAGCATTTACCGACCATTATTCGTTATTCGGTGGATCGTCTGATCGCCCAGGAGGGGTTGGCTTTCCGGCGCTTCGAGGTGGCGGCGCTGAATCGCATGCGGCGCCATGATTGGCCGGGTAATCTACGCGAATTGGAAAATGTAATCCGCCGCCTGCTTGCCGTCGGCGGCAATGAGGCAGTAAGCCTGGCCGAGGTGGATGCCGTGCTGCGGCCTACGGAAACGGCGGGGCGTCTCGGCGATGACCTGCTTTCACTGCCATTTCGAGAGGCACGCGAGCGGTTTGAGCGCAACTATCTCCAGGCTCAACTCGAACTTGCCGAAGGGCGGGTGGCAAAGCTTGCCGAGCGGGTCGGGCTGGAGCGCACCCATGTGTACCGGAAATTAAAAGCGCTCGGCATCGAATTACCCAATGAGGAAAAGGAATGATGCCGCCCCGGGAAGGCATAGTCCTTGCCGTATTGGGGCCGTACGGGGTGGGGGTCGCTTGATGGAGCCCGCGCGCCGTTGCTGGATATGACTGTGCCGGTTCTGATATCGGTCTTCATGAGTGGTGCCTTGCCATATACCCCGCGGGGTTACCCGCGTGCCACACCCGTTTTTCGTGTGCGGCCTGCACGCCGCGATGACGGGCTTTGCCTGCGCGTTGCTCGGCTGGATGCCCGCGGGCGGGGCGTAATCAGCGAGGTAAACACCACCGCCAGGGTGGAAAACGCGACTCCGGGGATCATCTCGTAGAGGCGAAAGATTCCCCCCAGGCCCGCCAGTTGATGCCATGCCAGAACGGTTACACCGCCGACGATGATCCCGGCGAGCGCCCCGTTCCAATTCATACGCTTCCAGTACAGCGCCAGCATGATCACGGGACCGAAGGCGGCACCGAAGCCCGCCCAGGCATAAGCCACCAGCGACAGGATCATGCTTTGGGGGTTGATTCCGGCAAAAAAGGCCGCGGCTGCGATCGCAACCAGAGCCAAGCGGCCGATCCACAGCAGTTCGCGTTCACCGGCTCGGCGACGCAGAAAACCACGGTAGATATCTTCGGCAAAGGCGCTTGCGGCAACCAGAAGCTGGGCCGAAGCGGTCGACATGATGGCGGCGAGAATACCCGAGAGGGCAATCCCTGCCGCCACCGGAGGCAGGAGTTTGAGTGCCATGTAGATAAATACGCGTTCCCGATTATCGCCCTGCAGATGCTGACTCACGACACCGAGTCCGGTCACCCCGACGAGCAGTGCGGCCAACAGGGCAACAATTACCCAGAACATGGCGATCCGCCGCGCCGTGGCGATAGCCTTGGGATCCTTGATTGCCATGAAACGGGCGAGGATATGCGGCTGACCGGGATACCCCAATCCCCAGGCGAGGAGCGAGGCAATACCGATCCAGGTGAAGGCCCGGCCTTGTTCCACATTGTAAAATGGGTGCATTAAACCGGCATTCACGGCGTTGAGCGTGTGTTCCAGCCCGGCAGCTCCGCCCACAAATACCAGGCCCATGACCCCCACCAGGATCAGGGCGAAGAACATGAGCGTACCCTGGAGCACATCGTTCCAAGCAATGGCGAGAAACCCACCGATGAAGGTATAGCTCATGACCGTGAGCGCACCGAAAAACAAGGCCCAGTGATAAGGCACGTGAAACAACGACCGGAACAGATCCGCGCCGGCGACGAAGCCCGAACTGGCATAGATCGTGAAGAAAACCAGAATGACGATGGCGGTGATGCCGCGCAGCAACCCGGAGCGGTCATTGAAGCGGCGCTCGAAATAATCAGGTAGGGTGAGTGCATCGCCGTGGCGTTGGGTGTCTTCGCGCAGACGGCGGGCGACGATCAGCCAGTTGAGATAGGTGCCGACGACCAGGCCGAGTATCATCCAGCCATAACCGAGCCCAAAGGCATAGGCCGCGCCCGGCAGGGCAAGAAGCAGCCAACCCGACATATCCGATGCCTGAGCGGAAAGTGCAGTGACAAAACTGCTCAGTCCGCGCCCGGCGAGGATATAATCCTTGAGATTCTTGTTACGCCGCCAGGCTAAGAAGGAAATCACAAACACCGCCACCATGTAGGCGGCAAAGGTGTAAATGATGGCGGTGTTGATTCGATTCATTGTGACTCCTCTAGAAACCAGTCGGACTTGAGAAAAATCTCCCACAACGGCAGGCCAGTGGCCTTTCCGATTTCTCGTTGTATAGGCCCGCTATATACCTCAGAATCAGAAATACCTTGACTCCCGTTTCTACCGTCTCGCTACGCTTGCCTGAGCCCGGTAGGCTCCTAGGCAATCGGTTCCAGCCGAGCCAGGGCCGCGACCAGCCACTTGGTGCCCCCGTTTTCGAAGGCAACCTTGATTCTCAGGTGCGCCCCGTTGCCTTGCTGCTCGAGCACGACTCCTTCACCAAAACTTCGGTGCCGTACCCGGCGGCCGAGCCGGATCGCCGGGGACGCGGGGTTGCTTACTCCAGGGGATAGGCGGCGAGGGCCGGCTTGTGTGATCGCCTCCGGCGGTAATTCGAGCAGAAAGCGCGAGGGGCGAGCGTAATGCAGTTGCCCATGGAGGCGGCGCTGTTCGGCATAAGACAAAACGAGTTGCGCGCGGGTCCGGGTCATGCCCACATAAAACAGACGCCGCTCTTCTTCCAGGCCACGGGGGGTATCGATGCTTTTCTGATGGGGAAACAGGCCCTCTTCCAGTCCCGTGATCAGAACCAGTGGAAACTCGAGCCCCTTGGCCGCGTGCAGGGTCATCAGCTTCACCGCGTTAGATTCATCCCCGGCCTGGGTATCACCGGCCTCGAGTGCGGCCTGGGCGAGAAACGCGGTAAGCGGCGATAATTCAGGTTCAGCGATAAACTCACTTGCGGCACTGACCAGTTCGGCAAGGTTTTCCAGCCGGGATTCGGCTTGTTCGTCATCGGGGCGGCGATAATGCGCATCCAGCCCGCTGGCGGTAATCATATACTCGATCGCTTCACCCAGGGCGCCCGGAGTCGCGCCGGTATCCGCCAAGCGTGAGGTAACTCCCGCGCTCAGGCGTTCAATAAGCTCGATAAAGCCTGCAAGTGCGTGGTTTGCCCGGGTGCCCAGCACGGTATTGGCGCGAACCGCCGCCTGCCACAGTGAAATATTTTCCTGCCGGGCCGTGGCGCGTAGCGTCTCCAGGGTTCGTGCCCCGATGCCACGGGCAGGCAGATTCACGATGCGCTCAAATGCGGCATCATCTTCCCGCCGCGTGACCAAGCGCAGATAGGCCAGGGTATCCTTGATCTCGGCGCGTTCGAAAAAGCGCAGTCCGCCATAAACCCGGTAGGGAATGCCGCGGGCCATGAAGGTCTCCTCGAATACACGCGACTGAGCGTTGGCGCGATATAAAATTACGGCATCCTCGTTACTGCCTCCCTCGTGCACCCAGCGCTCGATTCGGGCGACGGCATGGGCGGCCTCATCGCGGTCGTCGCTTGCGGCATAGAGTTCGATGGGAGCTCCCGGAGCGCCGGCGGTCCACAGCGTTTTCCCCAGCCGTTCGCTGTTTTTCGCGATGAGTGCATTGGCGGCGTTAAGTATATTTCCGCTGGAGCGGTAATTCTGCTCCAGGCGCACAACGCGCACCGGAGCAAAGTCGTGCTGGAGACGTTGCACATTTTCGATCCGTGCTCCGCGCCAGCCATAGATCGATTGGTCATCGTCGCCTACTACAAAGGGCTGAATCGTTTTTCCCGCCAGTGCCCGCAGCCACAGGTACTGGATGGTGTTGGTGTCCTGGAATTCATCCACCAGCAGATGGCGAAATCGGGCCTGGTAATGGGCTGCAATATCGGGCTGCTCCAACAGCAGCCGGGTCGTTCGCAGAAGCAACTCGGAAAAATCCACCAGGCCGGCACGTTCGCAGGTCTTCTCATAGGCGGCGAGAATATGGGCGAGATCCCGTTCGTAGGGTGCATTGCCATGCTCGAGTTCCCCGAGCTTGTGCCCTTCGTCCTTGGTGCGGTAGATGATATTGGCAATTTGGCGTGCCGGCCAGCGTTTTTCATCGTATCCTAATTCGCGCACGATACGGCGGAGCAGCCGCGCTTGGTCGTCGCTATCTAGAATCTGAAAGCCCGCGGGAAGCCGTGCGGCCTCGGTGTGGATGCGCAAGAGGCGATGGGTGAGACCGTGGAAGGTGCCGATCCACAGCGGGCCGGCCGGCCGGCCCAGAAGTCGCTCCAGGCGGGAGCGCATCTCGGCCGCGGCCTTATTGGTAAAGGTGACGGCGAGTACGCGTTCGGGTGGCAGATCATCGGTTGCCATCACCCAGGCGATACGCCGGGTCAGCACGCGGGTCTTGCCGCTTCCCGCGCCGGCCAGCACCAGCACTGCGCCGTCCGGAGCGGTTACCGCCTCACGCTGGGCGTCATTGAGATCATCGAGCAGTAGTTCACAGTCCATGGGCGGGCATTCTATCGCCCGTCGTGCCTTTCTGCGCAATTGGTATGGTTTGCTTCTTGTAAACCGCTAAATTCTTACACATGGAATTTTGCATCCTTGCCCCCAAGCGGCTCAGCGGATGATTTATCTGAATCCGGCTTTCCCAGGCACATCTTAAGGAAGAGATATACCTTTCGCCCACGAGGTGATGCCACATTAGCTGGATTCAGTCGGGCGCCCCCGGGGCGGAGCACCCGGGCTTAAGATGCAATCTCTTCCTCCACAGGAGAATTTGATGCTGCTGTACGACAATCCTACGGCTCCACATCCACGCATCGTGCGCCTGTTTCTCGCGGAAAAGCAGATCGAGGTCCCCCGGCAAGAGATCAACCTTACGAAAAGGGAAAATGAACAGCCCTGGTTCCTCGCACTGAATCCCCTGGGCCGGGTACCGGTACTGGTACTCGATGACGGTACCGCAATTGCCGAAACACTCGCCATTTGCCGCTACTTTGAATATGAACGGCCGGAGCCGCCGCTATTCGGTCGCGATGCCCGCGAACAGGCGCTGGTGAGCATGTGGCAACGGCGGGCGGAACTCGAGATTGCGCGCCCGATCATGTTTGCCTTCCGCCATACCCATCCATGGGGCGCGGATCGGGAGCCGCGCCAGGTGCCGGAATGGGGCGAGATATGCCGCGCCCGGGCGCTCAAACGGCTAGACTGGTTTGATATCGAGCTGGGCAAGCGGCCCTGGCTTGCCGGCGAAATACCGAGCGTAGCCGACTTCACGCTATTGTCTGGGCTGGACTTCGGGCGGGTCATCGGGATTAAAGTCGACGCCGAACGCTGGCCGCGGCTCGCGCGCTGGCATGCGTCCATGCGCCAAAGGCCATCGGCCGAAGCTTGAGCGGAGGCAGGATGACGGCCTCTTATGGTCGCGGCTGGCGCGGCTGGAAGCGGCGGCGGTTTCTCCGTCGGCATCCCCCGCCACCGGCACTCGATGCGCATATCGGGCGGGTACCGATTCTGGGTGGCTTCGCCCCATTCGAGCGTAAACGTTTGGCGGCGCTTGCCTGGTTGTGGCTCCATGAGAAACAATTGACGCCACATCAGGGGCTGCGCCTTGCACCGGACGAACGGTTCCATCTTGCGCTGCTGGCCGCGCTGCCGATACTCGGCCTGGATCCGGACTGGTACGCCGGCTATCGGGAAGTGATCCTCTACCCGGGCAGGTTCAGAACCCCACGGCGCTACTTCGACGGCGCCGGAGTGAGCCACCCGGACGGGCGGGTATTCTCCGGCGAGGCTTGGCACTACGGCCCCCTAGTGCTGGCCTGGGAGGCGGTCGTGGCGGCGGGGTTTGGCACGGGGCACAATGTGGTCATTCATGAGTGCGCCCATCAGCTCGATATGCGCAACGGCCAGGCCAATGGCTTTCCTCCGTTGTCCGCGGGCATTGATATCAAAGAATGGAGCGGGGAGTGGATGTCGGCTTGGTGGGCCTTCCATGCCACTCCCCACGCCTGGCCGGGTATCGATTCCTATGGGGCCAGCGCGCCGGCGGAATTCTTCAGCGTACTGTGTGAGTTGTTCTTCGAGGCTCCCGACCGGGTCATCGATGCCTGGCCCGGGGTGTATATGTTGTTCACGCGATTTTTCCGTCAGGATCCGTTGGCGCGATTCAATGCCGGCCCTTGGCGGCCGGGGGCGGATGAGCCGGGACCCGGCCATGCCGTATGATGAAATTGGGCTACTCGCCGCAGGTAGCGGGGAATGAGACCGGCCCCACAGGGAGGGCGGCATTTGTCTACTATGATGAACTAGGAATGTGTCGGGCTCGGGCAAGCGCAGCGGCCCGGCCCTTTCCCTTGGAGTGCATCCGGTGCTGATTTCTGTTCGGATAGATGGAAAGCCCGGGGCGCGGAAGAATGGCACGGCATGGTCTTACATGCCAACTTGATGTGCTAAATGGGGGAATCATGCGTGAAAACTTGATCGAGGTGACACGCCGCCTGGCCCGGGAATTGAGATCGTTTTCCCCCGCGGCGGCGAGCCATGTCTACAACCCGCTTGAATATGCCTGGGACGCACAGCGGCAATACCTGGAACGCTATGGCGTCAAGCGCGGGCGGGTGCTTTTGCTCGGTATGAACCCCGGGCCCTGGGGCATGGCGCAGACTGGGGTTCCCTTCGGCGATGCGGTCATGGTGCGGGACTGGATCGGCATTGAAACCCCGCTGGGATCGCCGCTTCCGGAACAGCACCGGAAATACCCCATTCTCGGTTTCGACTGTCACCGCCACGAAGGCAGCGGCCGCCGCCTCTGGGGGTGGGCACGGGAACGATTCGGCACCGCGGAAAATTTTTTCTCCCGTTTTTTTGTAGGGAATTACTGCCCCCTGCTGTTTGTGGCCGAAGGACGCAATCTGACTCCCGAGCGCCTGGGGCATACCGACACCAAAGTGCTGACCGAAATTTGTAATCGAGCGCTGATCGCCACGGTTGCAGCGCTTGAGCCGGTGCGACTGTTCGGAATCGGCCGGTACGCCGAGCGGAGGGCCCGCGAGGTGCTCGATGGCCGGGTCCCCATCGATTATCTGCCCCATCCGAGTCCGGCGAGTCCAGCGGCGAATCGGGGTTGGTCCGCACTCGCCGATGCCGCCCTCGGACCCTGGCTGGATCACAGCGCCTGCGGGCCGCAAAGTTGAAGCCGAATCCAATTCGCAAGTTGTGATTTTAGATAGTGGTAGTGACGGAGGATGGCTGTCAACGCAGGTTTAATGAGGCGGAGCGCCTTTCCTGGCTTGTTTGCCGAGGGGGTGGTGGGATGACTATCGCATTCCCGCCTACTGTCTGATAGACAATCCCGTTTACCTCGGTACATGCTGGTTTGGCGGATACATCTGAAGATTACCAGGCATATCTCGATCGTGAGACTGTCCCCGGGGTGGTTGGCGATTGGTCCCTGTCCCATTTTTTTCTTAATCCGGGAAAGGAAGACACCCACGGCACCTTCCATGGACTGCACCTACACCCCAATTGTTCTCGTTATAGAATTGTCGGAGTTCAACCCCTCGATAAAGCAGTCGCATGTCGCTAAAGCCTAAGAGCTTACTGCGGGGGCGTCGAGGCGGCGCCCCCGGTTATATTGCCCTCGCCGGCGTGTTGGTCGCCTCCCTTGCGCTCGGTGCCTGTGCCCATCTACCCGGGCAATCGCCGCAGCATGCCTCGGCACCTCCTTCGAGCAGCAAACCTGCGGCTTATGTCTATCCCGATCTCACCACTTACACCGGCATGCATGGATTGCTGTTCATACGCCTGGTAAAAGCCGGTGCTTACTGGCCGCCATTGCCGGGGCTGCATCCCCACCACAAGCTGCATTTCGTGACGCTCACCCACGGGCGGGTGAAGAACTGGCGCTGGACGATTCTTGCCGACAAG
>JALUYA010000010.1 GCA_027018875.1 Gammaproteobacteria bacterium
ATCACCGAGCAGCAGCTACAGCAGGTCATGGACAAACTCAATCACCGGCCCCGAAAAACCCTGGACGCGAAAACACCTCATGAAGTATTCTTCAACATCCCTGTTGCACTTCAAAGTTGAATCCGCCCTCCATTTATGGATGATTGAAACAGGGCTTGTTACCATGACTGCTTTCAGGCCAACAGGCCCAATATCTATTTAACACCTTTACCCCATCCACTGCAAGGGCGACGGCGAACCGGCCCCAAGCCAGTAATACCCCCTTTTACGTGCAGGAGAGGGCATGGGAACGGAGGGTATTGCGATACGGGCCACAAAGAGGTGGATCGGCTGGGGGTGATCCGGACGGTGATAGAGCAGCGACTACGCCGGGGCGAGGCGAGCGGGTACCAAACTTGAGCATGCACCAACCAAGCGCTTGGTTCGCACGTACCGTGAGCGCGAGGTGCCGGGGAGCCTACGCTTCAACCACGGCCGTACCGGCGGGCATCGGCCCTCGCACGAGATGCTCCGCCGGACGCACCAAGTAACCTCAGGCGGATTTTTCCATCCCGGGCTCGTACTTGCCGCTACGGGCAAGATGATTCAACCGGGCTCGACGGGTAAAGGCCGAAGCCGCGGCCTCGGCCCGCTCGGCCCGACCTCGCCAGATCTCAAGCACTGGGTTTTGCAAGGCCCGCGCATAGGAAAAAGCCACCTGCCAGGGATGCGGCCCACGGCGGTTCATTGCATTCAAATGCGCCGTAGCCTGTTCCGGCGTTTGCCCACCGGAAAGAAAGGCAATACCGGGAACGGCCGCGGGAACCGTCCGGAGCAGGGTCCGCAGCGTCGCCTCGGCTACCTCCTCGACGCTGCTCTGGCGGAGCGCCTGCTTGCCGGCAAGTACCATACTCGGTTTCAGGATCATGCCTTCGAGCAAGACGCGTTGATTTTTAAGCTCGGAGAATACTCGGTCAAAGGTTCGGACTGTAACCGCTTCGCACCGATCGATGTCATGATCGCCGTCGATCAGCACCTCGGGTTCCACGATCGGCACGATGTCCGCCTCCTGGGCCAACGCGGCATAGCGGGCAAGGGCATGGGCATTGGCGTCGATACAGTCTTGAGTCGGAATTCCGGTGCCGATCGTAATCACCGCGCGCCACTTGGCGAAACGCGCCCCCAGCGCTCGGTACTCGACGAAACGCTCGCGCAGGCCATCCAAACCTTCCGTCACTTTCTCGGCATCGTGCAGGGCCAGCGGCTTGGCACCCCGATCCACCTTAATACCGGGCAGGATACCTCGACCCTCCAGCAATTTCGGGAAAGCGACATTCGTAGAGGAACTCTGGCGGATGGTCTCGTCGTAGAGGATGACTCCACTGATGTAGTTTTCGATTTCCGGCGCGGTAAACAATAGTTCGCGATAATCCCGGCGCGTCTGCTCGGTGGATTCCACCCCCACCGCATTCAGGCGCTTCTGGATCGTTCCTGAACTTTCATCGGCGGCAAGAATCCCCTTGCCGGGGGCCACCATGCGGGCGGCCGTATCAATCAGTATATTGGAGTTCATATTTCGGCTCCGGTGGTTGGAGAAAAATTGGTCGGGGTGAGAGGATTTGAACCTCCGACCACCTGCACCCCATGCAGGTGCGCTACCAGACTGCGCTACACCCCGTTGACAACATCATACCGGATTAGCCCCAAGATACCAGCGGCAGCCACCGGATTCAACTTCCCCAAATAAAAACCTCCATAACCCGATCGTCTCCCGGCCCAATTCAGTGGTTAAGAATGGTCAGCAACTCCTCCAGCTCGGTTCGCAACTGACGTATGATCTGGTGACTCTGGCTCTGATCCTCGCGCGCCTCATCACCCCCGAGCCGATGGCGGGCGCCGCTGATGGTATAGCCTTCCTGATACAAAAGGCTTTTGATCTGCCGCACCAGGAGCACATCGTGATGCCGATAGTAGCGGCGGTTACCCCGGCGCTTGACCGGCTTGAGCTGGCCGAATTCCTGCTCCCAGTAACGCAATACGTGCGGCTTGACGTCACACAGTTCGCTCACTTCACCGATCGTAAAGTAGCGCTTGGCCGGGATGGGCGATAACTCGTCGTTATTCCCCGCTTCCAGCATGGCCCTCTACCCGTGTCCTGAGTTTTTGCCCGGCCTTGAAACTAACCACCCGCCGGGCGCTGATGGGAATCGGCTCGCCGGTCTTGGGGTTGCGCCCCGGCCGCGCGGTCTTGTCACGTAACTCGAAATTACCGAACCCGGACAACTTTACCGGCTGACCCGCGGCCAGCGCAGCGGTAATCTCTTCAAAAAACTGCTCAACAAAATCCTTGGCCTCCCGCTTGTTCAAGCCTAATTCATTGAAAATAGCTTCCACCAATTCCGCCTTGGTGACGGCATGATCAACCACGAATTTCCACTCCCATGGTCTCCCCCAATCCAGTCAAAATGGTTGAAACTGCGGCATCGACCTCGGCATCGGTCAGGGTCCGAGAGAAATCTTGAAAAATCAGGCTCACGCCGAGGCTCCGCGCCTCAGAAGGTACCCCAGGACCGGTGTAGGTGTCAAAGACCCGGGCATCGGCTAACCGGGAACCGGCATACCGCCGCAGCGCCTTCAGCATCTCGGCCGCACTGATCGCCCGCGGTAAAAGCAGCGAAAGATCGCGCCGAACTCCCGGAAAACGGGGTACCGGGTGCACCTCGACAGGTTTCTCCGGCGGCAGTGCATCCAGATCGATTTCGAATAAAACGGTCTCCGCCGGCAAAGACCACGCGGCAGCCAGTTGCGCTGAAATCACGCCGAGTTCCGCAACCGTAACGGCGCCATGGATAACCCGCGCGCACCGCCCCGAAGCCAACGCGGAATGCTTCGATGCCTCCCATACCGGCGCCTCGATACCGGCCTGGCGGAGCAAAGCCTCGACCAGCCCCTTGACATCGAAAAAGTCGACCAGCCGAGACTGGCTCCACCAGCTCTCGGGCTCGGCGCGGCCACAAGCGATGCCGGCAAAACGGTGCGATTCCGTGCCGTCGGGCGCAAACACGATACCGGATTCAAACAGGCGTACCCGGGAAACCTGGCGCGCCACATTGTAGGCCAAAGCACCGATCAACCCCCCCCACAAATTCCGCCGCAACACCGACTCACGCTCGGACAGCGGGTTGGCAAGTTTCACGAACATCTCGCCATCGCCCGCGAGAGCCGTTTCCCGCTCCGGTTCGGAGAAACTCATGTTGACGGCCTCATGAAACCCGCGGTCTCGTAGCAGCGCGCTAAACCGTTGGCGGCGTTTTCGCCTGTCATCTTCGCCCCGTAATACGCCAAGCCCCCGTCGAGGCGCTACAGCGGGAATATGCTCGTAGCCATAAACCCGGGCCACCTCTTCCACCAGATCGGCCGTAGCATCGATATCAAACCGGGCCGATGGGGGGGTGACCTTCATTTCTCCGCCCTCTTGTCGCACCTGGAAACCAAGGCGCTCGAGAATTTCCCGGCTGGTTTCGGCGGTTACCTTCAACCCCGTCAGCCGTGTGATTTCGCTCGTGGTAAAATTGATCTCACGCGGCTTGGACAGGTTCTCAGGAGACACGGCAGCCACCACCGGCCCGGCTCGACCACCGGCAATCTCGAGAATCAACGCGCTCGCCCGCTCCAGTGCCCGCGCAGCGAGATCGGGGTCGACTCCGCGTTCATAACGCTGTGCCGCATCGGTCGTCAACCCCAGACGGCGGGCCCGGCCACGAATCGGGCCCGGAGAGAAAAAAGCACTCTCCAGAAACACCGATTCGGTACTGGGCCGGACACCACAAACTCTCCCGCCCAGAATACCGGCCAACGCAACGGGTCCATGTTGATCGGCAATGACGAGCATATCCGGCTGAAGTGATACCACCTGCCCGGTCAGCAGTTCGAGCCGTTCCCCGGGGCGGGCGTAGCGCACTTCGATCCCACCGCCGAACAAAGCGCCCATATCGAAGGCATGCATCGGTTGGCCCAGTTCCAGCATGACGTAGTTCAATACATCCACCACCGGATGGCTCGCCCGTAACCCGGCGCGGCGCAACCGTTCGGTCAGCCACAATGGACTTCGACACCCCCCAAGATCCAGGCCTTCGATAACGCGGCCAAGATACCGCGGACAGGCGACAGGATCGTGAACCACTACCTTAAGTGCCCTTGGGCTAGATGGATCGACGGAAGGGGACGGCGGCAGGGACAGCTCGGCCCCCGTTGCCGCATGCAATTCCCGGGCAATTCCAATAAGCGATAGGCAATCTCCTCGATTCGGCGTGAGATCGATCTCCAGACAGATATCAGGCAATCCATACAATTCGGCCAGGTGACTCCCGGGAATTGCATCGGCCGACAACTCCAGCAGGCAATCGGAAACATCGCCCAATCCCAGTTCAGCCATGGAACACAACATTGCCTCGGATGTCTCGCCGCGATACTTGCGTGGCTCGATGACCCGTCCATCCGGCAGACAGGCTCCCGGCAAGGCCAGTACCCCGATGCCTCCCGGCACGACATTGGGCGCCGCCGATATCACGTTGAAGCAACCGGCCGGGCCCGCATCAACAATGACCTTTTTCAGATTCGTCTTGGGCAGTGGCGTCACTTCGGCCAAGCGGGCCACGACAATACGCTCGGAGGGCCCCGGAACCGGGATCACTGCACCGACCTCCAGGCCCAGCCGGGTCAGGCACTCGGCCAATTCCTCGGGAGCCAGTTTTACGTTACAAATCTGTTGCAGCCAGGACAAACTGACACGCATGCTAAAAATCCTCAGGCAAACTGGGCTAGGAAGCGCACGTCATTTTCGAAAAAGCGGCGCAAATCCTCGACCCGGTACCGCAACATCGCCAGCCGCTCGACCCCCATGCCAAAGGCAAACCCGGTGTAGCGCTCCGGGTCTATGCCGACACCGGCAAGAACACGCGGATGCACCATGCCACAACCCAATACCTCCAGCCATCCACTCCCCGAACACACCCGGCACCCGGCGCCATCGCAGCGCACACAGGCCACATCGAGTTCGGCCGATGGCTCGGTAAAAGGAAAATAGGAAGGACGAAAACGTAGATCAAGCTCACACTCGAAAAAAGCCTTGATGAATTCACCCAAAACCCATTTCAGATGCCCCATGTGAATACCCTCGTCAATCACCAGCCCCTCGATCTGGTGAAACATCGGCGTGTGAGTCAAATCGGAATCGCGCCGATACACCCGTCCGGGAGAGATCATCCAAACCGGCGGTCCCCCGATCTTCTTGATATGCCGAATCTGTACCGGCGAGGTATGTGTACGCAAGAGTCGACCATCGGCAAGATAAAAGGTATCGTGCATGGCGCGGGCGGGATGGTCGGGAGGAATATTCAGAGCCTCGAAATTGTAATATTCATCCTCGATCTCCGGTCCTTCGGCAACCTCAAAACCGGCTCCCACGAACAACCGCTCGATGCGCTTCAGTGTGGTCTTCAAAGGATGTTCCGCGCCGGCCACTTCCCCTCGCCCCGGCAGGGTGACATCGACAGCCGCACGCGCCTCGGCACGCTTCCGCTCGGCTCCAGACAAGACGACATGGCGGGCACTCAGGGCCGCCGCCAATTCGGCCTTGAGGGCATTGATGGCTTCACCCCGGGCGGGGCGTTCGGCCTCCGGAAGGTGCCCCAACGTGGCTAACAGCGCCTTTACCCGCCCCTTGCGCCCCAAATATTCCACCCGCACGGCATCCAGCTCTTGCGCGTCCCCCACCGACTCGATAGCGCCAAGCGCCGCACGACGGATCTGATCGACCTGTTCGGTCCCCATCCGCAGAGCTCCTCCAGTCTTAAAAAAATAGGGCCTGACCGGTTGCGCTTATTCGGCCGCACTGCGGGCCATTTCGGCAAGCACCGCAAAGGCGGCCGCATCCGTACTGGCCAGATGCGCCAGCACCTTACGATCAAGCTCTACCCCGGCAAGCTTGAGCCCATGCATAAATCGGCTGTATGACAAGCCGTAGCCGCGTGCTGCCGCATTAATTCGAGCGATCCATAATACCCTGAATTCACGCTTGCGAACGCGGCGATCCCGATAAGCATACTGCCCGGCCTTGATGACCGCCTGGTTTGCGGTCCGCCAGTTCTTGCTGCGGTTCCCGTAATAACCCCTGGCTTGCTTGAGAACTTTTTTATGCCGCCGATGCGCGGTTACTCCTCGTTTGACTCGTGCCATGATTTTTCCTCCTTGGTATTTTAGGCGTAGGGCAGCATGTGTTTGACCGCCTGCTGATCCGGCGCGGCAATCAAGACGGAATCGCGCAAATGGCGCTTGCGCTTGGCACTCTTCTTGGTAAGAAGGTGACGGCGATGCGACTGGTTGCGCTTAAACTTCCCCTTGGAATTTGCGCTGAACCGCTTTGCCGCACCCCGATGGGTTTTCAATTTCGGCATCTTGTATGACTCCTTAAAATATCGGGCCCCGGTTACTCTTATACCGGTGTTTCCGCCCGGCCGGACTGAAGACGACCATCCCTTACCGTCCTGCCCCTGCTATAAAACAAGTGAAAGGCTTTCCTACCTTCCGCTACAGGCTAATCGAACCCTGCGTCCTTGGCAGCTTTGGAAGACTCGATGCATCCTACACTCGGCTTCCATCTCCCCTATGTTGTACCTATTATCGCACCTTATTTCTTTTTGGGTGCAAGCAACATAACCATCTGCCGGCCCTCGAGCTTTGGCATTTGCTCAACCGTTGCCACTTCATCCAGATCCTCACGAATCCGAACCAGCAGGCGTTGCCCTAGTTCCTGGTGTAACATTTCTCGTCCACGGAAGCGCAGGGAAATCTTTGCCTTGTCTCCCATCTCCAGAAAGGCGACCAGTTTTTTCAGTTTAATGCGATAATCCGCTTCTTCGGTGCCAGGTCGAAACTTGATCTCCTTGACCTGCATCTGCCTTTGGCGCTTGCGGTTCGCCTGCTGCTTCTTGTGCTGCTCGAACGCAAAACGCCCATAGTCCATGACCCGGCAAACCGGTGGATCGACATTAGGAGACACTTCAACCAGATCCAGATCCCGCCCGGAAGCCGTATCCAGCGCTTTTTCCAAAGACATGATTCCGACTTGACGGCCTTCAGGATCTACAACCCGAACCCTTGGTGCCGTAATTTCCTCGTTACGTCGTACCTGTTTACCTGCTATGTCCTAATCCTCCAAGTTAAACTTGCCACGCAATGCAACATCCCCAGCTAACCGAGCTGCAAAATCGGCTACGGACATGACCCCTAGGTCTTTCCCCAGCCCGTTACGCACAGAGAGTGTTCCGGCCTCCTGCTCACGTCGACCGACAATAAGCAAATAGGGGATCCGCTTGAGCGTATGCTCGCGAATTTTATATCCAATAGTCTCATTTCTCAAGTCGGCTGTCGCCCGATACCCCAATTGACGCAGCCGGGAAACCATGCGCCGGGCATAATCCGAATGCGCCTCGGTAATCGCAATCACCACCGCTTGAACCGGGGCCAGCCATGGCGGCAAGCGCCCCGCATAGTGTTCGATCAAAATACCGATAAACCGTTCAAAAGATCCAAGAATCGCCCGGTGCAGCATCACCGGATGGTGGCGGCCACCATCTTCTCCGATATATTCGGCACCCAGCCTCTCGGGCAAGACAAGATCCACCTGCAAAGTACCGCATTGCCAGTCACGGCCAATCGCATCGCGCAAGATGAATTCAAGCTTGGGTCCATAAAAAGCCCCTTCGCCCGGATTGCGGGCCAAATCCAGCCCGGCCGCCAAGGCCGCGCCCTCCAGGGCAGCTTCGGCGCGATCCCAGGCCTGATCGGATCCCACACGATTTTCAGGACGATCGGAGAATTTAACGCTCACCGACTTAAACCCGAAGTCCGTGTAAATCCGTTGCAACAAGTCACAAAAGGCACGGGTCTCAGTCTCTATCTGGGCCTCGGTACAGAAAATATGCGCATCATCCTGGGTAAAGGCACGCATACGCATCAGCCCATGCAGAGCACCAGACGGCTCGTAACGATGACAAGAACCGAATTCGGCAAGGCGCAGCGGCAGTTCCCGGTAACTTTTCAGGCCCTGCTTGAATACCTGCACATGCCCCGGACAATTCATTGGTTTGAGTGCCAAATCCAGCGGTTCGCCGATTGCCTCGACGGTAAACATATCGCCGCGGAATTTTTCCCAATGACCGGAAGCCTCCCAAAGCCGACGCGATAACAACTGGGGCGTGCGTATCTCCCGGTACCCTGCCGGCTCGAGTTCCCCACGCATATAATCCTGAATCAACCGATACAGAGTCCAGCCCCGGGGGTGCCAGAAAGCACTGCCGCCGGCTTCCGCTTGAAAATGAAACAGATCCAGCTCCCGCCCGATCCGTCGATGATCACGCCTTGCCGCCTCCTCGCGTCGGCACAGATAGGTCTCCAGTGCCGCCTTGTCCCCCCAAGCGGTACCGTAGATACGTTGCAGCATCTCATTGCGGGAATCTCCCCGCCAATAGGCACCGGCCACATGCGTCAACTTGAATACCTTGATCCTGCCGGTACTCGGCACATGGGGCCCACGACACAAATCAGTGAAGCCATTCTGGCGATACAAAGTCAAAATCTCACCAGCAGGGATGGAATCGGCGATTTCGGCCTTGTACCGTTCCCCTTCCGCCCTGAAAAAAGCCACCGCATCCGCACGCGATATTTCTATCCGCTCGATTGGTAAGTCCCGCTTGACGATTTCGCGCATGCGCACTTCGATCCGCTCCAGGTCTTCGGGAGCAAAAGTCCGCTGACAGGAAAAATCGTAGTAAAACCCATCGGCGATAACCGGGCCGATGGCCACCTGGGCATCGGGGTAAAGCTCTTTGACGGCCTGGGCGAGCAGGTGCGCCGCCGAATGCCGCAACACCTCGAGACCCTCGGGATCGCGTGCGGTCAGTATTTCTATCGCCGCATCACTTTCGAGACGATGGCTCAAGTCGACTGTCCGTCCGTTCACCCGCGCCGCCAAGGCGGCCCGCGCCAACCCCGGGCCGATGCGACCTGCCACCTCGGCCACCGTCACCGGTGCGGAAAAAGAAATTGTCTTACCATCGGGGAGACCGATCTGAATACCGCTCATATTTTCATATCGTTGCAGAAATCCATACCGGCAAGTCGAACTCATCCTGTTTGCAGTAATTCACGAAATTTTATCGGGAACGTTCCGGACGCGTATTGCAATCGAAAGGCACCGCCCCCGCGGTGCCTTTAACTGGTAGGCGCGATTGGACTCGAACCAACGACCCCCACCATGTCAAGGTGGTGCTCTAACCAGCTGAGCTACGCGCCTTTAGAATTGTTCAATATACCACAAATCTGTATTTATTCCCCAAAATGTATCGGTATCGGTTTTTCCCGTTTCTTTTACCCCCACGAAACTTACCGGTATCATTTAAATGCTCCGGCCCGAACCAACCGAACCGAATACCGGCTGTTCAAGCTATAGAAATACAACTTCCCGGTAGCGGCATTGAAGGCATAGATCAGACCGGTATTGGCCTCAACCGGCGAGGCGCTCCAGAAAAAAGCGGAGGGGGTACCCGGAAATACCGTCAAATTGATGGCCGGATCGGAGCTATGAAAACGTGCCAATGAAGACAGGCTGCGAATGTTAGGTACCCTCCAGTCCGTAAAGCCGGCATAGCCTCCGTTTTGATCCAAGCTTGCCGCAGCCTGCAAGGCCGCCTGCCAGGTAAAGGTCTGCGGTGTCCCGGTACAGGTCGAATTTTGTGCATCCCAGTCTTGCCCCAGGGAGCAGCGCATCCACATAAGCCCTGTCTGCAGATCGATGGCCGTGCCATTTCCATTTACCTGGTAGCGGCTGGTCGGTGCCAGATCCGGAATCGACGGATAATTTTGTTGTGCGAACGCCGTAGCCGCAAACAACAATCCCGCCAATAAGGCCACAATAGATAAGCGTACAGACATCAGGAATCTCCTCCCCGTACCAGAATGACATAGCCGGGACTGTCTTTGGGCATGAAACTACCGTATCCATATAGGGCACTAATCATCAGGGCGCGAAGGGGATTCGGCACCGGGGTCGCGCTCCAGTAACCACCACCTTCCAGGGTCGGAACCGAAGGCACCCCGGCAGCGGCATTGGGGACCCCCGGTGCACCAAAGTTAATCAGATTACGCAATTCCGCCGCCCTCGGCAGGCGCCAATCATGATAACCGCACAGCCCCACCTGATTGGCTCGTTGTAAATAATGGTAGGTATCGAGCCGATTCGGACCTCCGTTGGGCGTACCGGGATTTCCCCCATTGCTCGAAGAATCCGGATTATACCAAGTATATAGGTAGCTGCTGTCAAACAGCCCCGCGCCAACAACCGGGGTCGGCACTTCCCACTCTAGGCCGGTCCAATTATCGATAACGCAGGCCCAAGGATCGGTGGTATAGTCGGCATCCTGATTAAACAGCGGCTTGCCGTCGTTACCCACCTTGGTAAAATCATAACCAAAAATACCGCTTCCCACCTTGGCCAGGGTCTTGGCATGTGCCGCAGAATCGCGGCCAAAATCGGCATCCTGGTTTGGATAGGCACTCTGGGGACAGGTATCGGGGTTAGAGGGATTGAAATTGGTGGCCGTCGTGCATCCGGTAATGCCGGTATCGTTGAGCGGCTCAGGATAATAACGTAGCACCACGGTCGCCGTAGTCTGCCCCGGTGTCAGGTTATTGCTGGCACCACTCAGCTTCACGGCAAAATAACGAGACGTAGTTCCCACAATACCGCTTAAAGGAATACTTACCGCCTGGCTGGTCACTCCCGGACCGAAAGTCAGGGTGCCGCTTGTGGCGCTGTAGTCGATGCCGGCCTTGGCCGAGCCGTCCACTGTCGAGTAATTCACCGTGGCCTGCCCATTGGGAGGATTGGACAGACGTACCGTAACGATGGCACTCATCGGGCCGCCCTGGTGAATATAGAGCGAGGTACCAAAGGCCGAGACGGCCGGCGGTTTCGGGTTAACCAGGATGGTGGCAACGGCCGGCGTGGAATGTCCGTTCGCGTTGACGGCATCAAAAGTAAAGCTATCCGTCCCCGTGTACCCTTTCGTAGGTGTATAGGTAAATATCCCCGCGGCGGGATTTCCCAGTGAAACGTTGCCGTGGGCAGGTTGTTTAGTGATCTGAAAACTGATCGATGAATTAGGTACGGCCGAAGCATACAAAGTCCCCGTTACCGGGGTATCCGGCGAGGTCACGAAATAGGCATTGGGTGCAAAGGGGAACCCGTTGGGGGGGCTCGCTCCACCGCCTCCGCCCCCGCTGCATGCCGCCAACAGCAAAGAATACCCCAAGGTAACGACTAAACCGATAGACAATTTTTTAGCAAGCAAGCTCGACACTCCTTATCCCACCTGTAAACCCACAGTGAATCGCGCACCTTAGCGTTGATCGTAAGCCGATGTCAAAGTTCATTCGTATCTCTACGTGCCGCCCGCTCCTGAAAACCGCCAAACCATGGCCAGGCCGCACGCAGATACAGGCTCATGGACCACAAGGTAAGGCCCACCGCCAGATACAATAAAGCCAAGCCGATCCAGTACAGGTGGATACCCCGGACCGGGTGCTGAAACAGCATCAGAACGATGGCGGCCATTTGTACCGCGGTCTTGATCTTGCCAACCCAGGACACCGCGACCCGGCGGGCGGCACCCGCCTCCGCCATCCATTCCCGCAGAGCCGATATGGCAATTTCACGCCCAATGATGATCATTGCCGGAATCACAACCCAGATATGCGGCCCCGCCATCACAATCAGCACCAAGGCCGTAGCCACGAGCAGCTTGTCGGCTAGCGGATCGAGAAAAGCGCCAAGGCGCGAACCCTCATTCAGCCAGCGGGCGATAAACCCATCCAGCCAATCGGTCAGGCCGGCGATCATGAAAACACCGGCTGCCGCCGGACTCGCCCAGTTAAAAGGCAGCAGAAATACAAGCACCAGAACCGGAATCAGCAGCACCCGGGTCAGGGTAAGCCAGTTGGGAAAGCCCATGCGAATTCGGGTCGCCATGGCTAGGAGGCCATCAGAGGATGGCCAAACCTAGCGCAAGCATGGCAAACCGGCAGATTTCTCCGGTCGGATTCACCGTGCAGTATGGCCATAAAAACCAAGCGCTCGAAAAATACACTCGCCTTCCCACGTATCTTGCCACTCTTCTTATTATCCATGATACCGCCTAACACGGGGACAAATGCCGGACGATGCGCTCGGCTAATGCCCGATTGATCCCCGGCACCTTCGCCAGATCTTCCGCACTCGCGCGTTTGAGCCCTTGCAGGCCGCCAAAACGGGTCAACAACCGCCGTTGGCGCAGCGGGCCAATCCCGGGAATCGATTCCAGGATGGATTCACGCCGCCGCCGTTCCCGGGTCCGTCGATGTCCGGTTATGGCGAACCGGTGCGCTTCGTCCCTGAGGGCCTGCACCAGGTGCAAGGCGGGCGAGTCCGAGGCCAGTCCGAGCGTTATTCCCTTGGGCCCCAACACCAGGCGGTCAAACTCCGGCCGCCGCCCTTCCCCCTTGCTCACCCCGGCCAGCAACAGCTGTTCCAGGTGCATTCTTTCAAGCACCGCGGCCGCCCGCCGCACTTGCGCCGGTCCTCCATCCACCAGCACCATATCGGGCATTTCCCCTTCTTCCTCCACCAGCCGGCGATAGCGCCGTTCGAGCACCTGTTCCAGGGCGGCATAATCGTCCCCCGGCCGCAACCCCTCGATCCGGTAGCGGCGATAAGCCGATTTAAGCGGCCCGTCCCGATCAAAAACGACACAGGACCCGGTGGTCGCTTCGCCTCCGGTATGGCTGATATCAAAGCATTCAATCCGCTTGAGGATACCCGCATTCAATCCCAGCGCGGTCTCGAGCGCACGATACCGCATCCACATCAACTCGTCCGGCGCTGGATCGAGGGCGGCACAGGCATTAACGGCGGCCAGTCGCACCAGCCGCCTTAGCGCCCCCTGCCGGGCAGGCTTGATCTGAATCTCCCGGCCCCATTTTCCGCTCAGCACCAAGGCCAGCTCAGCCCCGGAATCCAGGTTGTCCCCGGGGACGATTCGCGGCGGTGGCTCGTGCTCGAGGTAGTATTGGGCCATAAAACCCGCCAGCACGACCGCGGGATCATCTTCCGCTCCCGTGCTCAGGCGTTGACGTCGGCTACCCAGCACCCGCCCCCCCCGCACGGGAACAATCTCCACCAGCGCCCTGGAGCCGACCAGGGCAACGGCCAGTACATCACAATCGGGCGTCCCGGTCACCATGACCTGGTGCGACTGGATCTGACGCAGGTGTCGGATCTGATCTCGTAACAGTCCCGCCTGTTCGAATTCGAGCCGCGCCGCAGCCGCTTCCATCCGCACCGCAAGATCCTCGACCACCCGCTCATTGTGCCCGGAAAGAAATGCCAGTGCATGCTTCAGGTCACGTGCGTACACGTCCGGGTCAATCAGACCGACACAGGGTGCCGAACAACGCCCAATCTGGTATTGCAAACAGGCTCGGATACGATTTCGAAAGTACTGATCGGAGCAATTGCGCAAGCGAAATACCCGCTGCAATTCGCCGAGGGTCGCGCGCGCGGCTCCCGCGCTCGGATACGGGCCATAGTAACGCGCACCTGCCCGGCGCGGCCCCCGGTACAAGCTCAGTCGTGGGAATCCCAGGCTATCCTCCAGGCGGATATAGGGGTAGCTTTTGTCATCCCGCAAAAGCACGTTGTAACGCGGCCGATACCGCTTGATGAGGTTGCTTTCGAGCAGCAAAGCCTCGGTTTCGCTATGGGTACGAGTCACCTCGATGCGGGCGAGATGTCGCAACATCGCCGCCACCTTGGCCGAAAGGGGACGATTACCGAAATAAGACGCCAGCCGACGGCGAATATCGCGGGCCTTTCCTACATAAAGCAAACGCTCATCGGTATCGAACATCCGGTAAACTCCCGGACCACGATCAAGCCGGGAAATGAAGTCCCCGGGATCGAAACGCCGTCCCGCGTTCACGCTCCCCTCAGCAAACCAAGAGCCACGATGCCATGCCGGGCAGCCGCCTTGACCACCTCAATTTCATTATCGACCCCGAGCTTGGCATAGATTCTCTGCCGATAGGTACTGACACTCTGGGGACTCAGGCACAGGCGTTCTGCCGTGGCCATGGTGCCCAGCCCTTCGGTCAGGCACAGCACCACCTCCAGTTCCCGTACCGAAAGCCGGGAAAAAATGTCCTCGACTCCTGTACTCTTCGCCGCCGCTCGGCGGCACCCACGAGCCACCTCACGAATCGCCGTGATAACTTCCTCGGGCGCGGCATTTTTGTGGAGGAAGTCCTCGGCTCCCACCGCCATCAGGCGCGCGGGAATCGGAGCCGCATCGAGTGCCGAAAGCACCAACACATGAACCCCCGGCAAGGCCCGGGTCAAGCGGCGGGTGGCCTCGAGTCCGTCCATACCGGGCATCTGCAGATCCATCAATACTACATCGGGTCGGAGTGCCTTCGCCTGGTGCAGCGCCGCCTCGCCATCGGCGGCTTCCCCTACCACCACGATGTCTTCGGCCCGAGCGATAATTTCGCTCAACCCGGCACGCACCAGGCGATGATCATCGACCACCAATACGCGGATAGGCTCAGCCGCCCGCCCGCTCATGACATCGAAGAGTTTTCCAGTTCATCCATATGCTCGATCACAGCCTCACCGAAACCGCGGGTCCCCACCAGTTGGGCACCGGGAATCAGGGCCTGCATATGTTCCTCCACCCCGCGTCGGCTGGCCACCTCACGCTTGGGCGCCCGAATCGCTTCGCGCAGGCGGGCCACATCATAGGTCAGCTGCTTGGCGGCAATGGTGCGTGCCACCCCATTCAGGATACGGTCGGCCGCCTCGGTCCAGCCCATATAGCGGAGCATCATTTCCGCCGAGAGAATCAGAGATCCCGGATTGACCCGGTCCTTTCCGGCAAATCCCGGGGCCGTCCCATGCGTCGCCTCGAACACGGCCACCGCATCGGATATGTTGGCGCCCGGAGCGATGCCGATTCCACCCACCTGGGCGGCAAGCGCGTCGGAAATATAGTCGCCGTTGAGGTTCAGAGTCGCAATAATGTCATATTCCTCCGGGCGCAGAAGAATCTGCTGCAGGAAGTTATCGGCGATTACGTCCTTGACCACAATGCGCTTACCACTGTTAGGGTTGGAGAAAAACAGCCAGGGTCCCCCGTCCAGGGGCATCGCGCCAAACTCCTCATGGGCAACCTCGTAGCCCCAAGTGCGGAAGGCGCCCTCGGTGTATTTCATGATGTTACCCTTGTGCACCAGGGTCACCGAGGTATGATCATGATCGACGGCATACTGGATTGCCTTGCGCACCAGCCGTTGCGAACCTTCCCGCGATACCGGCTTGATCCCGATCCCGGCACTCGAGGGGAAGCGGATATTGGTGACACCAAGCTCATGTTTTAGAAAGGCTACCAACTTGAGCGCCTCCTCGCTACCCGCCGGCCATTCGATGCCAGAGTAAATATCCTCGGTATTTTCGCGAAATACCACCATGTCGGTGCTATCCGCCAATTTCAACGGCGAGTCGATACCGGGAAAATAGCGAATTGGGCGCACACAGGCATACAGGTCCAGCGCCTGCCGAATCGAGACGTTGAGGGAACGAAAACCCTCGCCGATCGGCGTAGTCAGCGGGCCCTTGATCGAAACCACATACCGGCGCAGAACATCGAGGGTTTCCTCGGGCAAATAATTACCCCGGTAGCGCTCCGCCGCCTCCTCCCCGGCATAGGCACGCAGCCATATAATGCGCCGCGCCTTACCATAGGCACCCGAGACCGCCGCCTCGACCACCCGCTGCATAACCGGAGTGACATCCAGGCCGATACCATCACCGCGGATGCAGGGGATCAGCGGTCGATCCGGCACATCGAGGCTTTGATCGGGATTGACGCCAATCGGCTGGCCTTCCTTGGGCACTTTAATATGTTGATAGCGCATGCAAGCAGATCCTTGAAGCGGATAAAGATGAAATTTTAACGTAGTCCCTATTTTTATCCTTAATTACCGCGGCAGCCTGTTGATATACCGGCGGCACACCGCAATCGAGGGAGTCCCGAACCCACGGGATTGCGCGGCTCCCCGGATTCAACGGTTCACCGTGAGCCGGTAGAAAATCGAGAACCGATCTCCACAATCCCGCAGCGGAAAATCGGAAATATCAGGCCACTATCCCAGCACCGCGGTCGCTCGCTCACCAGTCCGGCAGCTTCCCGGGCCACATGAGTGTATCTGCGGCCCGGGAGCATCTTTTCACGCCTGCCGGCGTTGCCCAACCTTGAACTGATCTTCCTCGGTCGACCCGCTGAGCGCACTCAGCGAGGAGCGGCCTCTCGCCACCGTCTGGGTCACCAGATCAAAATAGCCCGCGCCTACCTCGCGCTGATGCCGCGTTGCGGTATAGCCATGGGATTCGGCGGCAAATTCGGCCTGCTGCAATTCCATGTAGGCCGTCATCTGGCGCTCGCGATACCCGCGGGCCAGCTCGAACATCGAGTAATTGAGCGCATGAAACCCGGCCAATGTGATGAACTGAAACTTATAGCCCATCGCCCCCAGTTCGCGCTGGAATTTCGCCACGGTCGCGGCATCCAGCCTGGCCGTCCAATTGAATGAAGGCGAACAATTGTAAGCCAGGGGTTTACCTGGGAATTTCTCGTGTACCGCCTCGGCAAATCGCCTTGCCTCACTAATTTCAGGGGTTGCGGTCTCACACCAGAGCATGTCGGCATAGGGAGCATAAGCCAGTGCCCGGGCGATCGCCTGTTCGATCCCGGCCCGAGTCACGTAGAATCCTTCCCCTGTTCGCTCGCCGGTCATGAAAGCGCGGTCGCGCAGATCGGTATCGGCGGTCAGCAGGGCGGCCGCATTGGCATCGGTACGCGCAATGAGCAGGGTCGGAACATCGAGAACATCACTGGCCAGGCGCGCCGCCACCAGCTTTGCAATGGCCTCGGAGGTCGGAACCAGGACCTTGCCGCCCATGTGCCCGCATTTCTTCGCCGCGGCAAGCTGATCCTCGAAATGTACCGCGGCAGCACCGGCTCGAATCATCGCCTTCATCAGTTCATAGGCATTGAGCACCCCCCCGAAGCCGGCCTCGGCATCGGCAATGATCGGTACATAGGGATCCCCGACCGCCTCCCCTTCGGCGTGGCGTATCTCATCGTAACGCCGCAGGGCATGGTTGATGCGGGTCACCAGGGCCGGAACGCTGTCGGCCGGGTAGAGCGACTGGTCCGGATAAGTTTCCGCGGCCTGGTTGCCATCGGCCGCTACCTGCCAGCCCGAGCAGTAAATAGCCCGTAACCCGGCATGAACCTGCTGTACGGCCTGGTTACCGGTAATGGCCCCCAGGGCATTAACGAACGGTAATTCGTGAATCTCCCGCCAGAATCGCTCGGCTCCATGCCGGGCCAGGGTATGCTCCACCAGGAGGCTGGGGCGTAACCGCAGCACCTCTTCCGCGGCATAGGGCCTTTCAATGCCGGCCCAGCGGGCATCCTCTTTCCAGCACCGCTCCAATTCCACGGCAATATTCGGCTCAATCGTTTTCATCACGCTCACCTCGCTCCAATTCAATTCAGGACGGCATAAGCCGGGAGGGTCAAAAATTCCGGAAAATGCGTATTCGCGGTCAACCGCCGCAACAGATCCATGGCCTTCGCCAATGAAACATCAGGAATTTTCCCGTCCGCGGAAAGCGCCTTCCGGGCCTGCTCCAAGGCGATATCGACACCCTCCAGGGTCACCGTTACACCATCCCCGCGGCGTACCCCATGATGTACCCATTGCCATAGTTGAGCGCGGGCAATTTCCGCCGTCGCCGCATCCTCCATTAAATGGTTGATCGGTACGCAGCCATTGCCGGACAGCCATACCGCCAGGTATTCCAAGGCCACCGCCGCGTTGCCACTTACTCCCTCGGCGGTAACCACCCCCGGCGGAACCTCCAGCAAATCAGCCGCCGTAATCTCGATATCATCGAGGCGGCGTGAAAGCTGGTTGGGTCCATCAAAATGACGATCGAAAATCTCTTGGGCTACGGCAACCAACCCCGGATGGGCCACCCAGGTGCCATCATGCCCATCCCCCGCCTCACGCTCCTTGTCCGCCCGCACCTTGGCCAGGGCAGCCTCATTGGCCTCAGGGTCACTCTTGATCGGTATTTGTGCCGCCATTCCGCCCATGGCAAAGGCCCCACGCCGATGACAGGTCTGGATCAACAGGCGCGAGTAGCTGTGCAGAAAATGCCGCGTCATCCCCACCTCACCCCGATCGGGCAATACACAAGCGGGATCGGCGCTGAATTTCTTGATAAAACTGAAAATATAGTCCCAGCGCCCGCAATTGAGTCCCACCCCATAGTCACGCAAGACGTAGAGAATCTCATCCATCTCGAAGGCGGCCGTAATCGTCTCGATCAATACCGTCGCCTTGATCGTGCCGTGAGCGAGCCCCAGGCTGCGTTCGGCCTCGGCAAACAGATCCGCCCACAAGGCGGCCTCTTCCATCGACTCCAGCTTGGGTAGATAGAAATACGGTCCCGTCCCGTGCTCGATAAGTACCCGTGCGTTATGAAACAGATACAACCCGAAATCAAACAAGGCCCCGGGCACCGGCTTGCCATTGCAAAGCACATGCTTTTCCGGCAAATGCAGGCCTCGCGGACGCACCATCAATACCGCAATCTCGGGGTTCAACCGGTATTCACGCCCATCCGGGCCGGTGAAGGTAATGATGCGGCGTACCGCATCGTGCAGATTTTGCTGCCCGCCGATCACGTTATCCCAGGTAGGCGAGAGGGAGTCCTCGAAGTCGGCCATGAAAACCTTCGCCCCGGAATTCAGTGCATTGATGATCATCTTCCGATCTACCGGTCCGGTAATCTCGACCCTGCGGTCCAACAAGTCGGCAGGAATCTCACCTACCCGCCAGGCGCCGCTGCGTATCGCGGCCGTGTCATCACGAAAATCGGGCTTCACACCCCGGTCGAACTCGGCCTGCCGCCGCGCCCGGGCGAGCAGCAAGGACTCGATTCGCGGTGAGTAAGTCACTACCAGGTGGGTAATAAAATCCCGGGCGGAAGGACTCAGCAAAGCACTCTGCTCGGGGGTCAATGCGGCCGTAACCTCGAGCAGATCAACGGAAGGATTCGCGGAAGCCATTACATTGCTCCAAAAACCTGTTTTTATTTATAAGCCCATGCAAGCCAGGAGACAAGCTGATAATATTTATTTAATCCATAAATTTAGCTTATAATACCGCCATTATGGAGACTCAATTCGATCCGTTACTTCAGGTTCGTTTGCTACACAGCTTCTGCACCGTTGTGCAGACACTGTCCATGACCGCCGCGGCGGAACGCATAGGATTATCCCAACCGGCCGTCAGCCAACACATCCAAACCCTCGAACGGGGCTTGGGAGAAATCCTGTTCGAGCGTAAGGGCCCGCGCCTCATCCTGACGCCGGCCGGAGAAACCCTCTATGCACTGGCCCTACCCCTGATCGAGGCGCTGTCGCACCTGGGGGAAGACTATGCCGCCGAGCTGGGCCGTACCGAAGGCGGAATTTTGCGTATCGCAGCAGGCGGATCCACCCTGCTTTATCTCCTCCCGCGTTACGTTGAACGCTTCTCGCGCCTGAACCCCGAAGTGGATATTCGCCTCGATAATGTTACCGGGCGCGACGGCCAAGGCATGCTGCGGCGTGACGAAGTGGACTTTGCCGTCGGCCCCCTGCTCGATGTACCCGACGATCTGCGCTACCGGACCCTGTTCGAATTCTCCCATGTATTGATCACCCCCACGGGGCACCCGCTGACGCGGGCCAAGCAAATCACGCCCGAATTGATTGCCGCCTACCCTTTGATTACTCCGCCCCACGGGGGAGTAACGGCGGAGATGATCGACTCGATGTTTCGCAAGCAGAACACCGGCTACAAGGTCATCCTGGAAACGGGGGGATGGGACGTGATCAAGCGATACGTCGCCAGCGGAATCGGTTGCGCCATCGTATCCGGAATTTGTCTCGGTCCGGAAGATGTGCTGCCCGCCTTCGGGCTCGACGAATGGCTGCCGTCACGAACCTACGGCATCGTCACCCGGGCCGGAAAGTTCTTCAGCCCCGCCGCCCGCCTGTTCATCGAATCGCTAAAACCGGAGCCCATCGCCCTGCCTTGGCTCAAACACGCCTGAGTCCCGGTCACTTTACCGTAACAATCCCCCTCTAGGCTGTCTCTTCCGACGGCTCAGGTCGTCATCGGGCAATCACTATCTAACAGGAGGAACGTGATGAAGAGACTTTCCGTAGTAGCCGCGATAGTCATGGCGGCGGGGCTGGGCGTGGCGACGGCGCAGGCGGGTGCGGCGCCGGGCAGCCTGGGCTACCTGGGCGCGCAC
>JALUYA010000011.1 GCA_027018875.1 Gammaproteobacteria bacterium
GCCACCCTGCGAGTGGGCTGAAAGTGTACGAGAGAGCGGCCGTGGAACATATCAACCACGTTCCACGGCGGCAAAAACCGGACATCTCAAATCGGCAGAATGCGGACAAATTCAATCGGACTTGACACTGTTGCTGGTGGCCAACGAGGAGGCGCTCACCGGTATTTATTTTGCCGACGGCGGGAGCCGGGCGGGTATTGACGGCGACTGGAAAGAGCAGCCGACTCATCCTGTTCTGCAGACCGCGAAACGGCAACTGGACGAATACTTTGCCGGTCGGCGCAAGACATTTGATTTGCCGCTGGCCCCGAGCGGTACCCCGTTTCAGCACCGGGTCTGGCAGGCGCTGCGCGCCATTCCCTACGGCGAGACGCAATCCTATGCCGCTATCGCACGTCGGATCGGCAACCCGAAAGCGGTGCGTGCGGGACGGCAATAGATACCGGTGGACGACATCCCCACGAAGAACTGCCCGTCGAAGCGCGTATCGCGAGTGATGAGGGCCCGGCAGCAAGGGGTTTGCGTGCATATCCAGCGGCCGCTAGCGCTTCCACTTGACTTTTTTGGGGGGGGGGGGGGTATAAGGTTCGCAACTGTTTGCTCAAGCGAGCAGACAGTCAAATTTTTTTCATCCAAGAAATATTTAGGAGGTTGAGATGAAAGTTAGAAGTAGTATCATAGGGCTTGTGGCACTGACGGCCATCGGCGCATTGGGGGGATGCGCCGGAACATGGTGCTTAAGCCACGGCGATTGGAAATTGTGTCACACTAATGTGAATTCAATTGGAATATCGCAACCCACCAGCACCTTGGGGATCAGTCAAAGGGTTCTGAACAGTCCCTACGGCACGGCCGCCAAATTGGTAGTGAGCGTAAGCGCTGTTGCTCCAGAAGCCAGCATGCTGCAGTATTTCAACCCATCCGAACTCACCGTTCAAGTGGATATGCAGGGCGGTCATCTGGCGGGAGCCACCGGAATCGCTCGGTTGAATGTACTCGATACCGCCGGCAAGGTTGTGGCCACCAAGGATGTCCCCTATGGCATCGGTGGAAATACCCTTTATTTGCAGAATCCGGGTGCAATAAAAAATTGGTTAACAACCCAGGGACCCGCGCTGATCAAGAAAGGCGCCAACGGCATTTATGTCTCTGCAAATTTGCCAATGATCCGGAATCCGAATTCGCCGGCTGTCTCTGTCAAGACGACGATCTATTACAATGGCACCTCGATCGGCAGCGCTACCGGCAGCTTCAAGGGGTTGCACATCGTTACCCATCCCACTTGTCGACCGGGAACGATTGTCGGAACACACTCACGCTGTAGGGTTCAGTAGAGTCGTATGCCGCTAAAGCCCAAGCGCTTGAACCGGGGACGTCGAGGTGGCGTCCCCGGTTATATTGCCCTTGCCGGTGTGCTGATAGCCGCCCTTGTGCTCGGCGCCTGCGCCCATTCCCCCCGGCGAGCGCCTCATCATACCCCAGCGCATTTATCGCACACTAAACCCGCTGCTGATGCCTATCCCAATCTCACCACCTACACAGGCATCCAGGGATTGCTGTTCATGCGTCTGGTATACACCGGCGCCCACTGGCCGTCGATGCCGGGAGGCCATCGCCGTTTCCTGCATTTTGTGCCGCTCACCCACGGGCGGGTGAAAAACTGGACCTGGACGGTTCTCGCCGATAAATCCCTCGTGCCCCTGTACCGGCTCTATCGCCAACGGTCTCCCTTGCGCTGGACCGTCCTGATGCGGAGGCTGCGCCATGCGATCGGAGCGGTTTTCCCGGCCCCGCTGCCGCCGATTCATTTCATCCTGCATATGGCCCCTGCCGGTGGGGGCTACGCCATGCAGTGTTGGTCGTTTACCCGCCGGGTTCTGCGGCTCTGCTATGCCTTCCCCTTCCACCGCCGCCTGGGCCAGGATGATTACTATTGGGAAAACGATATGCAGGGTGTAGCGGGCTTTCTGTCCCATGAAACCGTCAATGCCGTCCTCATGAACAACCAATGGGGGACGCCCTATCAGAGAACTATCTCGAAGGATCTTAACTCTACCCCGGGGACTGTAGAAGCCATTGCCTCACTATTCAGCATGTATTTTCCACAGCGCTTTGGCGCCCTCAGTTCAGACTATCAGGGGGTTATATTGCCTCCGTTCTTATACGGACTCAGCCATGCCAAATTGACCCATATGAGCACTCCACTGCATAATTTTACGATCGGGGGAGAGATTGCCGGGTTGGCCCTGGAGCGGGCCTTTGGCGGATATCGCGCCATCTGCAGTAATGACCGGCAAGCGCTTCGAACCTATCGGGCGCTAATGGCCCGGCTGGTGCGTAATCTGCCTCGCCTGCGAGCGCTCGAACCGGAGGCGGTGCGCCGCATGTCGCAGCCATTCACCGGTTTGCATGTCCAAATCCTCACCGCTCATGGCGTCAAGTCCGTCCCGGTTGACTTGTTGAATGGAGGGCCGCTCAAGCCAGGTCAGTCCGGTTTGGGGGGGCTGGTTATTGAAGATTTCTTCAACCATAAAGATAAAGCTCACCCTTCCAAATCATCCAGGCTGTACCGTGAATTCTGTGGTGTTCCGACATAGAACGCCGCACATACATCGGCACTCCACTCTTCGACAAGCCATCGCAAGCGACCCTGGCTCGGTGCGTCCGTTCACCGGGCAACCTGCCGTAGTCCCTATTTCCGGCTGTGAAGTAATGTCCGAAAACGGCGAGCCTGGTGCATCGTTCGGGATTATGATGCACGCATGTGGCAAGACGCAAACACCTGCTATCAGGCGCTCATCGCCCGCGATGCGCGCTTCGACGGGCAGTTCTTCGTGGGGGTGTCATCCACCGGTATCTATTGCCGTCCCGTGTGCGGCGTGCGGGTGCCGAAACGCGAGAACTGCCATTTTTATCCCAGTGCGGCGGCGGCTGAAGCGGCCGGGTTCCGTCCCTGTCTGCGTTGTCGCCCGGAGTTGGCACCGGGTCATGCGAGCGTGGATGCCGGCCGGCACCTTGCCCGGGCGGCCGCGAATCTGATCGAAGACGGCGCGCTTGCCGGCGCTCGATTCGGTGATTTGGTGGATCGTCTGGGCGCGAGCCCGCGTCATCTCCGGCGCGTGTTCACGGCCGAATTCGGAGTGTCCCCGGTGGCCTATGCGCAAACCCAGCGCCTGCTCCTCGCCAAGCGATTACTGACCGATACGGCACTGCCGGTAACCGAGGTTGCACTGGCAGCGGGTTTCGGCAGCGTGCGCCGCTTCAATGCGCTGTTCCGCGAACGCTATCGCATGCAGCCGCGCGAGGTGCGCAAGACACCGGAGGCGATGCCGCGGAGCGAGCTCGTATTTGAGTTGGCCTACCGGCCGCCGTATGCATGGGAGCCGCAGCTCGCCTTTTTGCAGAGGCATGGCACCGCAGGCGTTGAAGTGGTGACGGGAAAGCGCTATTTGCATACGGTCGCGATGATGCGCGGAACACGCATGCACCGCGGCTGGATTACCGTGATGCACCGCGCGCGGCGGCACACGCTGTGCGTGACGGTTTCGAACTCGCTGGTGGGGGTCGTGCCGGAAGTACTCGGACGCGTTAAGCAGGTGTTCGACCTGGCCTGCCGGCCGGACGAGCGAGGCAAAGGGGTCAAGACTAGTAATATAAGGTAAGCTCTGATTAATTCCCCTGATTTGGGATAATACGCGTTATGGATTTCTGCTGCACGGAGTAATCGGGGATGCGCCAACAGAGTCTGTCCGAGGAAGGGT
>JALUYA010000012.1 GCA_027018875.1 Gammaproteobacteria bacterium
ACGAGCACAACCATGAAATCGGGCAAATATCCACGGCGATAACGCGCTTTTCGTTCGTCATGAACACGCCGTTTATACCGAAAACCGAAACAAGCCCGTCAGCGTGAATTGATCAGACCTTCCCTAATGAAGATGCTAAGAAGTTGGAGAATGTAGCTGTTGAGAGTGATGATATTCTATTAAACATTACCGGTGATTCTGTAGCTCGATGTTGTCAAGTGAACCCAGAAATATTGCCAGCCAGAGTTAATCAACATGTAGCAATCATACGTCCTGATCCTAGGGTACTAGATCCAAAATTTCTCAAATATTTTTTGATCTCACCGAAACAGAAATCTATTATGTTATCTTTGTCTAATGCCGGTTCTACTAGGAAAGCATTGACAAAAGGAATGATAGAATCATTTATTATTCCACTGCCAGAATTAAAAGAACAAAAAACCATTGCCCATATCCTCGGCACGCTGGACGACAAGATCGAGTTGAACCGGCAGATGAACCGCACGCTGGAAGCCATGGCCCAGGCGCTATTCAAGAGCTGGTTCATCGACTTCGACCCGGTGGTGGTCAACGCCCTGCGCGCCGGCACCCCCATCCCCGAGAAATTCGCCCAACGCGCCGCCCACTACCGTAAGCGCCTAAACAGCCCCTCTCCCTCTGGGAGAGGGGTTGGGGTGAGGGCGAGGGCTCCCAAAGAGTCCAAACTCCCACCAGGCCTTCTTCAGTTTGCCCGCAAACTACGCAAAAACCAGACTGATGCGGAGCAATCGCTCTGGCAGTTGCTGCGCGGACGACGATTCCTCGGACTCAAGTTTCGTCGTCAGCATCCCGTAAAACCCTATGTGCTGGACTTCTATTGTCATGAACTGAAGCTGGCGGTGGAGGTCGATGGCGGGCAGCACAATGAAGCCGATCAACGCCGTAAAGATGCGCAGCGTACTGCTTATCTGGAGGATCAGGGCATTACGGTGGTGAGATGCTGGGCAGATAGCGTTCTGAGAGATACTGCAGCGGTGTTGCAAGACCTGTATGAGAAAGTAAAACAGCTGCAGGCAGCTTCAACTGCACCCTCACCCCTACCCCCTCTCCCAGAGGGAGAGGGGAATTGGCCGTTTTCTGAGGAAACCCTGCTTCAGTTCCCCGATCGCTTCCAGGACTCCGAACTGGGGCCGATTCCGGAGGGGTGGAATGTGCAATCACTAGATGATATTGCAACGTTCCTAAATGGACTCGCTTGTCAGAAATATCCGGCTGCACCAGGCGAACCGTCCCTTCCCGTAATCAAAATCCGGGAGCTACGGCAGGGCATATCTGGGAACACCGACAGAGCCATGACAAATGTCCCAGAGAAATATATTGTACATGACGGAGATGTCCTCTTTTCATGGTCGGGAAGTTTGCTCATTGATATATGGACCCAAGGAAAGGGGGTTCTGAATCAGCATGTATTTAAGGTCAGCTCAGAAAATTACCCGAAATGGTTCTATTTTCACTGGGTAGATTTCCATTTACTCGAATTTCAGCGAATAGCTGCTGACAAGGCAACGACAATGGGGCATATCAAGAGGCATCATCTCGCAGATGCAAAAGTCGTTGTTCCAGATAGTGACATCATGAAACTAGCCTCGGTCCATGTTTCGCCAATTTTCGACAACAAAATTGAGAATGCGATTCAGGCTCGTAGCCTAGCCAAACTCCGCGACACCCTCCTACCCAAACTCATCTCCGGTGAGCTGCCCGTGCCGGATGCCGAAAATCTGCTGGAGGAGGCATTGTGAGCCTGCGGGTGCCCGTCAATTCCGAGCTGTTGCACTGGGCGCTGCGCCGTTCCGGCCGGACGCCGGAGGGCTTGTCCAGCCGCTTCAGAAAACTGGGCGACTGGCTGGAAGGCAAGGTCCAACCCACCTTGAACCAGTTGGAGGATTTCGCACGCGCCACCCATACGGCCATCGGCTACTTCTTTCTGTCCGAGCCGCCGGAAGAAGCGCTGCCGATCCCCGATTTCCGCACCTTGCCCGAGGCCCGCAACCAGCCGCCCAGCGTCGATCTGCTGGAGACAATATATCTGTGCCAGCAACGTCAGAGCTGGTATCGGGACTACGCCCGCCTGCAGGGCGAGCCGCCGGCGGCCTTTGTGGGCTCGGCGACACTGGATGAATCGCCGACTGTGGTGGCTGACCGGATGCGACAAGCGCTCGGCTTCGATATCGAGGCCCGCCGCCAGATGGGCACCTGGACCGAGGCGTTACGGGCATTCATCCGCCTGGCCGAGGAGGCGGGCGTGCTGGTGATGGTCAGCGGTATCGTCGGCAGCAATACCCACCGGCCGCTGGGTGTGGCGGAGTTTCGCGGTTTCGCCCTGGCCGATGATCTGGCGCCGCTGGTGTTCATCAACGGCAAGGACAGCAAGGCGGCGCAGATGTTTACCCTGGCCCATGAACTGGCCCATCTCTGGCTGGGTGCCTCCGGCGTATCCGACAGCGAGGCGCGCATCCTGCCCGACGATCGGACCGAGCGCTGGTGCAACGCGGTGGCCGCCGAATTGCTGGCACCGCTGGAGGCGGTGCGGGCCGAGTCGGCTGATCAGGAGCCCCTGCCCGACACCCTGCAACGGCTGGCTCGGCACTTCAAGGTCAGCACCCTGGTCATCCTGCGCCGGCTGTTCGATGCAGGTCGGATCGACCGCGAAACCCTGGATGCAGCCTGGCAGGCGGAGCTGGAACGGCTGAAGCGGATCACACCCGCAGGCCAGGGCGGTAATTTCTACAACACCCTGGGCGCGCATGTAGGCAAGCGCCTGGCACGGGCGGTGATTGTCAGTACCCTGGAGGGGCAGACCCCCTTCACTGACGCCTTCCGCCTGCTGGGCGTGCGCAAGAACCGAACCTTTTATGAGGAGGCGCGACGGTTGGGGATTCAGGGATGAGATATTTGCTGGATGCCAATGTCTTCATGGCGGCCAACAATCTGCACTATGGCCTGGATTTCTGTCCCGCCTTTTGGGACTGGCTGATCGACCGCAACCAGGCCGGGCAGGTCTTCAGTATCGACAAGGTCAAGGACGAGATCGAGGCGGGGGACGATGAACTGGCCGTATGGGCCAAGGCACAGGATGAGCAATTCTTCCTCAAGCCCGGCGCCGACATCTTCCCCGCCATGGGGCAGGTGACCAATTGGGTGAACGACAACGGCTATACGCCGGATGCCAAGAACACCTGCGGACTATTGGCTCATTGCCCACGCCCTGACCGGCGATTTCGTCGTGGTGACCCACGAGCGCCCCGCCGATACGCGGAACAAGGTCAAGATTCCCAATGTATGCGTGGGGGTTGGACTCAAGGTGATGACGCCCTTCGAGATGCTGCGGCACGAACGGGCGCGATTTGTCCTGGAGCGTAGCGCATGAGTGGCGAGCGGCTGGAAGAGATTGCCCAGCTCAACGGAGCAGTGGGGGAACTCTAATTGCGTGCCGTGTCAGGGAAATCCCATTGAAAACCTTGCACACATCCAGTTATTAACCGATAATACATTATCGTTAAACAAACGCCGCATTTATTTACGTTCCAGTTAACAACGGAGTATCCATGGTCGAGCGGGGCAGCACGGGCGAGTACCTGACCAGCATGGCCGGGGGCGAGGCGGTTCGCGCCTTTGTGCCTGCGCCCTTGCCGCCCGAGCCGCCGCTGCAGTTCACGCCAGAGCGGCGGCGCCTTCTGGAGCGGGCCACCCTGGCGCTGGGACGGCTGGACAGCATCACCCTGCTGCTGCCTGATCCGGAAATCTTTCTCTATTCCTATGTGCGGCGCGAAGCGGTGCTCTCGTCCCAGATCGAAGGCACCCAGTCCTCGCTGGCGGATCTGCTTCAGTTCGAGCTGGAGCAGGCGCCGGGCGTTCCTTTCGATGACGTGGTGGAGGTCTCCAACTATGTCCAGGCGCTCGAGCATGGTCTATCGCGATTGAAGGAGGGCATGCCGCTGTGCAACCGCCTGTTGCGGGAGATGCACGGGGTGTTGCTTTCCCGGGGGCGGGGAAGCGGCAAACAGCCCGGCGAGTTCCGTCGCAGCCAGAACTGGATTGGCGGTACCCGGCCCGGCAATGCCTTTTTCGTGCCCCCTCCACCCCAGGCGGTGGACTCCTGCATGGCCGACCTGGAACGGTTCATTCACGACCCCGACCAGCCTTATCCAACATTGGTCAAGGCGGCATTGACCCATGTTCAGTTCGAGACGATCCATCCCTTTCTGGATGGCAACGGCCGATTGGGGCGCCTGTTGATCTCTTTTATGCTGCATGATGCGGGCATGCTGTCCCGGCCTTTGCTGTACTTGAGCCTCTATTTCAAGACCCATCGCCAAGCCTATTACGAGCGCCTGGATCAGGTCCGGACGAAAGGCGACTGGGAGGGCTGGATCGATTTCTTCCTGGAAGGTGTCGAACAAACGGCGCTGGATGCGGTGGAAACCGCACGCAGGTTGGTCGCACTCATGCAGCAGGATGAGCAACGCATTCATCAGATGGGAAGGCGAGCCGGTACCGCCTTGCGGGTACACCGAATGCTCGGTCACCGGCCCCTCCAGTCCATCAAAGACATAGCCAATGCACTCGATCTGTCCTACCCGGCGGTCTCCAGGAGCCTCGAGGCCCTGGCAAATCTGGGCATCATGCGCGAGATCACAGGCCGACAACGGAACAGAATTTACGCGTATCAGGCCTTTCTCGATATACTCAACGAGGGGGCACAGCCATTGTGATCAAGACCACTGAGGACAGCATCGAACAAATGGCCCTCTCCCAGCTCGCCGAGCTGGGCTGGCATACCGCCTTCGGTCCGGACATCGCCTTCGACGGCCCCAACCCCGAGCGTGACCCCGCGGCCAACTACGGCGATGTGCTGCTCGTAGAGCGGCTCCGCGGCGCCTTGCAACACATCAATCCCGATGTGCCGTCCCCCGCCATCGAGGAGACCGTCCGCAAGCTGATCGCCACCGAGAGCCCCGCGCTCATCGAGAGCAACCGTCGTTTCCACCAGATGCTCACCGACGGGGTGGATGTCTCCTGGATGGCGCCGGAGGGGGAACGCCACGGCAAGGTGTGGCTGGTGGACATGGAAAACCCCGCCAACAACGACTGGCTGGCGGTGAATCAGTTCACCGTCATCGAGAACAAGCACGAGCGGCGGCCGGATATTGTGCTGTTCGTCAATGGCCTGCCGCTGACTGTGATCGAATTGAAGAATCCTGCCAGTGAGAACGCCACCCTTCGTCACGCCTTCAATCAGTTGCAGACCTACAAGGAACAGATCCCTTCGCTGTTCGTCTACAACGCGCTGCTGGTGATCTCCGACGGCATGCAGGCCCGCTTTGGGACGCTCACTGCCGGCTGGGACCGGTTCATGCCCTGGCGCACCATCGATGGCACCGGTCTGTACCGGGAGCCCGGCAACGAGAAGCAGACCGATGGCGAGGTGCAGCCTGGATTGACTACCTTGCTCAAGGGAATGTTCGATCCTGCCCGGTTCCAGGACTATTTCCTGAATTTCATCACCTTCGAGGACGATGGTGGCGATACGGGCAGCATTGCCAAGAAGGCAGCCGGTTACCACCAGTATCATGCGGTCAGCAAGGCGGTGGGTTTTACCCTGGAGGCCTGCGGCATCGAGGCCCCGGCTGGGCTTCACTATGGCCGATTCCCGGAGGCGGAACAGGGTGATCCTTTCCGGGTGGGAGAAGCACAGGGGGAATACGGGCGCCAGTTTGGCGATCGGCGCATCGGGGTGGTCTGGCACACCCAAGGGTCGGGAAAGAGCCTCTCCATGCTGTTCTACGCCAGCAAGGTGATTCGCCATCCCTACATGGAGAATCCAACTATTCTCGTCATCACTGACCGCAACGACCTGGACGACCAGCTTTTCGGTACCTTCGCCGCCAACAGGCTGCTGCTGCGCCAGACGCCGGTGCAGGCGGAAAGCCGGGCCAAGCTACGTGAATTGCTGCAAGTAGCCTCGGGCGGGGTGATCTTCACCACCATCCAGAAGTTCCTGCCGGACAGGAAGGGCGATGCCTACCCACTGTTGTCCGAGCGGCGCAACATCGTGGTGATTGCCGATGAGGCCCACCGCAGCCAATATGACTTCATCGACGGCTTCGCCCGCCATATGCACGATGCCCTGCCCAATGCCTCCTTCATCGGTTTTACCGGCACCCCCATCGAGAAGGACGACCGCAGCACGCCTGCTGTCTTCGGCGACTACATCGACCGCTACGACATCCTGCGTGCCGTGGAGGATGGCGCCACGGTGCCCATCTACTACGAGAGTCGCCTGGCCCGAATCGAACTGGATGAATCGGAAAAACCTCACCTGGACGCAGAATTCGAGGAGATCACCGAGACCGAGGAGGAAGAAAGCAGTAAGCAACGGCTGCGCAGTAAATGGGCCTCGCTGGAGGCGCTGGTCGGCGCACCGAAACGTATCGAGCTGATCGCCAGGGATCTGGTGGAACATTTCGAGCGTCGTCAGGAGGCGATGATGGGCAAGGCCATGGTTGTCTGCATGAGCCGCCGCATCTGCGTAGAGATGTACGACGCCATCACCCGGCTGCGCCCCGAATGGCACAGCGAGGACGACGACAAGGGCCGGATCAAGGTGGTGATGTCGGGCTCGGCCACCGATCATCTCGACTGGCAGAAGCACATCCGCAACAAGGCGGGCCGGGAGGCCCTGGCCAAGCGCTTCAAGGATCCCGATGACGAACTGCAACTGGTGATCGTGCGCGACATGTGGCTCACCGGCTTCGACGCGCCCTGCATGCACACCATGTATCTGGACAAGCCCATGAGCGGCCACAACCTGATGCAGGCCATCGCGCGGGTCAACCGAGTTTTCCGGGACAAGCCGGGCGGACTGGTTGTCGACTACCTGGGGCTGGCGGACTCGCTCAAGCGTGCGCTGGCCACCTACACGGCCAGCGGGGGCAAGGGACAGGCCACACTAGACCAAAGCGAGGCGGTGGCCGTGATGAAGGAAAAATACGAGGTCGTGTGCGGGCTTCTGCACGGCTTCGACTATCGCGCGCTGCTTTCCGCGCCGCCAGCCGAACGCATGAGCGGAATTGCGCAGGCCATGGAATTCATTCTGGCACAGGAAGACGGCAAGAAGCGGTATCTTCAGGCCGTCACCGTCTTGTCGAAGGCTTTTGCCCTGGCGGTGCCCCACGACGAGGCGCTCGCCATTCGTGATGAGGTGGGCCTGTTCCAGGAGATCCGTGCCAATCTGGTGAAGGCTACGGTGAGCAACGCTGAGCGTACACCAGAGGAGATGGGGGCCGCCGTCCGGCAACTGATTTCCAAGGCCGTCTCCAGTACCGAGGTGGTGGACATATTTGGCGCGGCTGGCCTGGACAAGCCGGACATCTCCATCCTCTCCGATGAATTCTTGGCCGAGGTACGGGAACTGCCCCAGCGCAACCTCGCGCTGGAGCTGCTCAAGAGGCTGCTCAACGACGAGATCCGCACCCGGATGCGCAAGAACGTCGTCCAGGCGCGCGCCTTTTCGGAAATGCTGGAGGAGGCAGTCAACAAGTATCATAACCGTGCCATTGCCGCCGCCGAGGTGATCGAGGAGTTGATCAACCTGGCGAAGGAAATGCGGGAAGCGCAGAAACGGGGCGAAAATCTGGGGCTTTCCGAGGACGAGATCGCCTTCTACGATGCCCTTGAGGTCAATGACAGCGCGGTAAAGGTGCTGGGTGACGAGACCCTAAAGAAGATCGCCCAGGAGTTGGTGCAATCAGTCCGACGCAGCGTCACTGTCGACTGGACACAGCGGGAAAACGCACGCGCCAAGATCCGAGTTATGGTCAAGCGTATCCTGCGGCGGTTCGGTTATCCTCCGGACAAACAAGAGCGAGCTACAAATTTAGTCTTGGAACAGGCGGAAGTTCTTTGCAAGGAGTGGATTTTACAATAACCATCACCAATGGCAAGAGCCATTGGAATCAGGTAATGCCCCCATAGTGCTGTAAATTCGGATTGGCCACCGTGTGAACCCGCCACGGGAATAGAGGAGACTCCAGTAATTAAGAAAATGGAGCGATGAACAGCAAGCGAAATCGGTATTCCCCTGAACTCAGGGAACGGGCGGTACGCCTGGTGTGGGAGCACCAGGACGAGTACGGCTCGCAGTGGGAGGCGATCGGTTTGATCGCCGTGAAGTCGGGCTGAGGTGTGGAGAATCTACGCCGCTGGGTGGGTCAGGCTGAGCATGACCAGGGGCTGCGCGGAGCGGTACGTGGCAAGACGGTGAAAACGACCGTGTCCGACCCGGCGTTGCCCTGCCCGCGCAACAAGGTGCAGCGCAACTTCAGTGCCACGGTACCGAATCGGCTCTGGGTGGCGGACTTTACCTATGTCGTGACCTGGCGCGGCTTCGTCTATGTCGCTTTCGTGATCGATCTCTTCGCCCGGCGTATCGTGGGCTGGCGGGCGGCGGCTGCCAGGTACGGATCCGGTGCTCGATGCCCTGGAGCAGGCGCTGCGGGCATGCCGGGCGAAGAGATCGCAACTGATCCACCATGGCGACGGCGGGGTGCAATACCTGTCGGTCCGCTACCCCGAGCGCCTGGCCGAAGCGGGCATCGAGCCCTCGGTGGGAAGCGTCGGGGACTCCTACGACAATGCGCTCGCCGAGACCGCGATCGGGCTCTGCAAGACCGAGGTCATCCGCAGAGGGAATTCCCGGCGCGGGCTTGAGCCGGTGAAGTTCGCCACCCTGGAGAAGTGGCTGAACCGGTTCAATCACCGCTGGCTACTCGGGCCGATCGGTGATCGACCGCCAGCCGAGGCCGAAACCGGGCAGCACAAAACCCCAGCCGCACCATGGCGGCGTGACTCACACCCACGAGCCACCGGAAAACCTGGAGTGGTTCACCTGACGGAGAGGGTGGATTACTCCGGCCTTCGGGCCGTGCGCCGTGCACGGCTCGATTCGCTCACGGCGAATCGCTCGAACCCGCCCGGTTTAATCGCCCGTGGTTTCGAATCTCTGCGCGCCCCCACCCGAAACCCTGCAAAAACCCCATTCATCTGGCGGAGAGGGTGGGATTCGAACCCACGGAAGGTTGCCCTTCAATGGTTTTCAAGACCATCGCTTTCGACCACTCAGCCACCTCTCCGATTGTCAGCGCCTCATCCATGTTCAACCGATAGCAATTCTCGGACGGTCTTGTCAGCTCTGCATGCGTCACTTCGGCATGCCATCTACAAAGATAACCGAAACCGCCGTGGAATTGCAGCCGGTTCCGTGCGCAATCATAACCTGTCAAGCAAATAACGAATGCCCCTTGACGCAGCCAGGCTCCAGCGGATATTTTGCTCCGATAATTCAGATTGAAAAAATTTATGTCGAATTCACATCAAAATAATGTCGATATCGAGGCGTTAGCAACTCACATGCGTGGCGTTCTAGAGGCGATTGGAGAAAACCCGCAGCGCGACGGGCTGCTAGAGACGCCCCAGCGCGCCGCAAAATCGCTGACTTTTCTAACCAGTGGTTACACACAAACCCTCGAGGATATCGTTCGAGATGCGTTATACGCCAGCAACAACGACGAGATGATCATCCTGCAAAATATCGAACTTTACTCGCTGTGCGAACATCATGTTTTACCCTTCTTTGGCCGGGTGCATATCGGTTATCTTCCCAACGGCAAGGTGATCGGGGTCTCAAAGCTTGCGCGCATCGTCGATCTCTATGCCCGCAGGCTCCAGATACAGGAGCAACTCACACAGCAAATCGCCGAGGCGGTGCATGAAACCACCGAGGCACGCGGTGTCGGAGTAATTATCGAGGCCCGCCACCTGTGCATCATGATGCGCGGAGTACAAAAACAGAATTCGCTGATGAAGACCTCCATGATGCTTGGCACCTTCCGCAGCAACAATGCTACCCGCGCAGAGTTTCTCAGCGCCCTAAGCAACTCTATGTAACCCGGCCGCACCGGCGGAAACTGCCGTAATTTTGGGTCCTTGCCCATGAGCATGCCCCATGGAGAATCTACGGCTGATTTTCCCGGTCTAATAATTTAATCAAAGCAGGTTCATCAAGCCGGGAAATTCCCAATTCCAGCGCCTTTTTCAATTTCGATCCCGGATTCGACCCTACTACGATGTAATCGGTCTTTTTTGACACGCTGGAAACAACACGTCCCCCGAGCCGCTCTATGCGGGATTTGATCTCTTCCCGTGTTCCGGCTTCAAGTGTTCCGGTGAGAACAAACAATTTACCCTCCAGTGGGGCTGGAGGCGAGGAGTCGAATTCAGGCATGTTGCCTGCATGTACGCCCGTGCGCCGCAACCACTGGTCGATATAATTGATCCGCTTCCGGTTCCTTTCCTGGGCAAGAAATGCCGCAAGGTGTTCTCGTGCCCCCTGGTTGAGGGCCGCCGGAATCTTGCTTGCATCGCAAAATTCGGAGAAATTGGACAATTCTCTTAAATTGCCCCCCAGAAGAACACTTGCCCCTTCACCGATCCCGACGATCTGGAGATTTTTTATCAAATTAGCAAAAGTCACTCTTGCATAAGCTTCCACAGAAGGCTCATGCTCCTGCAGGGAAAAACCGGTCCCAGGATCAAAGAAAGAATCCAATGCAGCCCGCGTATTCGCATCGGTAAAAAACTCTTCCACCAGACGGCCCACCGTCATGCCGATGGAGTTGAAACAGGCCAGCACCTCCGCGGGACAATTCTCGAGGTGATCGAGACGCCCCAGCATCACCGCCAAATGCCTTGCGCCCACCTCACCAATTTCCGGTATGCCGATGGCATAGAGGAACCGATCCAGCGGCAGGCGCCGGCGCTTATCGATTGCCTGGACCAAATTGTTGGCAGAGACTTCGGCATATCCTTCTAGGGCCAGAAAATCCTCAACCCGCAGATGATAGATATCCGCCAGGGTTCGAACCTTTCCCAAATCGACCAACCGGCGGCAAAGCCGCTCTCCGAAGCCATCGATATCCGCCGCCCGGCGGGATACGAAATGCTCGATTGAGCGCGCCAACTGGGCGGGGCATTGCATCCGGTCAATACACTCCCAGATCGCCAGCTTCACCCGCTTTACCCTGCCGCCCTTATACCGGACTTCACGTTCTCTCTGAACTACGGCGGAGCCACAAACCGGGCAGGTTTCCGGCGGATGCGGGAACACTGCATCCGCCGGGGCTTCGCCTTCGACCTTCACGATTTCGGGGATGACATCCCCGGCGCGGCGAACCACCACGCTCGCCCCGATCCAAATGCCCTTTGCCCTGATCTCATCCGGATTATGCAGTGTGGCATTGGCGATCGTCGCCCCCCCGACGAAAACCGGTTCGAGACGGGCAACCGGGGTTAATGCACCGGTACGGCCCACATTCCAGTCCACGGCAAGGATGCGAGTGCTCGCCCGCTCCGCGGGAAACTTGTATGCAATCGCCCACCGGGGTGCCCTGGAAATAGTTCCCAGCCGTTGCTGGAGATCAAGGTCATCGACTTTCAGCACGATTCCATCAACCTCAAAGGGGAGCTTCCAGCGGCGTTGCGATATTTCCCGGAAAAATGACAAGCATCCCTCGATCCCTTCGACAACCCGGCGCTCACGACAAACAGGAAATCCCAAAGCGAGAAGTTGATCCAGAAGCTCCTTCTGGCTGGAAACACTCAAAAAATCCCCTCCCTCACCTATTCCATAGGCAAAAAAGGCCAGCGGCCTCGCCGCGGTTTTCCGTGGATCCAGTTGGCGTAAACTGCCCGCGGCCGCATTACGTGGATTGACGAACGCATGCTTGCCAAGTTCGCGCATCATCTTATTGAGCTGTTCGAATCCGGCCTTGGGCATGTATATTTCGCCCCTGACCTCAAGCACGGGAGCCGGGGTCTTGCCTCGCAAGAGCAGAGGAATGTCGCGAATGGTTCGAGCATTCGCGGTAACGTCCTCACCGATCGCACCGTCGCCCCGGGTCGCCCCACGGATGAGCCGTCCGGCCCGGTAGAGCAACGACACCGCCAAACCATCGAATTTCAGCTCGCACATGTACCGGACGGGAGAATCGAGATTGAGGGCGGTCCGTACCCGCCGATCAAATTCGTATACTTCGCCATCGGTAAAGGCATTGGCCAAGGAAAGCATGGGAAGCGCATGCCGAACCGGGGAAAACGCATGATCCGGCGGCGCCCCAACCCGCTGGGTAGGACTTTCGGAAACGATCAACTCGGGGTGTTCCGACTCAATCAGTTCCAGCTCACGCAGGAGCACATCGTATTGTTGATCGGAAATCTCCGGTGCATTGCGCACATAGTAAAGATAGGAATGGCGATCCAGAAGGGCTCGAAGCCGTGCCGCTTCCGCAGCCGGATCATTCTTCATGGGTGGCCCCGGCGGCTTGGAGCTTTAGTTGCAGCTCGCGGGCAGCGGTAAGCAGGCAATGGGAACCATCCTCGATTCGCCCCCCCAGGTATCCCGCGCACTGGCGGATTCCTCCCAGCATATGATCCACCCTCATGCTTGCATCCGCACCAGGTTCAGCCCGGGAAAAAAAGGTCAGCCCCCGCAAACGGGCTTCAGGAGCCAATGGATACAAGATACCCGGTTCAAAAAGATCTGCAACACGGTAAAGCAATACCCCGTCCGTTCCTATCCGGTGGTATATCTGTTGCTCTCCCGGCTGCAATCCGGTGCGCTTCAGCGCCTGGATAACCCGCTCGGCGTCAACCCCGTTTCCGGGAAAACGCAGCACCAGAACAAATAACCTTTCCCGTGCGGAGGCATCGCCCACGGGGGTGGCCGGGATACTCGCCGGGGAACGGTCCCCGGCGGCTGCCGAGTCCTGTTCCGGGGCGGGAACCCCATCGGCCGAGGTACTTCCCATCCCCTGCCCACCATCGGCCTCGCGGCGGCGTTTCCGTGGCGGATGACGCCGGGTGTAAAAAAACAGCCACACCAGGAAAACTAGACCGACAATGATTAAAAACAGGCGTAACGTCCACATACCTAATATCGGGATCTCCTCTATGCACTCAATTCACCGAGCATCGCTCAACCTCATCAAGGTCCACGCCGACCAGGCGCGATACGCCCGGCTCTTGCATGGTAACGCCGATCAACTGATGGCAGGCCGCCATGGTGCTTCGATTATGGGTGATTATTATGAACTGTGTCCGCTGGGATATTTCATGCACAAGGTCACAAAAGCGGGTGATATTGGCATCATCCATGGGCGCATCCACTTCATCCAACATGCAAAACGGCGCTGGATTGAGGTCGAATATAGCAAACACCAGAGCCACCGCAACCAGCGCCTTCTCGCCCCCGGAAAGCATCTGGACAGAGGTATTGCGCTTGCCTGGAGGATGCGCCGTAACCATCACCCCGGCATTCAGCAGATCATCTCCCGTAAGCACCAACGCCGCGGCTCCGCCACCAAATAACCGCGGGAACAGCTCATTCAGACGCGTATTGATCTGGTCGAAAGTCTCCTTGAAACGGGAACGGGTTTCCCGGTCGATGCGGCCAATGGCAGACTGAAGAGTTTCCATCGCCTCATTCAGATCGGCCCGCTGTTGCTGTAGATACTTTTCGCGCTCGGCCTCGCTAGTGTATTCCTCGATAGCCGCCAAATTGATGGCGCCAAGTCGCTGGATCCGTTGTCCAACCTGCTCCAGCCGACGCTCCCATGATTCAGAATCGGCACCCGGTTCCATTTCCGCCAGCACTTGCTCAAGACGGACTTCCAACTGCGCCAACTGTTCTATAAACGCCTCGCGCCGAGTCCGCAGTTCCTGCACCGCAAGATGAGTAGTTTCCAAGTCCTCGCGCAAGCGGGCAACCCGCTCCATTGAAATCCGCCGGGCCGATTCCAGTTCCGTGGCTCGTGCCTCAACGGCCGCCGACCGGTTTCGATCTCGAACCAACTCCGCCTCCAGCGTTCTTAACTGCTCCAGGCCCGCCTCGAGTGCCCGTCGAGTTGCCGCATCCGGTTCTCCGATGGCTTCCAAACGGTTCATCACCCGATTTTGCTCATCCAAGAGTTTTTCCCGCTCGGCACACAAACGCGCCACGGTATCCGCGGCGGCATCGGCCTGAACCCGCAAGGCTTCAAGCCGCAGAGCCATACTTTCACGGACCCGGCGAACCTTTTCAGTCGCCGCCCTTGCGGCCTCCGCCTCTTCCCTGGCGTGGACGAGTTCCGTTTCCTGGGCCGCCTGTTCAGCCATCCCGATTTCAACTTCCTGCCGCACCCGGCTCAGCACTTGGTGCTGTAACGCCATCTTCTCCTCAAGTGAATTCAGGCCGGTGTCGAGCTCCGCCAGCTCCTCCCGCAATGCCTCCCAGCGTTCGATCGCGCTCCGCTCACGGCCAACGGCTTCAGCCTCGGCGGCCAATCCCATGGCAAGCGCTTCCTGCGCGGAGCGAACCGTGGAACGTGCCTGCGTAAATTCCGCCTCGGCAAGTCGCAATGCCTCTTCATGGCGGGTGCGCAGTTGCTGCGTGGCGACCAGCCGATCTGAAAGAGCGATGCGCAATTGCTTCAATTGTTCCCGCTTACGTTCGCGCGCGAGAATTCCCGCATCCGGATCGGCGGCGCGGGCAACACGCAACCAATGCCGGCCCATCCAGGTTCCATCCCGAGTAATCACGGACTCCCCCGGCAAGAGCCGACTTCGGCGCTCCTTGGCCGCCTCGATCGTAGCGGCCGCATAGATACCATCGAGCAATTCGTAAATTGCCGCGAAGGGACTGTTGACGTGTTCTCCAAGGCTCTCCTTCGCCCCATGCCGGCCCTCGGACTTGCCATGGATCAGCGTGAGGCCCCCCGTTGGCAAGCGGCGCAGATCATCCAGCAAAGTATCCGGCCGATCCGTTTCAATACCCTCCAGATAAGTTCCAAGAACAAGCTCTACGGCCCATTCCCATCCGGGTTCAATCTCCAGCCCGCCAGCAAGATGTCGGGCTTCCGATAGCCCATGATCCGACAGCCATTGGTTCACGAGTTGCGTGTCCCGCTCGGCCCGTAATGGATCATTCAGCGAATCGAGCCGGGCCTCAACGCTTGCCTGCTCCCGGCGCAGATCAGCCAGAGATTCGGACGCCTCTTGCAATAGCTGCCGGTTCCGCTTCACGGATTGCTCACAGGCTGCACTAACCGCCTCCGCCGCTTCCGCTTCGCCACGCAGACGGGAAACCTCCCGCTTCGCGGCCTCCGCCAACCCTTCCCGGGACACCGATTCCTGGCGTTCTTGTTCGGATTTTAGCCGTAGCCGCCGCTGCTCCAGGCCGCGTTTACGCTCCTGCAGGGCTTTAGCCTCAGCCTCCGCCACCGCCAGGCGACGACTGGCCATGGCCAGCACCTCCCGGCGCTCGGTTTGGACCCGTTGACAGTCGGCCAAACCCACCGCGGCAACTTCGGCTTTTCCCTGGGCCGTGACAACTTCTGCATCGACCTTGCGCAGATCGGGCACCAATCCCTCGATCTCGGCCTGCAACGCATTTGCCTGCTTTTCCCCCTCCCCTGCACGCCGTTCCATCTCTTGCAACTGTTGCGCAATAGTCTGCAGCCTTTCCTCATGCAGAAAATGTTCCCGCTCGGCTCCAGCAATCACCGCCTCCAAGCGAGCGATCTCCGTCTTCTGTTCGAAATACCGCTGCTGGGTGGCCTCAACCCGGGCCTGGGCCTGGTTGTGCTCGGCCCGGCTGGCGGCCAACTCACGTTCCACGCTGCTCTCCCGCGTCTGCTCGGTTTCTACGGCCAGGGAGAGTTCACGCGCTCCATCCTCACGCTTGGATAGCTCGTCATCCAGGCGCCGCAGGTGCAAGGCAACCAGTTCGGCGCGTAACTTCCGTTGCTGCAGGCGAAGGTCCTGGTACCGCTCGGCGGCCCGGGCCTGGCGCTTGAGATGTGCCAGGCGCTTCCCGATCTCATCCAGCAGATCATCGACCCTCTCAAGGTTTTCACGCGTGTTTCGCAGCCGGTTCTCGGTTTCGCGGCGACGTTCCTTATAGCGGCTAATCCCGGCGGCTTCCTCAAGGAACTCGCGCAGATCTTCCGGTTTAGATTCTACTAATTTGCTAATGATACCTTGTTCAATCAACGAATAACTACGTGGACCCAACCCGGTACCAAGGAATACGTCGGTAATATCACGACGGCGACAACGGGTACCATTTAGATAGTAATTTGAAATACCTTCACGATCCACGGTACGCCGAATCGAAATCTCGCTAAAGCGGGCATATTCACCACCCAAGCGCCCCTCATTGTTATCGAATACCATTTCCACCGAGGCACTGCTAAGCGGATGACGGCCCGATGAGCCGCTAAAGATCACATCGGTCATTTGCCCGCCGCGCAACTGGCGGGCGGAACTTTCGCCCATAACCCAGCGCACGGCATCGATTAGATTGGATTTGCCGGCACCATTCGGTCCCGTAACGCCCACCAGCGAACTGGGAAGATCGAACGTTGTAGGATCTACAAAGGACTTGAAGCCCGCAAGCTTGATTCGCCTAAGCCGCATTCGATACTTTAGTCACTACCAAGCCATAGTGTAAATTATTCATATTTTACCGCCATCCCATCATGCCCACCTCCCCTTCGCGCAATCTTGAAACCTTCCCCAACCCCGAGACGACCCGGGATTACCTGATCCGCATGGATTTGCCTGAATTTACCTGTGTTTGCCCGCTGACCGGCCAACCCGACTTCGCGCGCCTGCGCTTGGAGTATATCCCGGACACACTCTGTATAGAAACCAAAAGCTTGAAGTTATACCTGTGGTCCTGGCGCGAAGTCGGCATATTTCACGAGGCGGTCACCAATACAATCGTCAATGACCTAATTGCGATCCTGGCACCCCGGTATCTCAAGCTATCCGCCTCTTTCAATGTCCGCGGTGGCATCTATCCCGAAGTCGTGGTTGAACACCGGGCCGACAACTGGAGCCCGTCAGAGCCGGTTTACCTACCATGATCCACGCTTTCCTGTCGGGATTCGGGGATTTTCTCGCCGGAGTTGGCATGCTGGCCGAACCGGGCCTGCGCCGATACACCATTCTCCCGCTGATCCTCTCCGTGGCCGTCTTTATAGTGCTGCTAATCGTAGCGATACACTACTTCGGCGGCATGGTTGGCTGGATCGACAACCGTATCCCCGGCTGGCTCGCCTGGACCGGTTGGTTATTCTGGATCGGATTAGCCGCGGCCTTCGTATTCGGATTCTACTTCGGCTTCCTGTTCGTGGTCGGGCTTGTGGGGTTGCCCTTTTTCATCATGTTGTCCGGCGCGGTCGAAACCCGGCTCACCGGCCACCCTCCCGAGATATCCCGGGGAATGCTCCACCAGATCGCTGTCGGCACGGTACGGCAATTCCCCCGGCTTTTTCATCTCCTCCTTTGGGGGCTGCTCACGCTGGCAAGCGCCGGCATACTAGGTCTCATCCCACTCATCAATGCATTTTCATGGATTCCATGGTTCCTGTTCAGCGCCTGGGTATATGCCGTCATGATGAGTGACTTTCCCCTGGGCGCCCGCGATATGAACTGGAAATCCCAGCATGGACTAATCAGGGCGCACCGCACCCAGATGTTCGGGTTTGGAACGGCTACTGCGCTGATGTCACTGGTTCCTGTCCTGAATCTTCTTATATTTCCGGCAGCCACCGCGGGAATTACCCGCTTGTGGGTAAACAGCCTCACGAAAAACGGATCTTCCATATCCTGAGGCCGCGCCCCGGTTAACAGCCCGTGGAGGAAGCCTGTTGGGAACTTGCTGGGCGGGAACGTCAACAGGCTCATCCACCAGCACTTTCCCGGACACCAGGCATCGGACAAGATTTTCCCGCCAAAACACCGATCACGTGGTGGATAACCTGGATCACCACCCCCAAAAGCCTTGGGCTTTAGAACCGCACACGGTATTCCTACTGCGTCAAACCACGTTAACCGTTGCACTTGAGGGTGGAATTTACGATCTCATACCACCGATTCTACCAACCCCGTTCGGCGGCGCAAGGGTTTTCCGGGAATTGAGGGGAAATGGCCTCGTCCGCCTAGTAGCACCGCGCCTGGGCCTTCGCCTCCCTCTCCGTGGCGAAGCGCCCCTCGCAGGAACCCAGGGGAACCGTGACCAGATCGCCCGCGACCTGGATTAACATCGTGGTCACGATCCGGGGGCGAAGCGGTCGCACAAATCGGATGGTATCGAAGACCGCTCAAGATAGGTAATATTCAAATGAAAGGCGTGGCTGTATTTCATTGCCGGGGTCTTGCGAACCCTGAAAGGATGTCCCGTTTTTGTGGGATATGGTAGCACCGCCGGGAAATCCCCGGGGAGAAGCCTGGATCACCAAGACATTGAAGCTTCTTGAGGCTTCCCGGGAATGGAATATGGCGTCCCCGACGGGAATCGAACCCGTGTTGCCGCCGTGAAAGGGCGGTGTCCTAGGCCTCTAGACGACGGGGACGCAAAACCTGGCGGAGCCGCTCACCACTTTATATCCAAGCCTATTGCCAAGGCAAAAATCCCGCTCCTGGGGAGATGCCCGAACACATCCTCCGCTCCAGCCGCAGCAGCTCCCGGTAAACTGGAGAAGCGGATTTTAGCAGATCGGAACCGCTGAATGTTGGCAGAAAAAACCCTTGCTCCGGCCAAGCCTTCTTGCTCTGTACCAGCATACGGCCGGTAGGCCAGATAAGCCGCGCCACCACGGTCCCGGCGGTGGCGCCTCCCCGAGCGGTTACCGCCAGGCCCGGCCCGGCGTCGCATCGTCCCTAAGCTCGATCCACAGATGATTGGCGCGAATACTTCGCGCGCCTGGAAGGAGATCCCGGCGGGTTCTTGGGACATTGGGGGGATGTCGAAATGCAATTTGGTGGAGCTAGCCGGGATCGAACCGGCGACCTCTTGCATGCCATGCAAGCGCTCTCCCAGCTGAGCTATAGCCCCACTTGCAGTGCCCTATTTTGCGGTTTTTCCACCTTGGTGTCAACTACCAGTCTTGTCCAATATGAAATGAGTCTGAAGGGAGGGTCGTATTTCTAACATGAAATGAGTCTGAAGCCGGAAGGGGAACCGTTCATGATGGGGGGATGAAAACCATCATGAAACTCGAAGACTTA
>JALUYA010000013.1 GCA_027018875.1 Gammaproteobacteria bacterium
GAGTTAAACTCATTTCTGGTGTATGGGGTGGGTTGAGAAAGGCGGCGTCTCCTGCTGAAATAGACGGTGTAAGAAGCCGGTTTTCCAGTACATAGGAGAGACGCCACCATGAGTGATGATACTACGATTGTTCCATTTTCGAGCTCCGCTTTCGAGGATCATTTGAGCGAGATGCTGCAAGAAGGGGCGCGGCGGATGATTGCCACGGCGATTGAGAGCGAGTTAGCCGAGTTCATGAGCCGCCATGCGGCGCTGTGCGATGCGCAGGGGCGCCGCGCGGTGGTACGCAACGGCTACCAGCCTGAGCGCTCGATTGTCACGGGGGTGGGGCCGGTGGCGGTGCGCGTGCCCAAGACGCGCGATCGCTCGGGGCGGCGGCGCGGTTTTCGCTCGAGCCTCGTGCCGCCGTACCTGAAGAAGGCCCGTCGGGTCGAGGAGATGCTGCCGCTGCTGTATCTGGCCGGTATTTCCACCAATGACTTTCCCGGCGCGCTTGAGGCGCTGTGGGGCGAGTCGGTCAAGGGGCTCTCGGCGAACAGCATTGCGCGGCTCAAGCGCGGCTGGGAGAAGGAATATGAGGGCTTTCAGAAGGCCGACTGGCACGCCCGGCGTTTCGTGTATCTGTGGGCGGACGGGATCTACATCAACGTGCGTGCCGCCGAACGGCGCTGCATCCTGGTGGTGATCGGCTGCGACAGTGCGGGGAGGAAGCATTTTCTGGCCATTGAGGATGGTTGTCGGGAATCGAAGCTGAGCTGGTCGAAGCTGTTGCACCGGCTCAAGGACAATGGGCTCAAGCTGGCTCCGAAGTTGGCTGTGGGCGACGGGGCGCTCGGCTTCTGGGCGGCGCTGGCCGAGGTCTTTCCCACCACCCGGCACCAGCGCTGCTGGGTGCACAAAACCGCCAATGTCTTGAACTACCTGCCCAAGAGCGTGCAGCCCGAGGCCAAGGGGGCGCTGCACGAGATTTGGCAGGCTCCGGATCGGGCCAGCGCCGAGCGCGCCTTCGAGCGCTTCATCGGAGTCTATGAGGCGAAATACCCGAAGGCGGTGAACTGCCTGGCGAAGGATCGCGAGCAGCTGCTCGCCTTCTATGACTTCCCGGCCGCGCACTGGCAACACCTGCGCACCTCCAACCCGATCGAATCGACGTTTGCCACCATCCGGCTCAGGACGGAGAAGACGCGCAACTGCGTGAGCGCGAAAAGCGGTGTGGCGCTGGTGTACAAATTGGCGATGTCGGCCCAGGGGCGCTGGCGGCGATTACGCGGCTTTGAGCAACTGGCCGATGTCATTGAAGGAATCCAGTTCATCGACGGAATCGATGAGCGGGTAATCAGCAGGAAGGCCGCCTGACCATGACCATCAGTCATACACCAGATTTGACATTAGCTCTTTGGCTATTGCCGGAAAGCTGGCGCTTATGGCTGCCATTGGGGATAATCCCGCTGAGATGCACGCCATAGGCGTGCAACTTGCGCATGCATACATTGATGAGGTACGCGCTGATTACCTTGGCCCGATAGGCGACGAACCTGGGGTGTTGTCAGCGAAGCAAGTATATGATTTTCACAATCGAGTCTTCGTAAGAAATCATATTTCTATGGCCTATTTTGGAGGTACTATATTCACTGGTAACCAGTGGGAGCTAAAGCTCACAGCCCCTATCTGGTGTCCGAATTGTGATCCGAGTTCCTCGCCGGGAGGAGGCTAAGAGTGAAGTATCTTGTGCTCCTGGCGCTTGCTTCGTTGGCTGCCGGTATTACGCTTGCCGCAACGCAACATTCAACTGCGCCCTGTAGAAAATGGCACAACTTATGCATTCCGAAGAAGTATGATCCAGTTCTGGGCCGGGACTTTCTCCCCGGGCATCCTGCTCCGAACGGCTTAGTGCGTTGGGCCAAGCAACTCCCGGGAACGGATGTGTCGACTGTTCCATCCGCGACATTTGATTTTACCGAAAAGGAAATGGCGGCGGCGATTCCCGGTTACATTGCCAAACGTTGGGTTTCCAAAGGTGGATTTTATCAATATTTTGGAATACAGGTGATCATCAAGCCTGCTTCTTTGGCGCCCGAAGAGAAAATAAGTTTAGCAGATCGTGTTCTTTACAATTTGGATGGCACGTTCTTCAACGGAGATTTTAGCCATGCGGTAATTGAGAAATTACCCGGCCTTCCTTACTATAAGATTGCTCCTGTATTTCCGGGAACCCAGATGACCCAAACCGTGTGGGATATGGTTAGTGTGAATTTAAGGGATAAGGGTAAAAGGCCTCCAATCAAGCCGCTGACATGGTATATGGGCTCCTGCTACGATACACCAGAAGTTTCGTCAGCGTCTTCTTTTACCTGTAATCGAACGTTGACTGACCCCAAGTTTCCGTACTACATTCAGTACGATGTTGAGCAACCGAATGCTCACCTTATTCCCGAAATAGATGCCTTCATCGAAAAGAAAATCCGTTCTTGGGAAATAAGTCAACCATCGCAACGCAAACGGTGAGAAGCAGTCACACGACGACGAAGCTTGCCCTCGGGTAATACGGCGATCACGTTGGCCACGAGTTACGACAAGGCGGGCAACCTGCTCACCAAGACCGATGCGGGCGGCTCCATCGCCTATACCTACCAGAGCGGGCACCCGAATCGTCTGGCGAGCCTCAGCGTGTCCGGATCCGACCCGGGCCTGTCCGGTGGCGGTATCAGCTACGATGCGGCGGGGCGGATCACGAGCGGGGCAGGCTACGCGGTGAGCTACGACCGGCGCGGATTGGCGGCCACGATCACCAAGGGTTCTGCCACGCTCACGCTGGCCTATGCCCCTGACGGAGCCCGTTACCGCAGTGTACTTACCAACGCCTCGGGCACGGCCACGACGTGGTACGTGGCGGGTGGGGCGTTTCGCATCGTGCAGCAGGCGAACGGAGTGGTGGCTTACCGCCAGGCGATCATCGCGGGCGGGGTGGTGGTGGCCCAGCTCACCACCAGAAGCGATGCGAGCAGCGAATTCGACTACTTCTACCGTGACGGGCTGGGGAGCACCACGGCCACGGCAGATCAGGTGGGCGTGCCCCAGAAGGCCTTCGCCTACGGTGCCTACGGGCGGATGCGGGCGGCGGGCAACTGGACGGACCTGGCCCCTGCGGTGCACCTTGATCCGCCCACCCGGCGCGGCTACACCGGCGGGGAGCAGTTCGATGCGTTGGGGGTGGTGGCGCTCGGGGCGCGGGTGTATATTCCCGCGCTCGGGCGCTGGCTGAGTCCCGACCCGGCGGGGGCGGGCAGTCCCTATGTGTACGTGCACGACAACCCGCTCAGCGATGTCGACCCCACGGGGGAGTTCGGGCTGAGCGATCTGGAGCAGGCGATTGGCATCGCTGCCGGCTACGTCGTGGCCGCAGTTGTAACCTACTACACGGGCAATCCGGTTGCCGGAGGTGCGGCGGGGGGCTTTGTGGCGGGGTTTATCGCCAGCGGCGGGAATTTCAGGGCGGGTCTTTCGGGTGCGGCGATGGGTGCGGCGATGGGCTACT
>JALUYA010000014.1 GCA_027018875.1 Gammaproteobacteria bacterium
CGGCGGACCAGCTACAAAAGGCCCGCCAGACACTCTTCAAAACCATTCATGGACGGACTCTGAAAACCGGCCGACAGACCTACTTCTATTACCCTGCTTCAGACTCATTTATGGTTTGGAAAATACTCTACCACCGGGTTTCCCGATCCAGGCGTGGGCGCGGCGCAAACGCGCTAGGGTTTCCTCGCGCCCAAGAATGAACAGCGTCTGGTCTATCGGAGGCGACACCGCACCTCCCGAGACCGCAACCCGGATCGGCTGGGCGACCTTTCCAAGCCCAACCCCCTTTTCTGCGGCTAAGTCTGCCACCAGGCGATGAATTTTTTCGGGCCGCCACTGCGTCAGCGCCGACAATCTTGTTTCCGCCAGCTCCAGTATTTCACCGGCCGGAAGCAAGAATTTTTGTGCCGCCTTCGCATCGTAACTCGGTGGAGCACAAAAAAAGAATTGGCCGGATCGGGCCATTTGCTCCAGGGTCTTGACCCGCTCGCGTTGTGCCCGGACGACAGCCACAATTTTTTCCCGGTCCTCGACTACCATGCCCAGCCTGCCTAGTTGCCACGCAAGTTCCGCGGCAACTTCCCTGGGATCGTCGGTCTTGAGATAATGCTGGTTGAGCCAGTCGAGCTTGCCCGGGTTAATGGCCGCGGCGGAACGGTTCACCTGGGAGATATCAAACAGCTCGATCATCTCCCGGCGGCTAAAAATCTCCTGGTCCCCGTGCGACCACCCAAGCCGCACCAGGTAGTTCACCACCGCCTCGGCAAGGTAGCCCCGCTCGCGGTACTCGAGGACGTTGGCGGCCCCGTGTCGTTTGGAGAGTTTCGTTCCATCTGGACCCAGGATCATGGGAACATGGGAATAAAAAGGGGCCTTGGATTCCAGGGCATTAAATATGTGCAACTGTTTTGGCGTATTGTTCAGGTGGTCGTCGCCCCGGATCACGTGAGTGATTCCCATCTCGAGGTCATCCACCACCACCGATAGGTTGTAGGTCGGCATGCCGTTGGAGCGCTGGATGATCAAGTCATCCATTTGCGCATTTTCAAAAACGACCCGACCGCATACCAGGTCTTGCACCACGGTCCGGCCGCTATCGGGCATACGGAACCGTACCACCGGGGAGACGCCGGGGCGCGGCTCCCGCCGATTGCGGCAGCGCCCATCGTAGCGCGGCTTCTCGCCGCGGGCGCGCTGCTCCTGGCGCATGGTTTCCAACTCCTCCCGGGTGCAGTAGCAATAATAGGCATGCCCGGTATCGAGCAGGCGCTTGACCGCCGCGCGATAGCGTTCCGCGCGCCGAGTCTGAAAGTAGGGGCCCTCATCCCAATCGATACCCAGCCATTCGAGCCCGTCCAGGATGACTTGTACGGCCCGCTCGGTGGAACGCCCCCGATCGGTGTCCTCTATCCGCAGAATGAACCGCCCGCCATGGCGGCGCGCATAAAGCCAGGAAAACAGGGCGGTACGGACACCGCCTATGTGCAGGTAACCGGTGGGACTGGGAGCAAAACGGGTACGTACGGTCACGGTTGCAGCATGGGAGGCATGAGGTGTGTATCCTAGCAAACCCCGCCCTTTTTACCCGGGCGAGCGCCCCGATCCGCCGTCGGCCGGCTCCCCGCCCCAGTAGATGCGCCAGATCCAGCCCCGCTGTGAATCGGCGACATACAATCCCCCGGCGGATCCGACGGCCAGTCCAACCGGGCGGAAGCGTGCGGCCCCCGGCGACATCACCGGGTTCCGGCCGGCAAATCCGGATGCAAAAACCCGCCAGTCCGAACCTGGTCGATCCTGTTTCCAAGGCACGAAGGCCACGACAAATCCGCGTTGCGGCAAGGGCGCCCGGTTCCAGGAGCCGTGAAAGGCCACAAAAGCGCCCCCCCGGTATCGCCGCGGAAACTCCCGTCGGTGATAAAAAACCATTGCCTCGGGTGACCAATGGGCGGGAAAGGCGAAAAGCGGCTCCAGGTACTTAGTGCAATACCCGGCCTTGCGCCCGTTGCCTCCATACTCGGGCGCCAAGACGAGGCGCTCGATCCGGGAATCGAAATAACAATATGGCCAGCCATAGTTGCCCCCCTCGACAACCCGGAAAAACTCTTCTCCCGGGAGTTCGGCATTCTGCGCCACACTGTATAGATCCGGCCAATTACCGTGTAATTGATCGCGTCCCATCATTGCCGTATAAAGCGCATGGGTCCTGCTGTCCCAGGCAAGGGCGACGATATTGCGGATCCCGGTGGCGTACCGCGCGGCGGTGCCGAATACCTGCCCGGTTCGAGCAGCACGGAAACGCCAGATTCCGCCATGGCTCTGCAGCAAGGGACAGGGGAATATCCCCCGCGAGCCCGGGACGCGATCCCGGCGCTGGCAGGCATTGGAAGGCGCGCCCACGTTGACGTAGAGGTTTCCGTTCTCGTCGATGGCGAGGCTTTTCGAGCCATGCTGGTACTGGCGCGGAAACCCGGACACCACAACCGCCGCGGGCCCACTCGGCACCAGTTTTCCCCGGTCCAGCCGGTAACGCACGATGCGGGTATTCTCTCCCAGGTATAAAAATCGCTTGTACAAGGCGATTCCCGTGCCTCTGACCTTCCCGAAATAGCGGATTTTATCGACCCGCCCGGGTTCTGCCTGGTGTAGCGCAACCACCCCGCCGCCATGGCGAGGACTGGTCATGATCGCGTAGATCATGCCGTTTTCACGAATCGCCAGGTGCCGCAGCGGGCCCAGGTTTTTGGCGACAACCCGAATACAAAACCCGCTTGGCACCCGGATGCCCGAGTTGTCCGCGGGACAAGCCGCGGCGGCGGGCGTTAAGAAAGAGGCCAGGGCTGCGATCCCCACGTAAAACAGTATGCGCATCTCCATCCCTCCGCCGCCCCCAGGCCCTTCAGCCTGAACCAGAATCGGGTTCAATGCAATTGGTATAATAAGAATTGGAATAAATCCCAAAATAACCTGCAACCAGTTGATTATTTATCCACAGGAGATCTCTATGGGAAACAGTTTCGGAACACGCGCCGGCCTCCGAATTTCCAGTCATGAATTCCAGATTCATCGGCTGGAAAATCTGAGCCGCGACTATGCAATCGACCACCTGCCCTATGTTCACAAAATTCTCCTGGAGAATCTTCTGCGCAACGAAAACGGCGACACCATTCGCGCCGAGGATATCGAGGCGCTGGCGCGGTGGAATCCCAGGCAGGTACCCAACCAGGAGATCGCCTTCACCCCGGCCCGGGTGATTTTGCAGGACTTTACCGGCGTCCCGGCAATTGTGGACCTGGCCGCCATGCGCGACGCCATGGGCACACTCCACGGGGATCCCCGGCGCATCAACCCGCTCGTACCGGTAGACCTGGTCATCGACCATTCCGTTCAAGTCGACTTCTACAACCTCCCGGATGCATTGCAACGAAACTCGGAGATCGAATTCAAGCGCAACCGCGAACGCTATGCCTTCCTACGATGGGGGCAGAAGGCATTCGCTAATTTCCGGGTTGTCCCTCCCGATACCGGTATCGTCCATCAAGTCAATCTCGAATACCTTGCGTGCGTCGTATTCGAGCAGAAAATCGGAGGTACAGATTGGATTTATCCGGATACCCTGGTTGGCACCGATTCGCATACCACCATGATCAATGGACTGGGCGTGCTGGGCTGGGGCGTTGGCGGCATCGAAGCCGAGGCGGCGATGTTGGGCCAGGCCATCAGCATGTTGATCCCTCAAGTAGTGGGGGTCGAACTTCTCGGGGAATTGCCCGAAGGGACAACGGCGACCGACCTGGTTCTGACGGTAACCGAAATGTTGCGCGGTGCCGGCGTGGTAGGAAAATTTGTCGAGTTCTTCGGCGAGGGACTATCCGCACTGCCGCTGGCGGATCGGGCCACGCTCGGCAACATGTCCCCCGAGTTCGGATCCACCTGTGCAATTTTCCCCATCGACGCGGAAACCCTTCGCTACTTGCGCCTTACGGGACGCGATAAAGACCAGATTTCCCGGGTTGAAGCCTATGCTAAAGAGCAGGGTCTGTGGCATCATGCGGGCCAGGCACCGGCCGACTACAGCTCGGTTCTGCGGCTCGATCTCGCTACCATCGAGCCCTGTATCGCCGGTCCCAGGCGTCCCCAGGATCGCATTCTTCTCAGTAAAACCAGGGAGACCTATCACCGCGAACTGGAACCCCTGATCGAGACCCGAGCAAGCAAATCCGCCGGCTCCAACTCCACAAGCCCAGGCGCCGCTGCCGACGACTCCCGAAACTTGGCGCCAAGGGAGACCCCGGTCAGCCTCGGCGACAAGAACTTCATGCTCCGGGATGGCGCCGTGGTCATTGCCGCGATCACCAGCTGCACCAATACGTCCAATCCCGCGGTCCTGATCGGTGCCGGGCTGCTTGCCCGCAAGGCCCGAGAACGCGGCCTCCAGGTCAAGCCCTGGGTCAAGACCAGCCTCGCGCCCGGCTCACAGGTGGTTACAAGCTACCTGCGCCAATCCGGGTTGCTGGAAGACCTCGAGGCCCTGGGCTTCGGCATCGTGGGCTATGGCTGCACCACCTGCATCGGCAACTCCGGGCCGCTGCTGCCACCGATTCATGACGCCATTCAACGGCATGACCTCGTGGCCTGCGCGGTGATCTCCGGAAATAGAAATTTCGAGGGTCGCGTCCACCCCGACGTGAGAATGAACTTCCTCGCCTCTCCGCCACTGGTGGTTGCCCATGCTCTCGTCGGCACGATGGACCAGGATTTACAACGGCAACCGCTGGGGAAAGACAAGGACGGCAAGGAAGTTTTCCTCAAGGATATCTGGCCGACACAAAAGGAGATACACGAAATACTCGATGGCATCCGCGCGGAAATGTTCCAGCAAGTATATGCCTCGGTGTTCGAGGGCAATTCCCAGTGGAAGGCCCTGGAAATACCGGAAGGCGAGATCTATACCTGGAAAGACGATTCCACTTATGTACGCCTCCCGCCCTTCTTCGAGGGAATCAGTCACGAGAAACCGGCTGTCGAGGACATCGAGCAAGCACGCGTATTGGCCCTGCTGGGAGATTCGGTAACCACCGATCACATCTCTCCCGCCGGTACCATAAGCCCCGCCAGTCCGGCCGGCGAATACTTACAGGAACACGGCGTAAAACCCGCCGAGTTCAACTCTTATGGATCCCGTCGTGGTAACCACGAGGTGATGATGCGCGGCACCTTCGCCAATATCCGCCTGCGCAACCGGCTTGTTCCCGGGGTAGAGGGTGGCTATACCCTGCATATTCCAAGCGGCGAACAGATGCCGATCTATGACGCCGCGATGAAATACCAGGATGAGAAAACGCCCCTGGTGGTGATTGCGGGGAAAGAATATGGAACCGGATCCTCCCGGGATTGGGCCGCCAAGGGAACCCTGCTCCTCGGGGTCAAAGCGGTGATTGCCGAAAGCTATGAACGCATTCACCGTTCCAACCTGATCGGCATGGGGGTGCTTCCGCTCCAGTTCATAGACGGTGAAAACGCGCAATCCCTGGGGCTGACCGGCAGGGAAGTCTACGCCATCAGCGGTATAAACGCAGGCAATGCCGCAACGGTTCGAGTAACCGCACAGGGCGGGGATGGAAAGAAGCGGGAATTCCAGGCTAAAGTCCGACTCGATACCCCGAAAGAGCGGGAATACTATCGCCACGGGGGTATTCTTCAATACATGCTGCGTCAACTCGCCTGAGACTGTCGACAACATTTCGATACCGCAAATTCGAGGGGTATTGCGCTCGCCCGGCAATACCTCTCGAATACGGCCGGGCATTTGGAGTTGATCAGCCGGATCGCGACCGCGCCCTATCCGGATCTTCATAGGCGCCACCGCCGGGCTCCCGAGAATTGCCGATCCACCCCCCTACCCCGCCGCAACCGGACCGCACAGCCTTCAACGCCGCGGCAATAGCCATCCCGCTTCATTCCGGGATCTCGCGGCACCGGATAAGGCCGGCTACCCGAATCTCGTGGATATCCCCGGCATGGCTCAGTAACCTAGCCCGCTCGGTAGCCGTATCCAAAGATGCGTATACCAATAGTAGGCCCCACCGCCTGCCGGGGCGGTACAGGTATAAAGCGACCGGCCTACAGGCAAGGGCACCGGGGAACGAATGGTGAACACGTCGGGGCTCGACCGATGCACTCCAAGCGGCTTGCCGTTACCCAAAAAACATGCCAGGCCCGATAGCGGTTGCCGCAGCCGCAAGCGTAGAACCGGGGGATTTTCCGTACCCACAAGCGGATTCCACGGTGTGATCCGGGCCAGCGGCATGGGCCGCGAACGGGCGCGGCGCGCAAACATCGACAGTGCATCGTAGTGAGTGTCGATCGGAAAGCGTGGCAACGCCCGCGGATCTAACGGCTCTCCAAGCGCCCCCGAGGCTTGGCTGAAGGCGATATAGCCGAGTCCGGTAACAATTTTCGCTACCGCGGGATCGTACTCGCCATAGGGGTAGGCGAATAGCCGGGGATCGGTATTGGTTCGCGGCCCGAGTTCCTCGCGCAGGCGCTGCTGTGCCCCCACGATCTCACGGGTTATACGCGAGCGCCAGGCCGTCCCGGTCTCGCCCGGCAACCGCTCGAGCATATGCGGGTGGGTCAAGGTATGATCGGCAAAGGCAACGCCGTCCCGCTGCAACCGGTGCACCTCCGTCCAGGTCATGTAGGCGGGATAGTGATGATCCACCGCCACGGTACTTACGAATACCGTCACCGGAAACCCATGGGCCCGGATCAGGGGCCAGGCACGGATATAGAAGCTTTGAAAGGCATCATCGACGGTCAGGGCAACGGTACGGGAGGGAACCCGCCGTCCGCTGCGGAGCGCATTGACCAATTTCGCCAGCGGCCAGACATGGAAACCCCGGGCGGCGAGATAATCAAGCTGTGCCCGAAAGGCCATGACCGGCGTGCTGGTTGACGGATAACGCGACTCGCCGAAGCGGTGGTAGATGAACACAACCGCATGGCGTACGCCCGGCGTGCCCCGGGCAACACCGGGCGCGGCGGTAAGGGGCCCGGCAAGCAGAACCACGAGGCCGACCACCATGGCGACAGATCTCCTCCCCGGCCCAGGAAAATACCATGCACCGGCAACCCGTCGCCCCGAACGGCCCAGCCACGCCCGAAAGGTATCGTAGCAGCGCACCGGCGCAGCGGCTTCCCGTCAGCGGCGGTTGAGCGCGTGAATCATCCGCTTGTCGACCGCCAATGCGGCCTCGTGCATCGCCTCCGAGAGGGTCGGGTGCGCATGGATGGTACGCTGGATATCTTCCGCGCTTGCCCGGTACTCGAGCGCCAAAACCGCTTCGGCAATTAATTCTGAGGCATAGGGGCCGATGATGTGAATGCCGAGGATCTCGTCGCTGTCCCGGTGCGCAATGATCTTGACCATGCCGCTCGCGAGTCCAAGCGCCTGCGCTCGCCCATTGGCCGCAAAGGGAAAGCTCCCCGTCTTGACCGGCACCCCTTGCTGCTTCAAATCCTGCTCACTCTTACCGACCCAGGCAATTTCCGGAGCGGTATACACTACCGCGGGGATCGCCTCGTAGTTCAGTTCCGCCACCTTGCCGGCGATCAGATCCGCCACCATGACCCCCTCGTCCATACCCTTATGGGCGAGCATCGGGCCGCGCACCAGATCACCGATGGCCCAGATGCCTTCGGCTCCGCTGGCGCATTCCTCATTGACGATCACGAAACCGTGTTCGTCCAGCCGCACCCCGGTCTCGCCTGCCAATAAACCCTCGGTATAGGGACGACGCCCCACGGCCACCAGCAACCGGTCCACCTCGATGTTTTGACTCTCGCCGCCGCTTTCATAGCTGACCGTCAGACCCTTCTTGCTCTTCTTCGCGGCGGTCACCTTCGTGCCCAGGCGAATATCGAGCCCCTGGCGCTTGAACTGCTTTAGTGCCTCCCGGGAAATCTGCTCATCGAGCTGCGGCAGGAATGTATCCAGGGCCTCGAGGATCGTCACCCGGCTGCCGAGCCGCCGCCAAACACTGCCCAGCTCCAGCCCAATGACGCCGGCCCCGATCACCCCGAACCGCGGCGGCACGGAATCGAACTCCAGCGCATCCCAGGAATCGACAACTTGCTTGCGATCAAAAGCCAATGATTTGAGCTCGACCGGCACCGAACCGCTGGCAAGAATGACATGCCCGGCCTGAAGAATTCGCTCCTCGCCATCCACCGGGGTATAGCGCACCTTACGACCTTCCAACAATGTACCGGTACCCGGTAGTCCGGTCACACCGTTGCCTTTGAACAACAAGGCGATCCCACCGGTCAGTTGTTTGACGATACGGGCACGCCGCCGCTGCATGGTCGCCAGGTCCAACTCGACCTCACCGGTCTTAATTCCCATCGCGGCAAAGTCGTGACGGCTGCGTTCGAACAACTCCGAGGCCTCCAGCATGGCCTTGGATGGGATGCAGCCGGCGTTGAGACAGGTCCCACCGAAAGCGTGCGTCCCGTCGTGATTGATCCACTTGTCGATACAGGCGGTCTTCAACCCGTTCTGGGCCGCCCGAATGGCGGCAACATACCCCCCCGGGCCACCACCGATTACCACAACATCATAGGCCTCACTCATGATCCACTCCTTAGCGATCGTACGGCAATAAATTGTAGGAAAACTCTAAAAACCGCCCCGACCCGGGTCACCACCGGCATGCCACGTCAACCCGGGTTAAAAGTCCTGCTCAGATCACAGGTCAATCAACAATCGCGCCGGATCTTCCAACGCCTCCTTGACCGCAACCAAGAACAGCACCGCATCCCGGCCGTCAACGATCCGGTGGTCATAGGTAATGGCGATATACATCATGGGCCGAACCCGGACTTCTCCATCGAGCACCATCGCCCGATCCTGAATTTTATGCATCCCCAAGATCGCGCTCTGCGGGGGGTTGATGATCGGCGTGGAAAACAACGACCCGAACACGCCGCCATTGGTGATGGTGAAAGTGCCACCGGTGATATCTTCGATTGCAAGCCCGCCCTTGCGAGCCTTGTTGGCATACTCGCCGATCTGACGCTCGATCTGCGCAAAGGAGAGCTGATCTGCATCACGCAGCACGGGCACTACCAGGCCGCGTTCGGTCGACACGGCCACACCGATATCCCAGTAGTCATGATAGACAATCTCATTACCTTCGACCGATGCATTTACGATCGGGTGCTGCTTGAGCGCCTTTACCGCGGCCCGGACGAAGAAAGACATAAAGCCGATACGCACGCCATGCTGTTTTTCGAACCGGTCCCGATAGCGCTTGCGAATTTCAATCACGGCACCCATGTCGATTTCATTGAATGAAGTCAGCATGGCGGTCGTTGCCTTGGCTTCGATCATCCGTTCGGCGATCCGCGTGCGGATGCGCGACATCGCCACCCGGCGTTCCTCACGGGTCCCGGCCGGAGCAGGGGCCGGTGGAACAGCAACCGGAGATCGGCTCCCCCCCCCGGAGCGGTCCAGGTAAGCCAACACATCGGCCTTGGTCAGCCGTCCGTCACGACCGGAAGCCGGAATCTCTACCGGATTGAGATGATGCTCGTCCACCAGACGGCGCACCGAGGGCGCCAGCGGCTGTACATCGGTATTTACCGCCGCTCCCCCCGGTGTCGGGGAGGTTACCGGCGCATCCGTTACCGATACGCCACCGGGCGGTGAAACGGCGGCAACGGCCTCGCCCTCCTCAAGAACGGCAATCACCTGCCCCGCCGTCACCGTGGCATCATCTCCGACCTTGATCTCCTTGAGCATTCCCGAGGTCGGCGCCGGCACCTCCAACACCACCTTGTCGGTTTCAAGATCCACCAGGTTTTCGTCCCGGTTCACATGGTCGCCGACGTTCTTGTGCCAGTTAACCAGCGTTGCCTCGGTAATTGATTCGGGCAGTTCCGGAACCTTGATTTCTATACTCATTTGGACTCCATAAATGTGGTTTTACTCTGAACATGATCCCGCTCGGAAAGACCGAGCGCCTCTTCGACCAGGGCGTTCTGTTCCGCCCGGTGCCGCTGCGGGTAGCCGCTGGCTGGGGCGGCCATTGGCCTCCGTCCGGCATAACTCAGCACCCGCCGCTGCTGCAACGGCTTTTGCAGGTGATGGCGGATCTGGTACCAGGCGCCCTGATTCGTCGGTTCCTCCTGACACCAGATGATCTCGGTTGCACCGCGATACCGCTTCAGCTCCGCCGCATAGGCTTCCCGCGGGAAGGGATAGAGCTGCTCGATACGCACAAGCGCCACCTGGTCCAGGCCCTCTTCCTCGCAGCGCGCCAGCAAGTCGAAATACACCTTCCCCGAGCAGAACACCACGCGGCGCACCCGCTGCGGGTCGAGCCGGCGGGTCTCGGGAATGATCAATTGGTAACCCGCCATGGACAGGTCTTCCAAGGCGCAGGCGGCCAGCTTGTGGCGCAACAGGCTCTTGGGGGTCATGACCACCAGCGGCGAGCGGTAGGGCCGGATTACCTGGCGGCGCAACAGGTGAAAGATCTGGGACGCACTGGTGGGTACGCAAACCTGCATGTTGTTACCAGCACATAACTGCAGAAAACGCTCCAGCCGCGCCGATGAATGTTCCGGGCCGGCGCCCTCATGCCCATGGGGAAGCAGCAATACCAGCCCGCACAGGCGCCCCCACTTCGCCTCTCCAGAACTGATGAACTGATCGAACATCACCTGGGCATTGTTGGCAAAATCCCCGTACTGGGCCTCCCACAGTACCAGCGAATTCGGCCGCGCCGTGGCATACCCATATTCAAACCCCACCGCGGCTTCCTCACTTAGCAGCGAGTTGTAGCCCGTGAAAAACGCCTGGTCATCCGCCAGATGGTTCAGCGGCACCCACTCGGTGCCCGTCTCGAGTTCGTGATACACCGCGTGGCGGTGAAAGAAGGTGCCACGCTGGCTGTCCTGGCCCGCCAGCCGCACCGGGTAGCCCTCGGCAAGCAGACTGGCGTAGGCAAGATTCTCGGCGCATCCCCAGTCAAGCGGGATCTTGCCTGCGATCATCTTGCGCCGCTCCTCGAGAATGCGTGCAGCCCGGTTGTGAACCTTGAAATTCTCGGGAAGCTGCACCAGCTTCTCTCCCAGTGCCCGCAAACGCTCGAGCGGCACCCCGGTCGTGGCGGGCTGGTCCCAGCTGCGCCCGATATACGGCCGCCAATCCGAGCCCTTGAAGTTGCCCTGGACGCGCTCCAGGGTCGCGGTTTCCAGCACGCGCCCCTCGTCCAGCCCGGTGCGGTAGGCATCCACCAGCGCATTGACCTTCTCGGCCGTAATGATTCCGGCCTCTATCAACCGCCGGGCATAGATTTCACGCGGGGTGGGATGGGTACGGATAACGCTATACATCGGCGGCTGAGTCACCGCCGGTTCATCCGCCTCGTTATGGCCCTGGCGGCGGTAGCACACGATTTCGACAAATACATCCTTGGCGAAGCGCCGGCGATAGTCATAGGCGCAACGGATGGCACCGAGAGCGGCCTCCGGATCATCGCCGTTGACATGAAACACGGGGGCCTCGATCATCTTGGCTACATCGGTGCAATGGCGCGACGAGCGCGCATCGCGCGGATCGCTGGTGGTGAAGCCGATCTGGTTATTCACCACAATATGTACCGTCCCGCCCGTACCATAGCCGCGGGTCTGGGACATCTCCAGCGTTTCTAGAACCACGCCCTGGCCGGTCAGCGAGGCATCACCATGAATGAGTACCGGCAACACCCGCTCCCGCGCACCCGCACCACCCCGGTCCTGGCGCGCCCGCACCGACCCCTCAACCACCGGATCCACCGCTTCCAGGTGCGAGGGGTTGAACGCCAACACCAGGTGGGTTTGCCCCTCCCCGGCCTTAACGTCGCTCGAATAACCGAGGTGATACTTGACGTCACCGGTGGCATTGGTCGATCCATTATCGCCGTGGTTGCCCTCGAACTCGGAGAACAGATCCCGCGGTGACTTGCCGAGCACATTGACCAGCACGTTCAGCCGCCCCCGGTGAGCCATGCCGATCACCACCTCTTTAACGCCCGTGGCACCCGCCCGGCGGATGAGATCATTCAGAACCGGGATCAGCGCATCACCGCCCTCGAGAGAGAAACGCTTCTGACCCACATAGCGCCGATGCAGGTAGCGCTCGATCCCATCGGCGGCGACCAGCTCGGCCAGTACTATCAGGCGCTCCGCATCCGTCAGTGCATGTGGATCGACGTCCGTCTCGACCTGTTCCTGGAGCCAGTGCCGCTCGGCCGGATCGGAGATATGGGCAAACTCCACCGCCCGATGCCCGGCATAGACCTCCGGCAACGCGTGCAGGAGCTGCCCCAGGGGCCGGCGGGCGAGGTGACCGCCCCAATCGGTCTGCACCGGTTGATCCCATTCGTCGCCGCCAAGTCCATAGTCGGTCGGATCAAGTTCGCGCCTCCGCCCGTGATGCTTAAGTCCCAGGGGGTCGAGATCCGCTTGCAGGTGCCCGAGCAGCCGCCAGGCCTCGAGCAGACGCTGCGCGGCGGCATCCCGGGTACCCCCGCAGATCGCCACGCGGGGCTGCCTGGCCCGATCGGCAAGTGCCGCCTCAATCGGGTGCCGGGGTTCGTCCCCACGGCGGCCAAGGCGGGCAAAATATCGGCGCCAGACATCGGGAACCGATCCTGGATCATCAAGCCAGTCCTCATACAAGGACTCGACAAAAGGCGCATTACCACCATAAAAAGGGGTAGATTGGATACGTTCTTTAATTGTGCTCATGTGAATATAGGCCGGTGCGTTTCAGAACCGAGCACCAGTAGATGTGGTGCGGGAAAAGACAGTCATAGATGTCTGATGCATTTTATATGGTGTGCGGTGTTCTGGGTGAGTTATGCAAGGTTGCAATAAAGACCGGAAAACCAACTGCCATGACAACGGAAAATATTTTAACGGATCACGGTATAAAAACGCAGACCGATACCTTCCCGGCATTCCGATCAGGCGTCGATCGTCAGTGCCCGGGCGTTCGACCCGCGATATCCTGGCCGGAATCGATGGTCGAATTACAGGATGAATTTTATGGGGTATCCGCGGCTACGCCCTGGCGGACAATCCCCAGGCCAAAGCTTGCACCCTGCTCCGCAGGAATGCCGAGCGCGTGCGGAACACGTAACCGGGGTCGCCGCGGCGACATACTCATGCTAACCCCTCAACCTGTAACCAAGCTGTGCCACATTCGGGGATCTTCCCATCTGAACCCGGAAATTCCCGGGTTTCCCACCCATCGAATTACAAGCTCCGCGCGGCGGCGCCCTTAACCTACGCCGACGGACCCGGATTCAGCTCGGCAACGCATGATCGGATCCGGCAGCGTATTTCTCCTTGAATCCACCCCCATAGCGGGATCCGTGGGAACACCGAGACAACGACCCGGCCGGCTCTCCGCAGAGGTGTGCTTGAATCCACTTGACACAGCCGCGATAATATCTTCCTATCGAAACGAGGGACTGCGTCGATGATCGACGCGAAACGCTACCCGCTGCTTAGCAGCATCGACCGGCCTGCACTCTTGCGTGAACTACCCCAGGAGCGCCTGGGTGAGGTTGCACGTGAACTGCGCGGCTACCTGATTGAAACCGTGAGCGGTACCGGAGGCCATTTCGGCGCCGGATTGGGTGCCCTGGAACTGACCATTGCCCTGCACTACGTGTATCACACTCCCGAGGATCAACTGCTCTGGGATGTTGGGCACCAGGCTTACCCGCATAAAGTATTGACCGGCCGTGCCGACCGGCTTGGCACCATACGTAAATTTGGTGGCTTGGCACCTTTCCCACACCGTGCCGAAAGTGAATACGACACCTTCGGGGTAGGCCATGCAGGCACCGCTACCGGTGCCGCTATCGGGATGGCGCTCGCTTTCCGGGCGCAGCACGATTGCCGCAAGGTAGTGGCCGTCGTCGGCGATGGGGCAATGACCTGTGGCCAATCCTTCGAGGCACTCAATCACGGCGGTGCCTCGCGCCCCGATATGTTGCTGGTCCTCAATGACAACGCCATGTCGATTTCAGAAAATGTCGGCGGCCTGGTCAACTATTTCTCGCGGATACTCTCGGGGCGCCTTTACACCACCTTGCGTGAGGGGGGCAAGCGAGTACTGCAACACATGCCCCCCGCTTGGGAACTCGCCCGCCGGGGTGAGGCGGCACTCAAGGGTATTGTGCTACCCGGCACCTTGTTCGAGGAACTCGGCTGGAATTACGTCGGCCCGATCGACGGGCATGACCTTCCCACGCTGGTGTATACACTGCGCAATTTACGTGAACTGAAAGGTCCACAATTTCTGCATGTCGTGACCCGCAAGGGCAAGGGCTATGCCCCCGCAGAGGCCGATCCGACCAAGTGGCACGGCCCTTCCCCTTTCGACCCGGAATCAGGGAAATTCAAAAAAAAGGCGTCGCTGCCTACGTATTCACAGATCTTCGGCCGCTGGGCCTGTGACATGGCCGAACGCGATCCACGCTTCTTTGCCATCACCCCGGCCATGCGTGAGGGTTCCGGACTGGTCGAGTACCACCGGCGCTTCCCCGAACGTTATGCCGACGTCGGTATCGCCGAACAGCATTCGGTCACGCTGGGAGCCGGGCTGGCCGTTGAAGGCATGAAGCCGGTCGTAGCCATCTACTCCACCTTTCTCCAACGCGCCTACGATCAGCTGATTCACGACGTCGCAATCCAGAATTTGCCGGTATTGTTCGCAATCGATCGCGCGGGCATTGTCGGTGGCGATGGGGCCACCCACCAAGGTGCCTTCGATCTGAGTTACCTGCGCTGCATACCCAATATAGTAGTGATGGCCCCCGCGGACGAAAATGAATGCCGGCAGATGCTCTACACCGGCTACACACTGGATCAACCCGCGGCGGTTCGTTATCCCCGCGGCAGCGGTCCTGGTATCGAGCCACAGGTCGAAATGCAGGCGCTACCCATTGGCAAGGCCGAGATTCGGCGTCGGGGGAAAACCCTGGCTATTCTGGCCTTCGGGGCGATGGTACCCGTCGCGGCGGAGATAGCCGAAAAACTCGATGCAACCTTGGTCAACATGAGGTTCATCAAACCCCTCGACCAGGAAACAATCCGGAAAATGGCGACCGATCATGACCTGCTGGTCACCCTCGAGGAAAACGTAATTGCCGGCGGCGCGGGTAGCGCGGTAGCCGAGGTGCTCAATGCACTCACCCTGCTGCGTCCCATCCTGCATATCGGGCTTCCCGACGTTTTCTGCGAGCATGGAAGCCGGGAAGACATGCTGGCCTGTCTAGGCCTCGATGCCGCCGGGATCGAGAAACGAATCACCGACTGGCGTAACAGGCTGAAAACGATCCAACCCGCCCCCCTGGCATCCACTTCTCGAAGTTAAGCCGAGCCCTCGTGGATTGGGAAGCCCAGGTGCCAATCCCGGCCGGCACCATAGAGGATGTTCAAAGCCATACCGACCATCGTCGTCAGGCAATCGATGCCGTCGGCATCAAGGGCTTGCGCCATCCCCTGAGTATCGCCACCGAACGCGGCTCCCAACAAACGGTAGCCACCATCTCCCTGGCGGTTCCCCTACCGGCCGAGCGCCGCGGCACCCATATGTCACGTTTCATTGATCTGCTCATGGAGCAACATGAACCATTAACCGCCTCGCGCCTGCCGATTTTCCTCGCTACCGTAGCCCGGCGCCTCGACGCGGCGGGGGCCGAAGCGGAATTTCGCTTTCCGCTGTTTCTGCGCAAGCGCGCTCCGATTTCCGGTGTCAGCAGCTATCTTGATTATGAGATTCGTCTCGGCGGAAGTATCAAGGATGGGCTGGCCAGCACCTATACCGAAATCCAGGTGCCGGTAACCAGCCTCTGTCCTTGCTCCAAGGAGATCTCCCGCTACGGAGCCCACAATCAACGCTCGCATATCCGGGTGAAGATCGAGCCGGGAGATGCCCTCGGCCTGGAAGCCCTCATCGGACTGGTGGAAGACAAGGCTTCCGCTCCACTCTATGGGTTGCTCAAACGAACCGATGAAAAATTTATTACCGAGCAGGCCTACGACAATCCACGTTTTGTCGAGGATACGGTGCGTGAAATCGCCTTGGTGCTGCGCCAAGACCAGCACATACGCCGGTATAGCGTCGAGGCGGAAAACTTCGAGTCCATCCACAACCACTCGGCCTGGGCCGTAATCGCCGGATAAATCCCCGCAATACGGCAGCCGGGCTTAACCAGGCCTCTCCGTTCTACTCGGCCTCGATCCCCCGGTACGCTACCGCCAACCGGCGCAGTAAGGCTCTCATGAAAACCTTATAAAAAGCCAACTGGCATTCGGTCGAGGCGCTTTCAAGTTGCTTCGCTTCAAGGCTCATGGCCAACACCGGTGCGACCGCTTTTACCGTCGTCACCCGGGGGCGACCGGCAAGCAATGCCAGTTCCCCGAAAGTCTCGCCACGGCGGAGAAGATCGACCTGCCGTCCTTCGCGATACAGGATAACTTCCCCGGAAATAATCACGAAAAAGACCCGTTTTCCCGAGCCTGCGGCAATCAATTCGTCGCCGGCGGCATAATTTCGCCAAGTACTGTGGCTGATTGCCTCCCAGACCTCAGCATAGCCAAAGTCTTTGAAAAACGGCAAATGTCGCGCAATATCGAATCGATCCTGAAGATCGAGTTGTCCCGCCCGTTCCTCGAACTCGGCCAGTACCCGCGCCAGTTGGGCCGCCATTGCCAGGCCGTTCGGAAATCGCCGCGCGGGGTCTTTTTCCATCGCCCGTTCGATCACCCGCTCGAGCGCCGGAAGGATACTGGCCCGCAACTTGCCTAGCGGCTGCGGGGTCGCGTAAATAATCTGATGCACCAGATGAGAAAGATTATCCCCATAAAAGGGACGTTTCCCACTGATCAGCTCATAGCCGACCACACCCAGGGAGTAGATATCGGAAAGTGCGGTGGCGGTTCCATCTTTCACCTGTTCCGGCGCCATATAACTGGGTGATCCGACCAGCCCGGTAATACTTTGAGTCCCCGTTAAACGATCATGAATAGCCACGCCAAAGTCAATGATCTTGGGATTTCCATCTGCCATGAGAAGAATGTTGCTCGGCTTGATATCCCGATGCACCACGCCCTTGCTGTGCGCATAATCCAAGCCCTTCGCGCAAGCAAACAGAATTTCCACCACCCGCCGTTGTGGCAACAGGTTGGCCAACTGGGTATGCGCCGAGAGCGGTTCCGCTCCCCGTAGATATTCGGTGACGATATAGGCATCGTCACCGCTTTGTCCCGCCTCTAAAACCGGCACCAGGTTCGGGTGATTGAGTTCCCCGGCCAGACGGGCCTCATTGGTAAATAGTTTGCGCCGGGTTTCAGCCCGTTCCGGACGCACCTCGGTGCCGTGATAAAGCTTCAGCGCAACATCGGATCCCCGTTGCGGGTCATGAGCAAGATACACGACACTGGTACTGCCGCGGCCCAGCTCACGGGTCATCACGTATCGACCTGTATGTCGTGGGAATCGAGGCTTATCCGTCTCCTTGTCGTTCACACCAGCCCTCCCGCTGCCATCCAGCCTGAGTACATTCCCCATAGGATAACGCCGGCAAAAACCCCCGCAACGATATCGTCGGCCATGATACCCAATCCACCCCCCAGGCGTCGATCAATCCAGCAAATCGGCCACGGCTTGAGAATATCCAGCACTCGAAACAGCACAAACGCCAATACCAACCAGAACCATTCGCTGGGAACCATCGCGGCGGCAACGAGTTGTCCGGCTACCTCATCGAGGTTAATCCCCGGCGGATCGTGTGCCTCCAGACGACGCGACGCATGGCCGGTAATCGCAATACCTGCCAGGATAACGATCCCGGTCACCAACCCATAGACGGGCAGGTTGGTAAATTTCAAGGCCCAGGCCAGAAAAATACCCAGAATCGCACCCAGGGTTCCGGGCGCGTAGGGAGAAAGGCCGGTCCCAAAGCCGAAGGCGATCCAGCACCAGGGATCGCGCCCGAGCGCTTTGGCATTGATACCGGGTGAAGGGTACGGGCGTCGGCTCATGAAAAATGCCGGTAGCCGAACCGCCCGGGCATCAGTGCTTGAGAACCCAGCCGGATACCACGCTCGGCACTCACCCGACCTATGCGGGTCAACGGGCAACCAAGCGCCACTTCCGGCTGCAACGCCGAAATCTCGGCGGCGGAAGCGGCCAACAACAGTTCGTAATCATCGCTCGGTCCAAGCCCATCGTCCAGGCTCGCCCCAGGCGCCAGCGGCAGACTCCGGGAATCGATCTCGGCACCCAGCCCCCCCGAGGCTTCGAGCAATTTGGCCAAGTCTCCCACCAACCCGTCGGACAGGTCAATGGCCGCATGGACGTAGGGAACCAAGGCTTCGCCCGCCCGTAGCCGTGGCTCCGGCAACGCATAGGGACGTACCATGGGATCGGTGACGCTCTCGCCGGCACGGAATGCCCGCAAACCGGCGGCGCCCCCCCCGACAACCCCGGTGACATAAAGATCATCGCCCACGCATGCACCGTCCCGCGTCAGGGCGGCACCCGGGGGCAGAAAACCGGCTACGGTAATGGTAATCGACAGCGGACCCCGGGCTAAATTCCCGCCGACCAGGGCAACCCCATGCGCTCGGGCCAGACGGGCATAACCGCTTGCGAAGAGCCGGATCCATTCCCGATCCACTTCGGAAAGAGTCAGCGCCAGCAGGGCCCAGGATGGTTCCGCCCCCATGGCCGCCAGGTCACTCAGGTTAACCGCTAAAGCGCGATGTCCGATCGCCGCAGCCGGCAGATTCATGGGAAAATGCACCCCGGCGACCAAGCTGTCGGTACTCAAGGCCAGATCGCGGCCGCAGGGTGGACGCACAACCGCGGCATCGTCCCCCACTCCGCGTAGAACATCCTCGCGGGTCACACCCAGGCCGGTGAAAAAATCGCGGATCAGGTCAAACTCATCCACAATTCCCGTCCCGGGGCCGGTTCTTCTCCTGCGGCCTCAGCCGGACGGCGAGACGATCCAGCACCCCATTGACATAGCGATGTCCCTCGGCGGAGCCGTACAGCCGGGCCAGCTCCACCGCTTCATCGATAATGACAGGCATCGCAATCTCACGGCGTAGCTCGAACTCGGCTGTAGCCAATAACAGAACGGCACGCTCAACGGGGTCCACCTCCGCCAAGGGCCGATCCAGTACCGAGGCAATAAGCGCTTCAAACCTTTCCACCTGGGTGAGGCACGGCAGCAGCAGTTCATGAAAATACGCCGTGTCAATGCCGGGAGGAGCACGATCCTCCAGGAATTCGGCCACCAGCGATTGAGGTTCACCTCCGGCGCTCAGCCACTGATACAGTGCCTGCACCAATAACCGGCGCGCCCCACGCCGGCCCCGAACGACCTCAGGGGTGGAATTTGGCGAGGACATCGGCGGTATATAGCGCCGCTTGCGCCGCTTGCATACCCTTGTTGCCGGCCTTGCCGCCCGCACGATTAAGCGCTTGCTCCAGCGTATCGGTCGTCAGTATCCCCAAGCCGACAGGCGTCGAGGTCTCGCTCTGGATTCGCCCCAGGGCATCGATGGCGGTTCGGGCGATATGCTCAAAATGTGGGGTCTCCCCACGGATCACCGCCCCGATAGCCACTACCGCCCGATAACGGCCACTGCGCGCGGCCGCGGTCACTACCGGCGGCAGCTCCCAGGTACCGGGGACATCGATCCGTTGAATCCGCTCGGCGGCAATACCCTGGGCCAGCAAAGCCTCCTCGGCCCCGGCGGTCAACCGTTCGGTCACCAGGGAATTAAAGCGGGCCGAGACGATGAGATACTCCCCCTGGAGGGTGGGATCGGTTCTTGCGTTCATGTGGCTCCCTGCGGTCTGGGACCGCGATATTCTAACCCGCGCCCGAGGTTGGCGATAAAACCTCTCCGAGTTGGGCCTCGTCGAGTTTTTCCCGATCGAGCTTCAAATACACGGAAGATTCCCCGGTTACCACCACAGCCTCGATGACTCCCGGCAGTTGCCGCAACTCATGCGCAAGCCGGGAAGGATCGGCCGGTTCAGGCACCGCGGCCACGCGGGTCGAATAATGCGGCGGACGACGCAAGCCAAGCAGAATCAGCCACCACACCACGGCGAGTGCCAGCACAAACAGGATAACCGCGCGGCCACCAGCAGCGTGATCGATCCAGCCTCCCAGCGCTGCCCCCACAAAGATTCCAAAAAATTGGGATGTCGAATAGATCCCCATTGCAGTTCCTTTCGCGGCGATCGGTGCCACCTTGCTCACCAGCGAGGGCAACAGCCCTTCAAGCAGGGTGAAAGCCGTAAAAAATACAGTTAATATGATCCCACTGATCCACACCTCTGCCGGCGCCCGCCTGAGTGCAGCCAACGAGAGCAGGATCGCACCCACGGCCCCCAGCAGAGTTCCCTTCATGTGTTGCCGGGTCTCGGCGTAGATGATGAACGGCACCATGAGTACAAAGGCAACCCCCAGCACCGGAAGATAGAACATCCAACCGAGGTTAACCCCCGTGCCCATTTCCGCTTTGAGCAGCATCGGCACGGCGAGAAACAAGGCGGCAAGAATGGCATGCTGCATAAAAATCGAGGCATTGAGGCGTAGCAACTGGGGATCGCGTATGAGAGCCATCATCAGTTTGGGCGTCGTCTGCGCATCCCGGTGATGCTGGATGTGTCCGGGCGTCGGAACCAGAACCCAGAGCACAACGATGGCCAGAACCCCCAGAACCGCTGTCAGCCAGAAAAGGCCCCTCAACCCCACCCAACCATTGATGAGCGGCCCGACCACCAAGGCCAGGGCAAACGATAACCCGATCGACATGCCAATAATGCCAATCGCCTTGGTTCGCTGTTCGGCCCGGGTCAGATCGGCCGTGAGTGCGAGAATCACCGCCCCCACCGCACCGCCACCCTGTACCGCCCGTCCCAAAATCAGCCCGTCCACGCTGTGGACGAGTGCGGCAATGATACTTCCCACGACAAACAGAATCAGCCCAAAGGTGATCAGCGGCTTACGTCCAAAACGATCCGAGGCAATCCCGAATGGAATCTGCAGACCGGCCTGAGTCAACCCATATATGCCGAGTGCAAGACCGATACTCGCGGCGGTCGCACCCGAATAACGGCGTGCGGCGATGGCAAAAATGGGATAGATCATGAATAACCCAAGCATCCGCAGCGCGAATATGCTCGCCAGGGTAATCGCTGCACGCCGCTCCTCAGAACTAAACCCGATGCGCGCGCGGCGCCCGCGCGTGGCTCGTCGACCCAATGCCATGGAATCTATTGCTTCCGTGCTGAAACCGTTGTATTGTAAAGTTGCGTTTGTTTTGAAGCGCAAAACTTCAACAACTATTTTCAAGAGGGAGAATTATAGCCTATGAAAACTAAACAGATTTTGGCGACTATCGCGGCGGTGACGCTGCTTGGCACACCGCTTGCCTTTGCGGCAGGTTCATCCCAGCCGGCCAAGCCGGCGATCCAGGCCCCGGCGCAGCACATGAAGGTAATGCATAAAAAGGTAATGCATAAAAAGGGCGCTAAAGCCATGCATCAACGCACCTACCAGAAGATGACCCAGGCCCAGGTCAAGTCCATCCAGGAGGCGTTAAACGCCAAGGGCTTCAAGCTCAAAAATGATGGCTGGTGGAGCAAGAATATGCACATCGATCTCAAGACATTCCAGAAAAAGCACGGGTTAAAGCCGACCGGTTTTCCGAACAAGAAGACCCGCGCTGCCCTAGGCTTGAAGTGGTAAATATCGTTCTTATTTGAGGTTTACCCCCCGGCGAATCTCGGATTCGCCGGGTTTTTATCCTCTATTTAGTAATACAGCAAGCCTGCAATCAGGGATTCGATCAAGGCCTCACTCCGAGCGAGGGCGGCAAGTTCGATGTATTCATCGGGCTTGTGGGCCTCATCGATCCGCCCCGGTCCACAAACCACCGTCTCCATCCCCAGCGCGGTAAAAAAGCCGGCCTCGGTTCCGAACGATACCGCTTGCGCGGGACTGCCGCTTAACTGTTCGAGCAAGGGAAGCAAGTGGACCCGGGTTCGATTTTCAAATGCCTCGATGCCGGGAAACAGGGAACGGCGGGTAAAACGGCACCCGGTACCGGCAAGCGCCAACCGGATCCGTTCGTCGACCACTTCGCGCAGCGCCTCGAGTTTCATGCCAGGCAAGAAACGTATATCAATATACAACTCGACGTGGGCACAAATACGGTTCGGGTTATCCCCACCATGCACATGCCCAAAGCTTAGCGTCGGATAGGGCACAGGAAAAGCATCATCGTGGATGCGCGATTTCAACTCCTCACGCCAAGCAGACAGGGCACCGAGTACCCGCGCCAAGCCATCGATGGCATTGGGGGCCGATTCCGGCTCGCTCGCATGCCCGGCGCCGCCTTCGATCAGGATCGCTTCCATCATGACCCCCTTATGCGCCGCTACCGGAACCAGATCGGTCGGTTCACCGATCATGCAGTAATCGGCCCGCGGCCGGCCCAACGCCTCCAGCAACCTCGCCCCGTCCATGCCGCTTTCCTCATCTGCGGTGGCAACCACATACAGAGGGGCGGCAAGATGTTTCGGATCGACGCGCGCTGCGAGCGCGACTACGACGGCTAGAAAACCCTTCATGTCGGCAGCACCAAGCCCATACAACCGGCCGTCCCGCTCATCGAGCACGAATGGATCACTGTTCCAGTCTCCACCATCACACGGCACCGTATCCGTGTGCCCGGCCAGCACCAACCCCCCTTCGCCCTCCCCGAGCCGGGCGATCAAATCAGCCTTTCCCGAAGCCTGGGGTAGAGTCAGAATATCGGTAGACCAACCAAATCCATCGAAATAATTCGCAAGCCGCTCGATCACAGCCCGATTGGATAGATCGAACCGGGTAGAAACACTGCTCATCGAGGGTATCGCCACCAGCTCCGAGAGTACCTCCGTAGCCTTCGGGAAATTCATCGATCCGGTTTTCCTTTTGACACCTGGACCGAATTATAGGCCGCGCACTAAAACTCTGCCGATACGATCCTCACTGGAAAATACCGTTTGGAATTAAATTCATGAGATCTCACTGTTTCAAGTGGCCAACTCAAAACTGTGGTTTCGCGCCAATAAAGGCAGGCTACCACTGTCAAAAAGCCGTGATTACTCCGGTAACCCTGAGCCTGGCCCTTCGCCGCCCGGGTCAGGCAATCATCCCCTCAAAACGGCGGGTTGGTTAAATGACCACCGAGCAGACCTAAGATCCCATCTCAATGGTGCTACATGACTTTTGCCGCCTTGATCATCGACTCAATGCGGCGGAAGGTAGGCCTCTCCGGTTTCACGATCTAGCGGACGATAAAATCCACACACAGACATGGCCAATATGCTAAAGTTTTGACCTTTGAGTGGTCCAGAATCATTATGCAACGAGCCCTCCTGCTGATGTTTCTTGCGTTATTTGCAAGCGTCGGTTTCGCCAAGACCCCCAGCAGCATCCCACCCTCGGCTACGACCACTCTCAAGCCCGAAGCCCGGCAGGTGTTGATTGCCCGCACTGTAGTCGGAATCATGCAGGCTAAACATTATCCGAACAAGAAACTCACCCCCAGCTTTGCACATGAGGTACTCGGTAAATATCTTAATTCACTGGATCCGGGCCGTTTTTTCTTTACCCAGGGTGAAGTTACACATTTTCATCGGCAATATGACGACTTGCTCGGTAAATATCTTAAAAACGGCAACCTGCAACCCGCATTCACGATCTACTCCTTCTATGTCCGACAGGTAAAAGAACGTATCCGGGCGGCCCTGAGTCAACTCAAACACAGACCCTCGTTTACCGGAAACTCCCGCTATCGTTTCGATCGGCGCCATGTCGCGTGGGCAAAGGATTCAACCGCCCTGGATCGGCTCTGGACTCAAAGAATCGATGCTGCTGCTTTAAGCCTGATACTTGCCGGGAAAAAATGGCCCCAGGTGGTCAAGACCCTGAGTCAAAGGTATCGTTATGCACTTAAAAACGTCGATCAGACCACCTCGGGAGACGTTTTTCAAGCCTATATGAATGCCTTTGCGCAGGTTGAAGATCCGCATAGCTCGTACTTTTCCCCCTTTCAGGCCCAACAGTTCCAAATCGAGATGAGCCTCCAACTGGAAGGGATTGGAGCCCAACTGACCGATCAAAACGGCTACGCCACAATTGTGCGGATCATTCCCGGCGGTCCCGCTGCCAAAAACGGCAAGTTGCGGCCGGGGGATCGGATTGCCGGCGTCGCTCAAGGTGAAAACGGTAGAATGATCGATGTGATCGGGTGGCGCCTGGATGATGTCGTCAAACTAATTCGGGGCCATAAAAATACCATCGTCCGCTTGCAGGTTCTACCGGCGGGGGCACTGCCCGGATCGGCGGAGAAAACCCTGGTCCTGGTCCGAAACACCATCGAACTCAATGCCGAGCGAGCCCAAGCCCGGACGTATCTTATCCCTTATGAAAACGGGGTTTATCGCATCGGAGTCATCACCATCCCATCGTTTTATGTCAATTTCCGGGCTGAAAACAACGGCGATAAAAACTACACCAGTGTCACTCGCGACGTTCGCGCCCTGGTGATGGCCTTAAAAAAACAGCCGGTTGCGGGAATATTGCTCGACCTGCGTAACAACGGAGGCGGTTCCCTGGAACAGGCCGCCGCCCTTACCGGACTGTTCATACCCGGCGGCCCGGTGGTCCAGATCATGAACCGAAGCAATAACACCCAGGTACTGGATACGCCTAAGAACGAAAAACCTGTATATAACGGTCCCCTGGCGGTTCTGGTCAACCGCTTCAGTGCCTCGGCCACCGAGATCTTTACCGGTGCACTCCAGGATTATCACCGGGCGCTGATACTGGGCTCGCATACTTGGGGTAAGGGAACCGTGCAGACACTGGTTCAGCTGAATAACTATCTTCCCGGATTTCGTGCCGGTGAGCTGAAATTTACCATCGCCCAGTTTTTCCGTGTGGACGGCTCCAGCACGCAACGCCGCGGTATCACCCCCGATATCGCTCTTCCATCGACCATCGATGACCAGGTATTCGGCGAAGATGCCTATCCCAATGCTTTACCCTGGAAGGAAATCGCTCCCGCCGACTACCAACCTGTGTCTACCGGTCTTATGCACGCCCTGCCGAAACTGGTTGCTTATTTTCGGAACAAGATTGAAGTCCAGCCTCAATTTCAGTTATTTGAACGCCGGGTTCAAGCAATACGAAAAATATCGACTCAAAAGACGATTGCCCTCAATCTCGATCAGCGCAAACAATCCCGCCTGCGCCATCGGGCCGAACGTCTCGGCTTCATTAACGCATGGCGCAAGCTGGAACATAAGCCCCGGTTCAAAAGCTTGCAACAAGCCGGAAAATCCCGATTTACCCCTCCGGATGTACTCCTAAAAACCGGCGCCAAACTGCTGGGCGCACTGATCGCCTACTCCACCCCCATTAAAGCCCGGCTCGTAACGACCAACGAGCAACGCTTCAAGCTGCTTTGCACCTACTATGCACCCGGAGCACCGGTTCGTTATCGCTGCGAAAAGCCATCTGTGCCACGTGCAGGCATGATGTCCGGATCCCCGGAAAAGAACCCGTAAAATTAAAATCCGAGCCATTCCACCTGACTACGGAGAGCGAGCACCAAATGATTCCACCGGATCCGGATCGATCCGCCCACAATACCGATGCAGACATTCCATGAGTAAACGCCCTACCCGAGGCGCCTGCCAACCTCAACCGGATTGCGCCATGAGCAACCGAAAGGCGGGGGCGATCCGTCTCTGGAGGCACCAGCCCCCTTGCCCTTGGAATCCAACCGGAACAAATGCTAAGCTTTAAAGTATATTCAAGCCGATCCAGATACTTAAAGATGCCACCAGCTCGACAGATCGCCTTATTGGCGGTCGCATTGTCCTTGACCATGAACTTTGCCTGGGGGAAAACTCAAATACCCGCCTGCCCAAGCCAAGTGGATATCCGCAATCTGATGACGGTCAGTAAATTTCAGCAAACCGGCCTGAATCGTCTGTCTGAAACCCAGCTTGCTGCTTTTAACGCCTGGCTGAGCCATTACACACAAAATCTTTGTACCGGCTTATTGCCCCGCCCAAGCTCGCCCCCGGCGGCTATGCCCATGCCAGGCGAAAAATCAGCCGCGCCCGGCGTAGCATCCACCTTTGGGGAACGGCCCAACCCGCTGCAGACACCAAGCCGCATAGAGAGCCGGATAGCAGGCGAGTTTCATGGCTGGAACGGGGATACAACATTTCATTTGGCCAATGGACAAACCTGGAAACAGGCCGGTCCCGGCTATTTTCGCATTGATCTAAAAAAGCCCAAGGTGCTAATCAAGAAGCTGTTGTTCGGTTATGTATTACTAGTTGAAGGCTATGGCAAGGAAGTATTTGTACGTCGAATTCATTGAACTTCAACGCCACCGGGGTGCCGATTTCCATTCCAGTCGGAGCCCGTGGCCAACGGCACACTCCGCCACGGTCAGTCCCATCACTGCAATCAGGTCCGCCCCCGCGTAAACCAGCGGCAAACGATTGCGCATCCAGGGAAACACCCGGGCTTCCTGCATAAGCTTTTTCAAGGCTCGATGATGCCGTGAGTTCTGGGGATGAATCCGTTCACCGCCGCAACGAAACCGCAGATTCAGGGAAGATTCAAGCAGCGAAATATCCACTTCCCCCGCAGGATCCAATACCAAGCCAACTTGCCCCAGACGACCCAGATCTACACTCGAGTCCAAGGACAAAGGCCGGAATTGATCCGGCAATTCCGGATAGGAAGCAAAGGCATACAGATAACCCCGATAACGATGCAGCTCGCATCCGGACCACGACATCGCGGCGCGGGGCCCCGGATCGCGCAGTATAAAGCGGGCTTCCATCTCGTCAAGTTTACGTGCGCTAGGTACCGGCAGGGCCCTCGCTCGCAACCAGTAACGCAGAAGGTTATGCCGCCGGGGCAAGCTGAGTTGCAGCAAAGCCTCAACCGGCAAACACTCACAATCCACCGTGTTACCTAATCGGTTCAAGTCCTCGACCGCCACCTCCTCGAGCAGAGACCTTGCCTCTCCCAAGCGCCCGACCGTAGCGGCAAGCCGGCGACCCGGATCGGGCCAAATAGCCTCCAGAACCGGCCACAATTGTTGCCTCAGCCAGTTACGCGGAACCCGAAGATTCCGGTTGGCGGGATCCTCGATCCACTCAAGCCCAACCCCAAGTGCCCACCGGGTAAGTTGGCGCCGTGACCAGCCCATCAGTGGACGACCCAACCAACCGGTACCAAAAACCTTTAGCATCGGCATTGCCGAAAGGCCGTCGAGTCCGGCACCACGCAATGCATGAAGTAAAAAGGTTTCGCCCTGATCATCGGCGTGATGTGCACTGAGACAACAATCGCCGGGAGCCATAATTCGGGCGAGGGCGTCATATCGCATCGAGCGGGCCCGAGTTTCCCCGGCCCCCGGCCCCAGGTGCAAGTGCTCGACCCGGCAAGGAACTCCCAGCCTGGCCGCCGCCGCCACTACCAGTTCGGCCCACACCACGGCATTGGGATCTATACCATGATCAAAATTCAGTACCGCCACGGGAGCCGGAAGGTCATCCCGTATCCTGGCTATGGCCTCGAGCAACACCATGGAATCAACCCCTCCGCTGGCCAGCACGACATATCGTGCCGGATGAGGCCAGCCCCTGAGAATTTCACCCAGGGAATATTCATTGAACGAATTGGAGTCGGAGGGATATTTGGGCTCGCTCATCTATCCGGAACGCTTAGGGCTTCAATAACCCGCTCTGGATACCCGAAGCGGGCATATCAACTTTTGAATACGCCATAACCGGCAAGTCGCGACTGCCGCCGCCGAACCAACTCCTCGGTAGAGAGGCCGTCGAGGCGGTCGATCTGGGTAATCAGGGCGCTTTTAAGAGTAGCCGCCATAACTTCGGGATTGCGATGGGCTCCACCCAGAGGTTCAGGCAAAACGATATCGATGAGGCCAAGCTTCAGCAATCGTTCCGCCCCCAGGCCCATGGCCTCGGCCGCCTCCTCCGCCTTCTTGGCGTCCTTCCACAGAATGGAAGCACAGCCTTCCGGAGAAATCACCGAATAGATACTGTACTCCAGCATTTGCACCCAATCACCGATGCCGATGGCCAGGGCACCACCCGAACCTCCTTCTCCTATCACGGTACAGATAATCGGAATAGTCAAGGCACTCATTTCAATCAGATTCCGGGCAATGGCCTCACTCTGTCCACGCTCCTCGGCACCCACGCCGGGATAGGCTCCCGGTGTGTCAATGAAGGTCAGCAGCGGCAGATGAAAGCGTTCGGCAAGATGCATAAGCCGAAGCGCCTTGCGATAACCTTCCGGACTTGCCATGCCAAAATTGCGCTGGATCTTCTCCTTGGTATCCCGCCCCTTCTGTTGTCCAATCACCATAACCGCCCGCCCATCCAACCGCCCGATACCACCAATCATGGCCGGATCATCCGCATAGGCTCGATCACCATGAAGTTCTTCGAAACCAGTAAACAGATGCTGCACATAGTCGAGAGTGTAGGGCCGCTGGGGGTGGCGGGCGAGTTGAGCTACCTGCCACTGTGTAAGCGAGGAGAATATCTGCTCGGTCTGATGCCGACTCTTGGCCTGAAGCCGCTCCACCTCCTCACCGATATCGAGCGCCGGGTCAGCCACGTGGCGTAACTCTTCAATTTTCGCCTCCAGCTCGGCGATAGGCCGTTCGAAGTCGAGAAAATTCAAATCCATAAATACTCACCATTACACGTTATCATCATACCAGTCGTCATGGATGACCGTTTTCATCCCGGCAATAGGTAGCCTCAACCTGCTCAACTCCGCCCAGACGTTCTAATGCAGCCATCACTTCACGGCGTACCGCGATACGCCACTCTCGCCCCAGGCGGAGACAAGCGCCAGCCCCCCGACCATGGTACCGGATCGCTACGGCCGCCCTCCCGGAATGAGCCGTAATCACTTCGCGCAATCGGGAGATAAATTTTTCTCTATCCACCCCCTCGGGACGCCATTCAATCCAGACGCAGCTCGCCTGTCGTTCGGCCAGATCCTCAATGGAGGAGACCTGGTTGGCGGAGACCCGCCAACGATTCGCATAATCGTCATAATTCAAACGTCCATCAACTACGAGAATCGTATCCACATTCAAAAAATCACGGAATTTTTCGGCTGTACCCTCAAAAAAAGAGATTTCGATACGCCCACTGGCATCATCGAGTACCGCCACGGTCCGCCGCCCGATACGTCGTAATTCCATCACCTGGCCGGCCACCCGAAGGGAACGGGAGTTACCGCCTCCTACCGCTTCGGTGCCGTTGCCTTGAATCTCTCCAATTCGTTCGATGCCCAGCTGGGGTAATAACGCTGCATACCGATCCATGGGGTGCCCGCTGAGATAGAGGCCCAAAGTTCGCTTTTCGCGCATCAGGCGTTCTTCGGGTTCCCATTCGGGTAGGGGGGCTCGACCCTGCGACACCCGGGTAAGAGTAGCCGCACCGAACAAATCCTCCTGCCCGACCGCTACCGCATGTTGTACCTGCCCCGCCCCCGCAAGGGCCCGCGGCAAATCGTTCAGCATGGTTGCCCGGTTCGTATCCAGGCCATCCAGTGCCCCAGCCTCAATCAGGGCTTCGAATCCGCGTCGATTGAGACTGGACATATCGGATCGGGCGGCAAAGTCATCCAGATCAGTAAATTCCCCCCCCTTGAGCCGCTTGGCTACCAAGGACTCCACCGCCGCCCGTCCCAGGCCCTTGATTGCACCCAGACCATAACGGATTACCCCGCCCTCCTCGACGCTGAATGCATAGCAGGAATGGTTGACATGGGGTGTGCGGATTTCAAGCCCCATCCGGCGGCACTCGTCAATCAAATGCACGATCTTATCGGTATGATCCAGGTCGGCTGAAAGCACGGCCGCCATGTAGGCGGCCGGGTAATGAGCCTTGAGCCAGGCCGTCTGGTATGCCAGCAGGGCATAGGCCACCGAATGGGATTTGTTAAACCCATAGCCGGCAAATTTTTCCATCAGATCAAAGATACGAGCCGCCTGTTTTGTGTCTACATTTTGCCGCCGCGTTCCCTCCATGAAAATCACGCGTTGGCGCGCCATCTCCTCGGCTTTTTTCTTCCCCATGGCCCGGCGTAAAAGATCGGCACCTCCCAGGGTGTACCCCGCCAATACACGGGCAATCTGCATGACCTGCTCCTGGTAAAGGATCACGCCATAAGTCGGTTTGAGAATCGGCTCCAAATCCGGATGCGGGTAGATGACCTCGGCCGTGCCATGCTTGCGGGCGATAAAGTCATCGACCATCCCGGACTGCAACGGTCCGGGCCGAAACAGTGCAACCAGGGCCACAATATCTTCAAAACAATCCGGCTGCAGTCGGCCAATCAACTCCTTCATCCCCCGGGATTCCAGTTGAAACACGGCCGTTGTTTTGCACGCCTTGAGCAAATCGAAGGTTTTCGGGTCATCGAGCGGAATATCGCCCAACACCAAGGCGGGCTGGGATGAATCACGCATCGAATTGATGGTCTCGACTGCTTTGTCCAAAATCGTAAGCGTACGCAGACCAAGAAAATCGAATTTAACCAACCCGATAGCCTCGACATCATTCTTGTCGAGCTGAGTCACCGGGCTGGCGCCATTGGCCTCGGCAAACAGTGGGGTGTATTCGGTCAGTGGCCCCGGAGCAATTACCACCCCGCCCGCATGCTTACCCGCATTCCGTGACAGGCCTTCCAGTTTTCGAGCCAGATCGATCAGGCTGCGAACATCCTCCTCGGCATCATAGCGTGCCCGTAATTCAACGGATTGCTCGAGCGCTCGATCGAGAGTCATCCCGAGTTCAAAGGGAACCAGCTTGGCTATTTTGTCAACAAACCCATAGGGATGCCCCAGCACTCTGCCGACATCCCGGACCACGGCGCGGGCGGCCATGGTACCGTAGGTGATGATTTGTGCCACCTGGTTACGGCCATAGCGTTCGGCCACATAGTCGATGACCCGATCGCGGCGCTCCATACAGAAATCGATATCGAAATCGGGCATCGAAACCCGCTCGGGATTGAGAAAACGTTCAAAAATAAGGTCGTATGCCAAGGGATCCAGATCGGTAATCCCCAGCGCATAGGCGACCAATGACCCCGCGCCGGATCCTCTACCCGGGCCCACCGGAATATTCTGCGATCGAGCCCAGGCGATAAAATCAGCAACAATCAAAAAATAGCCAGCGAACCCCATTTGTAAAATAACGTCGAGTTCTTGCTCGATCCGTTGGTGATAGGCTTGTTCGGGTGCCACAAATTTAAAGGCAGGCGCCTGCAGACGCCGCCGCAGACCGAGCTCCACCTCCCGCTTGAGGTAACTGTCCTCCGTCTCACCGGCCGGAACCGGAAAGCTGGGCAATACCGTCCGCCCCAGCGACAGCTCCAGCGTCGCCCGCTCGGCCACTGCAGCGGTTGCTTCGAGAACCTCGGGGATATCGGCAAACCGTTCACGCATCTCGGCGTAACTTTTAAGATACTGATCAGGACTGTAAAAACGCGCCCGGGTCGGGTCATTCAGTCGATAACCCTGATGGATGGCTACCCGGGCCTCATGCGCTTCATAGTCTTCGGGGGCAAGAAAACGTACATCATTGGTTGCCACCGCTGCTACATCCGCGGCGACCGCAAGCTCCAGGGCGGCCTGGTTGAAAGCCTCTTCACCCGCTCGATTCGTCCGGGTCAGTTCCAGGTAAACACCGTGAGGAAACCAGGATTTCAAGCGCTTCAAGCAATCACTTGCCCGCTCGGGATGCCCCGCGGCAAATGCCTTTCCAACCGGGCTTTCCCGCCCGGAGAGCGCAATTAACTCGGGTGTCCCAGCGTCGATCCAGGTGGAATCGACCACCGGCCTTCCCGCCCGCTGTCCCTCACGGTAACTGCGGGTCAACAGGTCACACAAGGCCCTATACCCACGTTGACCACAAACCAATACCGTTACCAGACCGGGAACCGACTCACCGGGCAATGCGATACTCAAATCGGCGCCGATTATCGGCTTGATCCCCGCGGCCTCGGCAGCCCGGTAAAATTTCACCAGGGCAAACAAATTACCGGCATCGGTCACCGCCACGGCCGGCATACTGAGTTCAACACAGCGCTGCATCAGCCGGGTAATGCGAATCACACTATCAACCAGCGAATACTCGGTATGCAAATGCAGATGAACAAAAGGCTGGTTCATGTCAACCGATCCATGGCCCGCCTGACCGGAGCGAAACTGCGGCGATGTTCCGGGCAGGGACCATGGCGCATCAATGCATCTATATGCCTGCGTGTGGGGTAGCCCTTGTGGCGGGCGAATCCATAGGCCGGAAAGCGCCCGTCCAACTCGACCATTAATTCATCCCGTGCGACCTTGGCCAAAATAGAGGCCGCACTGATTGCAGGGACGGTTTGGTCTCCTCGCACCACCGCCTGACAGGGCAGCGACACATCGGGAACCTGGCGGCCATCGATCAACGCGGCCTCGGCAAGTGATCCCAAACCATCAAGAGCCCGGGACATTGCCAGCAGAGTTGCGGCAAGGATGCCGAGTTGGTCGATTTCCCTGGCCGACGCCGAAGCGATGGCACAACCGACTGCCTGCGCCCGAATTTGGGGAAAGAGCCGCCGGCGACGGTCGGGACTCAAACGTTTCGAATCATCGAGAGGCAATCCACAGCCCGGTGCAAGCACTACTGCGGCGGCATAAACCGGCCCGGCCAGCGGTCCCCGCCCCGCCTCATCCACGCCGGCGACTCTACTCATGTGTGCCCTTCCAAATCAATGATCCACGATATCCAATACCGCGCTGGCCGCGGCATCCGCGGCTCCGGTTCCGATCCGCAAGTGCGCGGACTTGAAGGCGGAGAGCTGTTCATTACGGGCCTCTTCACTTGCCAATAGATTCAGTAATGCGGTACTGATTTTAGCAATGCTCGCCTCTTCCTGAACCAGTTCCGGTACCACTCCGCGACCGATGATCAGATTAGGCAAGGCAAAGTATGGGCTATGAACGAGTCGAAAACTTCGGAGAATCCATGCCGTTACCGGCGCCAGCCGGTAGGCCATAACCATCGGCCGCCCCAAAAGCTGCACCTCCAACGTCGCCGTCCCCGATGCCACCAGAACCACATCGGCCGCCGCCACCGCCCGCTGCGTCTGCCCGGTGACCACCGACAGCGGCAAGCCCGGGGAAGCTTGGAGCAGAGAGGTCAACTTCTCAGCCAAGGGTTTAGAGGCTGCAGGCACCACAAAGTACACCGGATTACCGGAACGGACAAGTTCGGCGGCCACGGAGTAAAACAGTGGTCCCAAGCGGTTGATCTCGCCGATCCGGGAACCGGGCATCAGGGTAACAATCGAATCACCCCGAGGAAGATTTAGATTCTTTCGGGCAATCTCACGCGATTCGGAAACAATCTCATCCGCGAGTGGGTGACCGACATACACCGCCTGTATGGATTGATCCGCGTAATATTCAGGCTCGAAGGGAAACAGGCACAATACGGCCTCTGCGGCCCGAGCCACGGCCTTGGCGCGCCCCGGACGCCAGGCCCATACAGAAGGGCTGACATAGTGCATGGTCCGCAAGCCCGCCCGCCTGAGACGCCGCTCGAGCCCGAGATTGAAATCCGGGGAATCAATACCCAAAACCAGATCGGGGCCTTCACGAAGGATATCCCGCTCCAGGCACCGGGAAAACCTCCACAGCCGCGGCAACTGAGTCGCCACCTCCGCAAGCCCGACCACCGAAAGGGTTTCAATTGAATCCAGGCTGCGACAGCCGGCAGTCCGCATGGACTCTCCGGTCACACCGAAAGTATCGAGTTGCTCGACCTGCCGATGAAGAGCCCGGATTAGCGCCCCCCCCAAGTGATCGCCCGAGGTTTCACCCGCCACCACGGCAAGCTTCAACTTTTTGCGACGCAGGCTCATTTTGGGCTCGTCCCAGAGTATGTTAAGTCAACGGATAATACTGCGGGCGTTACTCTCAATAAAACGATAAAACAGATCGATATCATCGTTCTCACGGGCCATCTCGGCCAGGAGTTCCCGGGCTTCTTCCAATCGCAGGCCTTGGCGATACAGCACCCGGTAGGCCCGCATGAGAGCAGTGCGCCGTTCAGCATTGAAACCACGCCGACGCAAACCCTCGGAATTAATTCCATGCGGTCGCGCATCCTGGCCAACCAGCACATAGGGAGGAATATCTCGTGTCACATGAGCACTATGCTGCAAAAAAGCATGTACACCAATTCTACAAAACTGATGTACTCCGCTGAAGCCCCCCATAATGACAAAATCACTCACGTGTACATGGCCCCCCAGGGTCGCCTGGTTGGCCATAATGATATCGCTGCCCAGTATGCAATCGTGAGCGATATGGACATAGGCCATAATCCAGTTACGATCACCGATTCGGGTCACTCCCTCATCCTGCACGGTTCCCCGATTGATAGTTACGCATTCCCTGATGGTATTGTCATCGCCGATCTCGAGCCGGGTCCGTTCACCCTGGTATTTCTTATCCTGAGGGATATCACCAATCGAGGCAAATTGGAAAATACGGTTGTTACGCCCGATCCGGGTGGGACCGTAAATAACTACATGTGGACCGATACAACTACCTGCACCAATTTGAACTTCGGGTCCAATGATGCTGTAGGGACCGATGCTAACCCCCTCATCGACCCGTGCCGAGGGATCAACCACGGCACGCGGGTCAATCATCCGCAAACTTCCTGGGAGCACACCGCAACTCGGCACTGGCCACCACCCGACCGTCCACCTCGGCCCGGGTGTCAAAAATACCTACTCCACGGATAGTCCGGCGCAAATCCGCTTTCAGGATTAACTGATCTCCAGGTTCAACGGGATGGCGAAAACGCACCTTGTCGATCCCGGCCAAGTAATACAACACATTTTCTGGGGGTAATCCATCGCTGCGAAATGCCAGTACCGCCGTTGCCTGCGCCAATGCTTCGATAATCAGTACGCCGGGCATCACCGGTCGCTGTGGAAAATGTCCCATGAAATAGGGTTCGTTAATACTCACATTCTTAATTGCAACAATATGCTTCCCCAGTTCACACTCGCGCACCCGGTCGACCAAAAGAAACGGGTAACGGTGTGGAATATACTTGAGAATATCGTATATATTTATTCCCTGAAGGTCATTCATAAGTCCCTATCTCCATCATGTTGCTCCAGTTTACGCAAGCGGCGAGCCAATTGTTCCAGCCTACGAAAACGGGCACTGTTACGGCGCCAACGCGCACTGTCATCCATTGGCAAGGCTCCCGAATATTGTCCGGGCCGGTGTATCGAATGATTGACCAGTGTCTTGCCGGTAATTACGGTGCCATCGGCTATTGTGAGATGTCCGGCAATACCAACCTGCCCCCCAATCAGGCAATTCCTCCCCACTGTACTACTGCCCGAAATTCCGGTGCACCCGGCGATGGCCGTATGGGCTCCTATACATACGTTATGCCCGATCTGGATCAGGTTATCGAGCTTGACATCATCTTCAATCACCGTGTTGCCAATGGCCCCTCGATCGATCGTGGTGTTTGCCCCTACATCTACGCGATTTCCGATTATCACGCTACCCAGCTGCGGTACACGTTCCCAGTTAGAGCCATTCCACGCCAGACCAAAACCATCTGCGCCAATGACGGCCCCAGGATGCAGAATGCAGTCTTCGCCGATAGTGGCCTCGGCAATCACCGTCACCCCGGCATTCAGCCGGGTGCCTCGCCCGATTCTGACCCGTTCACCGATGATACAGCCGGGTCCGATGTAAACGGATTCCCCCACCTTCGTACCCGCACCCAGAACGGCTCCAACGCTAATATATGCGGAAGGATCTATCTCCGCCTGGGATGAAACAGTGGCTTGGGGATGACATCCCGAGCCGATGGGATGGGGGGGGCAAATCAGGAGGGCGGCGCGGGCGTAGTACAGATAGGGATTGCTGGTCACTATGCAGGGAACCGGGCAGGCCTCGGCATCGGCCGCCGCGAGAATCACACATCCCGCACGAGTGTTTGCAAGCAAGTGACGATAGTGAGGATTAGAAAGAAAACTCAGTGCATCCGGTCGGGCTTCACCCAGCGTGCCCACCCGGGTAACTCGGTGTTCTGAATCCTTCGCATCGCCCCGCAGTGTACCTCCCAGTCGATCGACAAGTTCTCGCAGGCTGATACCCGTTTCGGCCAAGGCTACTTCTTACCCTCCGTCTGAGCTTTTCGATAAACCGCACGGATCTGTTGCAGGATCGCATCGGTAATATCAATCCGCGGCGCGGCATATAACACCCCCCCTCGGATTACTATAATTTCGTCGTGTTGTTCAGCATAAACCTTTATGACCCGGCGTACAAGTTCGGCAAAATTAGTACTTAATTGCCGGGTTCTCAAGGAGAGCGAGATATTATAATCCCGCTCGAGCTTGCGCAGCGAGCGTACCGTGTTATTCAGTTTCTCAATTCGGCTTGCCCGTTCGTAAGGATTAGCTCCCGGGCCCATTTCCGCAAGCTTCTTCCTTTGCGTTTCCAGCTGTTTTCTCAGCGCGACAAGGCGATTACGCTCCGGCACAAATTGCTTATCAAGCAACTCGCGTGAGGCCTTGATCTGGGGGGCGTTTTGCATTATTTTCGCGTAATTAATATAGCCTATTGTCGCCGCCTGTACCGGGACGACAATCATACCGAGCAGCCCCAGCAGAATCAACCGGAGCATCAGAAATACGCCCCCATCGTAAACTGGAACCGATTCAAGTTATCGCCCGGGCGCGTCCGGAATGGAACGGCATAGCTGAAGCGCAAGGCACCGATCGGAGTAAGCCACGTGACTCCGATACCATAGGATGCACGAATTTGATTCAGGTTGAAGTCGCTCGCTCGTGCAAACACATTACCCATATCAAGGAACAGAGACAGCCGGTACGAATGCCTGGCACTAGGGTCCCCAAAGAAATTCGGCAGCACCAGTTCATTCTGAACCCAGGAGACAAAGTTCCCGCCATAGGGATAACCATTCGAGTCGGTCGGCCCCAGGTAGCCGCTGGTATAACCTGCCACTGAATCCGGGCCACCGGCAAAAAAGTGATCCGTAGGGGGTAAATCACTCGTTTTCCCGTAAGCGGTTCCAACTCCGATAAGACTGTTCACCCCATAAATAAACCCGGCACCGAGCGGCACGAAAGTCACCTGATTCCAGGTGGCAATCCAGTAACGTTGGCTACCGGGAGGCACCGCAACTTTCAGCGTCACTTGCTGCAAGGTTCCTCGCGTAGGCAGCACGGTACGATTGCGGGTATCGTGAGCAAAGCCGGCCTTCAGGACCAAATTATTGTAGGTCAGGGTATCGAGTGTTACATTGATTGGTACGCTGGGATCCGGTCCCCGGCAAAAGCTTTGGACTGGGGTTACATTGCCGTTGTTTGGATTACTCACAAACTGCAAAAACTGCGCCGGCGATCCACAATAAGGAGTAAGACCACCGTGGCGCAACGTTACTCCCAAGCTGTAAGAATCGAACTCCGACAGCGGAAATCCGTAACTCAATGATCCCCCATAATTTTTGGTTAGAAAGCTCGATGTCCCCCGTATCAGGCTGTTTCCCTTGGAGTAAAAAAGCGACGTGGTCTGGCTCACCCCATTAACGGTTGCATATGGATTGGTGTAACTTAAAGAGGCATTGGTCTGGATTGTGTTGCGGTTCAGGTTCAGGTGAACAATCTTTCCTTCTCCGAGAAAATTGGACAAGGCAATCTGTCCGCCAAGGCCCAATCCGTAAAAACCCGAATAAGACAAATAGACGTTTGCCGTACCAGATTGACGCTCCTGCAACTTGACATTCAGGTCGACCTGATCGGTGGAACCGGGAACCCGAACCGGCTTGATGTCGGCCGTCTCCACGAATGGCAAGCGCTGAAGCAGGATCCGCGAGCGTTTGACATTGATGTTATTAAGCCATGTACCTTCCAACTGGCGCATTTGACGCCGGAAAACGGCATCATTGGTACCCGGGGCGCCACTGAAGGTGATGTGACGAACATATACCCTGGGCCCCGGCGTGACATAAAAAACCAATTCTACCCGGTGGGTCTTCGGGTCCGGACGAGGAATAGGGTTTACTTTAGCGAAACCATACCCATAATTACCGAGTTCATTGGTCAGCACCTGGGCCTCGGAATTGGCCAATTGCATTGAGAATACACGTCCCGATTTCAAGAAAATCAATTTCTGTAATTTCTTTTCGAGAATCGGAAAGCTGCCGAGCAGCTTGATCGAGCCAATGCGATATTTTCCCCCTTCATGCAGGTTTACATTGATATAGATGCCGTTCTTATTGGGTGAAATCTGAACCTGAACCGACTTGATACGAAAATCCGCATACCCTCGGTTCATATAATAGGAGCGGATATTTTCCAGGCTTCCACGCAGCTTTGCCTCTTCATATTTATCCTTCCCGGTAATCCAGGTGAACCATCCGGGTGTGGTGAGCTTGAATCGCTCACGAAGAGTCGAATTCGAGATCGTTTTATTTCCCGTGAAGTTAATTGAAAGTACTTTTGCGTGTGCCCCTTCCTTGATATCCATGCGTATGGCCACGCGATTATTGGACAAGGACTCGGCCTTGGCTTTAACCTGAACTCCATAGAGTCCATGGTTAAAATATTCCTGAATCAACGACTGCTTGATGGCATCGAGAGCGGAACGGTCAAAGAATTGCCCCGAAGTCAATCCAGCCTGTTGCAAGGCCTTGCGTAAAGACTTGGTCTTGATGGCCTTGTTGCCATACAGAATTACCCGGGCTATGGTGGGACGTTCCCTGACAACGATAATCAAAGTGTGATTCTTGCGGCGAAACTCGATGGTACTGAAAAAACCCGTCCGATAGAGATTGCGTATGGCGGTGGCGATTGCAGCCGGCCCTACGCTTTGCCCAATCCCGATCCCCGGCATGTAAGTCAATACCGTAGTACGAGAAATTCTTTGCAGGCCAAGCACCTTGATATGTTCGGCCATAAAATGCTCGCCCACCGCATACGCCGGGGTAAACACGGCGGGAGCGAGAAGAAGCAGACACAACAAGGGTCCTGTGAATCGACGAGCGAGCAAGCGGCCCTCCTTGGGCTATGAATGGATAATACGACTCAGGTCATTAAACACGGCAAAACCGATCAACAGCACCAGCAATCCAATTCCTATTTGCTGGCCTAGCATTTCGACCCGTTCGGACAATGGCTTACGCCGGACGGCCTCAATGGCCAGATAAAACAACTGCCCCCCATCCAGAAGCGGAACGGGTAACAAGTTCAGGATACCCAGACTGATACTGATAATGGCCAGGAAAAAGAGAAAAGGTACCACACCTGCCTCAAACCATGCACCGGCATATTGGGCAATACTGATGGGACCGCTAAGATTGGCTAGAGAAGCCTGTCCCGCCACCATCCGATAAAACATCAGCGCGGTCAACGCCGTGATCTGCCCGGTGCGCGAAAAAGCCGCCTGGGCTGCGGCCAGAGGGCCCAATTTCATATTTGCGCGCAAGTTGCGCGCATAGTCCTTGGGAATGGCAGGTGCCGCACCGATATGACCGATGACTCGCCCATTAATCTTTCGGCTCGCGGTAAATACCGTTACCTCGCGCACACCCGTTGGAGTCCGAAGGCGAAATCGTAATCTCGCATCGGGACGCTTTTCCACATAACGCCTTAGATCTTCCCAGTTGCCGATGGGATGATCCTCGATGGATACAATCCGCTCTCCCGAATGCAAACCAGCCCGGGCCGCGGGGCCATCCGGTGCCAACCGCCCAAGGACGGGGGAAATAGGCGGCATCCAAATCGAAAGTCCAAGCCCCCTGAGCAGGGCCCCGGGGCGAGTCAATGCCTTGGGGTTGGAATATTCCACCAGAACCCGATGCTCCTCCCCCCGCCGGGTTTTGACCTCCATGGGAATGGGACGATCAGACATCACCCGCTCAAGTAGGGCCAGCCGTGCCGCCGCCCAGGTTGTCGTCCGTTCTCCCGCCACCGCGATAAGAGTATCCCTCTCGGCCAGTCCGGCCCGGGCTGCAGGGGTTCCGGAAGCCACAGGCCCCAAGATGGGCTTGATACCCGGAACACCCACCATGAACACGATCCAGTAGGCCAGCACGGCGAAGAGAAGGTTGAACCCGGGCCCGGCAAACAAGATCGCCGCCCGGGAAATAATGGATTGGTTGTTGAAGGCCCGCCCGCGTTCGTGTTCCCCGACCTCACCCTCGCGCTCATCGAGAAGCTTGACATAACCGCCGAACGGCAGGGCCGAAATAACATACTCGGTCTCGCCACGGGGACGCCAGCGAAACAGCGGGCGCCCAAACCCGAGCGAGAACCGCAATACCTTGACGCCGATCGCACGGGCAACGATGAAATGCCCAAACTCATGCACCGTAATCAAAACAGCCACGGCGACGGTAAAGGCGACCAGCGAGATCAACACCTGCATCAGGCGGCTCCCTGCGCTGAGACCACGGCCCGCGCATAAGCCCGGGCCGTGGAATCCACGGCGAGCACGGTATCCAGATCATCAGCCGGCGGCCAATCTCCGCGCTCCAAGGTGGTTTCGATGACACCAGGTATGGCGGTGAATGCCAATCGATTATCCAGGAATGCGGCCACCGCAATCTCGTTGGCGGCATTCAGCGCGGCCGGGGTCGTACCTCCGGCCGCGAAAGCCTCGCGAGCCAGGCGCAGGCAGGGGAAGGCCGTCTCATCGGGGGGTTCGAAATGCAGCGCACCCAGGCGGGTGAGATCCAGGGGTGCAACCCCCGCATCCATCCGTTCGGGCCAGGCCAGCCCGCAAGCGATCGGCGTGCGCATATCCGGTCGGCCCAACTGGGCGACAAACGAACCATCTACATATTCGACCAGGCTGTGAACCATGCTTTCGGGGTGAATCACCACTCGAACCTGCGCCAATGGCATGCCGAAAAGATGGCTTGCTTCAATAATCTCCAACCCCTTGTTCATTAGCGTGGCCGAATCCACCGAGATTTTCCGTCCCATGCTCCAGCGCGGATGGGCACAAGCTTGGTCCGGTGTAACGGCTTGAAGTTCCGCCGGAGTCTTCCTTAGGAAGGGCCCCCCCGAGCAAGTCAACCATAAGCGGGACACGCCAAGGGGACGGGCACCGGCCTGGTAGCCGGGCGGCAAAGCCTGAAACAGCGCATTGTGCTCGCTATCGATCGGAATCAGCTCGCCCCCGCCCCGGCTCAATTCGCCCATGAACAGCGCTCCGGTCATGACCAAGGATTCCTTATTGGCAAGGAGCACCCGCTTCCCGGCCCGGGCGGCAGCCAAGGTCGGCGCCAACCCCACCGCCCCCACAATGGCCGCCATCACATAATCCACCGCTTCATCTCCGGCCAGATCCACCAGCGAAGCCTCGCCCGCAAGCACCCGAGTAGGCAGGCCCTCGTCGCGAAGAACGGTTTCCAGCCGGGAAGCGGCCTGGGGATCCACCATAACCGCATAGACCGGTCGATGGGTTCGGCACTGCTCGAGCAGCGCCTCGACATTGGAGTGAGCACTGATCCCATACAGCCGAAAGCGGTCCCGATTACGCGAAAGCACCTCGGCCGTGCTGCGCCCGATACTCCCGCTTGAACCCAATACCACCACGTTCTTCATCGGGTGTTCCTGACCAGTTCCAGCCCCAACGCAAATATCGGTGCAGCCGCCATCAAACCATCGATGCGATCCAGCAAACCGCCATGCCCCGGGATCAGGCGCCCGCTGTTTTTGGCACCAGCCCAGCGCTTGATGCGACTTTCGGTCAGATCTCCGATCACGGAGAAAATCGCCGCCACCAAAGCGAGTACTGCCAACATCCACGGCGATATGCCGCTCCAGAAACCGGCTATACAGCCCACCAGCCCCCCCCCCACCATGCCGCCGACAAAGCCTTCCCAGGTTTTTCCGGGTGAAATCATCGGCGCCAAGCGATGCCGTCCCCAGGCCCGACCCACGAAATACGCCCCGGTATCAGCGGCGGAAACCACGGCCAAAAGCGCAATAACCCAGCCCCCGCCACCGGGTGCCTGGCGCAGCAATACCAGCACCCACCAAGTGGCTGAAAGCATTACCAGGCCTTCGCCGGCCAACAACAGACGAGACGGCCGGAAGGATAAGAATAATTGCAGGGCAAGTACTAGCCAGAACAGCATGAAGGCCCATAATAAAAAAGTTTGAAACCGGTCGAGTACCAAGGCGGCACCCAGCAGGACCACCGGCACCAGGGCAACCACCAAATAGCCCAAACGTATCAAAACATTGGTATATCCAACCAGCCGAATCCATTCCCAGGCGCCCAACAAGACCAGCACCGCGCCCAGGCCGGCGAACAGTGCGAGCGGTGCCCACAAGGCCCAGGCTACCGCGGCCGGAAGTAAAACCGCCGTGGCCAGCAAGCGCTGCCTAAGCATAATCGACAAAACGTGCGGCGGAGACCTGACCGAATTGCCGTTGACGACCAGCAAAATCGGACAGGGCCGCGGAAAACGCACGCTTATCAAAATCCGGCCACAGGGTTTCGGTGAAATATAGCTCGGTATAAGCCAGGTTCCACAATAAAAAGTTACTGATCCGATACTCGCCGCCCGTACGAATGAACAGATCCGGATCCGGCACCGCCCCCAACGTGAACTGGGCCGCCAGGGTTCGCTCATCGATCGACCGTGGATCAAGATCACCGCGGGCCGTCGCAACGGCCAACCGCTTGGCCGCATTAACCATGTCCCAGCGCCCCCCGTAACTCACGGCCACATGCAGCATTAATCCCTCGTTGGCGGCGGTAAGACGCTGGGCATCTTCCATAATCCGCCGCAAGGGTAAGCTCAATTTATCCCGATCTCCAATAAAATCAAGTCGGATTCCGTGACGATGCAAATCGGCTACTTCGCGACGCAGGGCCTTCAGAAACAGCGCCATCAGAGCCGCCACCTCATCGGCGGGCCGCCCCCAATTCTCACTCGAAAAGGCAAACAGGGTCAAATGCCGAATCCCTCGCCTGCCCGCCTCACGCACCAATGTTTTAACGGCTCGGTACCCGGCCTGGTGCCCGGCCAGACGCGGCAGCCCGCGGCGCTCGGCCCAGCGACCGTTTCCATCCATCACCACGGCTACATGCCGTGGTAGACCGGGATCGAGTTCATTTTTCATCCGCGTGTTCCCTTACCAAAATCAGTCGCCTTGTACCCGTTACGATGGGGCAGTCAAACTTCCATCAATTCGGTTTCCTTGGCCCGCAAAAGTTTCTCGATCTTAGCCACATGTTCATCGGTTAATTTCTGCACGTATTCAGACTCGCGACGTTCCTCATCTTCCGTGATCTGTTTTTCATGTACTCGTTCTTTAAGTTTACTCAATGAGTCACGACGTATATTTCGAACCGAAACCCGAGCCTGCTCGGCCTCCTGCCGTACCACCTTGACCAATTCACGGCGTCTCTGTTCGGTCAGCATGGGCAAGGGAACACGAATCACGGTTCCCGCGGTCGCCGGATTCAGCCCAAGACCGGAATTCAGGATCGCTTTTTCGATCACCTGGACCAGACTTTTTTCCCAAGGGGTTACCGCAAGAGTATGCGCATCCACCGTGGTGATGTTGGCAACCTGTTGCAACGGCACCAAATTGCCATAATATTCCACCTTCAGGTGATCCAGCAGGCTGGTATGCGCCCGTCCGGTACGGATCTTGGAAAAAGCCTCTTGCAGGGCAATAATGCTTTTACCCATACGTGTATTGGTATCATGACGAAGGTCATCCGGCATGTTCATCTCCGTTGGTAACCAGTGTTCCGATATCCACACCCTGAAGAATTTCCACGAAAGCGCCGGCTTCAAATATAGAGAAAACCCGTAGCGGCAAGTTCTGTTCCCGACACATCACGATAGCGGTTTCGTCCATGACCTCGAGCCGCTGATTCAGGGCTTGGTCGAAACTCAACCGCCGATACCGCTTGGCCCTGGAACTCTTGTTCGGATCGGCATCATAAACACCGTCTACTTTCGTGGCCTTGGCCAATAGGTCCGCATTGATCTCGCTCGCCCGCAGGCTCGCCGCCGTATCCGTGGTAAAAAAAGGATTGCCGGTTCCGGCGGCAAGCACCACGATCCGTCCCTTCTCCAGATGCCGTATGGCGCGCCGGCGAATGAATGCTTCACAGACTTGATTGACCCGAATAGCCGACATAACCCGTACATCCGCCCCGGCAAGCTCTATGGCGGCCTGTAACGCCAAGGCATTCATGATCGTGGCCAACATACCCATGTGATCGCCGGTGACCCGATCCATGCCTCGCTGGGCCAGGCCGGCACCCCGGAAAAGGTTGCCCCCCCCAACCACCAGCGCCAACTCCACCCCTAAGGCATGAGCTTGAACCAATTCACCGGCGATGCGGTCGATCATTTCCGGGTCGATGCCGTACTGGGCATTCCCCATCAGCGCCTCACCCGAGAGTTTCAATACCACCCGGCGATAAACCGGGCGTGCATCTCCCCGCAAAATCCCGGGTGACCCGGCCATGTCGCGCTCAGGCTCCCCGAACCTGGGCCATGACCTCAGTCGCAAAATCCACTGCTTCCTTTTCGATCCCTTCCCCCATCTCGAAGCGGGTAAAGCGCCGTACCTCAACCGCATGCGATTGCAACAGGGCACCAACCGTCTGCTCCGGATGCTTCACAAAAGCTTGCCCGGTAAGTGAGACTTCAGCGATAAACTTTTTCAGCCGGCCCTCGACCATTCGCGATACGATTTCAGCCGGCTTGCCACTCTGCTCGGCCTGTGCCTGGATAATACCGCGTTCACGCTCAAGTAGATCCTTTGGGACATCCTGCGCGGAAACGCACAAGGGACGGCTGGCTGCAACATGCATCGCCACATCCCGGGCCAGGCTTTCATCCCCGCCATCGAGTTCAACCAAAACCCCAATGCGAGAACCGTGTAGATAACGTCCGATCATACCGTCAGATTCAAACCACTGGAAGCGGCGCACACTAATATTTTCACCCAACTTGGCAATCAAGGCACGACGGGCAGCCTCTACGCTTTCACCCGGCGCGAAATCCAATTCCAGTAACGCCTTGACAGTCGCCGGCTTCTCCTCGAGAACCAGCCTGGCCAGTTTGTCGGCAAACCCCGCCAACATATCGCCGCCGGCGACAAAATCGGTTTCGCTGTTGACCTCAACCAAAGCGGCACAAATGCCGTCCCCCGCCAAGGCAATGCGGCCCTCCGCAGTAATTCTACCGGCCTTTTTATCGGCCTTGGCCAATCCCGCCTTGCGCATGGATTCAACCGCCCGGTCTAAATCTCCTTCGGCCTCTACCAGCGCCTTCTTGCATTCCATCATCCCGGCACCGGTCCGTTCACGCAGTGCTTTGACTTCCGCGGCAGTCACACTCACACCATTCTCCTGCTCAGATCAATTATCGAAAAACTGTAAGATCATACCGAATATCCGGGCGTAACCTATACCGCATCATCCGCCCGCCGGGGTTCGGCTTCAACGGGCGTGGGATCGAGCGCTGCGGCCGGAGCCGTTTTCTCAACGCCGGCCTCTTGCCCTGCTCCTGGATCGCTCACCACAGGCCTGGTAACGAGCTGAGACCCGTCTGCGGCCCTTCCCGAAGACTTGGCCCGTCGGGCGGTGATTTCTTCGACCTCCTCAACCGCCACAAAATCCTCGGCACTCCCCTGTAACACCGGCACCATCTCGCGTCCGGCGAGAATGGCATCGGCCGCCGCACTAACAAATACATCAATGGCGGAAATAGCATCATCGTTACCGGGGATCACATAATCAATGCCGGCCGGGCTGTTGTTGGTGTCCACAATACCGATGACCGGAATATGCAATTTATTGGCCTCGGCGACGGCAATATTCTCATAGCCGACATCGACTACGAACAGTACATCGGGCAAAGAGTCCATATCACGCAGACCACCCAGGCTCTTCTCAAGCTTCGCGCGCTCCCGCCGTAGGCGCACCACCTCTTTCTTGATGAGCCGATCCATTAGGCCGTCCTCTTCCATGCCTTCCAGCTCGAGCAGACGCTTGACCGAACGCCGTACGGTGGCGAAATTGGTTAAAGTGCCCCCCAGCCAGCGCTGATCGGCATAAGGCATGTTGCAGCGCATCGCTTCTCGGGCGATCAGGCCTCTAGCCGCACGTTTGGTACCGACAAACAGTACCGTTGCCCCTTCGGAACTCGATTTTGCCAGAAAATTCAGCGCGTCCTCGAACAAGGGCACGGTTTTCTCGAGATTAATGATATGAATCTTGCTGCGCTGTCCAAAAATATAGGGTGCCATCTTCGGGTTCCAAAATCGGGTCTGGTGTCCGAAATGTACCCCTGCCTCGAGCATACGCCGCATGGATACGGTTGCCATCTTAATTTCTCCAATTCCGGGTTGAGCCTCCACGCACCCCATGTAACAACTCCTTCGGAGCACCCAGTCACATGTGCCGGTACGTGTGTGAATTCACTACCCCAACTTCGGGGTTCGCGTCCAATTCAAGATCAAAACCCCATGCAGCCACCACCACCGAAAAATCGGATCGGATCGCCATGCGGATTCACCTTGACGCAAATCTTGCCATCGGAAGGCATCGAATTCGCGAGCGAACATTTTAGCCTGATAAGCCAGCGCGATACAATACTTCCTGTTTACACCCCAAGCGAATTCATGGCTGTTCTCATTAAAACCCCGGAAGAAATCGAGAAAATGCGCGTTTCAGCTCGCCTGGCCGCCGAGTTGCTTGAAATAATCAAACCCCATGTGCTGCCGGGAGTGAGCACGGATGATCTCGATCGAATATGCCACGAGTACACCCTCAAGGTACAGAAGGCAATTCCGGCCAATGTTGGCTATCGGGGATTTCCAAAATCCATCTGCACCTCGGTCAACCAGGTGGTTTGCCATGGTATCCCCGGCGACAAGCGTCTCAAGAATGGCGATATCATCAATATTGATGTAGCGGTACTCAAGGACGGGTACCATGGCGATACCAGTCGCATGTATTACGTCGGAGAACCATCGGTACAGGCCCGCCGGCTGGTGGACACCACATATACGGCCATGAAGCTCGCCCTCCAGGCGGTTCGCCCCGGCCTGCACCTCGGAGATATCGGCCACATCATCCAAAGTTATGCCGAGGCTCGGGGGTATTCCGTCGTGCGCGAGTACTGCGGCCACGGCATCGGTCGTGCCTATCACGAAGATCCGCAAATACTCCATTACGGAGAGCCCGGAACCGGCCTCGTACTCGAGCCGGGGATGATCTTCACCATCGAGCCGATGATCAACGCCGGTCGTCGCCAAGTCAAACTGCTGCACGATGGCTGGACGGTTGTCACCAAGGATCATTCGTTATCGGCGCAATGGGAGCATACCGTGCTGGTCACCGAGGCGGATTTCGATGTATTGACCGCCCGAGCGGATGAATCCTTCACCCGGTAAGGCACTCGACGCCCGGCTTGCCGATGCCCGCCTGGATCTGGCTGCGGGAATAGAACACGGCCGTAGCCCCTCCGGGTTGCTCTCGATGCATACCCGCGCCCACGACTCCATCCTGCGTGAAGCCTGGCGCCGGCAACTGCCGGGCCGCGCCATTGCGCTCTATGCCACCGGAGGTTATGGCCGCCGCGCACTCTATCCCGGCTCCGACATCGACCTGGCCGTACTGCTGGAGACCACACCTCCCGAGTCCCTACGGATCCGGATCGAGCGGTTTATTCGCAACTTATGGGATCTCGGGCTGCGGGTTGGGATCAGCGTCCGTACCCTGGAGGAAACAGGCCGGGCCGCGGCCGCGGATATAACCATCTTCACGGCCCTTAGCGAATCCCGGCGCCTCGCCGGAGATGCCCGCCTCGATGCCCGCTTGTTCGCCCTTCTTGCCGATCCCGACCTCTGGCCGGCTCCAATCTACCTGGATGCCAAGAGGCAAGAACGCGCACGGCGTTACGCCCGTTTTGACGGCAGCAGCCAGCGCCTCGAACCCAGCGTGAAGGAGAGCCCGGGCGGATTGCGTGACCTGATGACCATCTTCTGGATAGCCGCCCGCTTTCTCGGTCAGCGCAAGGCCGACCTGCGGGATCTCGCCTCCCAAGGACTGATCACCATTGCCGAACAACGCGAATTGGCGGCGGCCCTGCGGGTCATTGCCCGGATTCGCCTCGGGTTGCATCACCTGGCCAACCGCGCCGAAGACCGCCTGTTGTTCGACCTGCAGCCTCGCCTAGCGGCCCTATTGGGCTACCGCCCGCGGCGGGGAACACTCCCGGTCGAACGCATGATGCAGGATTACTATCGTAGCGCCGGTTTCATCGCTCGGACCAACGCCCTGATGTTCCTGATTCTAGGCGATCAAAGCGCCGCCCCCGCTCGGCCTCTCGCACCGGGATTAATCCGCCGAGGAAAATATATCGATTTCGCATTACCGGAGTCCCCCCGTATTACCCCACGACTGGTGTTCGACATCTTCCGCCACTGGCAGGACACCCCCTCCGTGCATGGCCTCGCCCCGTCCGCGCAACGGGCAATCGCCACGGCTCTGCCCCGCATCGATGCCGCCTTTCGGGCAGACCGCGCCAATATGGCTCGATTTCTCGCCATTCTCCGGACTCCGTCCCGGGTGCATGAAGTGCTGCTCGCCCTGCATGAAACCGGTGTCCTATCCCGCTACTTGCCGGCTTTTGCCCGTATCACCGGACGGATGCAATACGACCTGTACCATCTATTCACGGTCGATGAACACGTATTGTGGGTTATCGCCAACATCCAGGCACTGCGGGAGGGCCAGTTTACTCCCGCACGAACCGACCTACTGGCCGCCGCCGCACGCATAGACCGCATCGACCTGCTCTACCTTGCCGCACTATTCCATGACATTGCCAAGGGCCGCGGCGGCAATCACTCTCACCTGGGCGCCGCCGAGGCGAGGCGCTTTACCCGCGCGCATGGGTTCTCCCCGGCAGAGCGCGATCTGGTCGTATGGCTGGTTCGGGAACACCTGACCCTGTCGCTGACCGCGCAGAAATCCGACCTGTCCGACCCCCGGGTCATAGCGGATTTTGCCGCTCGGGTCGGGGACCAACGCCGCCTGGATTACCTGTACATTTTGACTGTAGCCGATGTCCGCGCAACCAATCCCTCCCTGTGGAATGCCTGGCGCGGCGCCCTGTTCGGAGAACTCTACGAAACCGCCAGCCAGGCGCTGTGGCGGGGACTGGAACACCCCGCCGATACCGCAGGGGAAATCGCGATCCGCAAGCGGGATGCCCGCAACCTGCTCGGCGGCAGGAGCGCCGTGATAGAACGGCTGTGGAACCGCTTGGGCGAAGAATATTTTCTGCAGTACCCGGCGGAAGAGATCGTCTGGCATACCCGCAATCTCATGACCATAATCCATCCCCCCGCGGTGTTTCTGCGCCCGGCCCCGAACCGATCCGGAACCGCCATTATGGTGTATTGCTCGCGCGGTCATTTCGCCTTCGCCCGCATGACCGCGGCCCTCGCCCAGCTGGGCCTTACCATCGTGGCCGCGCGCTGCGTACCGGTCGGCCGGGATATCACCCTCGACACCTACATGGTCCTGGAAGCCGACGGGTGTCCAATCGAAGATCTGCGCCAGCTGGAGCGGGTCAAGGATTTCCTTACCGGGGAACTCGAACGCGATCCAACCAGCTCCCGCCGGGTTACCCGCCCGACCCCACGCCAAGTCCGGCTCTTCAGCACCCCGACCCGGATCACCATGACAGCCGATACCGCCCACCGCTACACCCTGCTCGAGCTACACGCAAGCGACCGTCCGGGCCTGCTGGCCACGGTCGGGCGCGCCTTTCGTCGCTGTGGGGTATACCTGCTTCTTGCCAAGGTAATGACCGTCGGTGAACGCGCCGAAGACGTCTTCCATATCACCGATGACGCAGGTAAAATTCCCGACGAGGCGACCCTGCTGGAACTGGAAAAGACTCTCTACGCCGAAATCAACGAGAACACCTGACCTTCCAGGGTAAGAATGCACGGCCCGACCGGCCAGTCTCCCGTTCCAGCCGGTCAAGAGATAAACTGTATCGGCTTGATTGCCACATTCCGAATGAATCCTAATATTCGCCAGTTGCAACGCTACCCGTTCGAGCGCCTGCGCGCCCTGCTTGCCGGCCACGTCCCGCCGGCTGACCGCCCGCTCATCCCGATGTCCATCGGCGAGCCGCGTCATGCGCCCCCGGGCTTCGTGATCGAGGCCCTGCATCAACACGCGGGAGACCTCGGCTCCTACCCCCCTTCCACCGGCCTGCCCGAATTGCGCCAAGCCATGGCCGCAGCGCTGGCGCGGCGCTACCCGGGGGCCGCAAAAATCGATCCGCAGAACCAGATACTGCCGGTCGGCGGAACCCGTGAGGGCTTGTTCGCCTTCGTGCAGGCAATGCTCGATCCGACGACCCCGTCGCTGGTGGCGATGCCCAACCCCTTCTACCAGATTTATGAAGGGGCCACGATCCTCGCCGGGGCCACTCCCTACTACATCAACACCCCTCGCGAGAATGCCTTTTTACCCGATCTCGACGCGGTTCCCGATGCCACCTGGGCGCACTGCCAATTGCTCGTTCTGTGCTCGCCCGGCAACCCCACCGGCGCCGTCATACCGATTGAACTGTGGCAACGGGCCTTCGAGCTGGCCGATCGCTTTAATTTCGTCATCGCCGCCGACGAGTGCTACGCCGACATCTATACCGATGAATCCGCCCCACCGCCCGGTGCGCTCGAAGCGGCCCGCCTCGCCGGGCGCGAACGCCTGGATCGGCTGGTAGTGTTCCACAGCCTGTCAAAACGCTCGAGCATCCCCGGGCTGCGCTCCGGGTTCGCCGCCGGCGATCGGGACCTGATCGGCCCATTCGCCGCTTACCGTACCTATCACGGTGTTGCCCTGCCGCTGGCGACCCAGTATGCCAGCCTCGCCGCCTGGAACGAACCGACGCATGTCGCCGCCAACCGTCGCCGTTACCAGGCAAAATTTCACCTGGCCGAAGAGATTCTCGGCCCCCACGTGGACCTGGAGATTCCTGCCGGGGCGTTCTACCTCTGGCTGGCCGTGCCCGGTGGGGACGACGAGCGCTTCGCCCGTGATCTATACATCCGGGAAGGCCTGATAACGCTCCCGGGCCGCTACCTTTCCCGGCCCACCGCAAACGGGGATCCCGGTGCCGGATATCTACGCATCTCCCTTGTGCCGGATGAAGACCCCTGCAGGGACGCCTTGCTCCGTCTCAGCCGCTTTATCCGTTCCCGTGTCGCCTGAGATGACCCCGGATCGGGCCCGCTCGGAGATTGAGGCCGCATTTTCCTCTTCCGAACCATCCCCGCGGAACGCGCCTGCCGGGCTTTGCGAAGCCGTCGCAACGGCTATCGATCTTCTCAATTGTGGCAAGGAGCGAATCGCGGAACCGGCTGAGGGCGGCTGGCGCGTCAATTCCTGGCTGAAAAAGGCGGTGCTGCTCTACTTCCGCCTCCAGGAAAATCGGGCCTTGAACGTCGGCAAGGTGCGTGGCTACGACAAAATCCCCCTCAAGTATGCCGCCTACGGCGCGCAGGATTTCGCCCGTGACCGGATCCGGGTAGTTCCACCGGCCACGGTGCGCTACGGCGCCTATATCGGCCCCAATGTCGTGCTGATGCCCGCCTACGTCAACATCGGCGCCTACATCGGGGCCGGCACCCTGATCGATACCTGGGCCACCGTCGGCTCCTGCGCCCAAATCGGGGCCCGGGTGCATCTGTCCGGAGGCGTCGGCATCGGCGGCGTGCTCGAACCCTTGCAGGCCACGCCCACCATCATCGAGGACGACTGCTTCATCGGCGCCCGCTCGGAGATCGTCGAGGGCGTAATCGTAGAACGCGGCGCGGTCATCTCGATGGGAGTCTACCTCGGTCGCTCGACCCCTATCTATGACCGCGCCACCGCCGCGGTAATCCGGGGACGGGTCCCCGCCGGGTCCGTAGTGGTACCCGGCTCACTCCCGGCCGCCGACGGCAGCCATCAGCTTTACTGTGCCGTGATCGTCAAGCGCGTCGATGCGAAGACCCGCGCCAAGACTGGTATCAACGAACTACTGCGTGCAGGTCGGGACGAATGACCCATCCGGCGCTGGAATCCATCCTGGCCCTGGCGCGGGCACTCATCTCGCGGGCATCGATAACACCTGCCGATGCCGGCTGCCAAGACCTGGTCGGCGAACGGCTTGCGGCGCATGGATTCGAACTCGAACCGATGCCATTCGGGAAGGTCTCCAATCTCTGGGCGACCCATGGCGACGGAAGCCCAGTGATGGTCTTCGCCGGCCATACCGATATCGTCCCACCGGGGCCACGCGAAGCCTGGCACGGCGACCCATTTACGCCGCTCATTCGGGGCGGGCGGCTTTTCGGCCGCGGCGCGGCCGATATGAAGGGCGGGCTGGCGGCAATGGTCGAGGCCGCCTGCAGCTTCGTTCGCGCGCACCCGGAACATCCCGGCACCCTGGCATTCCTGGTCACCTCGGACGAAGAGGGCACCGCCCGCGACGGCACCCGCCGCGTGGTGGAAACCCTGCTCGAGCGCGGCCTGTCTCCGGCTTACTGCCTGCTCGGCGAGCCTTCGAGCGCCACCCGCGCCGGCGACGAAATTCGCATCGGCCGGCGCGGCTCCCTCTCGGGCCGGATTACCGTCACGGGCACCCAGGGCCACGTCGCCTACCCGGACCGGGCCGACAATGCCCTGCACCGGCTGCTCGCGGTTTTGGCCGACCTGCTGGCCATGCACCGACCCGAGGGCGACCCCGCCTTTCCGCCGCTGGCATTCCAGGTCGCCAACCTGGAAGCCGGCACCGGGGCCGCCAATGTCATCCCGGGGCGGGCCACGGCCCAGTTCAATTTCCGCTATCCCCCCCCGCTCGACCCAGGCCTGCTGCGATGCCGGGTCGAGACCATTTGCGCCCGCCATGCCCCTCGGTATACGCTCACCTGGGACGAAGGCGGCCGCCCGTTTTTATCGCCCCCCGGGGCGCTGCGCGCCGCGCTACGGGCGGCCATTAAAGCCACCACCGGGGCCTATCCCCGGCTGTCCACCGGCGGCGGCACCTCGGATGGTCGCTTCATCGCTCCCACCGGGGCCGAAATTATCGAACTCGGGCCGGTGCGCGACTCGATCCACCAGGCCAACGAATGGGTTTCGCTGCACGATCTCGCCCTGCTCGGCCGCCTCTATACCGATCTCCTGGAACGCCTGCTCGGGACTACGACGCCCCCGGGTTGACGATGGTGCCTATGGCAAAAACCACGGGGGTCTGCACCTCGCCGTCGCGGGCCACGATCTGGCAACGACAGAGCGCCCGACGCCGGCCCGCATGGATCACCTCGGCCCGGGCGACCAGGCGCTCGCCGCGTGCCGGGCGAAGGTAATGCAGGGTGTACTGGGCCGTAAGTCCATCGCCCCAGAGACTGCCACCGGCAAAGGTGAGCGCATTATCGGCGAGATAACTCAGCACCCCGCCATGGACGAATCCATGCTGCTGGAGAAAGGTTTCCCGTAACCCCAGGACCAGCTCGGCACGACCTTCGCCACAGGCCGCCAGTTCGGCTCCTAGCAGTCGGCTGAAGGGCTGCGCGGCCAATACCCGCCGCGCGGCCTCGAGCCCAAACCCGGCGTTCACAACAACTTTTCCTCGCGATACTCCTGGGCCGATCCGGATTCGGCATGCCGGCGCAGATCGACCCGGCGGATTTTGCCCGAAATAGTCTTGGGCAACTCGAAAAATTCGAGCCGCCGGATGCGTTGATACGGGGCAAGACGGCGGCGGGAAAACTCAAAGATCAGCCGTGCCGTCGCGGCATCGGGCGAGTAGCCTGCCCGCAGCGCCACATAGGCCTTGGGAACGCTCAGGCGCAGCGGGTCCGGGGCCGGCACTACGGCCGCCTCGGCCACGCACTCGCATTCGATCAGCGCCGATTCGAGTTCGAAAGGGCTGATCCGGTAATCGGAACTCTTGAATACATCATCGGCCCGACCCACGTACCAGTACACCCCCTCGGCATCGCGGCGCACTACATCACCGGTGCGATAGACCCCACCGGCCATCGCCTGCGCCGTGCGTTCGGGATCTCCTTGATACCCCTGCATCAAGCCCAGAGGAGGCGGCTCTAACAACAGCCCCAATTCCCCCTCTCCGGCCTCGCCATCGGCGGTACCGAGAAGCGTGGGCCGGTAGCCGGGCAACGGCATCCCCATCGCCCCGGGCTTCACCTCCCGGCCGGGCGGATTGCCGATCTGGGCCGTGGTCTCGGTCTGTCCATAGCCGTCGCGGATGGTCAGCCCCCAGCCCTGCTCGACCCGCGCGATCACCTCGGGGTTCAACGGCTCACCCGCGCTCACCAACTCCCGCAGGCTGACCCGGTAAGCGGCCAGATCCTGCTGGATGAATAAGCGCCAAACCGTGGGCGGGGCGCATAACGTGGTTGCCTCGAGCGCAACGATCCGCTCCAGGGTGGCGGCGGCATCAAACCGCCCGGTGTTGAGCGCCAGCACCGTTGCCCCGGCATTCCACGGCGCAAACACGCTCGACCAGGCATGCTTCGCCCACCCTGGGGAACTGATATTCAGGTGCCGATCTCCCTCGCGCAAGCCGATCCAATACAGGGTAGACAAGTGCCCCACCGGGTAGGAGGTATGGGTATGGACCACCAACTTCGGCCGGCTGGTGGTGCCGGAAGTGAAGTAATAAAGAAAGGGATCGTCCGCCGCCGTCGCCGTGCTCGGCACATACCGCGGCGGAGCCGCGTACACCTCGTCCCAGCGACGCCAGCCCGAGACCGGTTCGCCCACCGAGACCCGGGCCGTCACCCCCGGCAAACCCTCGCAGCGCGAGGTGAATTCACTCGCCACCAGCAGGTGCCTGACCCCGGCGGCCTCGACCCGGAAGGCGATACCCTCGGCATTCATCAACGTGGTCGTCGGCACCACGATCGCTCCCAGTTTCATCAACCCGAGCAGGCTCTCCCACAGCGCGGGGACATTGTCGAGCATCAGCAGGACCGGGTCGCCCCGCCGCACTCCAAGTCCCGAAAAATAATTCGCCGCCTGGCTGGAACGGCGGGACAATTCATGAAACCCGATCTCGGTCGTGCCGCCATCGGTGTTGGCAATAACCAGCGCGGGATGCTCATTGTTCTCGGCATAGCGGTCGAACCAATCGAGCGCCCAGTTGAATCGCTCCAGGCGCGGCCGGCGAAACCCCCGGTAAGCCGTATCGTAGTCCTCGCCATGGTCAAGGAGAAACTGCCGCGCCGCAAGAAAGGCATCTACTTCGCTCATGATCGACCTCTAAATAAATCCTGGTTCTCATCGTAGCACTCACACCCGTTTGTAGCCGCCCGAACCGCCGCTCCCGCAGGAATCGCAAGTTAGCAAGAGTCCCGGCTCGGCAATGAGGCTCCCCAATCAGCTCGAAACAGGCCCCGGGTTCCCCGGGGACAGGCCACCGTGGATCGCTGATGCGATAAACTTGCAATCAAGAATTCTTGCAGAGTAATCCATGCACTGGGACAACCCTGGGTTCCGCGCCGGCGGCCCCTTGTTGGGCGCCGGCGCGGGTGATGCGGATCTTCCCACTGAAACGGACACGGAGATGCCCGCGCTACACTCCGCCCATGCCGAGGACAATCCATTCTATTCCGCAAGCACGCTGCCTTACCATCTACCGCCCTTCGACCGCATTCACGAGACCGACTTCGCCCCGGCCTTCGATCGCGGCATGGCCGAACAGCAGCAGGAGATCGAGGCCATCGTAACCAATCCGGCAACGCCCGATTGCGACAACACCCTGGCGGCCATGGAGCGCTCGGGACAGATTCTCGCCCGGGTAAGCGCGGTATTTTTCAACCTTGCCGCAGTAAATGCAACGCCGGGAATCCATCGGCTTGAGACCGAACTCGCCCCCCGGCTTGCCGCGCATCACGATGCGATTCTACTCGATCCCAGGCTATTCGCCCGCATCGATTCGCTGTACCGGAGGCGCGGGACTCTCGACCTGGATGCCGAGCAAAAACACCTTATCGAGCGCTATCACACCGATTTTGTTCGTGCCGGCGCCCGGTTGTCGCCGCCAGAGAAGGATCGCTTGCGCGTCCTCAACGCCCGCATCGCCGAACTGGAAACCGAGTTCCAGCAACGCCTGCTCAAGGCGAGCGCAGCCGCCGCGGTTCTGGTCACGAACCGGGACGATCTGGGCGGGCTGACACCGAAGGAGATCGAATCGGCGGCCGCGGCCGCGGAAAGAGCGGGGCACAAGGGCAAGTTTCTCATCACGCTGCAGAACACGACCCAACAACCCCTGCTCGCCAGGCTCGAAAACCGCAAGCTGCGGCGACGGATTCTGCGGGCCTCCATGGCCCGGGGTACCCATTCCGGGGCAACGGATACCCGTCCGGTCGTGGCCGAACTCGTGCGTCGGCGCGCCGAGCGGGCGCAACTGCTCGGCTATCCCAACCACGCAGCCTACGAGCTTGCGGACTCCACCGCCGGGACCACCGCCGCCGTCAACGAAATGCTCGGGCGCCTGACGCCGGCCGCCACGGCCAATGCCACCCGGGAAGCCGCGGAGCTGCAACAACTCATCGATAGCCACCACCCGGGGTTCCGCCTTGCCGCTTCCGACTGGCCCTACTACGCGGAGAAATTGCGCCGGGCGCGCTACGACTACGACGAATCCGAGGCGCAGCCCTACTTCGAACTCTACCGGGTCGTCGAGGAGGGCGTGTTTTACGCCGCCTCGCGCTTGTATGGACTCAAATTCAACCGTCGAACCGACCTGCCGACCTATCATCCGGACGTTCGGGTTTACGAGGTTTTCACCGCGGACGGCTCACCGTTGGGCCTGATCCTGACCGATTACTACGCCCGCGAGGGCAAGCACGGTGGTGCCTGGATGTCGAGCTTCGTGGATCAATCCACCCTGCTGGGCACCCGCCCGGTAATCCTCAACAACCTCAACGTGCCCAGGCCGCCACCGGGCCGGCCCACCCTGCTGGGCTTCGACGAGGTAACCACCCTGTTCCACGAATTCGGCCACGCCCTGCACGGCCTGCTGTCAAACGTGACCTACCCGACCTTCTCGGGCACCGGCGTACCCCGGGATTTCGTGGAATATCCCTCGCAAGTCAACGAAATGTGGGCGACCTGGCCCGCGGTCCTAAAACATTATGCCCGCCACTACGAAACCGGCGAACCCATGCCTCAGGCCCTGGTCGAGAAGATCCTGGCCTCGCGAAAATTCAACCAGGGCTATGCCACCACGGAATACCTGGCCGCGGCCCTGCTGGATCAGGCATGGCATCAACTTGCGCCCGGGGAAACACCTTCCGCCGACGCGCTCGAGAGCTTCGAGACCACCGCCCTGGAACGCGCCGGGGTCGATCTACCCTACGTGCCGCCCCGTTACCGCAGTCCCTATTTCGCCCACCTCTTCGCGGGCGGCTACGCCGCGGGCTATTACGCCTACATCTGGAGCGAGGTGCTGGACGCGGACACCGTCGAGTGGTTCAAGGCCCACGGGGGACTCGAGCGCAGCAACGGGGATCACTTCCGCGAGGAGATCCTCTCCCGGGGGGGTAGCGCCGATCCCATGGCCCTGTTCGAGGCTTTTTACGGCGCCAAGCCGGACATTCAGCCGCTGCTGCAACGGCGTGGACTGGAACCCGGCGACGGGTCCGGCTGAGCCGCCAAGCCGCGGCCTACGGCCAAGTCCCTCGTCGCTTCCAGTCCGCTTGCCCGGACCGGAAGAAGAAACCGGGTTTTATTCACCGGCCGCGTACTTGAATCCCGGCGTTCAAACCCCCATAATGAACTTTACGTGGGGGCGACCTGGCTTCGACGTGGGTCGCAAAACCCGAGGTGCATGTCGAGGTGCAGTTCATCTCGTAAAACAAACTGCAAATCCATAGTTGCCAACAACGACAACTACGCACTCGCTGCTTAAACCCCAGTAGGGTGCCCTCTGACCGGAGCCGCGCCTGTGCGTCCGGAGGATTCTAGGATCCATATCAGGGGTCGCATCACGCAGGATCGCGGCAACAGGGGTCTGGACTGATGCCGCTAAAACCAAGTCGGACTGGCTGTTTGCTTTCCCTGCCCGTCGGGTAGCAGGCAGCAAGATCAATAGACCGGGATAAACATGTAGAGCCAACGGCGGAGGGCTTGCGGACGGGGGTTCGATTCCCCCCGCCTCCACCAATTCGATTCCCGACAACATCCTGGAAAGTCCACAAGCCCGCATGGAGACGGGCTTTTTTATTGCCTACGCATCCAACAAGGTCTAAAGTCGCCCCATAGAATCCTAAAACCTGGCGGGTATTGCGCGCAAGGGATTGAGGGCGGCAAGCATCGCATTGCGCGGCCGCGTCGGCGCCATGGCATTGGGGCCAGGCGCCAGCGTCGCTTCGTGGTGAGCACCCGCTCCAAGGCGGGCACGGCCGTGGCAGCCAATCGGCTCGAACGCCGCTTCACGGTGGCGCGCCCGGACCGGGCCTGGGTGGGCGATCTCACCTTTATCACCACCCGCCAAGGGTGGATTATATTTGGCGGTGCTGCTCGACCTGTACTCCCGGCGTGTGGTGGGTTGGCCAATGTCGGAGCCTAACTGGTCATATGGGCCCTGGAGATGGCGCTTGTGCAGTGCCAGCCGATGCCCAGCCTGGTTCACCACACCGATCGCGGCCAGACCTATGGCTGGGATCTACCGTCAATGCCTGGACCAGCAAGGTATGCAGATGAGCATGTCGCGTAAAGGCAACCGCTGGGATAATGCAGTGACCGAGAGATCTTCTTCGCGACGCTGGAGTTCGAACTGATCGAGCAGCGCGTGTTCGCGACCCGCGATCAGGTTCGTCCGGCTATCTTCGAGTTCATCGAAGTGTTCTATGACCGTCAGCTGACACACCAAACACTAGATTACAAAACACCTGTGCAGGTTGAAAAGCAATACAGTCTAGCGGCTTAATTTACCTGCCCGGAAAATGCGGGATAGTCCAGGCCCGTACCCCGGCGGTACCTTCCCGGTCGTAGCTCAGGGCTGTAGTTCTTCCCCGGATGGGGAAGGTTTTTTGGTAGCGAAATGCTGCCGGCTTACCCCGAGCATAAGGGCCGTGGCACTAGCGATGTATATCGATGAGTAGGTACCAACGATAATTCCGATTAGAAGCGCCAACGAAAAGCCTCTCAGTGCGGCTCCACCCACGATAAGAAGGGCAATCACCACAAGAAGCGTCATCCCCGATGTCATGATGGTTCGCGACAAGGTTTGATTGATGGCGGCATTCATAATCTCGATCGGCTCGCCGCGGCGCATCCGCTTGAAATTCTCGCGGATACGGTCAAATACTACCACGGTATCATTTACTGAATATCCAAGCACCGCAAGCACCGCCGCCAAAACATCCAGGTTGAATTGCCAATGGGTAAACGAGAAGATTCCTACCGTAAAGACCACATCATGAACGGTTGCCGCAACGGCTCCCAGGGCCAACCGCCATTCAAAGCGAATGAGCAAGTACACAAAAATCAGCAACAAGGTGACAATCAGGGCCAATGCCCCCTGATTGCGTAATTCCCCCCCTACCTGGGGGCCGACAATGCTGATTTGTTTTTCCACAACCTTCGGATTCGCCGCCTTCAGGGCACTCACGATGGTATCACCCTGATTCTTTGCGACTTCGCCTTTAATAGGCCGCAGCCGCACGATGATATCCTGGGGGGAGCCAAAGTGCTGCGCCGTAAACTCCTTGATCCCCGCGGCTGCAAGTACCTTACGTACCGTCTCCGTGGTGACGGCCCGGGGGTAAGTCACCTCGACCACAACCCCGCCGGTAAAGTCCAACCCCATATTGAGCCCCCGGATTGCAAAAGAGGCAACGGCGGCGGCCAGCACAACCAGCGACATCGCAATCGCAAATTTGCGGGACTTGAGGAAATCAATGTGGGTGGTACGTTTAAAAAATTCCACGATATGCTCCTCGGGTCAGACCGGCAGGGACTTCAAGCGCCGACCACCGAACACGGAATTTACGATGGCGCGCGTACCCATAATCGCAGTAAACATGGAGGTAATGATCCCAAGAGAAAGCGTGATCGCAAATCCCTTAACCGGACCGGTACCGATAGCGAATAGAACCAGACCGGCTATTAACGTAGTGAGGTTCGCATCCGCAATGGTTCCCATCGCCCGCTCATAGCCGGCATGGATCGCCGCTTGCGGCGAAGCCCCGACTCTCAACTCCTCGCGGATACGTTCGTAGATCAGCACGTTGGCATCCACCGCCATGCCAACCGTCAGCACGATACCGGCGATGCCCGGTAGCGTCAACGTCGCCTGCAACAAGGACAACAAGGCTATGATCAAGATCAAATTCATGATTAGAGCGGCATCGGCAATCAGGCCAAATCCCTTGTAGTAGAGCACCATTCCCACGACCACCAGAATGAAGCCCAACATGACCGCGACAAATCCGTTACGGATATTTTGCCGCCCAAGACTCGGGCCAATGGTCCGCTCCTCGACAATGGAAACGGGAGCCGCAAGCGGCGTGCGTAATGTCAGTGCCAGGCTTTTGGCCTCTTGCGTGTTCAACCCCGTTATCTGAAACCGGCTCGAGAAAATCCCCTGTATGGTGGCCACATTAATCACCCGCTCGATTCTTTTGGTGTACGTAATGACCTTGCCGCCCACCTTCTTATTTTCCGTACGGTTCTGGATATACAGAACCGCCATGGGTTTGCCCAGATTGTGACGGGTCACCTCGCCCATGCGGGCGGCCCCGGAAGAATTCAGGGTGACATTGACCGAAGGGGTTCCACTCTGCTGGTCGAAGCCCGATGTCGCATCGGTGATCTCGGGGCCCGAGGCCACGATTTCACGTTTCAGGAGAATAGGTAGATTGTTCTGATCCTTGAATAACTGGGCATTAAGGGGCACCTGCCCCGTTCGTGCCACTTCTTCGGGATCCGCCCCTTGGTATACCATGCGAAATTGTACTGTAGCCGTATCCCCAAGACGTTCCTTGGCACGGGCCGCATTGCGCATACCCGGAAGTTCGACTACGACATAATCCCGACCCTGGCGTTGCACGATAGGTTCGGCAACACCCAGTTCATTGACTCGCCGGCGAAGCGCCGCAACATTTTCTTCAACGGCAAGATTTCTCACCTGTTGCAACTGCGCCGGCGTCGGGACCACTCGGAGTATAGCCCTGCCCCGAGTCTCGAACCCGGTAAGGCTGTCAGTTGGATAACTCTTGCGAATAAGCTTTTCGGCCGCCGCACGAATGGAAGGATTGGCGAAGACAAACCGCAAGGTCTCACGATCCCGTGAAGCTGCGGTATAGCGCACCTGGTTCTTGCGAAGTTGATTCTGGATATCTTGCAATTCACTGTCGAGCATCTGATCGACCGCAGCCTTTAAATCAACCCGCAGGCGGAAATAGATTCCACCCACCAAATCAAGCCCTTTGGCCATTGGCTTCAGCCCCAGGTCCTGCATCCACCTCGGCGTACGCGGCACGAGATTCATGGCCACGGAATAGTTGTCTCCAACCGCTTTCCTGATAATTGTATTGGCACGAAGTTGCTGCTCGGTGTTGGTAAATAGAATCATCCCCTTGCCCGGATCGCGGATCACCCGGTCATAGGGAACACCGGCAACTTTCAGCGCAGACACGGCCTTATCCATGGCCGCGGGGTTCAAGCGGCTCGAATTGATCTGGGTGATCTGGATCGCCGGGGCATCGCCAAAAATATTCGGCAGGGCGAAAATGAAGCCCCCCAGAATAATGAAGGCGATCAGCAGGTTTTTCCACAGTGGATAGCGATTCATATCAACATTCCATTAACCAGCTAAAGGCAAGCTTTCCGGCGTACCCCTGCTTGGGAGCACCGTATTCATGTCCTTTCCCCAAACGTTCAGTTGTGCTTGACGGTGCCTTTGGGCAACACGGCACCGATCGAATTTTTTTGTACCTGGATCACAACATTTTTGTCAATCTCCAGACCGATGAACTGATCACCGAGTGATCTGACCTTGCCGAGCATACCGCCCGAAGTGACTACCTCGTCACCCACCGAAATCTGCTCGATCATCTGCCGATGTTGTTTCTGGCGTTTTTGCTGTGGACGAATCATGAGAAAATACATCAACACAAAAAAGCCGACGATGATTAGAAAGAAAGTCCAATCTCCGCCACCGGGCGTAGCTGGAGAGGGGCCCGCGGCCCAAGCGCTGGGGATAAAAAACTGCATGGTCAACCTCTATATCGGGCAAGTTTATTCGATTCAAGCACGGTATTATGGCACAGTGTGCTCGGATTCATCCCGGCAGGCGTAAAAATCTTCACGCCAACGCCTGAACCGACCGTTTGTTATCGCCTCGCGCATCTCGGCCATCAAGAACTGGTAATAATGCAGATTATGCCCCGTGGCTAGGCGAGCGGCGAGAATTTCGTTCGCTTGCTTCAAGTGGCGCAAATACGCCAAGCTGAAATGGCGACAGGTATAGCAGTTGCATTCGGGATCCGGCGGTCCCAACGACTCTCGGTAATGGGAATTTTTCAGGCGGATGACTCCACGGCGGGTAAAGATCTGGCCATTCCGGGCATTTCGGGTCGGTAATACGCAATCGAATAGGTCCATGCCGCGCGCCACTGACTCGACCAGGTCCTCCGGCCGCCCGACCCCCATAAGATAGTGCGGCTTGTCGGGCGGCAACCGCGGAGCCAGGCGTTCAAGAATGTGTTCGCGTTCGGCCGCGGGTTCTCCTACCGCCAAACCACCGATGGCATAGCCATCGAAACCGATCCGGCGCAACCCATCGAGACTCTGTTCGCGTAAAGATTGGTACATTCCGCCCTGAACGATACCGAACAGGGCCGCGGGACGGTCTCCGTGAGCTTCGCGTGACCGTGCGGCCCAGGAAAGCGACAATTGCATCGAGCGCTCGGCCTCGGCCTCGGTGGCCGGGTAGGGTGTGCATTCGTCGAAAATCATCACTACATCGGAATCCAGCGCGTGTTGCACCGCGATCGATTCCTCCGGGCCGAGAAAGACCTCGACACCATCCACCGGCGAACGAAAACGAACCCCGGCCGCGGTAACCTTGCGCAGATCGGCCAGGCTCCAGACCTGGAACCCGCCCGAATCGGTGAGAATGGGCCTCTCCCAATGCATGAACTCATGCAAACCACCGTGGGCCTTGATGATCGCCGCCCCCGGGCGCAACATCAAGTGGAAGGTATTGGCGAGGATCATCTGCGCACCAAGCCCCCATAACTCCTCCGGGAGCATCGCCTTGACCGTTCCCAACGTACCCACCGGCATGAAGGCGGGCGTTTCGACTCGTCCGCGCTCGAACTGTAACCGGCCCCGGCGGGCGGCTCCATCCCGAGCGAGAAGCTCGAACTTCATCGCCCGGCCCGATACCGGCCGTCAACCGGAACCCACATCGCATCCCCGTAGCTGTAAAAGCGATACGCCTGCGCCACCGCATGGCGATAGGCACGCAGTACCTTCTCGCGACCCGCCGCCGCCGCAACCAGCATCAGCAAGGTGGAGCGGGGGAGGTGGAAATTGGTAATGAGCACATCGATTACCCTGAATCGATACCCCGGGAGTATATACAGCCGGGTATCGCCCGCGCCGGCGACTATCTCACCCGTTGCGGCGGCGGACTCCAGGCTGCGCGCCACCGTCGTGCCGACCGCAATCACCCGCCCACCCCGGGCCTTGGCGGCACGAATCATGGCCACGGCTTGCGACTCGACCGCAAACCATTCCCGGTGTAGCCGATGTTGCCGGGGATCCTCGACCCGTACCGGTTGAAAAGTGCCTGCCCCCACATGCAAGGTTACACAGGCCATCTCGACTCCCCTCGCCCCGATCGCCGCCAGCAGTGCCGCATCGAAATGCAGGCTCGCGGTAGGCGCCGCCACCGCCCCCGGCTTGACGGCAAACAGGCTCTGGTATCGTTCCCGGTCGAACGGCCGATCAGGGCGATGAATGTAGGGCGGCAAGGGAACATGTCCCGCCCGCTCGAGCAGATCCATCAAGTCCTCCCCGGGAGATTCGATTCGCAGCAACTCGCCTTCCCGCGCGACCACCAGCAACTCGCCGCCCCCCTCCACTTCGAGACGCTGCCCCGTGCGAAACGGCTTCGACGCCCGCGCATGGACCCGTGCCACCCGCTTGTTCACCAGACGTTCGACCAGCAACTCGACCCGCCCGCCACTCGGCTTGCGCGCGTACACCCGGGCGGGGATTACCCGCGTATCGTTAAACACCAGCAGGTCACCGGGATCAAGCAAAGACGGCAAGTCCCACATCATCCGGTCTTCCAGCCCGCCGCCGGTCAGGACCAGCAGCCGAGCGGCCGAACGTTCGTCTGGAGGGTGCTGGGCAATCAGCTCGGTGGGAAGCGCGTAATCGAAGTCGGATATCTGCATGGGGTGGCGAGAATAGCAGAAGTCGGCGACGGCATGGTTTCCCCGGATGCGGTCACTCAATTCCTCAGCACTCGATCACGTTGACGGCAAGTCCGCCGAGTGAGGTTTCCTTGTAGATCGAGCGCATATTGCGCCCCGTCTCGCGCATGGTGGCAATCACCTCGTCGAGCGACACCCGGTGTCCGCCATCGCCATGCATCGCCAAGCGCTGGGCATTGATCGCCTTGACCGCCGCCATGGCATTGCGCTCGATGCAGGGAATCTGCACCAGCCCCCGGACCGGATCACAGGTCAGGCCCAGGTTGTGTTCCATGCCGATCTCGGCGGCATTTTCGACCTGCTCATTGCTAGCCCCCAGGGCGGCGGCCAATCCTGCCGCCGCCATCGAGCAGGCAACGCCGACCTCCCCCTGGCAACCCATCTCGGCCCCGGAAATCGAGGCGTTTTTTTTATACAGTGCGCCGATCACTCCCGCGACCAGAAGGAATTCGATCACCCCTTCCTCGCCCGCTCCCTCGACGAACCGCCGGTAGTAATGCAGCACCGCGGGGACAATGCCGGCCGCGCCATTGGTCGGCGCGGTGACCACTCGCCCTCCGGCGGCGTTCTCTTCGTTCACCGCCAGCGCATAAAGATTGACCCAGTCCATCACATCGAGCGGGTTCTCCCGATGCGCGGCCATAAGTTGGGCATGCAAGCGGGGGGCGCGGCGAATCACCCGGAGCCCTCCCGGCAACTCTCCCGTGGCGGAAATTCCGCGCCGGACACCCTGCCGCATCACCCCCCAGATACGCAGCAGTCCGCTTCGCGTCTCTTCCCAGGGGCGGAAGGCCGACTCGTTGGCGCGCGCCAACTCACCCAGGCGCAACCCCGCCTCACGGCAGCGATCGAGAAGCTCCCGCGCGCTGGCGAATGGGTAGGGTACCGCCACCGCATCGGGCGCCTCCTCCGGCTCGTCGGCGCGCAGGATGAACCCCCCGCCGATGGAGTAGTAATCCACACTGAAAATCTCTTTTCCCTTGGCGTCGATAGCGCGATAGCGCATGCCGTTGGGATGGCGCGGCAACAGTTTTTTACGCTCGAAATGAATATCACGACGGCGATCGAAGTCGATCTTGTGCTCTCCGAGCAAGGCAATTCGCCCGTCGGCCGCAATAGCCTCAAGCTTCCCGGCAATCGCGTCGGGATCCACCCGATCGGGCTCCTCGCCGGCGAGGCCGAGAATCACGGCCCGATCGGTGCCATGCCCTTCCCCGGTATATGCCAGCGACCCATGCAGGACCACCTCGACCCGGCCGATGGATTTCAGTCCCAGGAGTTTCCTGATCTCAAGTAGAAACCGGCGGGCCGCCCGCATCGGCCCCACCGTGTGAGAACTGGAGGGACCAATCCCTATTTTGAACAGATCGAAAACGCTAATGACCATGGAGTCACCTCAACTTGAACCGTTGGTCATTAAAACCCCAAGAGAACCGTTCAGGCGGTGGACGGGATAATCCACCTCCTCGCAGCTCCCAAAGCCACCGGCTCAATCCTCTATAACCAGCAAACTGGCATTGCCGCCCACGGCGGCGGTGTTGATGGTCAGCACCTTCTCGGTCGCGAAAGCGCCAAGGTAATGTGGGCCGCCCGCTTTCGGTCCCGTGCCCGAAAGGCCCCGGCCCCCAAAAGGCTGCACTCCCACCGCCGCGCCGATCATGTTGCGATTGACGTAACAGTTACCAGCTCCGATGCCCCGGGCGAGCCGTTCGGCCTGCCTGTCGATTCGACTGTGTACCCCGCAGGTCAATCCATAGCCGGTGGCATTGATCGCGTCCACCAGGCGATCGAGATCGCGGGAACGATACCGCAGCACGTGCAGAATCGGCCCGAACACCTCGCGCCCGAGAACGGTAATATCCTCGATCTCAACCGCCAGCGGGGCCACGAAATTACCCGCGGCACAGGACTCCGGCAACTTCGCCCGGGCGATCACCCGCCCCTTGCGGGAGATCGCCTCGGCATGAGCCTCCAGTGTCCGTTTTGCCTCATGATCGATGACCGGGCCTACATCGGTCGCCAGCAAGCCCGGATCGCCCACGGTAAGGGTTTGCATATACCCGGCAAGAATCTCTATGACTCGCGGGGCGATCTCCTCCTGCAGGCACAAAATCCGCAACGCCGAACACCGTTGTCCCGCGCTTTGGAAGGCCGAAGAGACGGCATCGAGTACGACTTGCTCGGGCAGCGCCGAGCTGTCGACAATCATCGTGTTCTGCCCCCCGGTTTCGGCGATCAGGGTCGCCAAGGCACCCGTGCGCGCCGCCAGGGTGCGATTGATGGCTTGGGCGGTTTCGGTGGACCCCGTGAACGCGACCCCCGCGATACGTGGATCCCCCACCGCCGCCTGCCCGATCAGGGGCCCGTCACCGGGCAGCAGATGCAGCACCTCGCCCGGCACCCCGGCCTCCAGCAACAGTTCCACCACCCGATACCCGGTCAACGAGGTCTGTTCGGCCGGTTTGGCGATGACGGCATTTCCCGCGGCCAACGCGGCGCTCACCTGGGCGAGAAAAATCGCCACCGGAAAATTCCAGGGGCTAATGCAGACGAACACCCCACGTCCTTCGAGCCATAGCCGGTTCGACTCCCCGGTGGGTCCGGGCAACACCAGCGGACCTTGGAACTGGCGCCGACACTGCTGCGCGTTATAGCGCACATGATCGACGCCCTCGCGAACCTCGGCAATGCCGTCGGGAATGGATTTCCCCGCTTCCCGCACACAGAGTGCCATCAGCTCGGGCAGGTGCGATTCGATCAGATTCGCCGCCCGATCGAGAATTCCGGCCCGTTTCTCCGCCGGGGTCGCATTCCAGCCCGGCTGTGCGGCCACGGCGCAGTCGATGGCCGCGGTAACCAGCGCGGCATCGGCATCCTCCACCTCCCCGATCCGGCGCCGATTGTCGGCGGGGTCCACTACCGTCCGCCTCCTGCCCGCACATGGTTTACCGGCCACCAGGGGAGCGGCGCGCCAGGGCTGTTGCAGGGTTCGGGCCATCTTCTCGCCAAGGTCGTTCAGGGCTACGGGATCGCTGCGATTGATACCAATGGAGTTCACTCGTTCGGGCCGGTACAGATCGACCGGCAAGGGGATTTTCGGGTGGAACTTCGGTTCATTGGCCAGCGCCCGGGCCACCGGGTCGGCGATAATCTCCTCGACCGGTACCCGGGGGTCGCTGATACGATGCACAAACGAGGTATTAGCACCATTTTCAAGTAACCGCCGCACCAAGTAGGGCAGTAGTTCCCGGTAAGCCCCGATCGGCGCATAGACACGGCAGGAGCGCGAGGATGCCTTGCCGAGCACCGCCCGATACAGCGACTCGCCCATCCCATGCAGGCGTTGAAACTCAAAATCCTGCCGCTTCCCCGCCAGTTCCTCGATTGCCGCGATGGTATAGGCGTTATGGGTCGCAAACTGGGGATACAGGCGCGTCCCCGCGCCCAGCAGGCGCCGCGCCGAAGCCAGATAGGAGACATCGGTGTTCACCTTGCGGGTATAGACCGGGTACCCGGCAAGACCCTCCACCTGGGCGCGCTTAATCTCGCTGTCCCAGTAAGCCCCCTTGACCAGGCGCACCGGTATTCGCCGCCCCACATCGGCGCCGAGCGCCGCCAACCAATCGACCATCCCGGGTGCCCGCTTCTGATAAGTCTGCACCACCAATCCAAAGCCTTCATAGCCATCCAACACCGAGTCCCGATAAACCGCCGCAAAAATATCCAGCAGCAAATCCAGTCGTTCCACCTCCTCGGCATCTACGGTAAGGCCGATGCCGGACTCCTTGGCTGCCAGAACCAACTCTCGTAGGCGCGGCACCAGGGCGGCCAGGGCGTCATCGCGGCGCGCAAATTCATACCGCGGATAAAGCGCCGAAAGCTTTACCGAAATCCCGTGGGCGGAGAAAATATCGCCCGCATCCTGACCGCCGGCCCCGATAGCCAGGATCGCCTCACGATAGGCATCCAGATAACGTTTTGCGTCCACCTCGGTCAATGCGGCTTCGCCGAGCATGTCGAAGCTGTAGCGATAGGCGCGGTTATCCCGCTCGCCGGCACGTGCGAGCCCTTCCTTAATATTGCGGCCCATCACAAACTGCCGCCCCAGGATACGCATGGCCTGGCGCAAGGCGCCGCGCACGATGGGCTCGCCGCTTCGTTGCGTCATTCGCGCCAGAAACCCGGCGGGATTCCCTTCGATATCCTCGCCAAGACGCACCAGGCGGCCGGTCAGCATCAAGCCCCAGGTCGAGGCGTTCACGAACAACGACCGACTTTCCCCAAGATGTTCGGACCAATCCCCACGCGCAAGCTTGTCGTGAATGAGTTTGTCAGCGGTAGCGGCATCGGGAATTCGAATCAGCGCCTCTGCTAGGCACATCAGCACCACGCCCTCCTGCGAGGACAGATCATACTGGTGCAGAAACGCCTCTACCCCGCTTTGTTCCTCACGCCCGGCGCGTACCGCCTCGACCAGTTCCCGCGCCCGCTGCTGCACCCGCGCGGCCACATCGGGATCGAACCGGGCCTCGCGCGCGAGCCGTTCGAGCGCCTCGGTCTCATCGGCCAAGAACAGCCGGTTGATCTCCTCGCGCAGTCCGCAAGGAAGCGGTGCCGCGCCCGGAAACAGGAACCGGGGCCAGTGTTTGCCATCCTGCTGAGTCTCTTTCTCCATCTGCATACACGAATGAATAATGCATTCTTATTCTACGCGAGCGCCGGACATAAGGCACCGCTATGCGTATAATCCCAGCATGCGCATTTGCCTTGTACCCGGTTGTCTGGCCGAAACCTTCTACCCTCAGGCGATCCGCGACAGCCGGATACTGCTCGAGGCGAGCGGTGCCGAGGTATTTGTGCCCCCGCAGGTCACCTGCTGCGGCCAACCGGCCTGGAGCAACGGGCACCCGGCGGTGGGACGGGAGTTGGCTACAGCCCTGCTGGATGCAAGCGCCGCGGGTGACTATATCGTCCTGCCCTCGGGAAGCTGTGCCGCCATGCTCCGCGTATTCACCCCGCCCCTGCTGGAGACCGACTCGCCACGACGCCAGATCAGCGCCAAGGTACATGAACTGATCGAGTTTCTCGACACCATCGTCCATTATCGCCCGCCGACGAATTCCCTTGCCGGGCGGCGCATCGTGGTTCATCACGGCTGCCATGCCCGCCGCGAACTGGCCGCGGTCGGCACCGTCGAGCACCTGCTCGAGGCGGCCGGTGCGACGGTGCTCGACTGGAAACTCGCCGCGGAGTGCTGCGGCTTCGGCGGCAGCTTCGCCGTCAACCTGCCGGAAGTATCGGTCGCCATGGCCGATCGAAAACTCGACGCACTGCCCCAATGCGACTGCGTGGTCACCCCGGACCCCGGGTGCCTGATGCAGCTTGCCGGGCGCGCCGAGCGTCGCGGGCTCGGCCTGACGATCCGCCATGCCGCCTCCCTGCTGCGCGAGGCCGAACAGATGCGTCAAAATGAACATTGAGCCCATCGACTACCGCACCGCCGCGGCCCGCCTGCTCGCCGAACGTCCCGATATTCGCGAGGCGATCACCCGTGCAACCCTGGCCAAGGAAGATCGGCGCCGGGAAGGATACGCGGATATCGATAGCGAAGCCTGGCGCGACTGGGCATCCCGGTTGCGCCGCCACGTGCTGGCCAACCTCGATTATTACCTGGAGCAAGCCGGCCGGGCCCTGGAAGCGAATGGAATCCGGGTGCATTGGGCGGAAGACGCCCAGGCAACCTGCGCCACGGTGCTGTCCCTGTGCCACGAGCGCGGGGTTCGCCGCGTGGTCAAGGGCAAGAGCATGCTGAGCGAGGAGATCGAACTCAATCCGGCGCTCGAGGCCGCGGGCATCGAAGTGACGGAAACCGACCTCGGCGAGTACCTGATCCAGCTTGCCGGCGAGCGCCCCAGCCATATAATCGGTCCCGCCTACCACAAGCCGCTCAGTGAAAGCCAGGCACTTTTCGCCGAACGTCTCGGCACCCCGGCCGGGGCGGAACCGAGCGCTCTCGCCGCGGCGGCCCGCAAGCATCTGCGCCAACGCTTTCTCGCCGCCGACATGATGATCACCGGCGCCAATGCCATCGCCGCCGACACGGGAACCATCGCCCTGGTGGAAAACGAGGGCAACATCCGCATCGGCACCACCACGGCCCGGATTCACGTCGCCTGCGTCGGTATTGAAAAGCTGGTGCCCCGCCTCACCGATCTCGGCACCCTGCTGCCACTGCTGTCACGGGCCGCGACCGGCCAGCGCCTCGGCAACTATGTCAGCCTGATTTCCGGGCCGCGTGGAGCCGAACCCGAAGGCCCCGACGAAGTTCATGTCATCTTCGTGGACAACGGCCGCAGCCGTCTGCTGGCCGACCCGCCGGCTGCCTCAACCCTCGCCTGCATCCGCTGCGGCGCCTGCCTCAACGCCTGCCCGGTGTTCCGCCAGACCGGCGGCCATCCCTACCAGTGGGCCTACTCGGGGCCGATCGGCGCAGTGCTTGCCCCCGGCCTGCTGGGACTGGAACGGGGCTGGACCCTGGCGCAAGCCTCGACGCTTTGCGGTGCCTGCGACGCGGCCTGCCCGGTACGCATCCCGCTGTCGGGGCTGCTGCGCCTCTGGCGCGAACGGGCGGCACAGGCAGGCCTCGAAGCCCCGGGCGAGGCCCCCGCAATCCGGGCCTATGCCCGCCTCGCCCGCCGCCCGCACCGATTCCACATGGCCACCCGGCTTCTGGGTCGGTTCGCACCATGGTTCGGCCCCCTGGTGCCGCCGCTTTCCCGCTGGTTACGCGGCAGAACCCTACCCCTTCGGAACCGCAACCGATGACCGGCGATCTACGCGAACGCATCCGACGCGCCGCGGTCGAGCTGGAGGATCCCGGCCTGCCGCCCCCCGCCCCACGCCCGGTCTATACCGACCCGCTCACCCGGCTCGGCGAGCGGCTGGTGACCAACGGCGGCGAATGGCACCGCCCGCCCGACCAGGCCGCGGCCCGGGCCTGGCTCGACGAATTCGCCGCCGGGTTCGCGTCCATGACGGTAAGCAAAAATGTACCTGCATCTCTCCGGCCCGCCCTCGCCACGGCCCCGCCGGAGCAAGCCGAGCTCGGGATCGGTCTGGCACGTCTCGCGGTAGCCGAATCCGGCACCCTGATTCTCGACAGCCGCGAGGGACGAAAAAGCCAACTACTTCCACCGACACACCTGATCTGGATCGAAGCGGCCAATATCGTCGCGGACCTGCCCGCCGCGCTCGAACGCCTGGCCCCGGATCTACCCGCCGCACTGGGATTCCATTCCGGCCCCTCGCGTTCGGCCGACCTCGGCGGCATTACCGTTCTCGGTGTGCATGGCCCCGGGCGCGTCATCGTTGTCCTGATCGCCCCCCTTGAACCGCTGTAACGTCCGGTGCGAAGCCCCGCGGCACTGGCCTGGTGTTATTCCCCATGCCGAGACCCAGCCGGGCAGGAGATAATCAACACGCCGGGTTACTCCTCGATTTCAGGCCTGCAGTGTCCCCCGACTCATTCGGGCGGCCCCCCGCTCAAAACCGGCTGCCGTCGGGCCTCGTGGCCAAATCCCAGGCATAACCAAGCGTGGCGAGTACGCTGGAGAAGGAAACCAAAATATTGCTGCTCGGAAGCGATGACAGGCCTGCGCAACGCGAAAGGCTCAGATCCATGCAATTTTTGAAATATCCAGGCTACAATAGTCGCTCCCATGCGGGTGTAGTTCAATGGTAGAACATCAGCTTCCCAAGCTGAGAACGTGGGTTCGATTCCCATCACCCGCTCCATGTGCCCGACCGACCGCCGCCCGGCGGGTTCGGCCATGAATACTTCCCGCAAGCGGCCTGAAAAATCGAAGAAGGAAGGCGGCCCCCGCCGATCCCCCACCCGGCGCATCGCCAAATGGCTCGGAATTACCCTCGGAGCGATTATCCTGCTGCTGGTCGCGGCCATCCTCATCCTGCCACACCTCGTCAACACCGGCCCGGTCAAGCGCGAAATCCAGCGCGTGGCAAGCCAGGCCACGGGACGGACGGTCACCATCTCCGGCCCCCTGCAACTCTCCCTTTTCCCTTGGATCGGCTTCGACGCCCGCAACCTCACCCTGGCCAATGCCCCGGGTTTCGGACCCGGACCGCTGCTTTCCGCCGGAATGCTCAAGATTCACGTCCGACTCTGGCCGCTGCTGTTCCATCGCGTCCGAGTGCGCGGTGTAACGATTGATTCGGCGGTGATTCTGCTACAAAAAAATTCCGCCGGAAAAACCAACTGGGCGGGACTGGCCGGCAACCCTCCCTCCACCGCGGCGCCGGGCAAACCAGGGGTGGAGCCTTGGTCAATCACCAAGCTCAGCATTGGACGCCTGGCCATCGACCGGGCAAGGATCGAATACCGGAACGAGAAAACCGGGATCAATTACATACTCAGAGGAGTAACACTCGATACCGGGAATATCGCTCCCGGGAAAAAATTCCCTCTTTCCCTAACCTTCAGCCTGACCCGCCCCAGGCCGCCTCTCCGGATCTCACTGCATCTGCAGACGAATGCCGTTTTCTACCCCTCGAAACCCGGATTCACCCTCGAGAATGGCCGCTTACAAGGGCGATTCGCCAGCGCCGTGCTCGGCGGCAAAACAACCCGGATGGGCGCGAGCTGGAAGCAGATTGAATATAACCGGGTCAGCGCCAGCGCCCGGGTTTCCGGGTTGGAGTTGGACTTAGATCGACTCAAGGCCAGGCTGGATGCGACCGCCCTCGCTCTGAACGGAAAGCCTGTTGCATCCGGTAAAATCTCGATCCAGCCCTTCTCTCCTCGTGCCTTTCTCGCCTCATTGGGGCGCACGATCCCGGGCAAACTTCGGGGCTTCAATCGCGCCGACCTGAAGGCGGACTTCAACATCCAGAAACCGGGGTATTTCCGGATTCACAACTTGAAACTGGCTCTTGACCAGAGCATCATCACGGGGAGCCTGTCTCGTACCACAACACCACCGGGCTCCGTCCGTCCCATGTTCGGGTTCGATCTCAAGGTGGATCGGCTGAACCTGGACAATTATCTGCCGCAATCCGCCGGTCCCGCCAAACATCTCACCACGGGCCATGGAACGAACTTCCTCGATACCGCGCTACCCGGGCGCCTGCTCTCGGGGCTCAACCTCGGCGGAAAAATCACCGTCGGTAATCTCAGCGGCTTCGGACTGACCGTAAAAGACTTCTCCACGGACATCAGGGCTCACGAAAACCGCCTGAGGCTCCAGGGGATCAGGGCCCGGCTCTACGGCGGCACCTATTCGGGGCATGTGGTCATCACCCGGAAGGGAGAGGGAATTGATCTGGCAACGCGCCAGAAGCTGATCAACGTCCGGGCGGGGCCGCTCATTGCGGCCCTCAGCGGCGCCAACCGGCTAAGCGGAACGACCAACGCCGCGGTCAGACTGGAAGGAGGAGGCAACAGCGTTGGGGAACTCATCCAGACACTCAAGGGCACGGTGATTTTTCGGATTACGCGGGGGGCTATCACGGGCTTCAACCTGGAGGATTCGATTCGCCGCGCCTACGCACTCGTCAAGCGTCGCCAGCAGCCGGCGCCGGCGCGCGCGGATAAAACCCGGTTCGTCGAAATCGATGCTAAGGGTGCTATTTTTCAAGGCATGCTCAAAACCGATCCGATCGCCGCGCGGCTACCGTTTCTCAGCGTCGGCGGTTCGGGAACCATCGACCTGACCCGGGGACATCTCGATTATCGCCTGCTGGTCAAAACGCTGGCACCTCCGCCAGGTAGTGGAATCGATCTCCGCGGACTCGAGGGCATCACCATTCCCGTGCATGTCAGTGGCTATTTTGCCGCTATCCGTTCGGTGCCCGACATGAAAAAGGCGCTGGAAATTCGTGCCCGAGCGATACTCAAACGAAAACTCGGGGAGGAAAAGAAAAAGGCCCGCAAACAAATTGTAAACCGCCTAAAGGAACTTCTTGGCGGCGGCTAGTAGGCGCCCGATCGCGCCATCGCTCCTCGCCTGGGCCGGGCAACATGGCCGCCACGACCTTCCCTGGCAGAAACCGGCCACGCCCTACCGGGTCTGGGTGTCAGAAATCATGCTCCAGCAGACCCGGGTGGATACGGTCATCCCCTACTTCGAGCGCTTCATGGCCCGCTTCCCCCGGCTTACCTTGCTGGGTAAAGCGGGTCTCGAGGAAATTCTGGTGCTGTGGTCCGGGCTCGGTTACTACGCTCGCGCACGGCATCTCCATGCTACCGCTCGACTGTGCCTGGAAGTACATCGCGGCCTACTTCCCGCAACTCTGGATGAATTGATGCGCCTGCCTGGAATCGGGCGCTCCACGGCCGGCGCCATCATGGCGCTTGGCCACGGCCTGCGGGCCACCATCCTCGACGGCAATGCGAAACGGGTGCTGGCCCGCTACCATGCCGTCGCCGGCCCGCCCGACACCGCCGAGATCCGGCGCAGATTGTGGTCGCTGGCGGAGCGGGAAACCCCGCGGGAACAGGTTGCCGCCTACACCCAGGCGATCATGGATCTGGGGGCCACGCTATGCACCCGCGCAAGGCCCTCATGCAGCTCCTGCCCGCTCGCGCAAAACTGCGCGGCCCGGACAACCGGGCGGCAGGCACACTATCCCGGCAAACGCCCGGCAAACGCCAAACCCTGTCGCGAGCGTTGGTTCGCCTGGATCGAACGCGACAACGCGGTTCTCTTCGAGCAACGGCCACCGGTAGGAATCTGGGGCGGTCTCCTATGCCTGCCGGAAATTCCACCGCAAATGGACCCGGGCGAATGGTGTAACGCCCGTCTCGGATTCGCCGCCGGCAAAGCCGAAGAATTACCCGGTTTTCAGCATGAATTCACCCACTTTCGACTGCGGGCACGAATCGCTTCTTGCCACGGCCTTGCCGCAAATATCGGTGACCATATTCCCGGACGCTGGCTGGGAACCGAAAACGCGGATTTAGCCGCTCTACCCACCCCGATTCGGCGTTATCTCAAGGCCCGTCTCGCCGAGCGACAGTCCCGTAGCACCGGGCGGTGACCCAGAGCCGTCATGACTTGCACCATCCACTGCATTGTCCCAAGCCATGCGGCCGGGGGTCTTTCCAAACCGCCCTATCCCGGGAAAGATCGGTGCCAACTCCCGGGATGCGCGTCGGCGGCCTCATGATTCGAGCCGCTGCCAGGGAGGTCGTAGGGAGGAATCACGGGGCAAAGACTCCGCCACCGCCCGCAACGGAAGTTCCCGATCACGGGCCCAGTTCTCCCACGTCACGGCATCGCGGCCGGCAAAAATCACCCCGAGTTTACGATAGATCGGGTTCTGCGCCCGCGTAGGGCTAAAGGCGGCATCGTGCCAGGACTCATGCCCCAGCGCCGCACACAGCGCCCGCCATAACCGGGCCTCCAGAGCGGCCAGCGCAATCCGTCCCTTCCGGGCAGGATACAACGCGTAGCAGATTACGCCGCCATCGAGATATGGAAGCACCGGATAGGCGCTCGCCGCCGCGGCTTCACAGAGATAAACCTCGTAGAATCCACCTCCGGCCGCCATCCCCTGAAATGCCGCCAAAGCTCCCCAAAATGCCCCCGACAAATCGGCGAACTGGAACCGCTCCCAGGGGAAGCGCTCAACCAGCCCGGCGGCGGCGAGATAGCTAAGATCATGGCCCGGAGAATCCTCCCCGCGAAACCCGGCCAAACGCACGTAACACAGGTTCGGGTTATGCGCCCGCAACACCTCGGGCCCCAGGCCCAGCCTGTCCATGACCCCGCCCCGGTTGGACTCGATGAGAACCCGCGCCGTAGCCACCAGCTCAAGCAGTTTTTTCCGTCCCGATGGCGTCTTGAGATTCAACCTGCGCAGCGTTTTTCCCTCGTTGACCCAGCGATACGCTGCGGGGGCCACCCGGGCGAGAAGATCGCCCTGGGGGCCTTCGATACGGATCACGCGGTATCCCGCCTGCACCAGGAACCGCGCGGACAGCGGGCCGGGAAGCAGCCGGGTAAGATCCAGAACCACGGAAGCCGCGGCACCAATCCCGGCAGGCGCCTGCTCAGCCACAGGCATAATCTCCTCTCCGGCCACGATCCTCCGCTCCCCCCCCCCGACGCCTACAACCGCTCGATTACGCTTGCGGTGGCCATCCCGTGGCCGATGCACATGACTTGCAATCCAAACTGACCGTCCGTCGCCTCCAGATGGTGCAACAACTTGGTCATCAAGATCGCACCGGTTGCCCCGAGCGGATGCCCGTGGGCAATCGCACCGCCGTTAGGATTGACCTTATCCATATCGGGCTCAAGCTCACGCGCCCAGGCCAGGACGACACAGGCAAAAGCCTCATTGATTTCCACCGCATCGATATCTGCAAGCACAAGCCTGGCCCGTTTGAGCGCCTGTCGGGTCGCCGGCACTACCTCCATGAGTTGAATAGTCGGGTCGCCGGCTACCACGACCCGGGAGCGGAACCTCGCCCGCGGACGGAATCCGTCGACGACGGCGGTTTCGCGGTCGGCAAGCAACACGGCGGCCGCACCATCGGAAATTTGCGAAGCATTCCCCGGGCTCACCACCCCGTCGGAACGGAATACCGTAGGCAGAGCCGCCATCCGCTCAAGGTTCGTGTCGGCGCGAACACCTTCGTCATAATCTAGTGTAAACGTTTCCCCTTCCCGGGTAAGGCCCTCCAGGGGCAGAATCTCGCGGCGAAACAGCCCCTCACCCCGAGCCCGGGTTGCACGGCGATGGCTCTCAAGAGAATATTCGTCGAGATTGTGACGGCTCAGATGGTAACGCGCAGCAATCCGCTCGGCCGACTCCCCCTGATGGATCAATTCATACTTGCGGTGCAACGCCGGGTTGAGCTTTTCAAACCCTCCCCCGATATCGGAAAACATCGGTACCCGCGTCATCGATTCGACTCCCGCACCGATGACATAGCGCTGGTCGCCGGCAGCAATGGCCTGGGCGGCAAAATGGATTGCCTGCTGGCTGGAACCGCACATACGATCCAGGCTCAGCGCCGGCACGGTCTCCGGCAGGCTCGAAAGCATTACCGCCAGCCGGCCGATATTCGCGCCCTGCTCCCCCGCCTGGGTCACGCAGCCGGTTACCACGTCCTCGACCTTTTCCGGCGCAAGTCCGACCCGCTCGACCACGGCACCGAGCGCCTGCGCCAGTAATGAATCCGCGCGCACCTCGCGCAAGGCCCCACCGCGTTTTCCGATCGGCGCCCGTAGCGCCCCAATAATGACAGCTTCTTTCATTGCCGTAAGACTCCTTGATTTCCTGTTGAACCCGATCGAACCGCCCGCCCGGGACACGGGCCCGCCATGAGTCATGCCCGTCACAAACCTGCCCGATATTTTTCCGCCGCGTAAGCCTTACCCGGCACGCGCGCCCCGGGAAAGGCCATAATTCAACGAATCGCCCCTGAGAAGTCCGTACAAAAACCGCCTATATCTTACGCCGTGCCCGCGGTAAACCCCATGCCTCCCCCCAAGAATGTCACTGCCGCTCTCGCAACACTCCTGCTCCGAACCTTTTACCGGGCTTACCGGTAGACCAAAAAATAAAGATCACGCCTCGTATTCGACGGGGTTACGGCGTCCTGTTTCTCAGGTTTGATTATCTGGTTACTTCCCGGCGCTAACCCGGTGAGACTTCCGGGCCAGGAACCTGTCGAGATCAAGTAATCGTGGCGGGTACGCCGGGAAAGCAAGTCGGAATATTGCTGATCACGAGGCGCATAGTGAGCCTACGCAGCGAGAAATCAGGGCGATTTTGCAGCCACCCCACCCCCTCGGCAGATTGTTCCCAAGTTTGAGAGGCTCCTATAATGGCAGTTACCCCTCCCAGAATTCGAAACAAACCCCTCCACATTCCCCAGCCGCCTCGACCCCACTCCCAGGAGACCCGCCATGCAATCGAATATGATGAATTTTCCTCTCTTGCCGCGACACCTGCTCGGACATGCCGCCAAACTGTACGGTACGGTGGAAATCGTATCGAGACTGCCCGACAAATCCCTCCACCGCGAGACCTATCGTGACCTGGAAGCGCGTAATCGCGCACTCGCCAAGGCGCTCATCAGCGCCGGACTAAGGCCGGGAGATCGTGTGGCCACGCTGATGTGGAATCACTACGCGCACCTGGAGGCCTACTTCGGCATTCCGGCCTCGGGCGGCATCCTGCACACGCTCAACCTGCGCCTGCACCCCGACGACATCGCCTACATCTCGAATCACGCCGAGGACCGTTTCCTCATCGTCGATGACACCCTGCTCGATCTCTACGCCGCCATTCGACCCCATACCCATTTCGAACGTGTGTTCGTCGTTTCCCTGGCCGGACACCCGCTTCCGCCCGGTTGCGAAAGTTACGAGGCGCTGCTTGCCGAAGGTGCGGGAAAATTCACCTACCCGGATCTGGCCGAAACCACGGCGGCCGCCATGTGCTATACCTCGGGCACCACCGGACGTCCCAAGGGGGTGTTGTATTCTCACCGTTCGATCGTGCTGCACTCACTGGTCTCGGCCCTGCCCAACGCCCTGAACCTCGGTCAAAGGGATGTCCTCGTACCGGTGGTACCGATGTTTCACGCCATAAGCTGGGGCCTGCCCTATACCGCGACTCTGGCCGGCTGCAAACAGGTGATGCCGGGGCCGCATCTCGACCCCGAGAGCCTACTCGACCTGTATCAACAGGAACGAGTCAGCGTTTCTGCCGGGGTCCCGACCATCTGGTTAGGTATCCTGGAGCGGCTCGAGCGTGAGCCCGAACGCTGGCAATTGAAGCCCGGCATGCGCATGGTCGTAGGGGGTTCCGCGGCGCCGGAAGGCATGATACGGGGCTTCGATAAATTCGGTCTCGAAGTGCTGCATGCCTGGGGCATGACCGAAACCAGCCCCTTGGGCACGGTGTCGCAGCTGAAAAGCTACCTGAGCAATCTGCCCGCGGATGAAGCCTACGCCCTGCGCGCGAAACAGGGCCTACCCGTGCCTTTATTCGAGGCCCGCGCCATGGGTGACTCGGGCGAAGCACCCCAGGATGGGAAGACCCTGGGGGAACTTGAGGTTCGAGGTCCCTGGGTGGCCGCAAGCTATTACCGGGGAGAGCGGCCCGAATCCTGGAGCGAAGATGGTTGGTTCCGTACCGGCGATGTGGTCACCATCGATCCCGAGGGCTACGTTAAAATCACCGATCGCACCAAGGACCTGATCAAGTCCGGCGGCGAATGGATCAGCTCGGTAGACTTGGAAAATGCGCTGATGAGCCATCCAGCCGTGGCCGAGGCGGCGGTCATCGCCCTCCCCGATCCCAAGTGGCAGGAGCGCCCGGCGGCGGTGGTCGTGCTAAAGCGGAACCACTCGGCAAGCGAGGATGAACTGCGCGAATACCTGCGGCCCAAATTCGCCAAATGGTGGCTCCCGGATGTGATCTATTTCGCGACGGAAATCCCCCGCACCTCAACCGGTAAATTCCTCAAGAGCCGGCTGCGGAAAATTTATGCGGAACAGGAAAAAAGCCGCCTTAATTGCCCGGGAACTACACCGTGATTTCATAACCCGGCTCGAGGATCAGGTACCGAATGCTGAATAATCCTGCGGGATCCTTCCAGGTTTTTTCCAGCCGAAAGCCCGCCCGGGCGACCAATGCGGCAAAACGTGCATCGGTATACTTGTAACTCGATTCGGTATGAATGGTCTCGCCCGAGACAAAATTCACCCTGGCGCCGGCTATATCGACGATCTGGTCACGCAAACTTCGCAGGTGCATTTCGATCCGGCCTTCGGCCTCATTGTAAAAGGCCAGATGCTCAAAACCCATTAGGTCGAAATTCGCATCGAAACGACGATTCAGATGGGTCAGCATATTACGGTTGAAGGCGGCGGTCACCCCCGCCGCATCGTTGTAGGCCGCCTCCAGAACAGGGGCATTCTTGGCTAGGTCCACCCCGATCAGCACCGTACCGCCGGCGCCCAACATGGTGGCAAAATTTCGCAACAAGGAAACGGCACCCTCCGGCTCGAAGTTACCCAGCGTTGACCCCGGAAAATAAACAACCCGCCGCGCGGGGGGCCGCAGCGGTTGCGGCAAGTCCAGAGGACGGGTGAAATCGGCCCAGACCGGTAATACCTCAACAGCCGGAAACTCGCGGGCAAGCACCCGTGCCGAGGCTTCAAGATGATTCCGCGAAATCTCCACCGGCACATAGGCCACCGGTCGACGCAGCATGCGCAACAGCAACCCCACTTTCTCCCCGGCGCCGCTGCCAGGCTCGATTACCATCGCCTCCCGGCCGATTGTAGAGGCTATTTCATCGCCCCGGCGACGCATAATCTCAAGTTCGGTCCGGGTTAGGTAATATTCGGGCTGCTCGGTAATCCTTTCGAACAATCGAGAACCCTCGGTATCGTAGAAGTATATCGAGGAAATCCATTTCCGCTCCGCCAGCAGCCCCTGATGCAACAGCAAGATTTCGTCCTGAAATTCCGGTGTCTGGTCGTTCACCGGTAACGGTTCGGTGGCGCTCATGCGTCGTCGGCCAAGCGCAGCCCGGTGAACTGCCAGCGTTGATGCGGATAGAAAAAATTTCGATAGGTGGCCCGGATATGATCCCGCGGTGTCGCCGCCGAACCGCCGCGAAGCACCATCTGGCCGCTCATGAATTTCCCGTTGTATTCTCCGAGTGCACCCTCGAGCGGGTGAAACCCGGGATAGGGCAAAAAAGCGCTCCGGGTCCATTCCCAGACATCGCCCCACAGGGCGGCCAGCGGCCGGGCCGAAACCCGCTGCGGGTGCACTCGGGCGGACTCGCTGAAATTACCCTCAATAGATCGTGTTCCAGCCGCGTTTTCCCATTCGAACTCGGTCGGTAGCCGCATGCCCGCCCAGCGGGCATAGGCATCGGCCTCGAAATAGCTCAGATGGGAAACCGGAGCAGCAGGCTCCAAGGATCTTAATCCCGCGACGGTGAACTCGTGGGCTCCGTCTTCACCCCAGTACAAGGGCCGCGACCAACCCTTCGACTGCACTACGGCCCAGCCATCCGCCAGCCACAGCTCGGAACGCCGGTAGCCGCCGTCCGCGATAAAGGCTCCGTACTCGGCATTGGTCACCGGACGATCGGCCAAGCGGTAAGGATCCAACCAGACCCGGTGGCGCGAGCGTTCGCAATCGAAGGCAAAGCCATCGCCCCCGTGTCCGATTTCAACCAGCCCTCCCTCAAACTCGCTCCAACTCAACTCCGGCGGGCCTGCTCCGTCTGCTTGGGGCAGATCGCGCCACGCCGGGAGCAATGGATTCTGGGCCAACACATGCTTGATGTCGGTCACTATCAATTCCTGGTGCTGTTGCTCGTGTTGGCATCCGAGAATCAGCCGCTCGGCAAGCGTGGGGTCCTCGCTGCGATGAGCCAGAAGCCGCTGCATGCGCGCATCGATTTGCCGGCGGTAGTCGAGCACATCGACAAGGGTCGGGCGGGTAATCCACCCCCGCAAAGGCCGGGGGTGCATCGAGCCGATGAGATTGTAATAACTATTGAACAGGTAATCGTATCCGGGACGGATCGGTTCATAGCCTGCGACATACTCGGCAAGGACGAGGGTTTCGAAAAACCAGGTGGTATGCCCCAGGTGCCATTTGGTCGGGCTCACATCCGCCATGGTCTGTACCACCGTATCCTCTGGTTCAAGGCCCTCGGTCAAGGCGATTGTTGCCGCACGTACCCGGTCGAAATTACGGGCGAGCTCAGCCATGGATTGCATTATAGACACATCAAATCCCTTAAGTCTCGATCGGTTGGGGGATAATTACCTTACTCGGCAATCAAGCGTCGGATTGATTCCGGCAAGCCAGTTCGTCAACCGCCCGATCAGTTCGCCCGCGAGCCGGTTGGCCATGACAACCCCGGCGTATGGATCCGGCTGCGCCCGACGCGCACCCGAAAAGCGATGGGTGGCAATCAACTTGCCATTTACGGCATTGGCCAGAACCGCGGAAATGCTCAACACCTCGGTACTGCTCGATGGTGCCTTACCGGTTGTTCCCGGAAGGCCGGGGAAAACCTGCACCGGGCCCCGCGTCAGGTGAACGGCCAACGTCAAATCCGCACTACCCGGGTCGGTGGGACCCAACACGCCGCGATACAACCCGCTTGCACCCAGGGCACCGACCAGATCCCGGGTCAGCATGCTCGCGGGCGGAGCCGCCCAACGATGATAGGCAAACTCCGCTACCGCAAGGGGAGTTTTGGTATAAACCAGCGCATCCCCGGCATAGGGTGGTGCGGCTTCGATCGAGCGCACCCGCAACACCAGCGGACACCGCACCCCGGAATGGACGGGAGCGGCCACCACGGGCGCCAGCGCATAGCGCACGCCGACATTGGCCGCGGGCTTGGGCAATATGCTGCATGCTCCCAGGATCAACAGTAAAGGTATCAACCAGATCTTACGCATGCTTAACCTCCCGATGGTTTGGATTCGCCGGGCCCGGGCCTGGCGGGCTTACCGAATATCAAGGCATTCGGCCGATGTTGCAGAGACTGTAACAGGGCGTCGAGATCCGCCGCCGTCCGCCCGAGACGCACAATCAATGCCCGCGCTCCCGGGGTCAGGCCCCGCAGACCACGGGCCACCGTACCGATTCCATTTGCCGCCGTCGCCACCCGGGCGGCCGCCGTTCTGAATCCGGCCAGGGTCAAATTCAATTGATGCACCAATTGCGGTAATTTTGCCGTCGCCACCCGGGTATTATTCAAGGTGGCGTCAAGCCCGCTGACGGCATGATCGATCATACTCGCGCGGGCGGCAAGATTCGCCGTCAATTGATGAATATTCTCAAGACTTTCCGAAACCGAGCGGATATTTTTGTTGCTGAGAAGCTCATCCAACCGATTGGTCAATGCAATCAGCTTGCGAGCCACCACATGCACACTTTCGGTCAGCGACCCACCGGCCCCGGGCAGCGTCTTGATAACAGGATAAGGTTGCCCGGGTTTTATCGTCAGCGGAGGTGAAGCCGGTGTACCGCCGCTCAAACTGACATACCCCGCACCGGTCACCCCCCGGGATGTCACCACGGCACGGGTATCCTCCTTGATCGGCGTCCCCTTGACGATATCCAGCAGCACCATGGCCCGATCCGGATTTTTTGGATCGAGCGAAACAGAAGCTACCTGTCCGACCGGTACCCCATGGTCGAAAACCTGCGAGGCCCGCCCAAGAATGGAAGCGCCGGTTTTGAAGTAAACCGCATACTCGGTATAAGAACGGTTCCACCCCCCGGACGCCAGCCACAACAGCCCCATAACCAGCATGCCGCTCAGAATGATGACAAATGCACCGATGATGGTATAGCTGACTCGTTGTTCCACCTAGATCTCCGCTTCCTCAACAACCAATGCCGCCGAGCGACTGCGCTGCAACTCAAGCTGGAAGAAGTAACGAACCCGTTGATCCTCGCTGGCAAGCAGCTCGTGTGGAGCGCCATCGGCAAGAACCCCACCCTCGAAAAGAAGAATAGCACGGTCGGCCAGACGTTGAACCGACGCCAGATCATGCGTAATCATCACCACGGTGATCCCCAGGGCATCATGAAGCCGACGGATAAGCTCATCGAGTGAACGGGTACTGGCCGGATCCAGCCCGGATCCCGGCTCATCCAGCAGCAACAATTCAGGATCGAGTGCCAACGCCCGGGCCAGCGCCGCCCGCTTGATCATGCCGCCCGACAACTCACTGGGCATCAGGCAGGATGCGCTCGGTGGAAGCCCGGTCAACTGCAATTTAAGCTGGGCAATTTCTTCGATCAGCCGCCGCGGCAGATGCGTATGTTCCATAAGGGGCAAGGCCACATTATGTCGCACGTTGATACCGCCGAAAAGCGCTCCGAACTGAAACATAAACCCCATTTTTCGCCGCATAGTCTGAATCTTATTGTCGTCCAGACCGACCCGCTTCCCAAAAAGCTCTACGGAACCGGAATCCGGTGCCATCAAAAGCGCCATGATTCGAAGCAAGGTTGTCTTGCCACTTCCACTTCCACCCAATAGAGTCACGATCTCGCCCCGATGGATATCCAGGTCGATTCCATCATGCACGATCCGATGTCCGAATCGGGTTTGTATTTCTCTCAGTCGAACGACCGGTGCGATTCCGTTCACAATCCCAGCGTGCTATACGCCACCGAAAAGGCGGCATCGATGACGATCACGAAAAAAATGCCCTGGACGACGCTGCGGGTGGTCCGCCGCCCGACGCTCTCCGCGCTTGACTCGGCCTTGAAACCGTGAAAACACCCTACGGTAGCGATCACTACCGCAAAAATCGGCGCTTTGGCCAATCCGGTCAGGGCCGTTGCCGGACCAATCGCCGAGCCCATCTGGGTCAAAAAGGCGTAAGGCGAAATCCCAGCCACCAACTGCGCGGTCAGGGCCGCCCCAACGATGCCGGACATATCGGCCAGAACCGTGAGCAACGGCAGGGTAAGCATCAGACCGAACACCCGTGGCAGAACGAGAATCTCCAATGGATTAAGTCCCATCGAAACCATGGCGTCAACCTCATCGGCGGCACGCATGGCGCCGATCTGCGCCGCAAACGCAGAGCCGGTACGCCCGGCGACCACGATGGCCACAATCAACGGGCCCATCTCGCGCAAAATAGTGACCCCTGCCAGATTCGCGGCAAAAATCACCGCCCCGTAGGTGCGCAATACGAACAGCCCCTGGTAGGTAATCACCACCCCGATCAGAAATGCCAACAGGATAATGATAGGTACCGCATTGACCCCGGTTTCTTCAACAATTTCAAAAAACTGGGGTAACCTCACCCGCCCACTGCCCATGAGCAGAACCCAACGAGACACGGTCCGCCCGAGTAACTCCAGGTATTCAAGTATCGAGGCGTAGATTTGTACCGTCGCCAGCCCACAGCGTTGCAAAAAGGTAAATCGCGGCGTGGTGAATTTCACCTCGCGCGGATCGGGCTGCGAGGCAACCAGATCGAGCAATGCGCGCACATCCCGGCTCACGTTCAAGGTGCGGACCTCACGCCCCGAGCCTTCCAAATCACGCAAGGAGCGGGAAATAAACCAGGCACCCGAAGTATCGAGCAACCCCAGCTCCGCAAAATCCACCGCGATAACCCCTTCCCGCGGCAGCTTGCGCGGCAGCCCGGCCAACGCCCGCTCCAGGGTCAGAGAAGTCCAGCATCCGGCAAGATGTATGGTATTGCCGTCCAGCCGAATTTGCGGCCGTTCCGATTCAGAAGATACAGGCACCGATCCGCAGTCTCCGCGCAAAATGGGTAGCTTGGCGTTTATTTTAGCCTGCTTCGCCTGGCGGCCTTGACGCGAGCCCCCCCGGCCCGTTTTAATACACACTTCGGCTCGAGTTGTCAGCAATTTTCCCAGGCATCGGCCAGGTAGCTCAGTCGGTAGAGCAGAGGACTGAAAATCCTCGTGTCGGCAGTTCGATTCTGTCCCTGGCCACCATATTCCCTTTCTTAACGGCGGCACCTAAGCCCGCACAGTGACGTTTATGGTGCGTGACGCTTAGGATAAAAAAACGGGCTCTTCCCCAAATCAGGTGGGTAGGCTAGCGTAATCCCCCATGAGAGATAAAGAACTATACGCCCAGATTCTGGGCATCAAGAGCCCCTGGCAGGTAACCGGTGTAGAACTGGCTTTGTCAGAGG
>JALUYA010000015.1 GCA_027018875.1 Gammaproteobacteria bacterium
ATACCACGTGCCAGGGGGCGACAATCCCCAGGGCAGTCTCGAAAAGCCGCTCGTTCATCAGGGTCCGGTCCGTTATCAGTGAGGTACGGCTACTATAGGGCCGCCCACTCAGATTTCAAAAGAGGCTTTTTTACTCATTGAGATTTCACATAATGCAATTCGAAAAATGGTTTTATCCGGTACCCACTGCCTTATTGTCGGCGAGTAGAATACATTGTTTGGCATTAAGCCGGGCTGCTGGTAAAGTGGCATCCCCCGCAAGCAACCCCTCCACCGCAGGACGCTTGTCGGCGCCGGTAACGAGCCAGAATATGAGGCGTGCCCGGTTCAAAAGCGGGTAGGTCAGGGTCATTCGCCGATGCCCTTGATAGGCATCGCTACTCCAGGCGACATCATGATAGTATTCATCGAGTAGCGGATCGCCGGGAACCAGCGAGGCGGTGTGCCCGTCCTTGCCAAGTCCCAAATGAACCAGATCAAGAACAGGCGGTTGGCCAAGCAGTTCCGCGAGCCGGGCGGCATAGATGGAGGCACCTACCATGCCTGCTTCCACCGGCATGGGTTCGATACGAGCCCGAGAGGGAAGGGCGGCAAGTAGATGGGTTAGATTACGTTGATCGTCGCCGCTGGCACAATCGCGTTCGTCCACCTGGAAAAAAATAATTTTCTCCCAGGGCAGTTCACGCTTAGCCAGCTCCTGAAACATAGGCCATGGCGTACGGCCTCCGCTTAAGGCGACAAAGGCCGTACCACGATCCCGGATTGCCTTGAGTACGGTAGTGACGATCAATTCCGCCCCGGCGTGTGCTGCATCGAAGGGCCCGGAGAATACTTCGAGCCGGATCATGATTCGTTGCTCCTGGCGGGGCTGGCATTCCACAGAGAGATAACGCGATAGGCATGCTCATATCCAAGTTTCGATATCGCGCTCGCGTTCAGGACGAGACGTTGCCCGGCCTCAGCGGGAAGTCCTATCCAGCGCGAGGCAAGAACCCGTAAAAAGTGCCCGTGGGAAAACACCAGGATATCGCCATTCGTCCGGATCAGTTGTTCGATTGCGGCATCCGCCCGCTGTTCGACCTGGCGCAGGCTTTCCCCGTGAGGAACAGCGGCACTCCAGATGAGCCAGTCTCGTCCTCGTTCGTGGCGGATATCGGCAGAAGTGCGACCTTCGAATTCGCCATAGTCCCATTCGCGCAGCAGCGGGAGAATTTTTGGATTTGGAAAACCCGCTAATCGAGCCGTTTCCCTGGCTCGAGATAGTGGTGAGGTGAAAACGGCCGCAAAATGAGTTCCGATACGATCGATTTCCCGCCCCAGCTTGCGCGCCTGGCTTTGGCCACGGAGATTCAGGGGAACGTCCGTCAAACCAGTGTGCCTTCCCTTGGCGCTCCAATCGGTTTCGCCGTGACGCGTAACCCAAAGCACGGAAGGTTTTGTCATGCCTCCGGCTTGTGCCATCCGCCCTGCGAGGCGGTCAGGGCATAGGCTTCATCCGGACCCCAGGAACCCGGATCGTAGTAATAAACCGGGGTTTTCATCGTCAGAATGGGATCGATGATGCACCAGGCTGCTTCCACCCCATCGCGACGCGCAAACAAAGCTTGATCTCCCTTGAGTGCATCGCCGATCAGGCGTTGATAGGGGAGAGCGTCCTCGGATTGGTCGCTCACTACTTCCAGTTCCGTGGTCCGCCCCGACAGGGTTTCTCCGGGCTGTTTGGAGCGTGCTCCCAGGGCGATTTCAACGCGGTCGGGCCCAAGGCGAAAACGGAAGTAATTGACATTGCCCGCTATCGGCTCCTGGAAGATGTCATGCGGTGGGCGACGTAACCGAATGAAAACTTCGGTCGCCGTCACCGGCAGGCGTTTCCCGGTACGGATGAATATGGGCACATCGGACCAGCGCCAATTATCGATGTGTACCCGCATGGCGGCAAAGGTTTCAATATTCGAATTGGGGTGGACTCCGGCCTCATTGCGGTAGCCCTGGAATTGCCCGCGTACCAGGCTGCGACCGGTTAGTGGGCGTACGGAACGCAGTAGTTTGACTTTCTCATCCCGCAGAGATCGAGCGTCGCTGCCGATGGGGGGCTCCATGCACAAGATGGCAATCACTTGCAACAGGTGGTTTTGCACGACATCACGAATAGCACCCACCTCATCATAAAATGCACCGCGGCCTTCGACCCCAAATTTTTCGGCCATGGTGATCTGGATGGATTCGACATAGGTACGATCCCAGATCGGTTCGAGAAAGGTATTGGCGAAGCGGAAATACAGTAGATTCTGCACCGGCTCTTTTCCCAGGTAATGATCGATGCGAAATACCTGTTCCTCGGGGAAAAACCGTAGCAGAATGCGATCGAGTTCCTGTGCCGATTTCAAGTCGCGCCCAAACGGCTTTTCCACTACCACTCGTCCCTGCCGGGACAGTTTCGCTTGGTGCAAGCCTTCGATGACGGTAGAAAAGAGACTTGGCGGGATAGCCAAGTAGAATAGCGGATGCGAGGTTTGCTTGAGTTTTATTGCTAAAGAGTTATAGATGGTGTCGCTACGGTAATCCCCGTCGATATATTCCAGGCGGGAGAGCAAGCGCTCGATAGCCGATTGGTCATCATTGCGGCCATGCTCCTTGATACTAGCCCGGACCCGCTCACGCAGTTTTTCGATATCCCATCCGGACTTCGCCACTCCGATGATTGGCACATCGAGCAGGCGGTTGATTTCCAGTCGTTCCAGGGAGGGAAAGATTTTTTTATAGGCTAAGTCGCCCGTAGCGCCAAATAGAACCAAGGCATCGGATTTTTGTGGGGGCTCCGTCATCCCGAGGCTCCTTTTTTCTCTGCATGTCCACCGAATTCGCTACGCATTGCAGATAAAATCTTATCGGCGAACTGGGCTTCTGCACGAGTGGAAAAACGCTCGAATAGGGCGGTCGCCAGTACTGGTGCCGGAGAACCGGATTCAACAGCGGCCCGAATCGTCCAGCGTCCTTCGCCGGAATCCGATACCCGCCCGGTAAAGTTTTTCAGTGTCGAGTCCCGTGCCAATGCGTCGGCGGTAAGATCCAGGAGCCAGGAAGCAATTACGGTGCCTCGGCGCCAAAGTTCGGTGATTTCTGGGATATCCAGATCGTAGGAATAGGCCTCGGGATCGGCGATTGGGGCGGTTTCGGCATCCCGATCCCGTTGCTTTGTGCCGACATTGGCATGAGCAAGCAGATTGAGTCCCTCCGCATAGGCGGCCATCAGGCCATATTCGATACCGTTATGCACCATTTTCACGAAATGCCCGGCTCCGGATGATCCGCAACGCAGGTAGCCTTCTACCGCCGTGCCGGCCCTCTCACCCCGTCCCGGCGTACGTGGTGCGCTGTTCTCACCGGGGCCGAGCGACTTGAAAATAGGATCAAGGTGTTTGCAGGCGGCCTCATTGCCGCCGATCATCAGGCAATATCCTCGTTCCTGTCCCCAAACGCCTCCGGAGACACCGACGTCTAGATAATGGATACCATCGGCGACAAGTTTCTTGGATCGACGTAAATCATCGCGATAATACGAATTGCCTCCATCGATGAGCATATCACCCTCATTCATCAAGGGAGCCACTTTCTCTATGGTCTGGTCTACCAGGGCCGCCGGTATCATCATCCAAACGGCACGGGGCTGTTCCAGCTTTTCCATAAATTCAAGCAGCGAGCCGGCGGGGATGGCTCCCTCGGCGGCCATTTTCTCCACGGCCGTTTCATTGACGTCGTACACTACGAGTTGATGCCCGTTCTGCATTAAACGCCGAGTCATGTTCCCGCCCATTCGACCCAAACCAATCATTCCTATTTGCATGGAAATTCTCCTGTATCCTGAAGTTCCTAAATTAGGAATCCTTTTCAGAAGCGAACAGTAAAAAATCGGTAAAATCGACCCGAAAAATGCGTCGATCATATTCTTTCAGTGCCATGTAATCGCCGGCCGCCTGTGCCGCGAACAACTGCTTGAAGCTGTAGTCGCGTCCGGGAATTTTCAGGTCGGGGGCGAGATCTTCTATGAGTTGAATGAAAACCCCATTGGAGCTTCCGCCCTTATGTAGCTGCCCGGTAGAATGAAGATAGCGAGGTCCTAATCCCAAAGTCGTGGCAACCCGGAAACGGTTACGGAGATTCTCCCGTACCAGGCCCAGTTCGGTGAAGCGTTCGGATTCCGTGGCCACATAGGCCTGAATAGCCAGGTAGTCTCCCGGATGCAGCGCTTGAAACGCTTCCGCTGCGCTCGTGATGGGAAGCTTTGGTATGCCTTCAGCCAATACCCGGGCCGCCGCTTTTTTCGCCGCTTCCACATTGGGTTGGTTGAAGGGGTTAATGTTGAGCACCTTGCCGGCCATGGCAATGGCGAACTCCCAGCGCAGGCATTCGGCACCGATGCTGTAGCGATCCATATAGGGGAGATAAAGAACCGGGTGCCCAGCCTCGGCCAGCGCCGCAAGCCTGCCATTACCACTGTCCTCCCCCAGGCAGATGAAAAACCGGTCCGCAGCGTAAACCTCGGGTTTGCCAAGCGGCTCGTCAACCACCGGGAGGATTCCGACACCTTCCTTTCCGGTAGATTCGGCAATCAACTGCTCCAGCCAGGTGCCGAAGGCGCGAATCTCGGGCGGCATGACCAATGTCAGTTTATCACGTCCGTGTAGAGCCGCATAACCGATGGCGGCCCCTAAGTACAGGCCGGGATTGTTCTCCGGTTTTACGTCGGGCATGCAGGCCGTGATCATCCGCTTGGCCCGGTTTAAGAGCTCGGCCATATCGACTGCGAGAAGCGCCGCTGCAACTAGGCCGAAGTGCGATAACGCCGAATAGCGCCCGCCAATGTCGGGATTGTTGAAAAATACCCGCCGAAATCCCCGTTCCTTGCCGATTTTTCCTAATTCTGATCCTTCGTCGGTAATTGCCGCATAGTGGTTGGAATCGGAGTTCAATGACCAGAAATAGTCCAGATGACAACGTGTTTCCAGTGTGCCACCCGATTTGGAAGCAAACAGGAACAGGGTTTGTCCTAGTGGCAATGACGCCGCAGCCTGGCGTATGGTAACGGGATTGCTGCTGTCGAGTACCAGCATCTTCAAGCCGCTGCTACCGCGAAAGGTCTGATTGAGTACCTGGGGAAAGAGACTCGAACCACCCATACCGCTCCACAGGACATGAGTGATGCCATCCCGGTGAAGCTCCTCGACGAATTGTTTCAGGGGCGAAATTTCTGCGAGCATCTCCTGCGGCGAATCAAGCCAGCCGAGACGGTCGGAGATCTCCGTGGGATCGGGTTTCCACAAACTGTAATCACGTTGCCACATACGCTCCATGGCCTTGAGACGACTCAATTCCCGGATGGTGTCGCTGATACCGCTACCGAGCATGCCAAGGCGATTGCGTTCGCGGGCATCGATTTCCCCCAGCTCCGTGAGCCTGTTTTCGATGCGTGCCAGCAGCTTGTGGTAGGATTCACTAAATTTTTTCTTGCCCTCTTCTTGGAGTTCCCGGGCCAGCTGACGGGTGTTTATACCGGCTTTTTCAATGGCTTGAATTATATCATCGGCATTTCCTCCGTCTTCAGGAAGGGGGGAGCCGGGCATACCCTCCTTGGCAAAGGTCAATAAAGTGGACTCGGGTATGGTGTTGATTGTGTCGGGTGCCGTCAGCCCCGAGATATAATATCCGACGGGCAAGTCTGGATCCTTGACTCCCGTGCTGGCCCACAGCAGCCGTTGCGGCAAGGCTCCATTGTTTGCCAGTTTTTTCCACCGCTCCGAGGCCAGAACCCTACGATAGGCACGGTAAGTTTGGCGACCAATTGCCAAGCCAAGCCTATTTTTCAGGTGCCCCGGCAAAATCTCCGCGCTGGCTTTGTCCCATCTGGAAACGAATAAAGAGGCGACCGAGGGAACCTGGAGGGGGAGGCCGTCCATCAAGCGCCGTTCAATACCCCGAAGATAGGCTTCGGCAGCCGCCTGGTATTGTTCCGGGGAGAACAGCAGGGTGACATTGACTGGAATTCCTTCATAGATCAGCTGCTCGGTTATGCGAGCACCTGCCGGGGTCCCGGGAACCTTAATCAGGAGATTTTCCCTCCTTGCCCTGGCATAGAGTTTGCGTGCCTGGGCAACAGATCCATCCATGTCATCGGCAAGTTCGGGCGATAGTTCCAGTGAGACGAAACCATCCCGGGCGCCCGTTTTCTCATAGGTAGGTCGAAACAGCTCGGCGGCGCGAGTGAGATCTTCCAGTGCCAACTCGAAGAAGATGGCTTCGGAATTAAGCCCGTTTTTACCCAAGTGGCTACGGATCGAGGTGTCGTAGTCATCGCTCCCGGCAATGGCGTGCTCGAAAATCGTTGGATTCGAGGTTAGCCCGGTGAGAGCATATGTGCCGAGATAGGATTCAAGCTGCCTATCATCAAGCAATCTACGGCGGATATTGTCCAGCCAAATGCTTTCTCCCAGGTCATGCAAGGCTTGCAGCGGATTCATCATTTATGCCCCCAACCTCGTCGTATCAATGCCTAGGCTTTTGACCTAGGCGTTTTTCAACTTCCAGCACGTATCGAGTCGTCGCCAAAACGGTATCGGCATTCAGACTCATGGAATCGATGCCGGCCTTGACGAGAAACTCCGCGATTTCCGGGTAATCCGAAGGGCCCTGGCCACACAGGCCTGAATGAATATGGTTGCGGCGACATCCTGCGATGGCTTCGCCGAGCATTTTCATGACCCCGGGATCGCGCTCGTCGTAATCAGAGGCCACAATTTCAGAGTCACGATCCACCCCGAGCACCAACTGAGTGAGATCATTGGAACCGATGGAAAAGCCATCAAACCGTTTAGAAAATTCGTCCACTTGGAGCACATTATTCGGAATTTCGCACATGGCGTAAATTTTAAGTTTATGTTCGCCGCGTTTAAGCCCGAATTTAGCCATTTGCTCAATAACCCGGTCGGCTTCGGTCACCCGGCGAACAAACGGGATCATGAGAATGACATTGTCCAGCCCCAGGGTTTCCCGAACCCGCTGCATGGCTTCACACTCGAGTCGAAACGCTTCCTCGTAACGCGGATGTACATAGCGTGAGGCCCCACGAAATCCTAGCATGGGGTTTTCCTCCTTGGGCTCGAAATCACCTCCACCCAGTAGAGCCGCATACTCGTTACTCTTGAAATCGGAAAGCCTTACCACCACGGGACGGGGATAAAAGGCAGCCGCGATCGTGCCGACGGCCTCCGACAAGCGCATGACAAAATACTCGCGTCCATCCTGGTATCCTCTTGTCAAGGCTTCGATTTTTTGACGTATGAGTGTATCGGTAATCTTCTCCGGGTAAAGCAAGGCCAAAGGGTGTGCTTTGATCGACTCGTTGATGATAAATTCAAGCCGTGCCAAGCCGACTCCGTCATTCGGTAAAAAACTGGTCTTGAAGGCCAGGGCCGGATTGCCTAAGTTAAGCATGATACGAGTGTTTGGGCGGGGTAGGGTGGAAAGATCGGTGCGTTCGATTTCAAAGGGAACCTCCCCGGCATAAACTCTGCCGACATCCCCTTCGGCACAGGAGACGGTCAGCATTTGCCCATCTTGCAGCATTCGGGTCGCCGATTTAGTGCCGACAACGGCGGGAATACCGAGTTCGCGCGCCACGATGGCGGCATGGCAGGTCCGGCCACCGCGGTTGGTGACGATAGCCGCGGCCTTTTTCATGATGGGTTCCCAGTCGGGTGTCGTGGTATCCGTAATCAGGACTTCGCCGGGTTTAAAGTCTTCGAGCGGTGTCTGGGTGTTGATTACCCGGGCCAAGCCACTGGCGATTTTGTTGCCGACCGCCCGTCCCATAACCAGAACTTTTCCGCTTCCCTGGATCCGGTATTCCTCCAGTAGGGTTTCGTGACGTTGTGAGGCTACCGTCTCCGGGCGTGCCTGAACCATATAAATCAGGCCATCTTCTCCATCCTTAGCCCATTCCATATCCATTGGACGGGGTTCACCGGCCCGTTTGCTGTAGTGGCGTTCTATTTTCAGGGCATAGTCGGCAAGCAGGAGTACATCTTCGTCATTGATCGAGAAAGCGGCTCGTTTCTCTGCCGATGTTTCAATATTTTTAACCCTTTCCGAGTCATCCTGATCGGCATATACCATGGTGAGATGTTTGCTTCCCAACCGTCGGGACAACACGGCGCGATATCCTTTTTCAAACGTTGGCTTGTGGACATAAAACTCATCCGGGTCGATACTTCCCTGGACGATATTTTCGCCAAGCCCATAGGCCGAATTGATAAAAACCACATCGCGAAAACCCGATTCGGTATCCAGCGAAAACATGACTCCCGAAGCCCCCAAGTCCGAACGAACCATTTTCATCACGGTGATCGAGAGACTGACATCAAAGTGATCGAATCCGCGTTCCATCCGGTAGCTGATTGCCCTGTCGGTGAAAAGGCTGGCGAAACACTGACGACAGGTATCGAGCAATTCTTCCTCGTTCCGGACATTCAGATAAGTTTCCTGTTGCCCGGCAAAACTCGCGGTAGGGAGGTCTTCTGCGGTCGCGGAGCTGCGGACTGCGAGGGAAAGCTTGTCACCATATTCCTTTTTCAAATCAAGATACGCAGAGAAGATTTCCTGTTTCAGATCATCCGGAAGAATCGCGGCATATACCAGGTCCCGGGCCCGCTTGCCACGCTCGGCCAGAGCCCTGACATCACCGGCACGGAGATCGGCAAGAGTCTTACGCAAGGGTGTTTCCAGCCCGGCAGTCTCAATAAGGTGACGATATGCCTGAGCCGTGATCGCGTATCCATTCGGAACCCGTACTCCCTCATCGGTCAGGTTACGATACATCTCCCCCAAGGAAGCTCCCTTACCGCCGACGAAGTTGACATCGTCGATCCCGATCTCACGAAAAAAACGAATATATTTGTAGGCCATGATGGAACTCCCAAATAAAAAAGAGGATCAGCGATTCTTGTGGTCTAGTTTAACCAGTAAACGCACCGCCCAATAAGTATCTTCCAGAGTCGGCATAGCGCCCAGTTGCCTGGAAAAACCGCCCCCGGGGCGTTGGCAGGCGGCAATCGTTCTAAAAATGGCCTGAACATACCGCGGTGCAGCGCCAAATGCGCGCATAAGGTCAACGCCGGCATTGAGCACTTCAATCGTGCTGCTGCGACCATGAGGTACGGCGCGGAATCCAAAGAGTGGATCCTCGCAGGAGCGGGAAAAAGCCAGCATTCGCCGATTGGGAAGCAGGTCGGCAACCTGAATCAAGCGTAAGGCCTGGGCCGTATCCACCAGGTTTGGCGCACCACGAACAAAGGCACCACCCGGTTCCGACATTTCGTCCAGCGCGGTGGCTACAGCCTCTTGGCATCGTTCCAGGACGGTAACGACGTGGAACCGCCGGGCAAGATCAATAAACCGAGTTAGCTCCAGCAACCTGGGTGAATCGGCTTCACCCTCTACCTGAGTAAGGAGAATATCCGATCGCCGGGTAAGCCAGGGAACCACGTCTTGCCGGGGAGCCGCGTCAAGAAAATCCAGAGCCAGTAGAGTGTACCAGGCAGTTGCCAGGGCGGAATAGGAACCATCATCGCCTTGAATTGCGCCGAGCCAGCGGCGACAAGATTCCGCGTGGGGTATATCGACTTCGAAGAATCGCAGAATAGCCAGGGCATGATAAGTATCCGCGGCTCCAGGTTCTTCAACACCCCAGCTGCGATAATAGGAAAAGCCTCCGGAGGGTGTTTGACGCCCGAGGACATAACGGATTGCCGCTTCGCAGTCCACCAGGTTCGTAGTAGACCGGTTTTTGACTAAAACATCTGTAGCGGTCACGCTGAGCCTTGCCTTGCCGAAAACATAACTATTGTAAGTCACTGACATTGACTAACGGGGGCAATGACACATGCTAAAGGTTTCACATCGATGCAAAATCTCATAAGAAGCAAATATCTTATTGTTATCCAATAACTTGAATCCTGGATATCATTCCGTCTCTGGAATAAAGTTAATATAAAACAGCCTCCATCATTTTACATAATATATCTTATGCGCATTAATACCAGGCTAAACCCGTAGCTATTTAAATAATCGAATATCGGTTGGAATCGACCTGGGATCAAGTCGGGCCATTACCCCCCTGCTGGGTGGGAACACCGGGTTTCCAGTTCAAAGCGATCGAGAAGGTGAATTTTTTTCCCTTTTATCGAGATCAAGCCTCGCTCCTGAAAGACTTTCAGAACCCGGCTCAAAGTTTCCGGGGCAATACGCAGATGGCTGGCGATATCGCGACGGGTCATCTTCAGTGTGAATTCGACGGCCGAATAACCGCGAACTTCCATTTTGGCGCCGAATCCAATCAGAAAAGAGGCCACCCGATTCTCGGCCCCCTCCAAGGCCATAAACCATTCCTCATGACTAATTTCCGCACTTAGGATGCGCAATAGCCGGCGTTCTAGACCGGGTACGCGTCGACTCAATGTCAACAATTGCTCGTAGGGTACCCGGCAGACCACCGCGGTATCGAGCACGGTAACCTGGGTAATATGTCGCGCGGCAGCAATGGCATCAAGTCCGATCAACTCGCCCGGTAAGAGAAATTCAGCCACGTGCTCGGCATTGCTTTCACCGAAAACGGAGGATTTGAGTAGGCCGCTGCGGATGGCATAAACCGCCCGAAAGGGTTCGCCGGCCCGGATCAGTGTTTCGCCTTTGTGCAATGGTCCGATATTGTGCACGAACGCTGCAAGCTGCTCGATAAGATCAATAGGTAGATGATCCGGAATGCACAAAGCCCGTAGGGAGCAATGCAGACAGGCTCCGGTGAGCCGTTGCGGATACGGTGTACTTTTCCCTTCTCCGTCGATCGATTCTGTATTCATCTGCCGATTCCCCGGTAGCGGCTGCGATTGTAACCGATAACCCGAAAGCCGGTAATTGATCCAGATCAAGATTCATGCCGGGCCGTATTGTAATGAGATGGCCGGCATCCATATACTTACATCCATATGCTTATAAAGCGGCTCCCTCGTGCATAGATCCATCTGTTTTAGGAGAAAACGTGTGCACTTATTCTCAACAAGCATCCATCGCCGGCAGTATCTGCGCCCTCCCCCGCCAAGTCACGCCCGAGTTACGCAAATCCCGGGCCGATACCAGCCTGGAAACTCTTCGTTTTGAATACGAGGGCTTGGCGCCGTTCAAGAAATCAGATTTGTAACTAGTTTATTCCTCTTTTTAAGCTTTCCCGGTCGGGGTCCCTGCCCGGGTATTCATTCATCCCTTTAGGTATTTTTGGAGTTTCATCATGACCGCTTCTACTCCCCGACCCACCATCCTGGATCCCGACACCCTGAAGAAAATGGATGATTATTGGCATGCAAGCCTATACTTGTGCGCCGGGATGCTGTATCTGCGTGACAATCCTTTGCTTAAGCAACCACTGAAACCTGAGCATATCAAGCGCCGGTTATTGGGCCATTGGGGTTCGGATCCGGCCCAGACCTTTGCATGGGTCCATCTCAACCGCCTCATCCGCGAGCGGGATTTGAATATGATCTACCTCTCGGGTCCCGGCCACGGTGCTCCCTCCATGCTTTCCCAAGCCTATCTTGAAGGTACTTATTCGGAGACTTACCCCGACAAAAGCCAGGATGAAGAAGGTATGCAGCGGTTTTTCAAGGAATTTTCCTTCCCGGGAGGGTTGGGCAGTCATTGTACGCCGGAGACGCCGGGATCGATCCATGAAGGGGGGGAGCTGGGATATTCCCTATCCCATGCCTTTGGCGCCGTATTTGACAATCCGGATTTAATCGCCGCCGTTGTCATTGGCGATGGCGAAGCGGAAACCGGCCCACTGGCCACATCATGGCACTCGAACAAATTCCTTAATCCGGCCCGTGACGGCGCGGTACTTCCCATCCTGAATTTGAATGGCTACAAGATCGCCAATCCAACGATTCTCGCACGTATTCCCCATGAGCAGCTCGAGAATCTGTTTTTGGGCTACGGATACCAGCCTTATTTTGTTGCAGGCGATGACCCCGAGACCCTGCATCAGGTCATGGCCCAAACCCTGGATGGGGTGTTCGATGAGATTCACTCCATTCAACATCGGGCACGTACGGGAGGCCGGGTTTCGGGAGTTCGTTGGCCGCTGATTGTCTTACGTACTCCCAAGGGTTGGACTTGTCCCCGGGAAATCGATGGTCACCGGCTGGAAGGGTTCTGGCGCGCACATCAGATTCCCTTTCAGGTACAGAGCAATCCGGCGCACCTTGCGCTCCTCGAACAATGGCTGCGAAGCTATGAACCGGAACGGCTGTTCGATAGTCAAGGGCGATTGATCGCGGGGTTGCGTGATCTGGCCCCTAAAGGGAGGCGTCGCATGAGCGCCAACCCGGTCACCAATGGTGGCCTGGTGCGCAAGGCGCTCAAGCTGCCGAATTTCCGGGAACATGGCGTAGATGTGCCCCAACCCGGACAGGTGGAGGTGGAGAACACCCGGGTTCTTGGCCGTTTCCTGCGCGATGTGATGCGCGAGAACATATCCAACTTTCGGGTCTTTGGCCCCGACGAAACGGCCTCGAATCGGCTGGATGATTTATACCAGGTGACGCAGAAGACTTGGCTTGCCGAAATTCGGCCCGAGGATGCCGATGGCAGCCACTTGGCGCCCGACGGGCGGGTGATGGAAATGCTGAGTGAGCATACTTTGGAGGGCTGGCTGGAAGGGTATCTACTAACCGGACGCCATGGGCTGCTGTCCTCTTATGAGGCCTTTATTCATGTCATCGATTCAATGTTCAACCAACATGCAAAATGGCTTGAGAAATGTCTTGTGGTCCCCTGGCGCACCCGGATCTCATCGCTCAATCTTCTGGTAAGTTCAATTGTCTGGCGTCAGGATCACAACGGGTTTTCACACCAGGATCCAGGTTTTCTCGATGTAGTCACCAACAAGAGCCCGAGCGTCACGCGCATTTATCTCCCTCCCGACGCGAACTGCCTGCTTTCGGTAGCCGATCACTGCTTGCGCAGCACGCATTATGTCAACGTAATCGTGGCCGATAAGGAGCCGCATTTGCAATACTTGTCGATGGCGGAAGCGGTTACACACTGTACCAAGGGGATCGGCATCTGGGACTGGGCCAGCAATGATGGCAACGATGAGCCCGATATCATCATGGCGGCGGCGGGAGATGTGCCGACGCAGGAAGCCCTGGCAGCCACGGCGCTGCTGCGCGAGTATTTTCCTAATCTCAAGGTACGTTTTATCAATGTGGTCGATCTGTTTCGCCTGCTCCCGGCAAGCGAACACGAGCATGGTTTGTCGGATCACGACTTTAACGGGTTATTTACGCTGGATAAACCCATTGTATTTAACTTCCATGGTTATCCTTATCTGATTCACAAGCTGGTCTATCGGCGCGAGAACTCCCGCAATATTCATGTCCGCGGCTACAAGGAACACGGTAACATCAACACCCCGATGGGACTTGCCATTCGTAACCAGATTGATCGTTTCAACCTGGTGATCGATGTCATCGATCGAGTGCCGCAGTTGCAAGTAGCCGGTGCTCATATCAAAGAGCGGATGAAGGACGCAATTATCACCAGCCTTGACTTTGCCGCCCGAGAAGGTTACGACCAACCCGAGTTCAGCAGTTGGAAATGGCCTTACGAGCGTGACGGGTAATGGTCCCGGGCACCAGAATCTCAGGCTGGATCTAGATCCAGCCTGACTCGGCGTACGGACAGATCGTCGGGATCGAATTCCAACCGGAACCCCAACCGGCGGCAGACCGTTAACATGGGGATGTTTTCGGCCAGCACATAGCCGAAAATCTGCTTGAGCCCGTGTTCACGCGCATAATCGACGATCTTGTCCATCAGTAGCCGTCCCAATCCCTGCCGCGCGTAGTCGCGGCGGATCAGGATCGCATACTCCCCCTCGATATTATCAGGGTCGCAACCGATGCGAACCACCCCGATCATTTCCGGGTCGGCGGGGGGCGTGCGAAACAGCACCAGAGCCATTTCTCGGGCGTAATCGATCTGGGTCAGGCGCGCGGCCAGATCATGGTCCAACATCTTGAGTGAATGGTGAAACCGTAATCGAATTTCCTCGGGGGATAGCTGTGCGAATAGCCTCTGCATCGCCGGCTCATCTTCGGGACGAATCGGCCGCAGCAGCAAGGTCTCGCCTCCCCGCGTTTTTACCCGCTCCTCAAGTTCCCGTGGATAAGGTCGGATCGCGAGATCTTCTCCGGGCGCAAGCGCCGTAGGAGCTATACGAGAGCGGGCATCGAGTGCAATTACACCATCCGGTGAGGCCAGAAGCGGGTTAATCTCTAGTTCTTGTATCTGCGGTAGATTGCAGGCAATTTGTCCTACGCGCACGAGAGCAAGGGCGAGCCCATCAAGGTCTACCGCCTTGACGTTGCCATATCCGGCAAGCATCCGGGAAATACGGGTCTCCGAGATCTGTTCCCGCGCCAAGTGCAGGTCGAGTGGAGGGAGCCCCAATGCACGGTCATTAACCAGTTCGGCCGCGGTGCCACCATGGCCGAATAGGATTACTGGCCCAAATACGGGATCCCGGAAAAACCCCGTCATAAGTTCACGTGAACCCTGGCGTTGTGCCAGAGGCTCCACGATAAAACCTTCCACCTCCAGATCCGGGGCATGCCGGTGCACTCTTTCGAGCATGTGCCGCGCTTCACGACAAACCGTATCGGGGTCGGTCAGACCGAGTACGACGCCCCCGATATCCGACTTATGAACGATTTCGGAGGAGGCGATCTTAAGTACCACGGCGGCCCCGATCCGGTGCGCGGCAGCGGCGGCCTCCTCCGGGGTCGCCACCATCCGGGTGGGCAGAGTAGCGATTCCGTAGGCATGAAGAATCTTATGGACATCGGGTTCCGCCAACCAGCTGCGCCCGGCGGCAAGTTCTCGCGCGATGACGCTTTGAGCTATCGCCGGATCTTGCTCAAATTCACCCGGATACAAGGGCGGAGTTTGCATCAGATTATTTTGTGCCTGCCGATGGTGAATCCGGTACATGAAGGCGCGGACCGCCTGCTCCGGCGTTTCAAATGCGGGCACGGCATGCTCGGTAAGACACCGGCGGGCAGCTTCGGCCTGGGTACCGCCGACCACGGCGGCGGCAACCCGCGGGCGACGCTGCCGGGCGGCGAACTCACCGATAGACTCGGCGAGTTCCACCGGCGGCGCAATCGCCGTCGGACAAACGATAACCAGGGCTGCATTGACCGAACGGTCGGCGGCAAGCACATCCAGTGTCGCCCGGTAACGCTCCCCATCGGCATCACCGGTGATGTTGATGGGGTTGGCATGGGACCAACTCGCTGGCAGTACCTGATCGAGTGCAGCTAGGGTCGAGGGGGAAAGTTTTGCCAGTTCGCCACCCTCTTCTGCCAGTGCATCCGCGGCCAGCACACCCATACCTCCCCCATTGGAAACAATGACCAAGCCGGTGTTGCCAATCAGCGCCGGTTCGCCCAAAATGGCGGCGGCATCAAACAATTCCTGTAACTCCCGGACTCGCAACATTCCGGCACGATGGAATGCTGCCGCGTATACCGCATCGGCACCGGCCATGGCGCCGGTGTGTGCGACGATCGCCGATCGGCCACTTTCGAATCTCCCCCCTTTGACCACAATTACGGGTTTGAGGCGGCTTGCGGCCCGGGCGGCCGACATGAACTTGCGGGCATGGTGCAGCGACTCGATATAGAGCAATATTGCCCGCGTGTGGTAATCGGCAGCGAGATAGTCCAACATGTCTCCGAAATCGACGTCGGCGACTTCCCCTAGCGAGGCGATCAGGGAAAAGCCTTTACCGCGCGAAGTGGCCCAGTCGAGTACCGCGGTGGCTAAGGCACCGGATTGGGCGACAAAGGCCAGTCCACCGGTATTGGGGGTGGCATGGGCGAAACTGGCGTTCAATCCGTGTCGGGGATTGATTACCCCTAGGCAATTAGGGCCCACAAGTCGCAGGCCGCAATTGCGCCCCGCACTGAGGGTCTTGGCCAGCAGATCGCTACCGGGACTCAATCCGGCGCTGATTGCAACCGCGCCCCGGGTACCGGCTGCGGCCAGGTCGGCAATGATTTTGGGCACGCTCCGTGCTGGAGTGGCAATAATGGCGAGATCGACTGGTGCTGGAAGATCCTTGATGCGCCGGTAACACCGGTGGGAGAATAGTGTCTCATGGCGGGGATTGACCCAGTACAGCGGGCCATGAAATCCTCCGGCCAGGAGATTTTCGGCAATTCCCCGCCCCACGGTGTGCGAACGCTCGCTTGCACCGATCAGGGCCACGGAGTTGGGACGAAAAATGGCATCGAGGTTGTGCAGACTCATGGGCGGGGTCTTCCATTCATTAGCGAATATGCGATGGCATCAAGCGAGTGTGAGCCGTTCATAAAGATATCGATCTGCATGCCAATCCCCCCCCGCCTCCACACGGCAATTCCCGGTGTGCCTGAAAGCTCTTTGTGTATCTCGCGGATCATTGGGCCGCGAGATACACAAAGAGATGTTCTTGCATCAGATCTGGAAATCTGTTGGGCTTGGGAAGCAACCTGCTGCATTACGAGGTTTGCGGCCAAAGTATCTCCGAGTTCTCGTTGCGTGGGCCCCCTTAGGTGTCTCAAGGTCAGAAATACTTTCCCGCCGTACCCGCTGCGATTTACCTAAGTCCGACAAACTCCTGGCTTACCAGGTCATAGTCCGAGATTTCCGAGTAATTTTTCGCTCCCACTACCGGCAAGAAAAGAAATGGCACCGGTGGCAAGAATAGCAACTAGAACCAGTGAGGTGGTAACGGATGGATCACTATATTTGGATATAGCGATAATCCCCAGTACCAGATCTCCGGCCCCGATGAGCAACATGCCCGAGGCGGCATTGGTAAAATGCTGGGATACCAATCCCGAAGCGGATTCTTGGTGTTCGAGTGTCGCCTGAGTCCGACGAGCCGCATCCCCAGCAGCCAGAATAAAGGCTGCACCAAAGGCGATGATGGCCGCACCGGTCAGTATAGCCGGGGCCACACCAAGCAGAGTCAAAATACCCAGAACAATCCCTGCGGCACCGGCCGTACTTTGCGAATTGAAACCAAAACCGTCTGTTATGCCGACTTCGGCAAGTGCCTGGGCGGAGGCGCAGGCACTTTGGGCGCCGCCGGCCAGAAACAACAGGCCCAGAATGATGATGCCGATTCCCGCCAGAATCCAGGGTGCCACGCCCGCCAGACCGATAATACCTACGGCCAAGGCGCCGGCACCGAGGGCCCCTACGAAAAATCCAGAACTAGATGAGTTCACGATAAATACCTCCTGTATTAAAAACGGAGTGAATGCAAGGACGCAGTTCCTTACACATAGCTGGAAACGTTATCGCGTATCCAAAAAATCATTCTAGGATGGAATAATCCAATTTTCAAGGTAAAAAACCCTAAACTTGATTTCGATCAATTTTTCTCGCGATGAGCCTTATTTACTCGTATTTATATAGTATTACGATGAGGTAGCGCTAAATCCCTTCCCTGGAGATCGTTTGCATCTTACTGTGCCGGGGCACGATGCCGGGTGCGCCGCACAAGGGCAAGACGCTAATTCGAGGCGGTGCATCCTTCCGGGCGATTTACGCCACCCGAGGTGGTTCGCCGGGGTTCCCGCGGGTAATTCCGGAATCGAGTCAGCATATGCCTGCCAACTGTTGCGTGTTTCGGCTACTTTACAGTTGCATGAATTGATTCAAATCAAGATTCAGAGCAATTTTTCTTGTATTGGTCTCTACGGTACCCCATACTTCTTGTAACCAAGTTCAACCTTACGTTTCCGGAGGTACCATGGACTTATCCCAAAGGCAAGCGCCCTTTGATCTTGAGGTTTGGCTGCTCATCCCCGGATCACGATTTCCCGCCGCCGGCGTCGCCCACGCTCTTGCCGGTCTGGCAGCACCCGAGTTTCAACTCGGAGATTGTCGTGAAAGTGCCCGATTGGTCCATTCACGGAATCACCCCGGGTACGCCCACTGGCGTTGCCGCTTTCGGTTGACCGGAGCAAAAGATGATGCGTTTTCCACCATACGGCTACTCAAACGCCTGGTCGGTGCCGACTTGGACATCCTTCGTTTCGAATGCCTGGCACCGCCAAAGGAATTGGGTTACATGCAGGTCGACTCCCCCCCTGCCCATGCGGCCGTGTCATAGCGAATTCCGGCGCGCGGAACTCACCAGCGGGTTCGCTTGCCGGGTATTTGTTCACTCCTATTGGTATTACCTGAATTTTAGGGGGATAAGCATGATCGCCAATATGGCGTCGTCGGCTTGTCGTGCATAATAATGGCATCAAGTGGTTGGAATCACTCGCCGGAATTTTCCAGGATTAGCGTATCGCATGTCCGAACTACGGCAGGATCTTATCTCCCGCGACTGGGTAATCGTCAGTCCGGAACGGGCCATACGCCCTCATGAGCATCCGGCGCATATTGCCGGACCATGCCCCTTCTGCCCTGGCCAGGAAGAGATGAACCCGGCCGCCATCGAAACCATTGAGGATGAACAGGATCGATGGCTGCTCCGCGTGGTTCCCAACAAGTTTCCCGCACTCGACACTCATCCGCTGCCTCAAACCCGCCGTGGGGGGTGCTGGAGCTGGCCTCATGCCGAGGGTTACGGCCGGCATGAGGTCATAATTGAAAGCCGGGATCATGCGACAACGCTTGGGCTTATGCCGATGGCTGCCGCACAGCGGGTTCTCTCGGCCTATGTGAGCCGGTTCCGCACGCTGGCACACGAGGATTCACGCCTGCGCCAGATCATCGTCTTTCGTAATCATGGTCCACGGGCCGGCGCCAGCCTGATTCACCCCCATTCCCAGATCATCGCCACGCCCGTGGTGGCTCCGGCGACTCGCCGCCGCACACTCGACGAAATCGCTTTTTTTGACACCACTGGCCATTGCGGACGCTGTCACCTGATCGAGCGCGAACGCCGGTCGCGAACTCGCATGGTACTCGAAAGCACGCATTTCGTCACTTATGCCCCCTTCGCATCGCCACATCCGTATCAGCTTGAAATCGTTCCGCGGCGCCATTCGGCCGATTTCGGTGGTATTCGTCGCCGTGAGGTGGATGATTTGACGATTCACCTTTCCCGCATTCTGGCCGCCCTATATCGGCTGTTGGATGATCCCAGCTACAATCTCGTCGTGACCGGCCCACCGCTTGACCTGATCCACCAGGGAGCCAACCATTGGTATATCGAGATCATTCCCCGGCTGACTACCCCGGCCGGATTCGAGATGGGCTCGGGTATTGCGGTGAATGTCAATGCCCCGGAAACCTCGGCAGCCGCCTTGCGTGAGGCTGTTGAAGCAACTCCCGTTGATTAAAATAAACCTGCTCGGTTGTTGTTAATTTATTTCGATAAGTACTGGATTAGACGGATATTTCAAGTGATCGTCGGATAATAATCAATATGCCCGTAGTGATAGAAAATCGGCTTGATCCCAGGTTGGTCGGCACCGATCCCACCATCTGTGGAATACTGATTGACAGGCATTCCGGGGCACTTAAATGAACGATGGCATCACTGCTTTCTTCCGCACCGCGAGTTTCAATGACTACGAAGCCTTGATCGGCGCCGAAACCGCCGAACGGATTCGCCTCAAGGCCAAGCGCTTGCGTGATCTGCACGTCATCAACATCAGCTCGACTTTTTATGGAGGCGGGGTGGCCGAAATTCTCTCCTCGATCACCCTGCTCGAAAACTCCCTGGGCCTGCGTTCGGACTGGCGCTTGATCCAGGGCAGCCCCGATTTTTTCAGCGTTACCAAGGAGATCCACAATGCCCTGCAGGGTGCCACCATCGACCTGAGCGAGATCAAGAAAAAAGTCTATCAGCAAGGAGTGTATTACAACTCCCTGCGCATGGATCTTACCGCCGATATCGTCCTGGTTCACGATCCCCAACCTCTACCCATGATCACGCACTATCGCCATGTCTGCCCATGGATCTGGCGCTGCCATATCGATTTGACTCGACCCCACGAAGGCATCTGGAAATATCTCCGGCCCTTGGTCGAGGAATACGATGGCGTGATCGTTTCCCTACCGGAATATCACCGGCCGATCACGGTGCCGCAGTTTGATTTTCTTCCCGCCATCGATCCATTCACGCCGAAAAACCGTGAGATTTCTCCGCAAGAAGCCAAGGCTCGGCTAGCCAGCTACGGGATCCCGGACGACCTGCCGATTGTCACCCAAATCTCACGCTTCGATCGCTGGAAGGATCCTGAAGGGGTTATCCGGGCCTTCAAAATCGCCCGCCGCGAGGTGGATGCGACGCTGGTGCTGCTCGGAGACGTTGCGACCGATGACCCCGAAGGGCAGGCCGTATTCGAGTCGCTGCTCGGTGCCAAGGAAGAGCGAATCATCATCCTTACCGCCGAAGACACGGCACTTGTCAATGCCTTGCAACGAACGGCTACGGTGGTGATGCAGAAATCGTTACGCGAGGGCTTTGGACTAACCGTTACCGAGGCCATGTGGAAGGGTGCCGCGGTGATCGGAGGCGACTGTGGCGGCATCCGCAAGCAAATTATTGATGGGCAGAATGGGTTTCTTGTCGCCAGCGACGAGGCCGCCGCAAAGCGCTTGGTACAGCTGCTCAAGGATCCCGCGCTGCGTCACCGGCTGGGTAAAAAGGCCCACGAAACGGTACGCAGGAATTTTTTAATGAGCCGCCTAGTCGAACAGTATCTTGACCTGTTCAGCAGCTTCGAACAACGTTTCACTCCGCATCCGCCGAAAAATCGCCCCACTTTGTAAAATAATGGGAAAAAATCGTCGGGATCTTGATATAGATCAACGTTTTATTACGGGTTCCGGCTTACAATTACTTCGATGGCGAATAAAGTCGCAGCCGGGTTTATGTTGTTTGATCCGGTCGTGAGTTTCCACTTGTTCGCCAGGGCTGTTTGAGTTATCTACAACGCGGTTATATCACGGCGTATCGATCCCCGAACTGGTTGTTAGTCAGAATCCGGACCGACACGTAGATGAATATCGGCGAACAGGAGATCACGAGGATGCCCGAGGTCAATAATGCAGCACCGGCCCTGGTGGATGATGCGGTCAAGGAATATTCACTCGATAAACTATTTGAACACCTGGGATCCGGCAAGGAAGGACTCACTCCCGCCGAGGCCCAGCGGCGTCTCACAGCCTACGGTCCCAACGCCCTTGTCGAGCGGAATACCCCCTTGTGGCGGCGGCTTCTTGCCTATTTCTGGGGTCCTATTCCCTGGATGATCGAAATTGCCGCGGTTCTTTCGGCAGCAAACAGCGACTGGAAAAGCTTTGGTGTTATTTTCGCCATGCTGGTCATCAACGGCGGCATCGGCTTTTGGGAAGAGAAGGGGGCCGTAGATGCGCTCGAAGCGCTTAAGAATCAGTTAGCACTCAAGGCAAGAGTTCTGCGTGGGGGGCAATGGCTGGAGATCGATGCCGCCACGCTGGTGCCCGGTGATATCGTGCGGTTGCGTCTTGGCAATGTGTTACCCGCCGATGTCAAGCTTTACGAAGGGGATTACCTGGCGGTGGACCAGTCCGCCCTAACCGGTGAGTCGTTGCCGGTTAATAAAAAACCGGGTGATATCGCCTTCTCGGGTACGATCGCCAAGCAGGGGGAGATGCTCGGCTTGGTCTATGCTACCGGGGAATCTACTTTCTTCGGTCGTACGGCCAAGCTGGTACAGCAGGCCGCCCCCATCTCGCATTTTCAGAAAGCGGTTCTATCCATCGGTAATTTTCTGATTTTCCTGGCGGTTGTCCTTTCTATCATTCTCATCGTAGTGGAATTGAGCCGCGGACTATCCTTTCTTGAGCTGATGGCCTTTGTTCTGGTCGTGGTCGTAGCCTCGATCCCGGTGGCAATGCCCGCCGTACTTTCGGTCACCATGGCACTGGGGGCGCTCGCCCTTTCCCGAATGAAGGCAATCGTTTCCAAGCTGACTTCCATCGAGGAAATGGCTGGTGTCGATATTCTCTGTTCCGACAAGACCGGTACGCTCACCCAGAACAAGCTCACTCTAGGCGAAACGGCGGTTTTCGATGCGCCCGATGCCCAGGCCGTGATCCTGGCTGCCGCCCTGGCTTCCAAAGCCGAGGACACGGATGCCATCGATACCGCGGTGTTGAACGGGCTGCAGGATCGAGACACGGATCTGAAGGGCTATCAACAACTTAAATTCATCCCCTTCGACCCCGTTTCCAAACGCACCGAAGCAACCATTCAAGGGGATGGTGGCACGCAGTTCCGGGTCACCAAGGGTGCCCCTCAGGTGATTATGGATCTGGCTAAATTGAGCGATCCCGTATGTAAACATGCACAAAAAATTATCGAGGAGACCGCCAAGAAGGGATTTCGCACCTTGGGAGTCGGGCGTTCCACGGACGATGGCAAAACCTGGACTTTCCTCGGCATCCTGCCCCTGTTTGATCCCCCCCGTGAAGATTCCCGGGGTACCATCGAGAAAGCCCGGGCACATGGCATCGAGGTCAAGATGGTGACCGGGGATCACCAGGCCATCGGCCGCGAAATTGCCGGTGAACTGGGGTTGGGCACCGGGATCATCCCCGTTGACGAACGTCTTTCCCGGGTTGCCGCCGGCGGCGCCGCCACATCGGATCTGGCCGAAGCCGTTGAGAAGGCCGACGGCTTTGCCCAGGTGTTTCCGGAGCACAAATACGCGATTGTCAAAATACTGCAGAATCGAGGACATTTGGTCGCCATGACCGGCGACGGAGTCAACGATGCTCCAGCCCTCAAACAGGCCGATGTGGGCATTGCCGTCTCCGGAGCCACCGATGCCGCCCGCAGTGCCGCCAGCCTAATTCTTACCGCCCCGGGGCTAAGCGTGATCGTGCGTGCGGTGGAGGAAGCCCGGCGCATTTTCGAACGCATGATGAGCTATACCGTGTATCGCATCGCCATGACCCTGGATATCCTGTTTTTCGTCGTAGTGGCGATGCTGATCTTCAACAGTTACCCCCTTACTGCAATCATGGTTGTGTTGCTCTCACTGCTCGACGACATCCCGATCATGGCTATCGCCTGGGATAACACCATGGTGCAACCTCAACCGGTGCGCTGGGAAATGCCTCGGGTCATCGGCATTTCAACGGCCATGGGGGCTCTCGCTTTCGGAGGCACCTTTATCCTCTATCTGGTGTCGCGGTTCCTGTTCAATATGCCGCTGTCCGAGGTGCAGACCATCATGTTTCTGCAGCTTATCGCCGGGGGACATCTACTGTTGTTCCTGACTCGGGTACGCGGCCCCTTTTGGCGCCCGCCCTACCCCGCCAGGCCCTTGTTGCTGGCCATCGTGGGAACCCAACTTGTCGGTGCCGCCATGGCCGGTTTCGGCTGGCTGATGCCCGCCATCCCCTGGACGGTGGTCGGATTGGTCTGGGCTTATAACCTAATCTGGATGGTGGCGGCGGATTTCTCGAAACTAGGCATTCACCGGCTGTTGAATAGCCGGGCCTTACATCAAAGTCGTTTTCTGCGGGTAATGAATGCCTCCTTGCAGCCGTCTATAACCCAAATACGGCGTGAAGCCGGAGTACTCCACCGCGAGCTGGGTACCCTCGAGCGGGCCGAAGGCCGGGAGGTACGGCAAATTGCGGGTCGGTTACGGCACTCCGGAAAATGATGGAGAATTCAATCATGGCCACCCCCGCAGTGACAACGAGTATCAACCGCCTGTTCCATGCCTATGATGTGCGCGGTCGTGTGGACACGGACCTGGGCTGCGGCATCGCGATGGAGATCGCCCGTGCCTACGGGGACTACCTCGCCCCCAATGGCGACGGATACTTCGTTATCGGGCATGATGTGCGTGCCAGCTCACCCGGTCTTGCCGAGGCGGTAAGTCTGGGCCTGCGCTCGGGTGGACATGGGGTCACCCACATCGGCTTGTGCTCTACCCCGATGCTCTATTGGAACGGTGCCGACGGCGGTTACACCGGCTCGGTGATGATTACCGCGAGTCATTTGCCTGCCGTCTATAACGGAATGAAGTTTTGTCGCGAAGACGCCATCCCATTGAGTGCAGCCCGGGGACTACCCGAGGTACGCAAGCGAATTCGCCCTCTGGAGACAAGAACTTTTGCCTGTAGTCCGGTACTTCGGCATGCATCGCCACTCGAGGACTATGCCCGGATGCTGCGCCGGTACCTTTCTCCACAACGTGAACTCAAAGTAGCAGTGGATGCGGGCAACGGCATGGGTGCGCTTACTATTGAAAAAACCCTGGGTAATCTCGACCTGATCTCATTGGTGACCCTCGGAATGGAGACTGATCCGACCTTTCCCGAGCGCGGTGCCAATCCGCTGGCGCCACATGCAATCAAGCCTCTGGCCGCGGCGGTTCGCGACAATCACTGCGATTTCGGCGTTGCCTTCGATGGTGATGCCGACCGGGCAATCGCCGTGGACGAATCCGGAGCCATGATCCCTCCCGACCTGCTTGGTGCCCTGATTGCCCTTCACCTGCTGCAATCCCATCCCGGGGCCATGATTCTGCATGACCTGCGCGCTTCGCGCAGCGTCTCCGAATCTCTTGCTGCCGCGGGGGGAAGTACGCTGCAAACCCGCGTGGGACACGCCTTTATCAAGCAGGCCATGCGCGAGCATAGGGCACTGTTTGCCCTGGAACTCTCCGGGCACTATTACTATGCCGATCTTCATCACACCGACAATGGCCTGCGCACCCTGATCGAGTTGATCAATCTTGTTGCGGCGGCCAACCGGCCACTGTCGCAGCTGATCGCTCCGCTCGCCCGGTATCCCACCAGCGGTGAGATCAACCTTCGAGTCACAGACACCGATGCGGCGTTGGACATCCTGGAAAAGCGCTATCCGGGACACGATATTCAGCACCTCGACGGCCTGTCGATCGGTGGCAAGAATTGGTGGCTCAATGCCCGTCCGTCGAACACCGAACCCCTGTTGCGGCTCAATGTCGGCGCTACCACGCTTGAGGTTCTAGAGCGCCACCGGCGCGAGGCGCTCGATGTGCTGGCGCCCTTTGAACAGCAGGAATCCTAGGTTATGTTAGGTATAATCGGCATGCTTGGCGCCGGCAGCGAGTATTCTCGGGAAACGCCGGGCACATTCCCGCCGACACACGATAAAGACGGCAAGTTCGGTGGGCCATCGATCCTGGATCATGCAGCCACCGCCCGTTACCTGCTCGGGCGCCGGACTCCCTCCGGCGGATACTCTTTTTACCGTACCCCGCAGTGGGGCGTGGAAGAGCCCAACGCACCGGATACCCTTGCTGCCATAGCCGCCTTGCGTCTGATCGGCCTGGCGCCTCCCAATCCCGAGGTCACGGTACGGTGGCTGCGAGGCCTGCAGGATGCCACCGGATCTTGGCCGACACTCACTATTGGCTGGGCAGCCCTTTGTGCTCTCGATCTGTTGGGCGGGAAACCCCGGTGCGACCCCCGGACCTGGCTGCAGGCGCAACGCCACTACTACTTATGCGTCTCATCACAACGGCACGAGTGGCGCGGAGTCCTGCTTAATCTCATGCGCCTTACAATTCTGATGAAACGTTATAACCTGCCCCTCACCGACAAGGAGCGGGTTGCGATCGGACACCGGCTCGAGGATAGCCACGACCCCGCCGGAGGTTGGGCTTGCCCTGGTGCCGACCTCGAGACCACTGCCATCGCGGTACAGTTGAGCGGTTGTGCCGCAATTCCCTTGGACCTGGGCACACTTGCCCGGTGGTGGCGGCGCTGCGAGGATCCATCGTTGGGAATGCGCCTTGCTCCCGAGGCCGGTGCGACCTCGGTGGGAGCACTGTGGGGCGGCCTCAAATTGGCGCAGCTTAAACCGCGTTATCCCCGAGCTATTGCAGCGCAATTGGCTTTGCTGCAGCATCCCGAAGGGGGATTGGGAGCACGCCATGGCGCCATCGCCACGGTAAAAGACACTTATCTGGGCCTGGAAACCGAAACGCTGGAGTTCAAGCCTCTTCGGGAACGGCATTCCACGAATGCTTTCATCTGATCTCTTCAGGGGAATACGATATGAATGAATTCAAGTACTTACGCTTCTTTAATCAACTTGGGATAAATGACGTGCCCCTGGTGGGTGGGAAGAATGCCTCTCTGGGAGAGATGTATCGCAAGCTTTCAATCGCGGGCGTGCGCATACCCAATGGCTTCGCCATCACGGCCGCAGCCTATCGTTATATGCTCGACCAAGCGGGCGCCTGGGAGGATCTGCACACGGCGCTCGATGGCCTCGATCCCGCGGATATCAGCGACCTTGCCCGGCGCAGCAAACGGGCCCGTGAGATCGTCTACAGTGCCGGTCTGCCCGACGATCTGATTGCCGAAATCCTGGCAGGCTACCACAAGCTACAGGAAGAATACGGTAAGGATGTAAGCCTGGCTGTGCGCAGTTCCGCCACCGCCGAGGATTTACCCACGGCAAGCTTCGCCGGGCAGCAGGATACTTATCTGAACATCCAAGGCGACAAGAATCTGGTCGATGCCTGCCGCCGCGATTTCGCAAGCCTATTTACCGATCGTGCCGTCCACTACCGGGTGGATCAGGGATTCGATCACTTCAAGGTATTTCTATCCATCGGTGTGATGAAAATGGTGCGCTCGGATCTGGCCTCCTCCGGCGTGATGTTCTCACTCGACACCGAGTCGGGTTTCCGTGACGTGGTCTTTATTACCGGCAGTTATGGTTTGGGCGAGAACGTGGTCCAGGGTACCGTAGATCCGGATGAATTTTATGTTCACAAACCCACCTTCAATACTGGCCACCGTGCGGTGTTGCGTCGCAGTCTCGGCAGCAAAGCAGTGAAGATGATTTTCGTCGTGGATGAAACCTCTCGCACCACTGGCAACATTTCCACCCCCAAGGCGGACCGCGAGCGCTATTGCCTGGGGGATACCGATGTGCTGGAACTGGCCGACTACGCCATCAAGATCGAAAGCCACTACGGCCACCCCATGGACATAGAGTGGGCCAAAGACGGTTCCGACGGCAAACTTTATATCGTCCAGGCCCGTCCGGAGACCGTAGCCTCCCAGCGCCGAGTAACCATCCTGGAAACCTATACCCTTGAAGGGAAAGCCACGGTGTTGACCACGGGCCGATCCGTAGGGGAAAAAATCGGTTCGGGGCGCGCTCACGTCATCGAAAGCCCCGCACATCTGCCTGATTTCAAACCCGGCGAGATACTCATTGCCGATATCACGACACCGGACTGGGAACCGGTGATGAAGACTGCCGCTGCCATTGTCACCAACCGTGGCGGGCGCACCTGCCATGCCGCCATTATCGCCCGTGAACTCGGTATCCCTGCCGTGGTGGGCACTGGCGAGGCGACTACGACCGTGCCCAACGGTGAGATCGTTACCGTGTCCTGTGCCGAGGGTGACAACGGGTATGTGTACCGAGGCGAGGTTCCTTTTCATGTCGATCGAATTGATGTGGGCGACCTCGCACGCCCGGCGACCGAGATCATGATCAATCTGGGCAATCCGGAGCTGGCATTCAAAACTTCGTTTCTGCCCAACGATGGGATCGGCCTGGCGCGGATGGAGTTTATCATCAACGAGTCCATCAAGGCGCATCCGCTCGCCCTACTGCACCCGGATAAAATAGGGGATCCCGCCGCCCGCGAGTTGATTCAACACCTGATCCACGGTTATGCCAGTGGCGAGGATTTCTTTGTCGAGCGCCTGTCCGAAGGCATCGGCACCATTGCCGCCGCCTTTTATCCCAAACCGGTGGTGGTACGTCTATCCGACTTCAAGAGCAATGAATATGCGAGCCTTATCGGCGGTAAGGATTTCGAACCCCGGGAAGACAACCCGATGCTGGGCTTTCGCGGGGCTTCGCGTTATGCCCACCCGGCCTACGCCGAAGGCTTCCGCCTCGAATGCCTAGCGATGAAGCGGGTGCGCGAGACCCTGGGCCTGGACAATGTAATCTTGATGTTACCCTTTGTCCGCCGTGTGGCGGAAGCGGACCAGGTACTGGAAAAAATGGCCGAATTCGGCCTCAAGCGTGGTGTGGACGGCCTCCAGGTTTATGCCATGTGTGAAATTCCCAACAATGTCATCCTAATTGATGAATTTGCCCGTCGCTTCGACGGCTTCTCTATCGGTTCCAACGACCTGACCCAGCTCACGCTGGGTGTGGATCGGGACAGCGAGATTGTCGCCTTCGATTACAACGAGCGCGACGAGGGCGTAAAGGAGATGATCCGTCTTTCGGTCGAGGGCTGCCACCGTAACCATATCCACTCCGGACTGTGTGGGCAGGCCCCATCCGACTACCCCGAGATGGCCGAGTTCCTGGTAGAAATTGGCATTGACTCCATGAGTCTCGATCCCGATACCGTCGTTCAGGCCACCCGTCATGTCCTGGAGGTCGAGAGACGCCTGGGGCGCAAGGCTCGCCCCGTGATGAAGCCGATATGAGCCATCTCACTTATCACCGGTTCTTGACGCCGGGGTACTTCTTCGTGCACCGGCAGGGACCGACCGTTCGGTAAGGCCTGCTGAGGGGGGAGTAACGTGGATCTTCTTATTGATTCCGGTGGCATGAATGCCACAATCCGCTATATTCGAAATCCCGATATTTCCCTGTTGCCTCAGCGAAATCACCTGGATCCTAAAAATTTTCGGCATAGAAATACAGGTGCCTATCATGGTGAGTAAAGCGGCCTGGATCGGCACGGCCGATGACGGCTGGCTGGAGGCGGACCTGTATCCCGCGGGGACTCACTGGGTCTGCCTATTCCATGACGAACACCACGACAAGACCACCTGGAACGGTCTTGCTCCTTGGTTGCACGGCCAGGGCTATAGCGTTCTTGCCCCCTGTTTTCGAGGGTATGGCGTTTCCAGTGTCGGTGGTGCCGGTGGTCAATGCTACGACCTGGATGTCGCCGCGACACTCGAATATGCCCGTTACCGTGCCACACAAGTTTCGGCCCTGGGCATTGGCATGGCCGGTAGTGCCTTGCTCGAGGGGCTGTGCCGGGTACGGGAGCCGATTGCTCACGTAATTTTGCTCTCACCTAGCCGGGAGCCCGCCACAGGCTATGATTGTCTTGCCGGCAAGGCTGCAGATGCCCTGCTCTGGTATGGCGATGCGGAGCCTTATGCCCAGGCTGCCGCCGCCACTGCCGCACGACTTCCGTTTCTGCGATCTATCGATATTCAGCACACGTCACTACAGGCACAGGAGTATCTCGACGATCCAGACTATGGTCCCCGGTTGCGGCAGCGGATTCTTGACTGGCTTGTTTTTCCCCGGGAGGCAGCATCATGAGGCAGGTTGATGTTTTGACCCTGGGCGTATCTGCCATTCTTGCTATCTCCGCTGAAGGGATGGGAGGGCGGACCGCTCTGACTCTAACCTGCTATAAACCGAAGGAGATTTGTCATGAAACGTATCGCCATCAATGGACTCGGCCGAATCGGGCGCCTGGTTTTGCGCCATTACATAGAAGAAGATCCTGAAGATGTGAAAATCGTCGCCGCTAATGATTTGGTCTCGACCGCCGATCTCGCCTACCTGCTTCACTATGACTCGGTGCATGGCCAGTCCCCCTTTTCGGTCGAGGCAACAGCCGACAGCCTGGTGCTGGGCAATCACGAAATCCGTGTTTTTGCATCCCGGGATCCGGGCGAATTACCTTGGAGAGATCTCGGGGTGGATGTAGTTTTCGAGTGTACCGGCCGATTCACCGCCCGGGCCGATGCCGCCCGGCATCTCGAGGCGGGGGCACGCCGGGTTGTGATCGGTGCGCCATCGAAAGATGCCGATATCACATTGATCCTGGGTGTTAATGAGGGCGACTTCGATCCCGCCCACCATGCCGTTATCTCCAACGCTTCTTGTACCACCAATTCTCTGGTACCGCCGTTGAAGGTACTGCTGGATGGCTTCGGAATCGAAATGGCCATGGTTACTACGATCCATGCCTATACCGCAACCCAAAGCGTGGTCGATCGTCCGGACAAGAAGAAAATTCGTGGACGGGCTGCTGCGGTCAACTTGATCCCGACCAGTACCGGCTCGGATGTTGCCACGACGCGGGTGCTACCTGAGTTAACCGGGAGACTCCGGGCAATTGCCGTGCGCGCTCCGGTCGCCGACGGCGCCTTGACCGATATCACCGTCCTAGTCTCCCGTCCGGTCACGATCGAGGCGGTTAACGCGGCCCTGCGCAAGGCCTCCGCAACCGGGCCGCTTGTCAATATTCTCGGCTATAGTGAAGAAGACTTGGTATCATCGGATATCATTGGTGATGTGCGATCCAGCATTATTCACGCCCAGTCCACCCGCGTGGCCGGAGACCGCATGGTGAAAGTGCAGGCCTGGTACGATAACGAAACAGGCTATGCCCGGCGGATGCTGGATCTTGCCCTGCAGCTGCCGCTCTGAGCAATGAGCTTCCAGATGTTAAGCCTTGATGACCAGGAATGCCGATGATGCAACCAAGCCAATCGGAAAAAATTCCACCGGCGACCCGGTGCCTGCAACAGTTGATTGACGAGGCCCACAGCCTCGGCCCCGTGTCGGCCGCCGTGGTGGATGCCGCCGAGTTCCATATTCTTAAATTTGCTCTTGAGGCCCAACGCGAAGCGCTGATCAATCCCCTTTTGATCGGCCGCGAACATGACATCAGGGCCCTATGCAAACGCTTGGGGGCAGCGGTTTGCCCCCCTGTTCTGGCTGCTAATACGCCTGCAGAGGAAGCCCAGCGTGGCGTCGAAGCCGTGCGCACCGGCCAGGCCCAGCTGCTCATCAAAGGGCACCTCCATAGCAGTGAATTTCTGCATCCGATCATTACCGAGTTGCGAGAGGCGCCACGAATCTCACATGTGATGGTATGTGAACTTTCCAGCTATCCGAAATTACTGTTCATCACCGATGCGGCAATCAATATTACTCCCGACCTCGAAACCAAGGCCCAGATTATCCAAAATGCGGTGGATCTAGCGCGACTGCTCGGGATCGATCCTCCCCGGGTGGCGGCCCTGTCCGCCGTAGAATTAATCAATCCGCGTATCGCTTCGACTATCGATGCCGCTTGTTTGGCCAAGATGGCCGATCGGGGGCAAATCCATAATGCCATCGTGGATGGCCCGTTGGCTTTCGACAATGCTATTTCCCGCGAGTCGGCGGCCATCAAAGGCATCCACAGCCGGGTTTCCGGTAAGGTCGATATCCTCCTAGTTCCCGACCTGGAATCCGGAAACATCCTTTACAAGGATCTGGAATACCTTGCCGGGGCCCGATTTGCCGGGGTGGTACTGGGCGCCCAGGTGCCGGTGGTCCTCACCTCCCGAGCCGATCCGAACGAGGCCCGGCTCGACTCCCTCGCACTTGCCCGGGTGGCCTGGGCACGGAAACAGAGTGACTCGGTGGAAAAACCCGATTCCGCTGCCGCGCAGGAGGAAAAAGCATGAGGGTTCTGTGTATCAATGCCGGATCTTCCTCGTTAAAATTGGCGCTGTATTCGACCCAAGCCGATACCGAGAAGCGCTTGGCCCTTGCTGCGGCGAAACGGATCGGTCTGCCTAAAGCCCACCTCGAGGTAGATGGAAACCCCGCAGAATGCCCGCTTTCCGATCATCAAAGTGCCCTGAATAGATTGCTCGAACAGCCCGCCTTCACGGAATTCGATGCCGTTGGACACCGAATTGTATACGGGGGCAATCACTCGGCTCCAGAACGCTTAACTGCGGATTTACGCCGCCGGATCGAATCGCTAAAGGCCCTGGCTCCGTTGCATATCCCCCCGGCACTTGCGGCCATCGATGCCGTAACCGCTTGGCGCCCCACGGTGCCCCAAGTTGCCTGCTTCGATACCGCCTTTCATGTCGGCCTTCCCGATCTGGCCCAACGTATGCCCCTACCCGAGCGTTATCACCAACGGGGTATTCACCGTTATGGTTTTCACGGCTTATCCTATGAATATATTGTCCGCCGTCTCGGCGAACGGGTTCGGGGTCGGGTAATCGTGGCCCATTTGGGCAATGGATCGAGCCTAGCCGCCCTGCTCGATGGTCGTTCCGTGGAAACCACCATGGGCATGACCCCTATCGGTGGGGTCATGATGGGCACCCGGAGCGGAGACCTGGATCCTGGGGTACTGATTCATCTGCTACGGACCGAACATCTGGATGCGGATGCGCTGGAGCGGCTCCTTGAATTCGAGGCCGGCTTGCTCGGAGTATCCGGAACGACTTCCGACATGGAAAAACTGCTTGCCGCCGCGCCCTGTGATCCGGCAGCCAGGCTTGCGGTGGATCTTTATGCCTATTCGATCAGAAAGGCAATCGGGGCACTGAGCGCAGTACTCGGGGGATTGGACCGGTTGGTATTCACCGCCGGAATCGGTGAGAATGCCCCTGCCGTCCGCTGGAATATTTGCCGTAATCTGGAGTATCTCGGGATTCGCCTCGACCCGCATGCCAATGACGCCGGAACGGGCCGGATCTCCGCCCTCGGCAGCACCTGCGAGGTCGAAGTCATTGCCACCGATGAAGACGCCATGATCGCTCGCCACACCCGCTCGGTTTTGTACGACAACAGCAGGTTTGGTAAAACCCTCGATCCGCATTAATGCAGCAATACAGATTTTTCAATCTACTATCTCAACTTACCACAGGAGAAACTCATGGACACTACCATCGCTTCACTCACCGCCCGCGAAATCCTCGACTCACGCGGCAATCCCACCGTCGAGGTCGAATGCGCCCTCGCCTGCGGTGCTCGGGCTCGCGCCGCCGTACCTTCGGGCGCCTCTACCGGAGGGCGCGAGGCCGTGGAACTTCGCGACGGTGATCCCAAACGCTATGGGGGTAAGGGTGTATTGCAGGCCATTCACCACATCCGGGAAATTATCACGCCCAAACTCATCGGCGCCGATGCCAGCGATCAAGCCGGTATCGACCGGGCGCTGTGCGTCATTGACGGTACCGAGAACAAGGCCCGCTTGGGTGCGAACGCCATTCTCGGCGTTTCACTCGCCTGCGCCCGGGCGACGGCTTCGGCCTGCGACCTACCCCTCTATCGCTATCTCGGCGGGGTAGGTGCGATCCGCCTGCCCGTTCCCCATCTTAATATTCTCAACGGGGGCGTTCACGCCCGCTGGCAAGGCCCCGATTTTCAAGAATACATGATTGCCCCCTATGGTGCAACGAGCTTCCACGAGGCACTACGCTGGGCAGTCGAGACCTACCACGCGTTAATGGCCGTACTTAAGGACAGGAATCTCGCCACCACCCTCGGCGACGAAGGGGGATTCGTTCCCCACGTAAGTTCCAACGAGGAACCCTTAGAACTCATCGTGCAGGCCATCTCCAAGGCCGGTTTCAAACCCGGCACCGATATCGGTATTGCCATCGACCCGGCCTCCTCCGAATTCTTCGAGGACGGCAAGTACCACCTGCGCACCGAGAACCGCGATCTCCCTCCCAAGGAAATGGTCGAGTACTACCGAAGCTTGGTGGAACGTTACCCCATCGTCCTTCTCGAAGACGGTATGGCCGAAGACGACTGGGAGGGCTGGTCGCTTCTCAACCGGGCCGTGGGTGATCATCTTCAGCTTGTCGGCGACGATATTTTCTGCACCAACCCCAAGATTATCGCCGAGGGTATCGAAAAGAATATCGCCAACAGTGTCCTCATCAAACTCAACCAGATCGGCACCGTGACCGAGACTTTCCAAGCCACCCGCCTGGCCCAGCGCGCCGGCTGGACCGCTTTCGTTTCCCACCGCTCCGGTGAGACTGTTGACAGTTTTATCGCCGACCTGGTGGTGGCACTCGATACCGGACAGATCAAGACCGGCGCTCCGGCCCGCGGCGAGCGGGTGGAGAAATACAACCAGCTGCTACGTATTGAAGAGAATCTGGGCCCTGCCGCCGTGTATGCCGGCAAGGGCGCCTATCTGCAGCCGCCGCGTAGCTGAACATCGCGCCGTGAGAATTCTCGTCTACTCCGCCCGGCCCTACGACCGTAAAATGCGAGAAGCGGTCCATGCCGCCTACGATCACAACATTGGCTATTACGGAGTGCCGCTACGGCAGAGCACAATGATGCTTTCCCGCAGCCACGAAGTGGCCTGCGCTTTCGTCAACGATGATATCCGTGCCGCCACCCTGCAGATCTTAAAGAGCCAGGGAGTAGGGCTGGTTCTCCTGCGCTGCACCGGCTACAACAACATATTAATTTTACAGAACTTAATAATCTACTCTAACTTAAAGTAATAATATCATGATTAAATTGAAATAGATATAGGTTATCCGGTATGGCGTGGAAGCAGGGTAAACGAATAGAGGGAGAGACAGGCCTCGATTCCATCTCGATTCCCGATCCCGAAGCGCTAGGGCCGGCCTGCGCTGTGAGGCCGGCCCAGGGTAGCGACCGGTACACACCCGGGTCTTGGAATTGGGAACATGGAAATCTTAATGGATTCTGGAATCCGGGAGAATATGTGTCTCGTCGAGGGGGATTTTGGCATTGGCAAACTCGACGAATGTTACGGCGGCTGCCTAGGCCACCCACGGCCGGATATTCGAATTTTTCTTCTACCATGCTTGTTCAGCCGGACTTCAATACCCAGGATAGAAACGCGCTTTGGTGGCTCGGACATGCAACCGTCCTATTGCGCATCGCGGGGCGCATGGTGCTGACCGATCCGCATTTAAGCCGCTGGGCCGGGCCGGTGCCTTACCTGGGTCCTTCCCGTCGGGTGCCCATGCCGGTTACGGTTCCGGCATTACCCGCACCCGAACTGGTCCTGATTTCCCACAATCATTTCGATCATTTAGATCGTTCTACCGTGCGCCGGCTCGCAACGACTCATCCCGGCACTTTTTTCCTGGTTCCCTTGGGCCTGGGGCCACGCTTGCGACATTGGGGGATTCATCCGGTGCATGAACTCGATTGGTGGGAAAGCATCCAGATTGCGGGACTGGAGTTGACCTGCGTTCCCGCCCGCCATTGGAGCCGCCGTACCCTGCTCGATTACAACCATTCCCTATGGTGCGGATGGGTCGTGAAGACAGCCGAATTCTGTTTTTATTTCTCGGGTGATACCGCCTACTCCAAGCACCTTACCGAGGTATCCACCCGCCTGGGAACTCCCGACCTGGCCGCATTGCCGATCGGGGCGTATGAGCCACGGGACTTCATGCGCCGTGTTCATATCAATCCCGCCGAAGCCGTACGACTGCATCGAGAACTGGGTATCGGGCAGTCTCTTGCCATTCATTGGGGCACCTTCGAACTGAGCAATGAATCGCTCGATGAACCGCCGCGGGCACTGGCGAAAGCACTCGATCAGGAAGCGCTCGATAGGCGTGAATTCATAGTGCTACAACAAGGGGAACGCCATATTCTGGGATAATTTGCGCACGGCAACAGTTTGACAAACAGGTAATTTACGCTACGCGGGATGAGGGATCGGATGAGTGCAGGCAACAGCTTATGAAAAATGAGCTTCCTTCGCGACAGCAGCGCCGCAGTTTCGACCGGATGTGGAACCGCGCCCTGAACCACAACCCTCGCCTAGATAAGGTGGCCCTCGACGCCTTGCATGGAGAGCTGTTATCCATGGTTTCCGCCTGGAAGGGTCCGGAAAACGGCCTGTCCGATTTGCGGACGACAATCATGAATGATATGGATCGCAGCCTGCTTTATGGCGTGTTTCTCACATTAGAACCCGGGATTCGTGAGAAGATCCGAATGCGAATCCCGGAATTGCCCCAACGTGATGAGGAGGTTGAGCGGCACTTGAAGGCCATGGACCTGCGTATCTCGGTGTTACGCGCGTGGGGAATGCGCTGGTATCTCGATCGCGGAAGTCATGGTTGGTTCGAAGTTTACCGGCAGGCGGTGCATTTGCGTCATGATGCCGTGCGCCGCGACTTGATCCGGTTATCCGGCGAGTCTGCCGGACCGATTCATGATTTCCGAGACAGTGCCTCCCGTGCCTTGAACACGGCCCTGCGGCTACGCTTGTTGCAATTACCGCCGGGAGCCTCGATTGATACTTTGAACCGCCCCCGCCGCTTGAACTCCTTTCCACGACGTCTCTATCATGCATTGTTATCCCGTTTCCGGAACGCGCATGACTAAGCAGATTACCGGTAGCGAACAGCTTTGCCATTGGCGCCTGGATGGCGACGAAAAAGACATCGCCTGGCTGCGGCTCGATCAGGCCGAGGCAAACACGAATACGTTGGGTAGGGAAGTGATGGGTGAGTTGGCCAGGGCACTTGAGTTGATTTCCTCCCGTCGGCCTCGCGCCCTGATCCTGTATTCGGGAAAGAAGAATGGATTTGCGGCAGGTGCCGATATTGGCGAATTCAGTGAAATCCACGACGAGTCCGAGGCCTATCGACTGGTGCGCGAAGGCCAGGCAGTCCTGGATCGGCTGGCTTCTCTCCCCTGCCCCACCGTGGCCATGCTGCATGGTTTTGTTCTGGGTGGCGGCCTCGAGCTAGCGCTGGCCTGCCACTACCGGGTAGCTGCCGTAACCCCTGGCCTGCGCCTGGGATTCCCCGAAGTCCGGCTAGGAATTCACCCCGGTTTTGGAGGTACGGTTCGTGTCATGGCCTTGACAGGAGTGCTTCCGGCCATGGATCTGATGCTAAGCGGTCGGAGCATCAAGGCGAATACCGCACTGGGTATTGGTTTAGTGGATAAATTGGCAAGCCCGGAAGAATTGCGGGAGAGAGCCACCAACCTGGCTTTGAATCTGCCCGCGCGGCACCGGGCACCATTGCTACAACGGGTATTGGCGTTGCCTGGATTGCGATATATCGTAGCCCGGTGGTTAACTGGACGGCTCCGGCATAAAGTGCGGGAAACTCATTACCCTGCCCCATATGCGCTGGTGAAGCTGTGGCGACATCATGGCGGGCGAATGCACCCCGCCAGTTTCGAGGCGGAAGCGCGCTCCTTCGCCGGGTTGATCTGCATGCCCGGGGCACGCAATCTGGTACGGGTATTTTTTCTGCAGGAACGCCTAAAGGGACTGGGGCATGCCAGTGTATTCAAACCTCGTCGGGTGCATATTTTCGGAGCCGGTACGATGGGGGGAGACATTGCCGCCTGGTGTGCCGCCCGGGGCTTCAACGTGACGCTACAGGATCGGGATTTATCCGCCATGGAAGGGGCGCTTGAGCGAGCCGATACATATTTCAAGCACCGGTTTCAGACCCCTGATGCTACGGCAACCGCCCGTTCCCGGTTACGGCTGGATCCGCAGGGCGATGCCCTACCCGACGCCGACCTGGTCATCGAGGCTATTTATGAGAATTACGAGGCCAAGCGTGCCTTGTTGCACGACATCGAGCCCCGTTTGGGTGAGGACGCCTTGCTGGCCACAAACACCTCCAGTATTCCACTGGAATCACTTGCCGCGGCGATTGAACGCCCATCGCGACTGATCGGACTGCATTTTTTTAACCCGGTGGCGCATATGCCCCTAGTGGAGGTGGTGTCCTCGGATATAACCGACGATTTGACGGTGCGGCAGGCACTTGCCGCGGTCAGAGCGATCGGCAAGTTACCGCTTCCGGTGGCCGGCAGTCCCGGCTTTTTAGTCAACCGGGTGCTGGCCCCCTATCTGGTAGCCGCACTGACAATCTGGAGCGAAGGAGTGCCACTGGAGGCCATCGACCGAGCGGCGCAAGACTTTGGTATGCCGATGGGGCCGGCGGAGTTGACCGATACGATCGGCCTGGATGTGGCCTTGTCGGTGGCCGAAGTGATACGGGAAAAACTCCCGGTTCCACCGCCGGATGAAGTTCGGAAACTGGTTCACCTTGGCCGGCTGGGGCGCAAGTCGGGTCATGGACTTTATGCCTGGGAAAATGGGCATGCAGTCAAGGACAGACGCAAGCGCGGCAAGTCCGATCCCTTGTTACAAGATCGGTTGCTGTTTCCCTTGTTGAACGTCGCAGTAAGCTGCTTGCGCGAAGGCGTTGTGGATGATGCCGACCTGCTTGATGCCGGAGTGGTTTTCGGAACCGGATTTGCTCCTTTTCGAGGTGGACCAATTCACTATATCCGCACTTGCGGAACCGAACGAATGCGCCACCGGCTCGATGAGTTGGCAACACGCTACGGTAAACTATATGCTCCTGATCCGGGTTGGGAGACACTGTAAATGCACTTCAAGACACCTCCAGATGATCGGCATGCATCCATCACGACCGTTGCGATGCCGCGGGACACCAATGCGCTGGGCGATATTTTTGGTGGCTGGTTGATGTCGCATGCAGATATTGCCGGCGCCGTGCTGGCCTATTCCCGCGCCGGAGGCCGCGTGGTAACGGCTGCGGTCGACGGATTCGTGTTCATCGCCCCGGTCTACGTCGGAGATCTGGTGAGCTTTTACACCGATATTGCCCGCGTCGGGCGGACATCGATCGTGGTGGATGTCACCCTGTTCGCACAAAGTGACTGGGGTGCCGGGGAACGGGAACACCGGGTGGCGACCGCGTCCCTGACTTATGTCCATGTAAATCACGATCACCGCCCGACACCGGTGCCGCCCCGCACGGGGACGGGATAGAAAACGAGGTGCCATCCGCGCGGGATCCTACTTCCCATAGATGATCGCTCGATGGCGCCCCATTCCCCCGAAAATCACCCCCCATCCTTCGCCGTCTGCAAGTCCATCTCATAAACCAGAACGCGGTAAAATCCATTAAATACCGGATGTCTCTCAACCTGGTGCAGGGTCTTTCCCAGCTTACCCGCTTCGCGTTGTAGTACGGCGCTGATATCTTCCCGCCAAAAATCTTCCAGAAACGGCTCCCAGCGAGTCAACAGTCGGCGCAATAATCGCCGGCGATAAATCCAATGCCGGCGGGGCTCCGCACCATATTCCGTAATTACCAGGCGGCCACCGGGTTGCAATACCCGCATGGTTTCCGCAAGCGTACGCTGTCGCGCCGCTACCGGCATCTCATGCATGAGAAAAAAAATCAGTATGGTGGCGAAAGTATTGTCCTGGAATGCCAATATCTCCGCATCCATGCGTACGGACAACAGTTGTGAACGTCGGGTAGGCTCAAGTTTGTTGCGGCTGGCTTCAAGCTGTGCCGTAGCCACATCAATCAGGTACAACGATTGGTTGCCTAAATGACCCAACAGCGTGGGAGTCAGCTTGCCATAGACACAGGTAAGTTGCAGCATCCGGCCGGTCGGGGAATTTTCAAGACAGTGCAACGTTTGCGTTAACAGGCGTCGGTATTGTCCAAATAAAATCAGATTAATAATTGGCTGGTGATCAAAAAACCAGATTGAGGGACGCCAAAGATAGGCCCACCAATAGTGGCGTGCCAGATATTCCGGCGTACCATCCAAAAATTTTTTCCAAAATGAAATGTTGAACTCTCCTTATCCTTGTTTTCCGATCGGTTTATGCCGGTACTGTTATTAAGTGTGCATCTGCGATGCCTTGGCAATAGAAACCGCAACCACCTTGAATTCCGGCGTCATGCTGTCCAGGTCCAACACGTTGCTGGTCAGATGGTTAATGGCTGCTTCGGGAAAATGAAAGGTGGTAAACAAGACCCCGGGGCGAACCTCATTGCTAAGATGCGCCCGCAGGTGCGTCCGCCCCTGCCGCGAACACAGCAATACTTTGCCCCCATCACCAATACCATAATGTGCCGCATCCAGCGGATTGACCAATAATTCATCGTGATCGACAAGTTCAAGTACCGCTGTACGCCGGGTCATACTGCCACAATTATAATGTTCCAAGCGCCGTCCAGTGGTAAGGATAAAGGGATATTCCTCCTTATCGTCGCCCAGCAATTCCGGAGTTTCGACGAAATCGGTGAATACGAAACGCCCCTTGCCGATCTTGAATTGCTCTGTATGCAGAATCCTGGTATCGCCGCCGTCCGCGTTTACGGGCCACTGCTTGCCATCGGCCCCGAGGCTGTCCCAGCGCACCCCGGCGAAAAACGGTACCACCTGGGAAATCTCCTCCAGCAGAACCGCCGGGTCATAATCCGCCTGCCGGTAGCCCATGCGGTTCATGATATCCACTATGATCCTTCCGTCCGCCCGGGTGCCCTCCAGCGGTGCCATCACCTGGTTCACCCGCTGCACCCGCCGTTCGCCGTTGGTGAAAGTACCGCTCTTTTCCAGGTGGGAAGCGGCAGGCAGAACCACCTCGGCAAGGCTGGCCGTTTCGGTCATAAACAGCTCCTGCACCACCAGAAAATCCAGTTTCATAAGCGCTTGCCTGATGTGGGTCGTGTTGGGATCGGTTTGCAGAATATCCTCGCCCATGATCCACAGTGCCTTGAGCTTACCCTCACCCGCAGCGTGCATCATCTCGGGTGTCGTCAGTCCCTTTTCCGCGGGCACGGGCCGCCCGTAATGACGTTCATAATGGGCCCGCACCTCGGGGTTGTAGATGTCCAGGTAACCGGCCCCCAGGTTCGGCTGCACGCCCATGTCGGCCGCACCCTGGACGTTGTTCTGGCCGCGCAATGGATTGAGCCCGACCCCCGGACGCCCGATATTACCGGTCATCATGGCCAGCGCGGCAAGCAGCATCACCCCGCGGCTGCCCTGGTAATGTTCCGTAAGCCCGAGGCCATGGAAGGACATGGCGTTTTTTGCCTGGCCGTAAACCAGTGCCGCATCCCGCACCGTTGCATGACTGACACCGGTGACTTTTTCCAGCCGTTCCAGGTCGATATTCAATGCGGCTCGCCGGAAATCCTCGAAGCCTTCGGTACGCCGATGTACGAAATCCTCATCGACCAGGCCTTCGATGATGAGGTAGTAGACCAGCATTTCCAACAGTGCCGCATTGGTTCCCGGTCGTAACGGCAGGTGAATCGTCGCATAGCGGGCCAACTTGGTGCGCACCGGATCGATAACGATCAGGGGGATGCCCTTTATGGCCCGCTGCAATATTTTCGCGCCGGTGACAGGATGCGCCTCGGTGGGATTTGCCCCCACCACCAGCAAGCAATCGGCTTTCTCGATCTCTGCGATGGAATTGGTGGCCGCGCCGGTGCCGAAGGTCTTGCGCATGCCGAAAGCGGTCGGTGCGTGACATACCCGGGCACAGCCGTCGATGTTGTTGGTACCGATGACCACCCGCATGAATTTCTGCATCAGGTAGTTTTCCTCGTTGGTGCAGCGCGAGGAAGAAATACCGCCGATAGCCTGTGGCCCATGTTGTGCCTTGATATGTTCGAGCCGTTGGGCGATATGATCCAGGGCCTCATCCCAACCGACGGGCCGGAGTTTGCCCTCCTTGCGCAGCAAGGGGGTGCGCAGACGATCGGGATGATGGTAATAGGCAAAGGCATATCGCCCCTTGAGGCAGGCGTGTCCCTGATTCACTTGGGCATCATCCACCGCATCGATGGCGCGTATCTCTCCGTCTTTCAGCAGTACCTCCAGGTTGCAACCCACCCCGCAATAGGTGCAAACCGTGCGTACTCGCCGGTCCTCGACCAGGGTCTTGGTTCGAAAGTGATCGGTCAGCGCATTGGTGGGACAGGTCTGTACACAGCGGCCGCAGGACACACATTCGGATTCCAGGAAGGACTGGTTCAGCGAGGCAATGACCCGGGAAAGGTACCCCCGCCCGTGCATGGCCAGCACAAACTCACCCTGGATCTCGTCACAGGCGCGGATACAGCGATAACAATGAATGCACTGGGCCGGGTCGAAATGGATGTAGGGATGACTGGTGTCCACCGGGGTCGTCTCGACATTGCCGGGAAACCGGCTGGTCACAGCGGCGGGTTGCACAATATCGGTGCCGATCTGCCGCACGAGTTTTTGGAAAGGAGTCGGTTTTTCACCGGGATTCGGCACTAACGCTTGTTCGGGATAATCACTCAGCAACAATTCCAGGATTGTCCGGCGGAGTTTGCCGATGCGCGGCGAATTCGGATAGATATAGCGGCCGGCTTCCACCCGGGTATGGCATGCCGCCACGACACGCCGCGGCCCCTGTTCCGTCGGGGCTATATCGACACTGCACAGCCGGCAGTTCCCGAAAGGCGTCAACGCCTCGTCGTGGCACAGCACGGGTATCGCATCCGGCCCCTGGTAACGGCTGACAAAGTGATAGATTGTTTCGTCATGCTCAAAGGGATAGGCGACACCATCGATATAGGCGATATTCTTACTCATGCTCCGCCTCCAGGCTGAAATAGTCCGCTACTTCGCTTCCGAAGTGATCCAGAATGTTACGCACCGGCAGCGGCAGACCGCCACCCAGGCCGCACAGGGAACCCAGCTCCAGGGTTTCCAGCAGGCTATCGAAGGCACTGCCATCGACGGGGTGGTCCTCCGTCGCCTCCAGCAGCATGCGCCGCCCCTTCTCGGTGCCCAGCCGGCAAGGCAGGCACTTACCACAGGATTCGGCGGCCATGAAGGTAAACAGATGGCGCAGGAATTCGATCATGGGAAACTCTTGCGGAATAGAGACGACGCCGGCATGCCCCAGCAAGAAATCCTCGCCCGCAAACGACTTGAAATCCAGCGATAACGCAGTAATCTTTTCCACTGGTATCACACTGCCGAGCGGACCACCCACCTGTATGGCCTTCACCCATGTCCGAAACCCGCCGCCATAACCATAGATCACCCGCTCCAGCGAGGTGCCCATCTCGACTTCGTGTACCCCGGGAAGGTTAAACCCCCGATCCAGCGATACCAGCTTGGTGCCGGTACTCGCCTCCGTACCCAGCGCGACAAAGGCTGCACCGCCGTGCTCCAGTATCCAGGGCAGCGCGGCGAAGGTTTCCACGTTGCTCACCAGGGTGGGCCGGCCGAACAGTCCCTCCTGCGCAGGATAAGGGGGTCGGGTGCGCACCTCGGGCCGCAGGCCTTCGATGGAATTGAGCAGCGCGGTCTCTTCGCCGCAGATGTAAGATCCCGCCCCCCGTATCAGTCGGAATTGGAATCCCGTCTGCGCAAAGATAGAACTCTGTTCAAATGCCTCGATGGCCTTTGCCACATGTCTTTGCGCCCGGGGATATTCCGCCCGGACATAGAGAAACCCGGTATCCGAACCTATCGCCAGCCCGCTCGCCAGCATGCCCGCCAGCACCTGCTGTGGGCGCTCTTCCAGCAGCCAGCGATCCGAAAAGGCCCCCGGGTCACCTTCATCGCCGTTACAGACAACATACTTCTGGCCCGCCGGCGCGCCGCGGCAGGCGGCAAGCTTGTCGGCGAAAGGGAAACCGGCGCCACCGCGACCCCGCAGTCCGGATACGGATAGTTCATCTATCAAGGAACGTAGCCCGGACACGGATAGCTCATCCAGTAATGAAACCGGAGTCAAGGACAGCGTTCGGGATATCTGTTGGTAGAGTGCTTCTGTCTCGTTTCCAGTATCACCAAACACCGAGTGCGGCGTATGGCAATAATAAGGAATCACCTCGGTTTCCGGTGCAGTATCCGGGCCTGACCCGGTACTGAAACAGCGATCCCCTATCCGGTAGGCGCCGCCACGATAACAGTGTCCGAGGCAGGTGGCTTCACCGATTTGCTCATCCGGAAACCGCTTCGCCAACCGGGTACGGACCGCTTCCTGTTCTCCGCCCAGCTGGCAAACCGTACCATTACAGACATAGGCCTGTTTGTTGCGGTTACCAGCGGCGAGGAAATCATAAAAGGATGTAGTGCCCAACAGCGACGCCCGGGAAACCAGGCTATCCTCGGCCAGCGCCTGGAGTTGTTCCCGGGAAGGCGTGCCGGTCGTCTGTGCCGCCTCCTGCAGTGCCTCGAACAGGCCCTGTTTCTTGCCCCGACGCGCGCTCAGTGCCCGAATATTTTGCGACATGGCTTACCCACCTGCGCCAGTTAAATCAGAGGAGGTCATCATGCCACCTCACTTCGCTACAAGCAAGCGCCTTACCGCCACCGGCAGAAACCCCAGGGGGCGAACGCGTGGCAGATCGCACACGGCGATGACTCCGGGTCCATCCAACGGAGACCAGAAAGATTACACCCTACGGTAAGATCGGGCAGAAACAATAAGGTTGCTCGAGGATTCGCCCGCTTCAGCACACCTCCATTCGCGGGAAGCACCTGTGCGTCTTTTCCTCCCTGGACGATCAGTGTCGGCAGATGAATCTTTTTGATCAACCGCGCCGGAACGACCGCGAATTCGCTCCGCAGCAAGCCAGCGGCCGGTGCGAATAATCGGGCCAACCGGTTGCTTGTTAACCGCCCGTGCAGGTGCAGGCTCCAGCCGTGGCTGTGTTCAATGGCCCGCACCAGCTCATGGACCTCATGGCGGATGCGGGCGATCGATTTTGGTTTCTCTCCCCGCAGTCGAGCCTGGTAAACCAACTGCGATTCAATCACCCGGGGCAACGGCTCGCCCGCAGACTCCAGCAGCACCAGCGCCTCCGGATGAAGACCGTCTTTTACCACGGCATACAAGGCAATCAATCCGCCTGCGGAATGCCCGGAAATCACCAGGCGCGCCGGGTCGATCCCGGGGGTGGCGCCGAGGCGTTCCATCCAGGCGGCGACATCCCCGGCATAGATCGCGAGGGTCACATGATTACCACTCCCGGTGCTCGTACTCGGGGGCAGTCCCCGCTTGTTGTAGCGCAACACGGCATAGCCCCGGCAACCGAGGTCATAGGCCAACTGCTTGTAAATAAAGTCATTCAGCCCGAGTGGACTATTGCCGTTTTGGTTCGTTGGATCGGATCCCGGGACCAGGAGTACCGCCGGATGCGGTCCCCGGTTTCGCGGAATGGTGAGCGTGCCCACCAGCGTCGCCCCGGCCACCCGGATCTTCACCGGCTCGGCTAGCAGGCAACGCCCCTGGCGGGTGAACCGCGCGGCAAGTGCCTTAGAAAGTGCCGGGAGTTTCATTTGAAAGGAAACCGGGAATTTTATTCCCTCGGCCACGAAATTCACCTCTCCCTGGCGCAGCGCTAACAGTCGACGCGTGCCACGCTCCACCCAAAGCATCATGGGGATCACCTGGGGTCCAAATTTCAGGCTGATGCGCAAAGGCCACACCCCGATGTAGTACCCATCCTTTTGAAGTCGGAGCAGCCGTTGCACCTTAACCTCTACATGGGCCAATTTAGCGATCTGGGGAATAAATACGTCGAAATCCTGTTGTTTGCCGGCCTGGTAATGCAGCCCATAGAGCAGCGCCTGCCAACCATTCAGCAAATTGTTGTCGATCACGTAAACCGGGGCCCGATGAGGGATGGAGATGATCCGCTTCCACTCACCCTGTTGTATAGTCTCAACAATTTTTCCGGGAAGGAATTGTACCGTTACCTGGAAACCGTTTCCAGCTATTTTGCCTTGCAGGCGATAGCTTTGAGGTTTTCCCTTCCACTTGGTTACCAAAACGCTGTCGAGCAGCAGTCGCCCCTGCGGCAGTTTCAGTCGCGTGGCACCCGGCAGGATATAACCCGTTGGGGTCCGGCGTACCGTGACCCGCGCCGTTCCCAAGCTTACGCTACCCTCTTTTACCCGGTAGGTTTCGGTCGCCGCCGCCGCGGAACCCGCCTGTGGCGGGGCAGCCAATACCTGCGATCCGGTAAGATACCCAATGCCCGCCAACACGTAGAAGCCCGCCTGCAGAAACTGGACGCTCCGACGCATCCGCCTGGCATGGCGCATTCTCTTCATCACACTCTCCTTTGCCGGGTAACCCCAGGAACAAGCCAGGTGGTCGTTTTCACTCCCGCGCCCCGGCATCGAGCCGATCGTCCTTGTCGTGCCATACCGACGTGAGCCAGGAAGCCACTTCGGCTCGCATAGAGGCATCTTCCAAAGACAATCCCCGCCAAGACTCTGGCAGCGGCAATCGTCGCACCAACACCTTGGCCAGATGCCTCCTGCCGCTCAAGAAGGTCCATAACGACAACGAACCCTCACCAGGGTAGTAGATAGTAAAGTCATAGACCCAGTGAATCTGCTTGCCGAGCAACGCCAGGACATAATTCACCCCTCCCGCGCGAGGCTTGAGCAGGTGCCGATAGGGCGAGGCCTGGTGCCGGTGTTTTTGTATCGTAAAACGCGTACCCTCGGCAAAATTCATGATGGCAACAGGATAATGCTCAAATTTCCGGCAGGCTCTCCGCGTCGCCTCCAGGTCACGCCCTGCCCGTTCCGGGTGCCGCTTCAGATAGGCCCGGCTGTAACGGCGCATAAAGGGAAAATCGAGTGCCCACCACGCCAACCCCAACACGGGAACCCAGATCAATTGTTGCTTGAGAAAAAACCGCAAGAGCGGTAAACGCCGATTACATAGCGCTTGTAACAGCAGAATGTCCATCCATGACTGATGGTTGGCCAACACCAGTACCGATTCGCCGAGGGTGCTTGGTAGATCACCCGCGAGATCGATCTTAACACCGGAAACCCACCGTAGAAGCCACGTGTTGACTCCGATCCAGGCCTCGGCAATATGTCCTAATCCACGGGCACACCAGCCCTGCCACGAAGTCAGCGGCAACGCTAAACGGGCCATGGCAAGCAGAAACAGCGGAGTACACCAGAGCAGGGTGTTGATCGCAATCGCTCCACTCACACCAATACCCGTCAGAGTGGCCGACAGCCCCCGAGCGGAATATGAAAGTTTGCTGATGTTCATTTATTTTCCCCGAATTCGATTCGGTAATTACATCGGCTGCCAGGCATTAAGTTGTTTCCTGCTGCTCAGCAGGTATCGACGGATGGTAACGTCGTCGCTGGTCAAAGTAAGCAAGCCCTTCCTGCATGAACCGCGTGAATGCAACCTCATCCGCTTTTTCCACGGTGTGATGCAAATCCCCGATCGTGGCGGACAGCGCCTGCCACATCCCCTCCCCCTCCGGATTGGAATGTTGGATTTCAAAATACAGATGGGGGTTCTCTGCGACTACCGCCGCCGTTACATCCAACTGGGCGTCAAAAGTGGTGCTGGACAGCCGCGCCAACAATTCCGCATGGGCCCCGCTGCGGGCAAGCGTCGTGGCGAAAACCAGGTTCAGCGCATGTGACAAACCCAGCACGTAAGCCATGAGCCGGTCATGCTCCGCCAGGGGTAATGTCACTACTTCGGCCATGGTATCCCCGAAAAGAGTATTTGCCACGGTGTCCGATTCCGCACCCGGAAAATCCAGACTCAATACATGCCGCCCTGCCAGCAACTCTACATCGGGACCAAACATCGGATGCAGGCTGGCAACCCGCAAGCCCGCGTTCTGCAATATTTTCAGGTCCGACCGGAGCGGAGCCTTGATGGAGGCGATTTCGACCACTACCCCTCGGGGATGACGCTCGGAAAGGCGCCGCAAAATCACGCCCATATCAGCCAATGGAACCGCCACGAGTATCAAGTCCTGCTCCAGCGGTGAAGTTTCCCAATTCGCAACCCAGTCCATGTCGGGAGATGCCGTTTCCCGAGGGTCGGTACCCTCAACGCGATAACCTTGGGCCGCGAGAAAACGAACAAACCACCCTCCCATATTACCGCCGGCGCCAATAACCAACGCTCGCCGACCCTGTCCGGGAGCGGTTCTGGTCACCCGTTCATGCTCTTGGCGGGTCAGGGATGAGGCGATCAGCAGTTGCAGCACCGATTCTGCAAGTGCCGGATCCAGTGCATGATGCCGGGCAATTCGACGTCCCCGGTCGAGTACCGCCCGTTCGCGCCGAAAATCCCGGATCGAACGCCCCGCGCAACGTTTGACTTCCCCGATAGCGGCAACAATTTCCTGGCGCTTCGCGACCAAGCGCAATAATTCATCATCCAGCCCATCCAGGTGTTGGCGGAGTTTGCCCAGATCCATACCCATATTCTCAGATATCCTTCCTACATGGTAACTCACTAGCGTCCTAATGCTTTATCGAATAAGTTCAACAAGTTAGGTTAATTAAGAACTTTCCGATTTATATCCGGAGCCAATGAGGCGCCAATCGTATCCCATCAGGCGAATCAGTATCCCGCCGCCTCGCCATCCTTGCGCGACTCCGATGCCCCCCGGTATTCATGCCGTTTGGCATCAAAACGGATGGCCTGGTAGCCGCCGTAACCGCCCACTTCCCAGCCGACGTGATAGCCCATTTTTACCAGGGCGCGGATGGTCGCGCGGGAAAAGCCGGATTCCAGATCTACCGTGCCACCGTTGACTGCACCCGGTGCACCGGTCGGTTGCGGGCTGCCCACATGGCGGATGCGCGGAGCATCGCCCGCCTCCTGTACGTTCATACCGAAGTCGATCATGTTGACCAGCACCTCGACCTGGCCCTGCGGCTGCATCGCGCCGCCCATGACTCCGAAGCTCATCCATGGCTTGCCCTTCCTGGTGACAAATCCGGGAATGATGGTGTGAAACGGCCGCTTTCCGGGTGCGTACACGTTGTAGTCGGCCGGATTCAGGCTGAACAGTTCTCCCCGGTCCTGCAGGTCGAACCCGAGCCCCGGCGGCACCATGCCCGAACCCATGCCACGGTAGTTACTCTGGATCAGGGAGACCATGTTGCCCTCGGGATCGGCGGCGGTCATGTAGGTGGTGTCGCCATGCTCGTCACTGCGCAAGGCGGGCGGCTTCCCCGGCGGATAGGATTTTGCGACCACTCCCGGGCGAATCAACTTACGCCGTTTCGCGGCGTAGCGCTTGGAAATGAGCCAGGTGACCGGCACTGCATGAAACCGCGGATCGGTATAGAACCGGGCACGATCGGCGTACACCAGTTTTTTCGCCTCGACCAGCGCATGAATGTAGGCGGGGCTGTCAAAACCCATCTTGCGCAGGTTAAAGCCTTCGAGGATATTGAGCATCTGCAATACCGCGATCCCCTGCCCGTTCGGGGGCAACTCCCATACGTCGTAGCCCCGGTAGTTGGTCGAGAGCGGTTTGACCCACTCGGGGTGGTAGTTCGCCAGGTCCTCGTAGGACAGGAATCCACCCTGGCGGTGGATATAGTCGGCGATAGTATGAGCGATGCGGCCCTTGTAAAACGCCTCCGGCCCACTGCGGGAAATCGCTTCCAGGGTACGGGCCAGGTCCGGATTGCGGAAAATATCGCCTTCCCGCGGTACGCGTCCATCGGGCATGAATACCTTGCGGAAGTTGGAATATTTCTTGAGTACCCGGGCATTGAGCCGCCAGTAATAGGCGATGAGCTGGGTTACCGGATAGCCCTCGCGAGCGTAGCGAATCGCGGGCGCGAGAACCTCGTTCATCGGCAGTTTGCCGAAGCGCCGATGCAGCGCGTACCAGCCGGCAACCACGCCCGGAACCGTGACCGGAAGCGGCCCGTGGGGCGGAATGTAGTGATAGCCGTGTTTCTTGAACCAGCCCAGGGTCAGCGAGCGCGGCGCGGGCCCGCTGGCGTTAAGCCCATAGAGCCGCTTCGTCTTCGCGTCCCATACGATTGCGAACAGATCCCCGCCGATTCCCGCTCCGGTCGGCTCCACCACCCCGAGCATCGCATCCATGGCAATCGCGGCATCCACGGCATTGCCGCCCTTGCGCATGATCTCAAGCGCGGCCTGAACCGCGAGCGGCTGGCTGGTTGCGGCCATTGCGTGGCGTGCCAGCACCGGCGAGCGGGAGGCAAACATCCGTCCGGTAATACGGTCGTAGGCATGTGCCGCAGGGCTTGCGAATACAAGCCCTAAAAGTAGTACGGCCCCGATCCGGGCGTACACGGCCATAACGCGTGATGTCGGCAACATAATTCCAGCTCCTTTCCGAATTGCAGAGACAAGAAACAAAGGCTAACCAGGCAAAGATAGCACAACCTGCTTGATGAAGTTATAACTGAACCCGGTGTTTGGAAGGTTGAAAAGAGGCGGCGTATCGGGTTGATTTGTTGTTGCAAGACACCAAGGCAACCCTTGGAGCTATAGTCAACAGCCTGGTCAGGCGGCGTTCCAAAAGGTGGTAACCGGAATCAAATTCAAATATGGAATCGAGGTAACCGAAGTCGATCAGATCGCCGCTTGATTCAATCGGGCAAACACCACTTTCGGCAATAACTCGCCGAAAACCACTTGCGACGATAACTCCAAACATTGGGTGGAGCCACTTCGCACTTTACTCAGCTAAGAATCCCCCAGCGCCGGTAATAACCGACCACCATGGGTGGAAGAAATATGCTGGCGAATAACGCAAACGGTACCAGGGAATTAGATCCACGGTCATACGTACCAAATAAAAAGGCTGCAATCAAGCCGGAAAAAAATAACACGGCCAGTACGGCAAGTGCAGATATACCACAGGTGCCTTGCGGGTAATGTTCATAAAAGTAAGCAAGCGCTATTACTCCTGCCGTAAGTGTGCCTGCCACGGTTAAGCCCACCCATACCAAGAACAGGATTCCAAGCACCGTGGCAGGCGGGTTGAATACACCGTAACTAGTACTTGTTGCCAGCGCTAAAAAGCCACCAACATAAATTAAGCCGAATATTTTCCAGCGGCGCAAGCTCTTCCCGTCGCGGATGTTTCCGCCGGCAGCGGATAGTGCTGAAGCACGGCGCACACGATGCCATTTCCAGAGACTGAGCAAGCCGCTAAGAACGAAGGAAGCCGAACCCACAATGGCCAGTACCGCGCCCAAGGACAGCCTTGCCCGGGGCTGAAGCGCCATGCCGAAACCGCTTGTCATGCCGATTCCCAGTAACAGGACTCCCAAGTATGGACGACTGGAAAAATCAATCCCCCGAATAGGTCGCAGGGTAAAAACAAGTGTGAGCAGCCCTCCCGTGGCTGCCCACAGGCCGGTTATTAAAGCGGTTGACATCGGTCAAGACTCCAAAAAATCAGGGAAAACATTGCTCGTTTGCTTTTATAACTAGTGCTAATCCGTTCTGAATCATAAAGGCCGCTTCGGTGGCTCCATCGAATAGTCCGGCTACGAGAGCGCCATCCATTGCTCCAACACCGAAACAAAATCCGCCACGTAAAATATCACTCCCTAAGTTCCTCCAAAATCCCCGTGCAATCTCGATCTCAGTGGGATCAGCATCAAAAATCTCCTGTTTCAACGATGCAAAATGAACCGCACTGCCTTGTACGACATGCCCCTGAGAATTTAGGGTGAAGGTGCCACTATCTCCGTTTGGTGCGTATTCACTCTTTGTATATACGTAAATTTCCAGGAGATGGCCCCCATTTGAATTCAATAGATGTACCTGGATAAACGAGTGCGGTAACTGTACGGATAATTCCCCAGTAGAGGCATTCATTGTTGTTGGTATTGCTATGGTTGTGCCAGCAAGGATCGAGTTTCCGTTAAGTGTCCTTTCATTTGGATAGGCCGTTCCAGTAAAGTACCCCTCCTTTACAGAGCCTCTCGTTAAGTATGGTTCACGCGGATGGGTGAATTGTATACAGTTACTTGAAAGCACCTGTGGGTTGATCGCATTAACGTGGGTTTGACACTTGGCATAAGCAGCCATACTGACAAGGCTAAAAGCTATAGATATAACCGCCCACGACAAAATATGTAAAATGTGGCTGTATTTTGAATATTGCTCATCACCCCCCCAAAAAAATTAAACGCATGTTTAAAAATTTTCATAAACACTTCCTCCTTACAGGACAAATTGCCCATGTCGGATGACATGAGTAAAAGCCTAAATGCTTCCAACATTTAAGTATAGCAACATTTTGCAAATTTGCACGGTATCGCATTACCCGGTACGCTTCATCCAAGAAAGGCACGCATTGCGATTATTTCGTCGCTGAAATCCCGGGTATTATCACCCCTCCGGACGGCTGTGTTTATAGCCGGCGAGGCGGTGCGCCGAGCCGCTAGGTCAACCGACCAAGTAACACCTGCGCCGCCAGGCCGATGCCCAGGGTGAAGACGAAGGCAATGGCCCATACCAGCCTGGCCAGTGGCATCGGCTCCGGGGCAAAAATCGGCGCCGCGGCATCGCTGCGCTGCCGGTACATCGGTACCACGATGCGCAGATACACCGCGAGCGACAGCACGCTGTTGAAAATGGCGACCACGGCCAGCCAGGTGAAGTGGGCATCGATGGCGGCGCCGAACAGCAGGAACTTGCCGACGAAGCCGGCCAGTGGGGGAATGCCGGTCAGGGAAAGGAGAAACAGCACCATCGCCACGCCGACGGCAGGGTTTTTGTGCCCGAGGCCCGCGAACGCGTCGAGGGTTCGCCCGGTTTGCAAGGCGACGGCAAACGCGCCCAGGTTCATGGCCGCGTAGGCGGCGGCGAAGACGATCAGGGCCGGCAGTGCGAGCGGGCTCACGCCCACCGCCACCACCCCCAGCAGGAAGTAGCCGGCCTGGGCGATCGATGAATAGGCCAGCAGCCGGACGACATTGTCCTGCACCAGCGCGGCCAGGTAACCAACCGTCATGGTCAGGACCGCGATAGCGGCGAGGAGAAGTGGCCAGCCACCGGAGACGGGCAGATCGCGCACCACCTGGACCAGGGCGAAGATCGCTCCGATCTTCGGGACCACCGATAGATAGGCGGCGACCGACAGCGGGGCACCTTCGTAGGCGTCGGGCGCCCAGAAATGAAACGGTACCAGGGAGGCCTTGTAGCCCAGTCCGACGATGACGGCGATCAGGCCGACGGCGGCGGCGAGCGGGGCCTTGTCGAGGCCGGCCAGGGCGCCGAGCAGCGTCGAGCCGGTGGCGCCGAACCAGTAGGTGAGACCGAAGATCATCACACTGCCGGTGACCGAGGCGAACACGAAGAACTTCATGGCCGCTTCGGTGGCGGCGTCGTTGCGTGGATAGGCAACCAGCGCGAAGGCGCCGAGGCCGGAGAGCAGCACGCCGAGCACCAGGAACATCAGGTCACCGCTACCGGCCAGCACCAGGGCGCCGAAGGTGGTGAAGCAGAGCAGACTGTAGACGGTCCCCTCCCGGTCGCTACCGTGGAGTTCGGCACGGGCCAGCAACAGGGACAACACGGTAGCCGGCAGCAGGATCAGCTTGGCCCAGATACTCAGGGCGTCGATGCGGAAGGTGCCGCTGAAGACACTCGTGTCCACGCCGAGCAGGGGCAAGGTCAGAGCGGTGGCGAGCAGCAGGCCGGAGACGGCGACCGTCAACGCGGTACGGGGTCGGCGCAGCATCTCGCACACCAGGGTACCGGCGCCGGTCAGCAGCACGAGGATCTCGGGGATCAGGAACGCGAGGTCGTGGGCCATCGAGGTCATGCTGCGGTACGCCCCATCAGAAGTGCAGGGTCGCGGTGGTCGTATGGATCACATCCAGCACCCAGGCGGGTGCGACGCCCACCCCGACGATCAGCACCAGTAACGGGATCATAGTGAGCAGCTCACGCGCGTTCAGATCGGGCAGGCCTTTCCACTGTGCCCGGGGCTCGCCGAGAAAGACCTGACCGATGGCCCGCAGGTAGAGGCCCGCGGTGACTACAATACCGAGGATAACGATAAGGGCGACGGGTTCGACCCGCAGGGTCGCCAGGAAGATCTCGAACTCGGCCGGGAAGTGCGCCAGTCCCGGCAGGCCCAGCGAGGCGAAGGCGGCCAGTACGAAGGACCAGCCGAGTATCGGCAGCCCTTTCAGCAGGCCGCCGAAGCGGGCCATCTCCCGCGTGTGGGCACGATCCTGAAGCATGCCGACGAGAAAGAACAGTGCGCCGGTGACCAGGCCGTGGCTGACCATCTGCAGCACCGCGCCGTCCAGGGCGAGGGCACGCACGGCGGGATCGATGGCCAGCGCGGCGATGGCGACGCCGACGACGACATAGCCCATGTGATTAACGGAAGTATAGGCGACCAGGCGCTTGAGATCGGTCTGTGCCAGGGCGGCAAAGGCGCCATAGAGCGCGCTGACCACGCCGAAGATGAGAATGATGACGGCGGCGTAGCGAAATGCCTCGGGGGTCATCTGCAAGGCGAAGCGGATCAGGCCGTAGGCGCCGAACTTTAGCATCACCCCGGCGAGGATGACGCTGCCGGCGGCGGGAGCCTCGACGTGAGCGGCCGGCAGCCAGGTATGCAGCGGAAACAGCGGTATCTTGACCGCGAAGGTAAACAGCATTGCAACCAGCGCCAGCATGGCCGCGATACCGGTCAATGGCGGGTGGGCAATCCAGACGCGCATGTCGAAGGTATGCGGGTTACTGCCGAGATACAGGCCGAGGATGGCGAGCAGCAGCGGCAGACTGCCCAACAGGGTATAGAGAAAAAACATCAGCGCCGCACGCTGCCGGCCTTCGTGCCCCCAGCCGGCGATCATGAAGTACATCGAGACCAGCGAGATTTCGAAGAAAACATAGAACAACAGGGCATCCAGTGCCGTGAAGGTACCGATAGACGCGGTTTCCAACAGCAGCATCAAAACCACGTAGGCATGCGGACGTTCCCTGACCTTGGCCGAAAAAATGAAGGTCAGCAAGAACAGCAGCGCGGTCAGCAACACCAGCGGCAGACTGATGCCGTCCACGCCCACCCGGTAGGCGGCACCGATGGTCGGCATCCAGTCGATCTGCTCCACCTGGGCGAAACCCACCGGCAGTACGCCCCGCGACCACATCCATACGGCGCTCGCCAGGGTCAGTGCACTGGTACCGATACCGATAGCATGCACAACCCGCACCGGCGCCTTGCGTGCAGCCATAATAAGCAACGCCCCGAGGAGCGGCAGAAACAGAGTGATGGACACGATGGGAAGCACTCGGGCGTCTCCTCTTAAAAGGCCAGTAAAGTCACAAACAGGACGGCGAAAATCAGCGCGGTTGCCACCACGCTGATAGCCAGTTCGCGATGGATCAGGCCGCTCTGCAAGGTCCGGGCGCGATTGCCGAGATTGACCGTACCCCGCACCAGGGAAAAGATCAGCCCGTCGATGCCTTGGTCATCGCTACGGCGCACGGCCCGGCCGAGGCCGAGTCCCAGCCGGCCCACCGCCATCACCCCGGCGTACAGGCCGCGTTCCAGCCGCTCGCAACCGCGGGCCAGGGTGAGCGCGGGACGTACGATCCAGACATCGACACCGCCGGCGATGGCAAAGCCTTGCCGGGCCCAGGGCAACAGCGGTCCCAGCAGACGCCGCCCGGGGATGAACCAGCCCAGCGCCAGGCCGCCCAGTGCCGCACTCAAGCCCAAAAGCCGTGCCAATGCGGGTTCGGGAACCGGGGTTGCCAACAGGGTTTCAATGAAGGGAAAAGCCGCCCCCAGGCCAATGGCCAGGATGACCAGTCCGGCCAGCCCCGCCCCCATCCAGCGCAACCCCGCCACGGGTTGATCCCGGCGCTTGCCCTGCCACAGGATACGCAGGGCCCGGGCCATGTAGGCCCCGGTCAACAGGGTGCCGGCCAGGGCGAGCGGCGCCAGGAGTCGCGCGTTGGACGAGGCCAGGGAGGCGGCGATGACGGCATCCTTGGCAAAGAACCCGCTCAGCGGCGGGATGCCGGCCAGGGCCAGTGCCGCCAGGGTGAAGCCGGCGAAGATCCATGGCCGGTCCCGGCCGGCGCCGTGCAGGTCCGCCAGACGGGTGGAGTGGCGGCTGTGCTGGAACACCCCGGCACCGAGGAACAGGGAACTCTTGATGGCCGCGTGGGCGATCAGCAGCAGCAGCGCCGCCTTGGGCACGCCGGCCCCGACCGCCACCAGCATGAGGCCGTACTGGCTGGAGGTCGAAGCCGCCAGCAGGCGCTTGAGGTCCCTCTCGGCGAGGGCGATGAGGCCGGTGACCACGGTGGTGATCCCGCCGACGATGCCGATGGCGAGCAGTGCGTCCGGCGGCAGCAGGGGTGCGGTGCGGATCAGCAGGATGGCGCCGGCGGCCACCAGCGTCGCCGAATGCAGCAGGGCGGAGACCGGCGTGGGACCGGCCATGGCGCGCTGCAGCCAGTCGTGCAGCGGAGTCTGTGCGGACTTGCCCATGGCGGCCGCCAGCAGCAGGAGTCCGACGGCGACGCTCGCCCCTGCGCCGCTGTGCAGGGTGACGGCGATCTCGCTGCTGCCGGTGGTGGCGATGAGGAGGAACACGGCGGCGTAGAGCCCCAGGTCGGCCGTGCGGGTGTAGAGGAAGGCGCGTGTGGCGGCCGAAGCCACGTCGGGACGCCGATACCAGAAGCCGATCAGCAGATAGCTGCTGAGCCCGATGAGTTCCCAGGCGGCGAGCAGCAATATCCAGTCGCCGGCGAGCACCAGCGTCTGCATGGCCGCAATGAAGAACGACATGGTGGCGAAGAAGCGCACCTTCTCATCGTCCTGCTTCATGTAGCCGACGGCATAGATCAGCACCAGGGCGCCGACCACGGCGACCAAGGTCGACAGCAGTGCGGTCAGGGGGGTGCCGACCAAGCGCAGCGGCATGTCCGGCAGGCCGGGCAGGATCAGCGCGGCGTGCAGGCCGGCAGATGCGCCGGCCAACAGCACCAGGCTGGCGATGAGACCGGCACCGGCCCCCAGCAGCGCAAGCATGGCAGGGGCACGGCGCAGCACCGGGATCCCGGCCGCCGCCGCGAGGGGCGCAAGCACGACCAGGGCGAGGGGGCTCATCCTTTCAGCTCCCGCGCCTCTTCCATCTCGACCGATCCCCTGGCGCGGAAGCGTGCGATCGCCACCCCGAATCCGACCGCCATTTCGACCGCCATCACGGTCATGACGATGAGCACGAACATCTGGCCCGCATAACTTTCCGGGTGGAGGAAACGCCAGAAGGCGACCAAGTTGACCAGTGCGCCGGCCAGGATCAGCTCCACGCCCATCATGATCATGACCAGATTGGTTTGGGACAGCGCGCCGTAGAGGCCGATGCCGAACAGTCCCGCGCCGACGATCAGGGCCGTCAGCAAGTCCGGGCTCATGATGTCTTCTTCCTTTGCAGCACCGGCATGGCGACCGCGGTCGCGGCGATCATGGCGGTCAGGATGGTGACGCCGGCGGTTTCGAAGATGATCATCGAGCGTCCCAGCAGCTCCGTACCCAGTCCCCGGATCTGTTCCGCGGCCGCGGGGGCGACGGTTGCCGTCGGACCCCAGTGCGCAAACAGCGCGACCCCGGAAACCGCGAGCGCGCCGATCACGCCCGCCGCGATGGACAGACGCTTCTGGTGGGTCATGTCCATTTCCCCGAGTCCGCCCGGGTCCATCATGAACATCACCATGAAGATGGCCATGATGCTCATCTCCGTGGCCATCATCATGATCTGCAAGACACCGAGAAACTCCGCCTGCATGGCCAGAAACATCGCACCGAGGGCCGTCTGCGAGAACAGCAATGCCAGCGCCGAGCGCATCATGGATGAAGTGCGGAACACGACCACGCCGAACCAGAGCGCGGCGATGCCGAAAAGGGCGATGAAGAAGGTTTGCAGTGTGATCACGGCCATACCAGCACCATAACGCCGACGATGAAGATATTGAGCAGGGCCAGCGGAATACCCAGTTTCCAGCACCAGGCCAGCAGGTGCGCCTCGCGGATGCGCGGCAGATAATGCCCGATCAACAGCATGGTCGCGCTTACGGCTAGTATCTTGACGGCGCTCCAGGCCCAGGGCGGCAGTACCGGTCCCAGCCAGCCGCCCAGATAGAAGACCACCGTGGCCGCCGACAGCGTGATCACCAGCACCAGTCGTCCCAGCCGGAAGACAGCCAGGCGGACGCCGGTATACTCGCTCGTCACGCCGCCGGCCAGTTCCCCCTCCGCGCTCGGCAGGTCGAACGGCGGCAGGAAGGCGACCCCCATGGCGGCGATGAAGAACAGGACAAAACCGAGCGGTTGGTAGAGGATGTTCCACAGCCCGGTCTGCGAGGCGACGATGTCGGTGGTGAGCAGCGATTCGGCCCGCATGGCGACCGCCGTGATGGGCATGACGATGAGCATCGAGTAGGCGATGAGCTGGCCCAGAAATCGCCAACCGCCGATCAGGGCATAGGCGCCGTCCGGTCCCCAGCCGGCCATCAACAGGGCCACCAGCACGTAGGCCAGGGCGGCATTTACGAACAGGGCGCCGGTGGCGAGGTTGGTGATGAAAAGCCCCGGCGCCAACGGCAGGACGGCGGCGGCCAGCAGTGCGGCGATCAGCAGCAGCGCCGGCGCGGTTTCGAAGAAGAGCCGGTCCGGTTGGCGCGGGACCACGGATTCGCGGCCCAGCAGGGCCATGGCCGCCCAGCCCGGTGCGGCGAGGCGCAGGCGGCCGGTTGCCAGCCGGGCCTCGAGGACCGCGACCAGATACGCGCCCGCGAAGAGGAACCCGAGGACGACGGCAATCCTCATTGCACGACCTCCCAGGGCGACAGGTCCAGCGAGGCGACCGTGGTGAGCCCATCCCCCAGTTCCTGCTGTTCCAACAGAGGCGCCACCAAGTCCAGGTGGTGGGTGGACGGCGTATCCAGTCGCGCATCGATCACGCGGCCGTTGTCCAGAGTCAGTTGCAGACGGGCTTCGCCTCGCGGCGTTTCCACGGCAGCCTCGCCTTTGCCGGATATCACTCCGATATCGACCGGTGTCGGCAGCACGATGGCCCCCGCGGCCTTGATGAGAGCGAGGCTGTGGCGGGTCTCGTCGAGGCGAACGTGCAGGCGGGCCAGGGCATCCCCCCTGTCCCGACTGACCGCTGTGAACCCCAGGGTGGAGCAGGTCTTGTCCCTGCTGCGTGCATCGTCGCCGACCCCGGTGGCGCGCGCCACCGGACCACGCAACACGGTGTCCGGTACCATCCGACCGATACCTGCCGTGCGGGATTTCAGTAGCGGGGTTCGCTGCAAGCGTTTGATGAGGGCCTGGAGCGCCGGGCTCAGCGCCATAACTTGCTTTATATCGGCATGCAGGAACTGCAATTGCAGCGACGCGGCACGGCGTAGCAGCCAGCCGAAGCCGATTTGTCGGGCAAACAGAGCCAGCCAACCCAGATGGCTGGCGATGCGTTCACGCTCCATGGCCGCGATGCGTCCGCGCAGAATCTCCTCGTCGGGGGCCTGTCCGGCCGCGGCTTCCAGGGTACGGCAGGCTAGCAGGCGGTAACAGATCGGCGCCAACGGGTCCGACGCGCTGAGGTGCTCGACAAAGTCCGCCGCCCCCATGCCGGACGCCGGCAACGCCCCGGATCCGCCTACGAGCGACTGCGCGCGGGCCTTCGCGATGCCGTCCCCGTCGAGTGTCAGGGTTAGAAGCAGGCCGCCCGGCAGCCCAGGGAAGAACGGGCCGAACGGCACCTCGATCCAGTCCATCGGCAGGCCGTCGGGGCTGCGCGGCAGATCCTTGGTTACTTCGACCATGGACATAAAACCCATATCGCCGTGGTCCATATCGGCGTCCTGATGTCCCTGTGCGTGTTCGTCGGCCGATCCGGCCTCGCGGGGCACCAAGTTCATGCCGCATTTGGGACAGGACCCCGGCTCACCCTGCACAATTTCCGGGTGCATGGGACAGGTGTATTCGGGCGGGGTAGCGTGCTCTGCGCCGTGATGGGGTTCCGCCGAAGCTGACGCCTCGCGGGGCACCAGGTTCATGCCACACTTGGGACAAGAGCCCGGTTGGTCCTGCACCACTTCCGGGTGCATGGGACAGGTGTATTCGATCCGGATCTGTAGTGCCGGGGCATCGAAATCGGATACGCCGAGTCGGAAGGCGCCGCGGGAAAAGGCGGATCGGAGTCGGGTCACTCCGTCGAGAAGTCCGGATTGCGACAGATCGGCGGTAACGTCGGCGTGAGGCAGCGGCGAGGGAGTGGCGCTGGCTCCGAGCGAAAAGATTGCACGGGGCCGCATCATCTGGGCATACAGGACGATTACGGCATCACCCAGTTCACGAGGGACGGGGCCGACCAACAGCAATACATTGGCGTGGCGCGGTGTGGCGGCGATCTGCAGCCCGGCGGATTCGATGTCCAACCCGCGGGCGCGGGCCACTTCCGGGCCCGGGACGATGATGGCATGAAGATCGCGGGCCATCGCCGCCGCCGTCAGTCGGCGCAGTCCGGATACAGTCCCCGCTCGAGCGCCTGCGATCACCTATTGCCTCCGCAACGCACCCTGGCTCCATCCGTACAGCAGGCCGAGAAAGAGGATGGCCAGGAAAACGCCCATGTCCAGCAGGGCGACCAGCCCCTCCTGCTTATACACCACCGCCCACGGGTACATGTAGGCCATCTCCATATCGAAGGCCAGAAACAGCAATGCATAGCCGTAATAGCGTGCGTGATAGCGCACCCATACCGGATCCCGCGCCAGACGGCCGGACGTCGCCGGCACGTCCTTGCCCGATTCCCGGCGCGCCCGCCCGAGGGCGCGGGCTGCCGCGTACAGGCTCAGCACCAGCCCAACCGTACCGACGGCCAGGCCGAGTAATACGCCATATTGTGCCAACGCGTTATTCACCCTGGGTATCCTTTCATCCGTTCGACGAGCCGTGCATCGATGTAATACTGCCGCTCCTGCAACCTGGCGGCTATCGTTCCGGTTGCTCCCGATTCAATATTGGTGGGTTAGATCGGGATGAGAGTTCAGTGTACAGCAAGACTGAGAAGTCATAAATTTTCCTCCGCCCGCCCGTGCACTTCCCCGGCGACGGCGGGTCGTGAGGAGAGGATAGGGGAAGGTGACTGACCGGCCGATCGAAATAATTTGGCGCGCTCTCCTACGCCGGATCCGGGTGATTGCAGCGATGAGGCCGCATAGGCATTACTCCACTCAATTCTGCGGCCCAAAGTAACACCACTTTCCAAAGACTAATCCATTTCCCTGCAATATTCCGAATGCTTCGGAAACACTCATACAAATATTTATCCTTTATCTGGATATATTAGGTAATAGATTGTTTCGTAAGAATTATCTTGTTTGTGGAACATCTGTATTAGCGAGGCATATTATGCATAAAACATTCAATCCGACCCCAGCATGGGGAGCAAGGCCGCAAGCAGGGAGTGCACCTGGGTAACGCCCCGCTTCAGGTATTCACGAATTTCGGCATGGATATTCTGCCCCGCCGGCCCACGTCCCGCGGCCCAATTAGTCACCAGGGCGCAAGTGGCGTAAGAAAGTTCCAGTTCACGGGCGAGCACGGCCTCGGGCATACCCGTCATGCCGACCAGATCACAACCATCGCGTTCGAATCGGTTTATTTCAGCCGCGGTTTCCAGGCGCGGGCCCTGCATCGCCGCATACACCCCCCCATCGGAGATTTCTGCCTTCCCGGCTTTACCTGCCTGTAAAATCAGCATTCTCAGGTCGGCATCATATGGAGAACTGAAATCCACATGTACCACCCGGCCTTCCTCAAAAAACGTACTGTCACGCCCATGGGTATAGTCAACTATCTGATCGGGAACCACAAGCGTACCGGGGTGAAAACGGGAATTAATTGCTCCCACCGAGGCAAAGGCGATGACCTGTTCCACCCCGATATTTTTCAACGCCCAAAGGTTCGCGCGGTAATTGACCCGATGCGGGGGAATAGTGTGCCCATAGCCGTGGCGAGCGAGAAATACAGCCTTGTGGCCTGCAAGTACACCATGGGCCAAAGGGCCGGAAGGCTCCCCATAGGGAGTAAAAACCACCTCCCGGCGGTATATTTCAAGTTGTTCCAGTCGGGTAAGACCGGTTCCTCCGAGAATGGCCAGCTTGGGCATGGGTCAGCCTCCTTCATTCAGGGCATAGATAGCCGGAAGATTACGCCAATGTCCCGCATCATCGAGACCGCAACCCACCACGAATGCATCCGGCACCTCGAGTGCAACCGAACTGGGCGGGTGTATACCACCGGGGAGATGCGCTCGGCGCTTACGGGCCAATACCGCCGTGAATACTTCCCGTGCACCGGCTTCGCGGCAGAAGGCCGCAATCGTGGTCAGCGTCACCCCTTCATCGAAAATATCATCCACTACCAGCACCGTGCGTCCCGCAAGTCGCTCGGCCCCGGGTTTGCGTTCCCAACGAACCGCCCTACCCTTTCTGCCCGACCCGTAACGCCCAAGATGCACATAGTCGAGTTCCAGCGGTATCGCCAGGGCCAGCGTAAGCCAGCTGGCGTAGTAGAGCGCACCGCACATGACAACCAACACCAGCGGGTTACGCCCCTCCAACCGTGGCCGCAGCCTTTGCGCCTGCATCTGAATCGCGGTCGCTACCGCCTCGGCATCATGAACCAGCCGTCCCTCGGGATAATAATCTGATCTCGTTGGTGTGTTAATTTCAACTCTCCAGCGTAAAGGAATCACCATTTTCAAGATGCTTAACAGCACGGCGAACTTGTTGCAGGTATTCCAGTCCCATCTCCGGGCCGGGTTTATCACGGATCGGGGTAAGCCGGCTACGCCGCAATGCCGAAGCGGGATTGAGCGGCAAGATATCGGCGGCGCCAATGACCGCATTGACCGCGGTGCGGTCATTGCACAAGAGTACCAGGTCACAACCTGCCGCCAGGGCCGCCGCAACCCGGGACGGGGCGCTACCCCACGCGGCTACCGCGGCCATACTTAGGTCATCCGCCACTGCCACCCCCTCGAAACCGAATTCCCCGCGCAGAATATCGTGTATCCAGACCCGGGACAGGCTGGCCGGTTCCGGAGCCACCCTAGGATAAACCACATGGTTGAGCATGAGTCCTGCCAGGCCACGCAGCATCAGACGTTCGAAAGGCATAAGATCCGATACAGCCAGTTCGGAATAGCTCCGGCGATCCACCGGCCGTTCGACATGACTGTCCCCCGCCACCCCGCCGTGCCCGGGAAAGTGTTTGGCAACCGGGCGCATTCCCGCCGCCTCCATACCCCGGGACCAGGCAAGAGCCAACTCGCTAACGATCTCGGCATCCCGGTGAAAGGCGCGATCGCCGATCACCCGGCTGCGCCCACCCAGATCCAGCACCGGAGAGAAACTAACATCTACATCAAGGGCGCGCAGCTCCGTGGCCATCAACCAACCGACCCCTCGGGCCAGACGGCAGGCAGCCCCGGCGTCCCGTTCATAAACCGCACCGAGACGCGCAGGTGAAGGCAGGCGCGTAACCCCCGCAGTCAGACGCTGGACTCTGCCCCCTTCCTGGTCGATCGTTATCAACAACGGTGGCGTACGCAGCGCATGAATCTCGCGGCTCAGGGCGGCCACGGCGGCGGCATCCGGACAGTTCCTCGCAAACAAGATAACACCGCCTACCAGGGGGTGCGCCAGCAGCTCCCGATCCTCGGAAGCGAGATGATTCCCAGCAATATCGACAATCAGCGGACCGGGAATCAAAACGAGTACTCGTGAATGAATACAAGAGAGCCGACATCCAGGGAAGCAAACAATTCGATCACATCCTCGTTGCGCATGCGGATGCAACCATGGGAAAGAGGAATGCCTATGGGTTCCTGATCCGGGCAGCCATGAATGTAGATGTAACGGCGCATGGTATCGACCGTTCCCAAACGATTTCGCCCCGGCTCGCAGCCGGACAGCCAGAGAATTCTAGTCAGAATCCAGTCGCGATCCGGAGCCTTGGCATATAGGCTCGGAGTCAGCTTTTCTCCACTTGGGCGGCGGGCGACGAAAACCGTTCCCGGTTCGACTCCTGCTCCGATCTTTGCCCGCACTACATGTTTCCCGCGGGGGGTGCAGCGGCTTCCCAGGTGTTCGCCCGCCCCAAAGCGCGATGTCGATATCTGAAATTGGCGTACCCGGCCCTCCTGCCCGACCAAGACCATGGACTGGGCAGCCAGCGACACACGCGCGAAAGCCCGCTCCTGCATGGAAGATCAACTCTCCCACCGGGACCAGGGGGTGAGTGCCAAAGCCGCATTGTAATATCGCTCATCATCGGTGATTTCCCGCCCCAACCATTTTGGCGGCTCGAAACGCTCATCCTCACGTTTGAGTTCTATCTCGGCTACTACCAAGCCTGCATTTTCACCCAAAAACTCATCAACCTCCCAGAGATGACCGACATGTAACACATGGTAGCGATTTTTTTCCACCCACTGACCTCGGCAAAGCGCTAGCAATTGCCCCGCATCCTCAGGCGGTACCGGGTATTCAAACTCGCCGCGGACTCTTCCGACCCGACGTTCCTTGATACCCAACCAGGAACGACCGTTCGGAAGTTCGACCCGTACCCGGATCGACACCTGCTCCGTGAGTGCCAGGTACCCCTGGCGATACCGTGACCGGTGGCCGGCCGCTTCCCGCCAGCCCGAATCCGTTACCAGAAACTTACGTTCGATTTCTATTCCCATACGACTCAGCTTGCCTCGAACAGCGCCCGGGATTCGACATGACCCGTATTGGGAAACATAGCAGCAATTCCGGCGCCGTGCAGGCGGAATCCCCCTTTCATCAATTCGGCGGCATCCCGGACAAGAGTTGCCGGATGGCAGGACACGTAAAATATCCGTTGGGGACGTAAGTCAATCAGTGCGGGAATCAATGCCGCCGCACCACCATGCGGCGGATCCAGCAACACGGCATCCACTCGCCGGGTCAACCAGGGTGAACCCGCACGAGGTTTGCGCGCAAGATCGGCAAGATGGAAGGCGATATTCTCAATGCCATTGGCTCGGGCATTCGCCCGGGCACGACCCACCAGGGAGGCATCTCCTTCCACGGCAACCACCTCTCCCGCCCGACGGGTAAGCGCCAGGCTGAAATTTCCCATCCCGCTGAATAGCTCCAGTACCCGTGATCCGTGATCCAGTTCGAGCCGCCTCACCACGTCCGCCACCAGCAGTCGATTCACCTCCGCATTCGCCTGGACAAAATCGCTTGGCAGAAAATGCAGACGTAGAAAAAAATCACGGTAGTGAATATCCCAGCAGGGCCGGCCCCATAAGCAACCGAAGTGTTTCCGACCCTCCCGGTTGCAACCAAAGGGCGTAGTCATGTTCACGTCCAAAGGCAATAAGCCGATTTATATCACCGGGTGTAAATTGTTTTAATTTCCTTAATATCAATGCATTGGATGTATCTCCGAATGCGAATTCAACCTGCGAAAGAGCCTTGCTGGTGGATAGAGAACAGATGAGGCTAGCCAGCTCCCCCGGTATGGCCGCACTCGAAGTGGTCAAAACCGGGCAATCAACAATCGCCGCGATACTATGCCCTCCCGACTTTCGGAATCCGACCCGTATCCGTTTCCGGTGCTGCTCATACTGCACTCCGAGACGTCCACGGCGGCGATAGCCATAGGCCGGTCCGGCAAGAGGCGGCCACCAGCATTCGGGGGTGATGCCACCGATTCGCTCCAATGCATCCCGCAAGGCGCGTTCCCCGGCGATCCATTGCGCCGATTCCGCCAGATGTTGGAGGCTACAGCCGCCACAGGAGCCAAAATGGGGACAGGCGGGCCGAACCCGCTCCAATGCCGGTTTGACTATTTCCACGAGCCTGGCTTCGTCAAATCGGCGGTGGTGCCGCACCGCTTCTACCCGGACACTTTCCCCGGGCAGGGCGCCGGCAACAAACAGGGCCTTACCCTCCAGGCGGGCCACGCCGCGTCCATCGTGGCTGAGATTGAGGATTTCCACCGTCTTCCGTGCCCCCCCCACCGCATTTATCCTTTCAACGGACACTTCAGGCCATGCAAGCGGCGCCTTGGCGTAACCCCCGGGGCCGCTTCGATAGCGAAGGCGAAAATACTCATGCGCACTACCCTATTCCAACCTGGCAGTGTAACATTAGTTAGTTTATTTTAAGGGTAACCGGCGACCTCTCATGCGTGCGGTAATGCGGCTACGCACCCGGCTGATCATGGCGACCCTGCTGCCTGCCCTGGTTGCCGTGTTGGCGCTGGGATTCGGAATGGCCACCGAGGGGATTGCCAATGCCCGTGCGCATGCACAGCTGACCGCCCGCCTAGAAGCGGAAAGTTTTGCTCGTGCCTACCATCTTGCCGATCCGGCTCACGCCAACCTTGCAAAAATTGCACGCCAACGTATGGTCACCGGCATGTTGACCCGAGTCGAATTGCTGTCCAAAGAAGGCAAGCGGCTGGCAGACCTAAATCTTCGATTACCCCCCTTACCTTATAAAGAACAACAAAATTTCGAGGAAATTCTCGGGCACGGCTTTATCCGGTCTGCAAGTTTGAGCGCGACGACGTCTCTTTCCGGAGCCATACCAGGCGGTGCCGTGCGCGTAACGATTGCTCCGCAGATATATTGGCGCGAAGCCGGCCTGGCCATCATCTTGGCTGTTCTGACGTCACTGGGAACTTTTACAATTGCCTTGCTGCTCGCCTTCTCCACCAGTGCCTGGCCGACCCGGCGCATCCGCCAAGTAGCCCGCTACCTCGCCCGGGTCGCCCGGGGTGAATACGGTTCTCCGCTCCAAGTGCGCGGTCGCGATGAATTGGCCCGGCTCGAACAGGACGCCAATCGCATTGCCGTCACGCTGCGCGCCACAAGACAAAAACTCGACCGGGAAGTTAGCGCCGCAACCGCCGAACTCGCGGGTAAGAATACCGAGCTGATGCTCGCCAGCGAACGCGCCCGGGCGGCAAGCACGGCCAAGTCAGAGTTTCTGGCCACACTCAGCCACGAGCTGCGTACCCCGTTACACGCCATTCGGGGCTATGCCGGTCTCCTGGGTAAAGGGCACTTGTCCACTGCTCAGCAAGAGGCTTTGGGAGTTCTGGAAAACGCCTCGAATACCCTCACTCGCCTGGTAGAAGATATTCTTGCCTTGGCTGAAATCGAAGCGGGCACGGTACCCATCCAGATGCGTGACACCGACATTGTGTCCTTGATCGACGAAACCATCACCCTGGTTGCGCCGATGGCCTATGCCAAGGAGTTGGAGTTGATCGCCGACTGTGGCGGTTGGCGGAATTTGTGTGTCCGAACCGATCCCTTACGCCTGCAACAAGTGCTGGGAAACCTGCTTGGGAATGCCATCAAGTACACCACCAAAGGGAGAATCAGCCTGCATTTGCAAGTTATCTTACGCGGCAAGAGCAACGGGCTGATCGAGATTAAAATTCGTGATACCGGCCCCGGTATTGCCGTGGACCAGCGGCGTCTGATTTTTGAGCGCCGTGCCCGCCTGGAGCAGGCAGGCACGACTGAAGGTTCCGGCCTGGGTCTTGCCATCAGTAAAAAGCTGGTAGAAGCGCTAGGCGGACACATTACGGTGGGAGAAGCGCCAGGCGGGGGGGCGGAGTTTAGCGTCCGTTTTTTATCCCAGCTTGCCAGGACATCCCGGCCAACAGCAGGTACGGCGGCCCGTGTCCTTCTCTATGAAGCCGATCCCATTGTGCGCGGGGCACTGAAATCCCGCCTCGTCGCGGCCGGGGCCACGGTTGAAACAATCGCCGCTCGGTCCACTTTCGATGCCGCAATCCGCAGCCCAAAACAGTTTTCTCACGCACTGTTGGGTCTGGCGCAAAATGATATTCCACCGCCCGATTCCGCCCTGCCGATGCTGGTTCTTCGTTCTCACCTGGGGCCCGAAAACGGTACAGATACCCGCGAAGCGCCCAAGTGCTTGAGCCAACAGCGGCTTGAACAGTGGCTCGAAAATTCATCGGCGGCATCGGGACGACCAACAGAACATTTGATTCATACTCCCCGGCTCTGGCGTATGCTTTGCGAAGACGCTCCAATAGATCTGGAACGGTTGTGCAGGCACATCAGCAGCGGCGACTACGCCGCCGCAAGTTCCAGCGCACATGGCCTGCGCGGCACCGCCGCCGTACTCGGTCTGAAGGCCACCGAGACAGCGGCACGGATCCTGGAATCAAGCCTAAGCGGAGACATGCAGGATGCCTGTGCAACCCGTAACCGGCTTCGAGACCTGGTAAATGCCCTGCTCACGGATATCCAATCCGCCAGACCGCCGACACTGGGGCATGAATTGCAGGGTTGGCGCATCCTGGTCATCGACGACAATCGCATCAGCCGGGAACTGTTAATCCAAACCCTGGAATCACAAGCGGCACACATTTGCGCCATTTCCGGCTCCGCGGAAATAGACTCGATCGAGGGTAACTGGCATGCCGCGCTGGTGGACATGCATTTAGAGCAGGAAGACGGCACTCGCCTCGGCCCTAAACTCCGCCGGCGCCACCCCGCTATCCTACTGGTTGCACTCAGCGCAGATGCCACCCCGATGATGCACCATCGCGCCCAAGCGGCAAGCTTTGATGCCTACCTCACCAAACCGGTTAATTTAACCCGCCTGTCCAAGTTTCTATGCGAGTTACGGGATAACTCACCCGGAAAAGCCGACTGCCATACCTCGCAGTCCGGAGATCCTTCCGCTTGAATTCCCCTAACCGCTTGCCTCTCGCCGCATCAACACGCAGAACGCGACCGCAATTCCGGCATCATCGCTTAGGCTGAGGTGGGCAACCCCCGCGCCGCACTCGGCGACATAGGCTGCCCCTTTCGGGGAAAAAACCACCTCGGGACGCCCGGCGGAGTCGGGTACCACCTCGACATCATGCAGCGTCACACGCGGAGTGAAGCCGGTACCCAGCGCCTTGACCACGGCCTCCTTGGCGGCGAAATGTAAAGCCAGGTAACGCGCCGGATCCCGCCGTCGGAGCCGTAGCCTTTGCCGTTCACCGGCGGTAAGAATATGCTGTTCGGCGCGCTCACCCCAACGTTGATAAAGCCTGCGTATGCGCGCCAGTTCCACCACATCAGTGCCTACCCCATAGATCATTTGTCGAGCAGCATGCGCATCTCCCTGACCGCTGTGGGCAGGCCCGTAAACAGGGCGCGGGCCATAATCGCATGGCCGATATTGAGCTCGGCCAGACCCGGCAGATTCAGCACTGGATCGAGATTGCGGTAGTGCAAACCATGACCGGCGTGAACCACCAAATCGAGTTCCAGTGCTTTCTCAGCAGATAATACTAACCTGTTTATTTCATTAATTTTAGATTCTGCGGAAGCATTTGCATAGGCGCCGGTATGGAGTTCAACGACCGGTGCATGGATCGTGGCCGCGGCCATAACCTGGTGTGGATCCGGGTCGATGAATAACGAGACCCGGATACCCGCCCGGGCGAGGCGCGATATCGCCTCATCATACCGGGCGGGGTCAGCCGCTACATTCAACCCCCCTTCGGTGGTCAACTCGGCCCTGCGTTCGGGCACCAGGCAAACATCATCCGGACCCAGCTCGCAGGCAATCGTGATCATCTCCTCGGTAACGGCCATTTCCAGGTTCAGCTTGGTCGCCACCAGTTCGCGTAAAAGCCGCACATCACGTTGCTGAATATGCCGCCTGTCCTCGCGCAAGTGAACCGTAATCCCATCGGCTCCGGCCTCCTCGGCAATCAGGGCCGCCCGCACCGGATCGGGATAGACCGTACCCCGGGCCTGGCGCAAGCTCGCCACGTGATCCACGTTGATACCGAGAGCAATTCGCCGTTGCTTCATGTTTTATTCCCCCAACTCATTTGCGCCACCTCGCGTGCCACCGCGACGGTTTTCAGCCGCCGCCGTCCCAAATGCGCCCCGATAATGGCATGGAAAAGCTGTCCAGCGGCGTGATATACAACCGCATTATCATAATACTCGGCCTCGATGGCGGCTAAGGTACGTTCGCTGTAACCCTGATCGGATTCGACCAACCCCTGACCGGCGACATAGTGATACCGCTTCCGGGGAGAAAGCGCGAGGCCCGAGCCATCCACCCGCAGCGAAGGAACCAGCCCCAGCGTGCGTAGCAAGCGGCCCTCGAAGCGGCGAACGGCCACTTTCGAAGAGGAGGCGATTCCTTCAAGCGCCTCCCCATAAAGTTGGTACGCCTCCGGTGCGGGATCGGCACGGGGAAGCAACTTCAAGATCAATTCATTAAGGTAACAGGCGGCAAAGAAATCGTGCCCGGCATACTGCCCAGGCCGGGCTGTTGCTTCGGCATCGATCAGCGTACCCAGTTCGCCCCGCTGGTGGAACGAAAGCATCAATGGCATAAACAGCGCGAGTCTATTACCCCCCCGGTGTCGAGTTCTGGCCCCACGGGCCACCAGTCCCAGGCGGCCATATTCAAGCGTAAAGACCTCGACGATCAGGCTCGATTCCCGATAAGGGTATTGGTGCAGTAACCACGCCGGGACTGGTCCCACGCGGCGGAATTCGCTCACCGGCCCAAACCCAACTCGCTCAAGATTCGCGCATCCCGACTCCATCCCGAACGCAAGCCCACCCGCAATTTCAGGGTAACAGCTCTTTCCCGTTCAACCTCTAGAGTCTTGCGTGCCGCGGTTCCAATCGCCTTAATCATGCGCCCTCCCGCTCCAATCACGATACCCTTCTGGCTCTCTCGTTCAACCCAGATCATGGCTTCGATGAGAAGCCGGGCGCCCAGATCGGCATGCCGTTCTACACTGACGTGAGTCGCATGGGGCAGTTCATCCCCCAACCGCTCGATCAGTGCCTCACGAACCGTTTCAGCCGCCTGTTCAACCAGATTCAAGTCAGTGATCTGATCACGAGGAAACAAGGGGGGGGAAATAGGCAAATGAGAAGCCAGTACTTCGGCCAGGTGGCCCACGTTATCACCTCTTCGGGCGGCCGTTGGCACTACCGCGACAAGCTGCGGATACTCCGAGGTTCGTTCGGCAAGAATTGGTAATAAGCGTTCCCGCGGGCGGATCCGGTCGATCTTGTTGAGCACCAACAGAACCGGACGGTGCATCGTGAAAGCCAAGCCAAGCGCTCGTCGATCCTCTTTACGCCAGTTCCCGGCCTCGGCGACGCAAACCACCACATCGGCCTGTGCCGCCGCCTCGCGCACACTGGCGTTTAATGCTCGGTCGAGTAACCGCCCTCGGCCCTCATGCATGCCGGGACTGTCCACTAAAATCAACTGGTAGGCGGGCCGGGAAACGATACCGAGAATCCGTCTCCTGGTGGTTTGCGCCTTGCGACTTACGATCGATACTTTTTCACCTACCAGGGCATTGACCAGTGTGGACTTGCCTACGTTGGGAGACCCGACCAGCGCCACAAATCCGGCGCGGTATATTGGTTCGTTCATATCAGCCGCTCCAAAAGCGCCTCGGCCGCGGCCTGCTCCGCTCGGCGGCGGCTGCTGCCGACTCCCCGCGCGATTAACTCCGGTTTCTCAATACGGCATTCACACACGAACCGCCGTGCATGCTCGGGGCCGCTATGTTCTACCAGGGTATAAATAGGAATCTCCAGCTTTTGCGCCTGCTGGCGTTCCTGCAACCGAGTTTTTGGATCTTTGAGAGTTTCGGCTTCCGGTAAAGACTCCAGTCGTTTCGCGAACAACCGTTGTACCAGTGCCCGGGCCGCTCCATAACCCGAGTCGAAAAAAACGGCACCGATAATCGCTTCCAGGGCATCTTCAAGAATCGAATGGCGCTGCCTCCCTCTCGTACGCCGCTCGCACTGCCCCAGGGTTAAAAAATCACCTAAATCGAGTTCGATTGCCAGCTCGGCCAGTGTCTCCCGGTTAACCAGGTGGGATCGCATCCGCGTGAGATCACCCTCGGCCAGATCGGGCTGGCGTTTATAAAGCGTTTCGGCAATGGCCAGACCCAGTACCGCATCACCGAGAAATTCCAGGCGTTCGTTGTTGTCGGGCCCCGCACTGCAATGGGTCAGCGCGGTAACAGCCAATTCGGGATTATCGAAACAATATCCCAGTTGCTTTTCAAGCACGTGGATGGAATCACTCATTGGTCCCACGGGTAACCGTGATTGCATACTTGTAGTGAAGCACGAAATCGAGATTGCCGATGAATGGCCCTTCGATATTACGTGAAATGGATATAGTCAACTTGTTCCCACGCCGGGTAAAAACATAATCCGAAACCTGAACTCCCTTTATTCTATTGATTATGATCTGGTTAACCAGTTCCTCGCGCAGCTTGCCGATCGGTTGGGTAGCCGCATCCGAACGCACGGCATCCAGCGATGCCTTTATACTGAAAGCCTGGATATAAATCGGCACAAGTCGTGCTGCAGCAAACACCAAGATTCCGAGCAGGAACAGTATCAGCAGCAACCCGATCAGGGTCATACCACCTTCTCTTTTTCCCATTTTGTAACCCTCCGTGTGAATATGGCCTCCTTCTATTTTGAGCCGCCCCCGGTGCTAGCGCAACCGGGTACCAATCCGGTTCCATAGGGGCCAATTCGTCCAGCCCTGGAAATTGAAGAATACCGCAACCGCCTTACCGACAATGTTGCGGGCCGGGACAAAACCCCAATATCGGCTGTCATCGGAGTCGTCACGATTATCTCCCATGACGAAATAATGCCCTTTCGGCACCATCCAGCTACGACCACAGACCGTTGGCCGATCGGGCATAATCAGAATTTGATTTTCGACGTTCCGCCCCCCGCTACGGGGCAACCATTCCTTGTATAGCAATGCGCCACCCATCCGGTGTTGTTTCCCTTCCCCCGGATAAATTCCAATCCGTTGCATACGCACCGGGTTCCCATTAACGATCAGTTGGTTATTGCAGGTATAACGAATCGTATCCCCCGGCAGGCCAATGACCCGTTTTATGAAGTCGACCTTGGGATCGGGGGGAAAACGGAAAACTATCACATCCCCGCGTTGAACCCGCCCCGTTCGAACGAGCCTGGTGTGTACGATCGGCAAATGCAGTTCATAGGCAAACTTTTCGGTAACCACGAAATCACCTACCAAAATCGAAGGCATCATCGAGCCCGAAGGAATATTAAAGGGTTCCACCACAAAGCTGCGGATCAGGAAAATCGCGAGTAAAAATGGGAAAAATCCACGCGAGTTGTCCACCAAAACCCGCCAGAAACCGGGAAGCGGAGTGCTTGTTCCCGCTCTCCTGCGACGTCGGCGTACCAGCACATCAACGAGCCACACCAACCCGGTACCTAGAGTCAGAAGAAAGATCAGCCATGCATATAACATCATCTTGTCCTTTTAGTCCTGGTTTTTACCTTGTTGTAACACGGCAAGAAATGCCGTTTGAGGAATTTCAACCTTACCAACCCGTTTCATCCGTTTTTTACCTTCTTTTTGTTTCTCAAGCAATTTCCGCTTCCTGCTGATATCACCGCCATAACACTTGGCGGTAACATTCTTGCGTAAAGCCTTAACACTGCTTCGGGCGATCACCTGGCTTCCGATGGCCGCCTGTATCGCGATTTCAAACATTTGCCGGGGGATCAGCCCCCGCAAGGCTTCGGTAAGCTCGCGCCCACGCGCATAAGCCTGATCCCGGTGTACGATAACTGAAAGGGCATCCACCCGATTATGATTGATCAGTAAATCGAGCCTTACCAGCGGAGCCTCGACAAAACTTGCCGGGCCATAATCGAAAGAGGCATAGCCGCGGCTCACCGATTTAAGTCGATCAAAAAAATCGAGTACAATTTCCGCCAACGGCAAGGCATAAATCAATCTCACCTGTCCGGTGTGGTACATCATGCTCTGTTGACGCCCCCGTTTTTGTTCGCACAGGCCGATAACCGCACCGACGTAGGCATGCGGCGTGAGGATGTTCGCCTGAATTACCGGCTCCTCAATTTTGACTATCTCCCCGCGCGGCGGCATTGCCGCCGGGTTTTCCACCTCATGCACGATTCCATCTGCCGTGGTAACCCGGTATGCCACCGAAGGCGCGCTGGTAATCAGCTCGATTCCATATTCCTGCTCAAGCCGCTCCTGGACGATTTCCATGTGCAGGCGACCGAGAAACCCACAGCGGAAACCAAACCCCAGGGCATCCGAAGATTCCGGCTCAAAATAGAGGGCGGAATCATTCAGGCGCAATTTTGAGAGGGCATCGCGCAAGGCCTCGAAAGCCGATGCCTCCACCGGGAATAATCCGGCGAATACTCGCGGTTTCAGCGGTGAAAATCCAGGTAAAGCCACTTTAGCCGGACGTTCGGCATTGGTTAATGTATCGCCGACCGGAGCCCCGTCTATATCCTTGATTCCGGCGATCACGAACCCCACCTCACCACATGCAAGATAATCGGCATCGTTCATATGGGGACTGAAACTTCCGACTCGACTGACCTGCCAGACGCCACCCGCAGACATCATCTTGATGCGGCCTCCCCGGCGCAGTATCCCCGATTTGATCCGCACCAAGGAGACCACTCCGACATAGGGATCAAACCAGGAATCAATAACCAAGCCGCGCAATGGGTCATTCGCATTTCCACCCGCCGGAGGAATTCGGGCAATAATCTCCTCAAGCAGGCAATCGATCCCTTCACCGGTTTTGGCGCTGATACCGAGCGCATTTTTTGCTTCGATACCGATAAGATCCTCGATTTCGGCGGCCACCCGTACGGGGTCGGCGATCGGCAGATCAATCTTATTGAGTACCGGCAACACCTCCAGACCCTGCTCGACGGCACTGTAGCAATTGGCTACACTCTGCGCCTCCACGCCCTGAGATGCATCGACCACCAACAGGGCGCCTTCACAGGCGGCCAATGATCTAGAAACTTCATAGGAAAAATCCACGTGCCCCGGCGTATCAATCAAATTCAGCTGATAGTGCCGGCCATTATGCGCGAGATAATCCAAGCGCACGCTCTGCGCCTTGATGGTAATTCCGCGCTCGCGTTCTACTGCCAGGGAATCGAGTACCTGGGCGGACATCTCGCGCCTACTAAGTCCACCGCAACGTTCTATTAGCCGATCCGCAAGGGTTGACTTGCCATGATCAATATGGGCAATAATGGCAAAATTTCGAATTGGGATGCTCAATAGTCGGCCATCGCCGAGTCACATGCCTTAATTATACTCGCGACGGGGCAATTCAATGCCCGGCCATAACAACGCCATGAGTAATCCGGGACACGGTAATGAGGGGTGCATCGCCCATGGCAGTTACCGAAAACACACCATCGATCCGTCCGACCGCATGGGTGGATCCCAATACAGCCGCCCCCACCAGGCTGGCATCCCCCGATCGATGCAGCGTAACAAAAACCGATATGCTGGCCAGCCCGTCCCCGACAGTCACATGGCTGATGGGAGAAGCAGCACCTGGAGGCTTCTCGCAAACCTTGTCAAAAATTCGAAAACCCGGAGGCAAATGATCTATCTTGAATTCTTTTTCCCCATCCCTCAGGCTACAGATTTTTCGGGTTGGATAGTAACCGGCGTCAATCTTTTTGATCATCCGCATGGCCCCGGAACCTATGGCCGCGTAGGCCGATTTTTCATTTAATAACGCGATCCGGGTGAAGATGGCACTCTCAAGAACATGATTTCCGCCTCCAATCAATTCGGAGCGCAGCGGCAAATTGCTACCCTGCGCGACCCAAACCCGGTAACCGTAGCGCCAATGATCCCGTGGAATCAACAGTAAAAGCCGCACCCGTTTACCGGCTACTCGATCCCAACCCCCAAGAGCGAAACGGTAATAGCGCTCAAGCCGGGTAACCGGCACCTGTGTGGCCGGGGGAAACGGCAAAGGAGAGCTGTTCCCGCCGGTACCGCGAACAACCGTCTCATCCACCCCCGGGCGTAACCGAACTACTGCGTGTAGGCCACGAATAATTTCACGTGCTGGTCCGCTGAGAGAGACAAGACGAGCATAATCGCCCTGCAAAACCACCAGTCGGTAACTGGCGATATGCCCCCCACCGACATAAACAATTACGCCCCGATAACTTTGCCGGGCAAGTGCACTTTGCATCTGTTCGAACAAGGCCTCGGCCTGTCCCGACGATACCGCCGCCAGGGCGATCGCCGGAAATAACAAAGTGATGAAGGTAAGAGTACTACGAACCGGCGACATTTAGTTCCGAGCGGCCTGCCGATGAGGGGCACCCGAGGGATTCGCCGAGGTCATTGGAGAACCTGCGGGTGAGGCCGGAGCATGAAGCTGCGGGGCATAAAGGTCGTGCATCAATAAATACTGACTGAGTTCCGTTTGAACCGGACTCGGCGTTTGCCTCCAGTCAACCTGGCGCGGCAGAATCGATTGCTGAGGGCTCCCTCCCCTTCCCGGGGCAAATACCTTACCGCCTCCCTCTATCTGGTGCGAAACCAGTCCGCCGACTATACCCGCCAAACCGATTACCGCGACTCCCGCGGCCAGTGTAGTAAACCGTCGTAATCGAGAACGCGCCACCGGTTTTTCCAGTGCCCGCCCTACCCCCAGGGTCATATCGCGGGCAATCTCCGGAGCCAACTCATCGCGCAAAGCATCGCCGATCAGGTGATAATATTGCCAACACCGACCCACTTCGCGGTTGTTCGCAAGGCGCCTGAGCAACAAGGCGGACTCTTCCTGGGGCAACTCCCCATCCATAAAGGCGGAAATCTGTTCGCGCAGTATGTCACTCAGCATAAAACTTACTCCAGCAAGGGCTTGATACGAATAAAAATCGCCTCGCGAGCCCGAAAAATACGGGAGCGAACGGTACCCACCGGGCAATGCATGGCGTTCGCAATCTCCTCATAACTCATTCCTTCGATTTCTCTGAGTAAAATTGCGCGCCGAAGTTCCGCTGGAAGTGCACCGATGGCATCATTGATGGTACGTTTCAGATCTTCGGCACAGAGCAGATGTTCCGGACTGGAAACATCGGTAAGTTTCGTCCGAATCTCACCAATTTCCGGATCATCGATATCCAATCCCCCTTCTACCGGATTCCTGGTCGCCGTTCCGACTGCATTTTTAGCTGCATTCACAGCAATGCGATACAGCCAGGTATAAAACTCGCTATCTCCCCGAAAACTGCCAATTGCCCGGTAGGCACGTACGAACACTTCCTGGGTGACGTCCCTCGCCTCTTCACGGTTCCACACGTATCGGGACACCAGCTTGAAAATTCGCTGTTGGTACTTCAGCACCAAGGCATCAAAAGCGGTTCGCTCGCCGGCCTGTACCCGTTCCACCAGGAGACGATCCGCCTCAGTCCCGGCCATTCCCGCCCTGCTTGCCGATGCGAGTATCATCCTTTTTTTGGATATTCATTTCACCAAAAGGTTCACCCCTCTATCATTTAACTCCCCGCAACGAGTCGTTCATTAAACCGAAGCCTGCAACCGCCCCCGTTCGTCTTCGCTCAACTCCCTCCATTTTCCGGATACCAAATCGCGCGGTAAATCGATCGGTCCATAACCGACCCGATGAAGTCGGTTTACCCTGAGATTCATGGCTTCAAAAAGCCGTCGTACTTCACGTTTTCGCCCTTCGAGCAGACTGGCATAGTACCATTGGTTGCGCCCTTGGGCGGAAGTCCGCGCCCGACAACTGATAAACCGGGCCCATCCGTCTTCCAGCAGGACTCCCTGGATCAAGGCCCGGGTCTGCGTCGCGGTAAGCCGCCCGTCGACCCGCACCAGGTAGCGTCGCTCCAGGGCGTTACGTGGATGCATCAGGTGTGCGGCCAAGTCCCCATCCGAAGTCAGCAACAACAGCCCCGTGGTCGAAATATCCAATCGACCTACTGCGATCCAGCGTCCGCCATGCAGTCGCGGCAAGGCGGAAAATACGGTGCTCCTGCCTTGAGGATCGTGCCGGGTCACAATCTCGCCCACGGGCTTGTTGTAGAGTAGCACCCGTTGTTCGGCTTCCGTGGTAGGAAGATGTAGCGGACGCCCATCCAAGCGCAACGAATCCCCAGGCCGAATTCGCTCCCCGCCACGCAGCACCTGCCCCTGTGCCCTCAACCGCCCCGCGGCCAACCAACGCGCTACCTCGCGCCGCGAAGCCACACCCAGGCGTGCCAGGAGTTTTTCCGGGCGCTCGGCCGTATCAGAAACTTTCATCGCCTCCGTCCGTTTTCGGCGGCCAGGGGCCGGGAAGAATTGCGGCCTCTTCCGACCCGGCTTGCGGCACCGCCACCTCTTCCTTCGCCATGGTAATGCCGGGAACCGCTTGTCCCGGCGTCTCCACGGTGTCGGGCACGGACTCCAGCGGCAGCTCGGGTTCAATCTCCGATAGATCCCGGATTGCGGCAAGGCTGGGAAGCTCATCCAGGTCGGCCAACCCAAAATAGTCGAGAAAGGCCTTGGTGGTTCCATATATAGCGGGCCGCCCCGGGGTGTCGCGATGGCCGACTATTCGAATCCAGCCTCTCTCACCCAATGTCCGGATAATTTGGGTGTTGACCGCCACTCCACGCACGGCCTCGATTTCAGGCCGGGTTATGGGCTGACGATAGGCGATCAGGGCCAAGGTTTCCAGCAGGGCCCGTGAATAGCGAGCAGGGCGTTCCACCCACAACCGGCTCACCCAAGGGCTGAAATTGGGCGATACTTCCAGACGATAGCCGCTTGCAAGGCGGCGCAGGTCCAGAGGCAGGCCCGATAGTCTTTCCGAAATACGCCCCAACGCAGCTTCGATTTCATTGTGATCCGGACAGGAAATCGCCTCGCCCGGAGCAAATAATCCCGCCAATTCTTCCCGACCCAAGGGCCGGTCGGTCGCGAATAACGCGGCAAAAATGATATCGTCGATGGCCGGACCGGTCTCAGTCATCGGGCTCTTCCCGCGAATTCGCTCCGGAGGAATTCATTGCGGGATTATCCACATCCTCCCGGGTCAACCCCTGCGCCTGAATATACAAGGGCCCATACAGGCGCGGCTGAGTGATAACCCCAAATCCCGAACGCACCAGCTCGAGTACAGCTAAAAAGCTGATCACTACCCCCTCGCGGCCCTCCTCGCGCTCGAGCAAGGCCGTAAAAACCTTACTGGTACCGCCCCGCAGGCGGGCCAGCAAATCGCTCATACGCTGGCGGATAGACACCGGTTCGCGCTCGATGCGATGCCCGCTCATCAGCTTCATGCGGTGCATAACAGCCGAAAACCCGTTGAGTAACGCCTCCAGGCTCACCTGCGGCGCCACCCGTATCACTTGGCGCGCCGGCAGCGGCAAGTTCACGCCAAACCGATCCCGTCCAATTCGGGGTAGTGCATCGAGGTCTTCCGCTGCCTGCTTGTAGCGCTCATATTCCTGTAAACGGCGTACCAGCTCGGCCCGGGGATCCTGTTCCTCGCCATCTTCTTTAGCCCCGGATTGCGGTAGCAATAAACGCGATTTGATCTCGGCCAAGGTTGCTGCCATCAGCAGATACTCTCCAGCCAAATCGAGTTTCAACCCCTGCATGATCTCGATATAGTTCATGTATTGGCGAGTGACTTCGGCAACCGGAATATCAAGAATGTCAATATTCTGGCGCCGTATCAAATATAACAGTAGATCAAGAGGTCCCGCAAAGGCTTCGAGTATGACCTCCAGGGCATCGGGCGGAATATACAGGTCATGTGGGAGAACGTTCAGCGGCTCGCCCCTGATGATCGCGCGAGGAGGCCCCTCCTGAGTGGAAAGTGCAGTCGAATAGGGCGATTCGGCGTTCATCGTAACAGCGACATGAGCAACAACATAAGTTGATTCGGCTCGATTCCCGCAAACAACGAGAGAAATCCCATCGCCGCCGCGATCGGGAGCCACATGAATCGGAAGGCACCAATAAAGAGCAGGCCGATCACGATCCAGAACCCGAATGGTTCGATCTGCTCGTAGGTGTTGGCCCAGCGACGCGGCATCAGCCCGGCGGCCACCCGGCCCCCATCGAGCGGCGGCAGGGGGATCAGATTAAATATCATCAGCAAGGTATTGATGAATACCCCGGCTACTCCGGCCAAGGCCAAGGGCCTGCCCAACGAAGGCAGGGAGGGATCCAAGGCAAATCCCAACCGGATCACCAGGGCCCAGAAAATCGCCATCGCCAAATTAGCCAAGGGTCCGGCGGCAGCCACAATCGCCATATCCCGCCGAGGGTTCTTGAAGTTGCGCACCCCGATCGGCACGGGTTTGGCCCAGCCGAAAATAAACCCGCCAGGCAAAAGCAGCATGACCAGGGGCACAATTACGGTACCGATCGGATCGATGTGACGAATCGGATTAACCGTCAGTCGGCCCAGCATTTTTGCCGTCGGGTCACCGAGCCGTAAGGCGATCCAGCCATGCGCCACTTCGTGGAGGGTGATCGCAAAAATCACGGGAACCGCCCAAATGATGATTTTTTGTACCAGATTCAGCGTCAACATGAAATGTCGTTCACTAAGCTATATTGTCCTCCGCAATTTGTCGCCAAGTTCTTAAATCTTCGGAATCCCCAGGCTGACATTATACGTTTACCCCGCTATCCAGTCGCCCAAAGGGCCGCGACCGGCGCGAATGAGCCGCGGTACGCCCTCGGACAAATCCACCACGGTGGTCAGCTCCCCCGGTGTTGGACCCCCGTCGACAATGAGTCCCAGCACACCGGGATACCGCTCGGCCACTTCCTCGGCGCGGGCAGGCGGAGATTCCTCCGAATCCGCGCTGATCACGCTGGTGCTCATCAGTGGTTGCTCCAATGCTTCCAGAAGCGCCAGGGTAACGAGATTATCCGGCACCCGGATACCTATTGTTTGGCGCTTTGGATGCACGAAACGATGCGGCACTTCCCGCGTGGCCTTCAGCACGAACGTATAGGCTCCCGGCGTCAACCCGCGCAATAGCCGATAGCCCGGGTTGTCCACATGGGCATAGGTAGAAAGTTGGGAAAGGTCTTGACACAGTAAAGTAAAAGGATGACTGGAATCCACCCGGCGCAGCCGTCGCAGTTGATCCGCCGCGCTCTTGTCGCTCAGGCGACATCCCAAAGCATAAGACGAATCGGTGGGATAGGCAATTACTCCTCCGGTTGCCACCACCGCAACCGCTTGGGTGAGCAAGCGGCGTTGGGGATTTTGGGGATGAATTTTTATCATGCGGGGTTTGTCCATGGATTTTTCCTGTATTTCTGGATCTACTCTTATATCATAAGGCGTAAATTCGATTTCCCCTAATGGAATGACAAGTAAAAGCCAACTGCAAGCGCCGGCCGACATGCTGGTCGATATCAATCGTGCCCTGACCCGGGCCCTGGCTCCCTGCCACATAGAATTGCGGGATGAAACCCGGCGCCACTCCCGCCACCGGGAAGCCGCCGGGCGATTCCACCTGGCCTTGCGAGTGGTCTCTCCTCGCTTCGAGGGCCTGAATCAAATCACCCGGCATCGCTTGGTCAACTCCATCCTTGCCGACCTGCTTGCGGGGCCGCTTCACGCTTTACGGCTCATCACTCTGACTCCAGATGAAGCGCAAGTACGGGAGCAAAACTAGGCCGGGGAGGCTAAGTCGGTTATGCTAGCTCACGGCAGAGTGTAAAATCTGCTTCGAATCAAATTTCACACATACGAGGAACCCCATGCTGAACAAGGCCATCAAAGTCCTTCCATTGCTCGCCATCACCGGCTTGCTCGCCGGTTGTGGTTCGGGACAACAGTCCAGCGGACAATCCGCTGCAACCCCGGCTTCACCACCGGGAACCGTCGTGGCTACTGTTAACGGACATGCCATAACCGCTCCGGAAATCAATGCCTACGTGGCGATGCGTACGCGCGGGGCTAAAATCCAGCTTAACAACACCCAAAAACGGGTGATCGCCCGCGAGTTGGCCCAAGTATCGCTGGCCGCACAGGCGGCCGTAAAGGCCAAGCTACTAGACAACCCCAATGTACGTGCGGGGCTGGACCTGCAGCGCAACCTCTACCTCGCCAATGTCGCAATACGGCATTATCTCGACACGCACTCCCCTTCCGAACAAGCCTTGCGCAAGGCTTATGAAAAAATGGTCAAGGCCCAATCCGGCGAAGAATACAAGGCTCGTCACATTTTGGTAAAGACCAAAGCCGAAGCCGAGAAAATCATCACCCAACTGGATCATGGAGCTGACTTTGCCAAGCTGGCCGCAAAGGACTCCATCGGCCCGAGCGCCAAGCAGGGTGGCGAGCTTGGGTGGTTCAAACCCAACCAGATGGTACCGGCATTTTCGTCTGCGGTTGCAAAACTCAAGCCCGGAAGCTACACCAAGGCGCCGGTTCACACGCAGTTCGGCTGGCATGTGATCGAGCTGCAAAAAGAACGTACCGCGGCACCGCCAAGCTTCACGGCAATGAAACCCACCCTGGTCAATCAATCCAAGAGAGCAATGGTTCAGAAATACCTGGGCCAACTGGGACAGGGTGCCAGCATCGACATCAAACTTCCGGCGCCGAGCACCACCGCCACCCAACCGGCAAAAGTAGCACCAACCCGTTTGGAGAAAAAGCCCGTTACCGCCGCACCGGCCAAAACCCACTGAGCCGCACTTTAGCAACCGCTTAAATGGTGATCTGGTAAGCAACGGCGCCCCTCGTGGGCGCCGTTTTTATGCAAGGATCACACACTTACGGCTGTTCGTTCTCATACTAGAGACCGGTCGGACTTTCCGTTGACAATCCGATAAAATAGCGCTATTCTGTTGAAGCTTTCGGAGAGAAACAAAAGGCGAAGAGAAATAGGGGATAGGCCACGGTTTTGGAACCATGGCAATCAACGCTATTCGATCTCTTGAAAAGGGGAACTTCGTGGCCCATATCGAACTCGAACCTTCACGCGTCGGCGTGCTTCTGAATCCTCTCGATAAAGTGCTGGCGCTGCACGGCTCGCTCCACATTCCCTACAGTCACATCAAGTCGGTCAAACATGAACCGGTACCGAAGGCCTGGTTCCGCGGCTTGCGCATCGGCACCCGTATCCCGGGCGTGAAAGTGGCGGGTACGTTCTTCACAGGAGCAGGCAGGATTTTTTACGACTTCCATGATCCGGAACATTGCCTGACCTTCGAACTGGCACACGAGACCTACAAACAGGTCGTGGTCGAGGTTAACCGCGATCAGGATCCCGCCACGCTGGCTGCCCGGATTCTTCTGCGCCTCGGCTGAACGGCCCGCTTCAGTCAGCTCCGACACCGCTTATGCGGTACACCAACTTATGCGGTACACCAACCAGCCCCTATGCCATACCTGTCATCGGGTAAACTGTGCGCTTTGATTGCCGCCGCCGCTCATGCATGACTTCATTAACGTGGTGCTCCTCGGCATTATCGAGGGCATTACCGAGTTTCTGCCCATCTCCAGTACGGGACACCTGCTAATCGCCGAACATTGGTTGGGCGCTCGCTCGGATCTGTTCAACGTGGGTATTCAGGCCGGGGCGATCCTCGCCATCACGTTTATCTACTGGCGGCGCCTGTGGACGTTTGTAACGCGCTGGCGCGAGCCGGCCACACGCGATTACCTGTTGAAATTGCTGGTCGCCTTTCTCATTACCGCCGTAATCGGCCTGATCGCCGTCGAACTCGGGTTCAAGCTGCCCCGGGCGGTCGCCCCGATTGCCTGGGCGCTGATTATCGGCGGCGTATGGATGATCGCCGCCGAACAGATTGCCGCACGTCGTCCCGAAAGCAGCACCATCACCTGGCGGGTGGCTATCCTGGTCGGTATCGCCCAGATGATCGCGGGCATCTTTCCCGGTACTTCACGCTCGGGAGCAACCATTTTCGCCGCCATGCTGTTCGGCACCAGCAATCGTTCGGCGGCAACCGAATTCGCCTTTCTGGTCGGCATTCCCACCATGTATGCCGCCACGGGTTACGAGCTGTTGAAAGTGGTGCATAGCGGCAGCGCGGCACATGCTCACTGGGGTGCCCTGGCACTGGGCTTTGTGGTGTCGCTGATCGTCGCCTTTGCTGCGGTCAAGTGGTTGCTCGGATATATCCGCACGCATCGGTTCACGCCGTTTGCGATTTACCGCATTCTGCTTGGTATTGCCCTGCTGCTCATCATTCCCATGAGTTCCTGAGCCCCACCGCCACAGGAGAACCAGGAAAGCCCTATTAAGGCCAGGAAACTGTCCGCAACGGGTTCCACGGGGCGGGCGTAACTCGAGGCTCAACACAGACCACGGGCGATTCGACCGCGTAAGACCGCCTGTTCATAAACGCACACCAACCTCGGGCGGGCGGTATTCACGCGTTTTGCCGAGCGCCATGGTGTCACGGCGCCAGCGGACGGTCGCGTTCCCGGTCCACGATGCAGTAAAACCCGAATGGTCGATCGCCTTCATTGCGCAACTGGTGGACTCGCCATGGCGCAATATAGGCAATATCGTCGGGATGGAGCGCGATGTGCTCCTCACCCATGAGTACCGTGCCGTGCCCACGCGCACCAATCAGCACATGCGTGTGTAGATGCTTTTCGCGGCTTGTGTAGCCGCCCGGTTCCAGCTCGAAGTAACGCAACTCGAAATGACACGACTCCCCCCGTTTGCCGATCAGTTCGACGCGACGCACGCCGCGAAAGGGTAATGCCTGCGTCGATTTGTAGCGTTGATTCTCGCGGGCGAACCACTGAAAGTCCGTCCCGGCCCGAAGCAAGGATTGGGCCGGACCGGTGACGCCGGTGCCGGGTAATTCGCAGGCCGAGGGCGGCGTCGTTTCGGGCGGTTCCTGCCGTGGCTCGAAATGCGCATTCATGGCCGAGAGCAGCGCGCGCGTGGCGACCGCAATTCCGCGCGTATCGCCGCGCAACGCCCCGCCGATCAACCATACCGCCTCGGTACCGTAACCCGCCGCCAGTTTCGGCACCTGCGAAACCTGTATCCCGCCCGCCGGTGCCGGCAGGCTCGCGACCAGGTTGCCCAGCGGTGCGGCAAGCGCCGTGGCAATTGCAGTGCAGGCAGCGGACGTTACTTCGAAACGCCCGCCGGGGGTGGGAAATACCGATACATCGGCGCCGGCCAGGCGAAACAGGGTTCCCAGCAATATCGCGGGCGCAATGCCTTCCCGCCTGCCCCGGGTGTAGGCGCCCGTCAGCGCGGGATGCGCCATGAACAGTAACTGGTAGGCTTCGGCCAGCGCCCGGGCACGATCCAGTCCGAGTACCAGCGGACACATCAGCACGCCGCGCAGACCGCGGCGACGCACGAACTCGGCGCGCCGGGCCAGTTCCTCGTCGGTGCCCGCCAGATGCGGCAGGTACAGGCACTGCCGCCCACTGACCGCATTGGCGCGCTCGACGGCGTCGGCACACGCATCGACATGAACGCGAAATTCATCGAATCCGGCATGCACCAGGTTCTGATCGTCCTTGACGATATCTCCGCCGCCACGGGCAAAAGCTTCGACGACGCTTGCCAATTCGGACGTGGCCGCACCGCGCGGCTTGACGGCGGTCGCCAACAGGGGGCGCCCGTACACACCGGTCAGGCGGCGCACCCCCTCGATACCAAAGCGGGGACCCCTGAAATGCGTGAGCAGAGCATCCGGCAGTGTGAGCTTGAGCAGGCGCACCCCCCGATACATCGAAATGTTGCCGTAGAGCAGGTTGAACAGTTGCCCCAACTGAGCACTGGCCAACGCCGCCGGATAGGCAATGCACGCACGCTGAGCGCCGGGCACTTCCGGGTCGGGCACGATGGCCTCGATGCGGCCCACGTTAGCCGCTGCCGGCGTACCGTCGATTTGCGCCGCCGGCAATTCCACCGTTTGCTCGTAAGCGATCGCATGCGCCAGCGCATCCGCCTCAGCGGCCTCGCCACTCAGCCGGTAGGTAACCCGAATGTCGGTTCCCGGTCTCATGCGCGGAGTACAATCACCGGGATGAATTCTGGAGACACAGAAAATAGAGGTTCACGGATTCGTTGCCAAGATACCCGGTAGTGTTCATACCGTTAAACCCCGCTTGCAGCGGATACGCAATAGAATCCCCGGAAAAAGGGCAGCCACCCATACGGCTGGTTGTGAAGAGAATAATAATCGGGCGGCTGGATTTTCGGGATATTTTCACACGCCCCGCCCGCCGCAGGGGATCATTGGAGTGGATATCGAAAAGTTCGGGCGGCGACTGCCACGCGGGCGGCGATCCGCTCGCCACCGGACGATACGGCACCAACGGCCCGGGCGCCCGCAACATCTTGTGTACCGCCGGCAATGCAAGACGCAGCGTAGCGTTTTTCCGCGGTTGGGTACGATCCTGCGACCCGCTGTTCGCCGCCCATGCATTTCCTCCACTGCTTAGCGCCAGCGCCGCCAGCAATAGGCCAAATCGCAGGTTCCTGGACACCGTGGTCTCCGAGCGATCACCTGTAGCAATTATAGGACTTTCGGCTCGGGTTGCGGCCATGGAAAGCAGTGGAAAGCGGGGGTAGACAAGAAGTATTTTCCAATCCATAAATAAGTCTGAAGCAGGGTAATAGAAGTAGGTCTGTCGGCCGGTTTTCAGAGTCCGTCCATGAATGGTTTTGAAGAGTGTCTGGCGGGCCTTTTGTAGCTGGTCCGCCGCCTGATTGTCGCTGATCTGGTA
>JALUYA010000016.1 GCA_027018875.1 Gammaproteobacteria bacterium
CGGTCAGCTGTCGCGCCCTGCGCTTTATGTGCCGTGACGGCGTAGCCATGTTCGATCCAATCGTAATTCCGCAGGTCCACAAGTCTTTCACCGCCGCGGTCAAGTTCGATCGTGAGACGGACAGCCTTAGGGTATTCCTTTCAAACCTTGTGCCAAAAGCCGTGCTGGGGCCGAGGCTGTGAGAAATGCAGGCTAGCCCTGACAACGGATTGCAAACTGATCTGAGAGGGCTACACCCGTTGCTCGGCAGGTGTCAGAAATGGTGTTTTTTGCACGATAGTTTTTCAACACTCTCGTGCCCAAACTCGCCGCAAACGAACGGTCTTGTATGGTCTTGACCGTGATTTCAGAAACGGCTGAATTGTCGTAACTATTTGTTTATAATTGATTTATCTTAAGAATAAAAATATAACCACTTTCCAGGCGGTGCCTTCACACGGCAGTCACCGCCTCATCCCGGATTCGGCAGGTTCCCGGCCCGGCGGGCAATCTCGCTTGCAAGGCGCCCTCCTTCCGGCGCTTCAGGCGCCTGCCAACCCAGTGCCTGCCAAAGCTCGACGGGGGGCACCCGCTCCCGAGCCCGGCGCACCTGACCGGAAATGAACGCCCGGGCACAAAGTTTACCGCCACTCTCAAACCGCTGCTCCATCGCAAACGAAGCATCATTCCAATCCGCAAGCCGGGTAACCAATGTGAACCGTCGGGCGAACTTCAGTGGGCGCAGGTAGCGTATTTCAACCGCCGCCGCCACCGCGTACCAACCGCGCTCGCGCATCAACCGCCCCAAACCGCAACGCAACACATAATCCATGCGCCCCAGATCCATCAGCGTGAGGTAACGCCCATTGTTCAAATGCAGAAACAGGTCCAGGTCATTCGGAAGAACCCGCAAGTTCAGCCGTGCCGGCGAAAACGGGTCGGGGATCGGGGAACGAAACCGGGCGCGGAACCACACCCAAAACAATCGCAGGTACAGGTTCATCTAGGCCGTCATCCACTGCTGATCCAGCCACGCCACGGTGGAATCGAGTGAGGCCGTCGCCGCGATCCGCTCCAGCCGGGGGATGGCCTCGACATCATCGAGCATTATCGGCTCCCCCTCGATCCAGGGATTCAACCGATGATAGGCGGAACCTAGCAGATGACGCGCCTGAAAATCGACTGCTGCCGTACCCGCATCCAGCACCAGGCCCAGCAACGGCCGCGCCCACTGCATCAACCCCCAATCCAGCCGATCGCCTTCGATCCGCAGCGAACCCAGACCGGTGCCGACGGAAAGCACATGCAATCGATCGATGCCGAGTCCGCCGGTCGCGGCTTGCGCCGAAGCAAGCGTCTGGGCGATTGCGCACAGGGTCGGATTCGCAGCATATACCCCACCATCCACGTAGCCATCCACACTGGCAAACACCGCCGGCACCGCACTCGAATACAGCGCCACCTGACGAGCGGTCAGCTGTTCATTAGCTCCCGCATCCGGAAAATTGTGAAACAACTGCGGTCGCCAGCGCCGATGAGAATCGGTCGGATCGGCGCCATCGAGTCGAAACGCCGGCACCAACACCCGCTTGTCCAGATCGACAAGCCGCAGGTCGTGAAATACACCACGCAGCAAGGCGCCCAGTCGCCGCACCCGGTATCGTGGACCAATCAGGCCACCGCCATCGAGCAGCCGGTCGGTGAGGGAAACCGCAAAAATTTTCGGTGCATCCCGTGCATAAATGGTACTGATTTCACGTGTACTCAGGCTATAGGCAAGCGCCAGGGCGATAATCGAACCGGTGGAAGTTCCGGCAAATAGATCCACCTTCGAGATCCACCCTGGGCGCATTTCTTCCAGGCGTTGCAGAAGCCGCGCGGTTAAATAGCCCCGCATGCCCCCTCCGTCGAGCGCGAGAATGCGATAGATGCCGTCCGCTTCAACCATGGCCGAAATCCTCCCACCGAGACATTCCGTATGAACCGCCCAATTTCAAAGATGTGAATTACGCTTTCCGGGTTGGAGCCCCCGGCACGGAATTATAAGTCCAACAAGTCCGTGGAGCCGAATACCCAGCGACGATCCGGCCAAGAATCCTTGCCCACCGTCGAAGGCATTGCCTGCATTTCTCCCGAACACCGGAATCGGCAAAAAAAGGCGGGCCCCCTGGAGAGGGCCCGCCGAGTGGGGAGGTTTCCCCTACTGGGGAGGGTTCAGAATGAAGCCTGCATCCACAGGCCGATTTCTTGGTATTTGCCGCTCGAGGTCCCGCCGATGGTCCCATTCGAGGTCTTGAAGAAGCCGTTGTCCACCTTGGAGTATTTGTACACGGCGGCCAGGCGGATATGCTTGCTGATAATGAACTGTACCCCGGCGTTGTAGTACTGGTTCTTCAGTCCCGGGTTCAGGTCCTTGCTCGGCTTGACGTAGTCGTAGCGGGCGAACACGGCCACATCCGGTCTCAGGCTGTAGCTGCCAAAGACTGAGTAGCCGTCGGCGCTGTCGCTCTGCGGCGTGAGGACCGTCGTCCAGTCATCGGCATAGAAGTACTCCACCCCCGCGTTGAACCGCCGCGCCTCGTAGGCCAGCGCCGCATCGTAGCGGGTGGTGGTGTTCTGAACCCCCGACGGATACCGGCTCTCACCGCGATCCCCGGCATAGGCCCCGACTACCAGGTGCAGGCCGCGGTAGACCCGGTAGCCCACCCGGGCCGCAATATCCATGCCCTTGCTGCGCTCCGGATGCTTGTAGCCGCCGCCGTTGACCAGCGAAACCTGCCAGTTGAGCCGCCCCTGCCCGCCGAGCAGATGCAGACCCCAGTCGGCGGAGTTGCCGAAGTGGGTGCGGTCGATCAGGGTGTTCTCCACGTAACGAAACCGATACAGCCCCTCGTCATGGGGAATCCAGGGCATGTTGGCTACCCCGATGCGCAGCTTCATCCCCTGGCCCAGGTCCCGTTGCAGGTACAGGTTCTTCAGATATACCACGGTCTCGCCCACCACGCTCTTGTAATTGAAGTCGGTCTGAAACTTCATCGACCACTGATCGTTGAAATCCGTGTTCAGCACCAGGTATCCCCGCTTGACGTCGGTCCCATAGCCGGTGGAGTCCACATTCTGCCCATCGCTCTGGTTCTGAATGTAACTCGTATCCAGGTAAAACTTCATCCCCAGCGTGGTGTGCGCGCCCAGGTAGCCCAGGCTGCCCGGCGCCGCACCCGCCTGCGCCGTCGCCACGCCCAGCCCCGCCGCCATGACTATCGCGGCTACTACGGAAAGTCTCTTCATCACGTTCCTCCTGTTAGAT
>JALUYA010000017.1 GCA_027018875.1 Gammaproteobacteria bacterium
GAGAAAGTTAGGTAGCTGATGGGCGGCCGTCAGGACCGAGGCGGTATCGTAGGTATTGGCACCCCAAAATACCTGGGTATCGCACAGGCGCACATCGTCGGTGGTGTAGTTCAACACCTGCAGACCGCGATCCTCGCTGCCCCAGGTCTCACTGTTATCCGCCGGGCGATTATGACGCGCACAGTATTCAAGACGCAAGGCGGTATGGAACATATGCCAAATCGCAAAGTTATTTTCGTAGCCTCCGCCGCCACCGCCGTGGTCGTAGGATTTACCGACGATAGCGGACTGACCCTCCCGCTCCAGCAGACCCTTGATGACACGCCCCATCACCTCAATCGCATAGTCCCAAGGTACCGGCTGATAGTCACCGGCAACCCGCAGCAAGGGATATTTCAGGCGCACGCGGGTAGCCCGGTCGGGCGACCATGTGGTGCGGGCATTGGCACCGCCCCGGGGCGAATAATTTCCTTCAAGATTCAGCGGTGAATCCTTGGCTGGAACGACGGCCAGGTTATACCAGCCATCCTTGCGCCGGATGGTCGACCATTTGTATTCCGTATAGGCAAAGCCAACGATCGGCGATTGGGGCCGGGTGAAATCGGCACCAAAGGCGTTCTGATCCGGCCGTGGACCACCGTCCTTACCCATGGGCCAAACGTAAGCCTTGTAGCCGCAGGCAAAGGTGCAGTACTGGCAACCGAGGTTCTTCACCTCCGCATCGCGGGGTGGTAACGGCAGTTGATCATATCGAGTATAAAGAGCCATGATCGCCTCCTCTCTTATTTCTCAAGATGGTTGTTTGCCCGACCCCAGACGAGGCCCTGCACACCCGTGGCGTAAATATCCCCACCACGGCGTACTTCCAGGGTGATCTGCGGCAGAAAATCCGTTGCCAGACCCTGGTACACGGCGCCATTGCGTGCCGGATCGAACATGGAGTAATGGCATGGGCAGACAAAACGCCCCCGCCCGGACTCATCACGCTTGAACTCCAGCGGACAGCCCATGTGGGTGCAAATCCGGGAAAAAGCCACTACCCGTTTTCCCGGACCGACCCCGCCGATCGCCGCACGATCCAGCTTGACCAAATATGCCATGGACTGCGCATCGGGATAGCTAAAGTCCCGCGGCTGATCAACCCGCAAATCCGCCAATCGGGCCACCTTCATGGCACGATAGGCGGGAGGAGAAAACAAGCGTAACGGCTGGGCCTGCACCACGGATACCAGCGAACCGGCCGCGACGGCGAGACCGGTATTTTTCAGCAAATCTCTTCGAGTTACCTTCGGCATTGCACTTTCCCCGTGCATTCGAGATCTCCATATTCCACCCGTGATCAACAAATGTCAAGTCGGCAACTCGCAAGCGGATTTCAATGGTAAGATCCTATTGCACCAGGAATTTTTCCTCGCTATCCACCTATTCCGGGTTATCCCGGGCAGGCGCTGGAATCCGCCGGCGACCGCGGCAACAGGTGTACATCGGCAGGCGCCATTTCCAGCGCGACTCTCGCCCCCGGAGCCGGTAGCCAAGTACTGTGGAACAAGGGATGGAGCACCTCCAGCAACGAGGATCCCAGGCGACAGGAGACCTGGGCACTGGCGCCGATACGGGTGACGCGCACTACCCGGGCGTCGATCCCGCGGTGCTCCGCCCGCGACCCGGGGAATACCTGGGCGTGCTCCGGGTGCACGAGCAGCCAGGCATCGATTCCAGGCCGGGCCCAGGACGGCCACGGGGCAAGGAGGCGCACCTCCGGGGCAATCTCCACCATCGCCCAGTCCGCCTCCCGCTCCCCGAGATGCCGCTGAATCGTAACCGGGAGCAGGTTGGTAATTCCCAGTATCTGGGCCGCCTCCAGTGTGGCCGGGCGGCGATAGACCACCTCGGGTGGACCCGCCTGCACGATCCTCCCCCGTTCCAAGACCAGCAGCCGCTCGGCCCGCATGGCCAAGACCGGATCATGAGTCGCGGCCAACACCCGGGGGCCATGGCGTTCCTCCAGCTCCGCAAGCAGCTCCAGGACCTGCCTGCGACTGAGCGGATCAAGCCCCGTGGTCGGCTCATCGAGCAGCAGCAGTCGGGGTTCGCGGGCCAAGGCGCGAGCCAGCGCCACCCTCCGGGCCTGGCCGCCCGAAAGGGTGGTTGCCCGCCGCTCCGCCAGGGACCGCAACCCCATCTGCTCAAGCAACGAAACCGCCCGCCGCCGCCGCTCATGGCGCTTGCCACACAGTGCGTAGGCCACGTTCTGCCACACGTTGAGATGAGGGAACAGGATCGTTCCCTGCGGCAGATAGCCGACGGGACGCTTCTGCACCGCAAGCCCGGCCCACGGTTCACCGTGAGCCGGAACCAGGCCGGCCAAGGCGCGCAACAGGGTGGTTTTGCCCGCTCCGCTGGGGCCGACCAGCGCGGTGGATTGCGCCAGGGTGCAACGGATCGCCAGACGCACGGGACGGCGAATCCGGTAACGGATCTTCACCTCGGAACCCGCGTGCCGCGGCGGGACAACAGCCCCAGTACAAGAGGCAACGGCAAAGCCACGATGAAAAATATCCACAGCAGGGGGTAAACGCCCGCCAGTCCGAGGTTCTGCAGGTTCACCCAAAGCTTGACCGGGATACCCTGGGGAAAATAGGCGATGATCAGCACGATACCGAACTCACCCAGCGCCCGGACCCAGGCCAGCGCCACCGCGGCCACCAACCCCAGCAGGGCCGAAGGCAAAGTGATGCGCAGGAACGATCGGGTAAGCGAGTCACCGAGCGTCCAGGCAATCTCCTCATACTCGCGCGGAACCCCTTCAAAGGCGGCGCGCGCGGTAACGATGTAATAAGGTGCCGCCGCATAGACCTGAGCCAGGATAAACGCCGAGGGGGTATTGGTGAGCCACCATCCGAGCCGCCCGGCCAAGGCCCCGGCCGGCCCGGCGGGACCGAACAGGCTGGCCAGCAGGATGCCCATCGCCAGGGGCGGGGTAATCAGGGGCAGCAGTACCAGGGCCTCCACCGCCAGCTGTCCCCGAAACCGCGCCCGGGCGAGCCACCAGGCAAGCGGAGTCCCAAAGGCCACGATAATCAGCAGGGCACCCAGAGTATAGAACACCGACACCCGCACCGCCGCCCAATCTCCCGGAGAAAAGGCAAAATGCCGCCACGGTGTCACGGCAATCAAGGTAACAAAGGGGGCGATCAACACGACCAAGGCAAACACACCGACGAGGATCCACACCCCGCCGCGCCCGCGTAGAATCATTGAGTGCCGGTCCGTAAGATTGGCAAATAACCCAGCCGCCGCCAGGGCTCCACGGTAGCTGTCGAACCGAGGTAGCCGATGAATGCGCGGGCCAGCGCCGGATGACGGGTATCACGAAGAACTCCCGCATAAAACACCAGTGGCGCGGGATACACCGGCTTGCCACCGCCCGCAAGCCGGAACGATACCCGACGGTAGGCCGAACGCCGGGCCGGGCTGCCAAGATTGATCGCCGCCGGCAGGAAAACATACGGCAGATGGTGCGACACCGCGGCGCTACGATAAGTGATGGCCGCATCCAGTTGGCCCGCTTCGAGGCGCGTCATCAGTGAGGGCTCGGAGAAAATCTGCGCCGTGTTTTCCCAGGCACCAAGCAAGCGGTGCGCAAGCCCCGGGCGATGATACCAGTCTTCCGCCAACAGGCAGACAAAAATCACGTTGCGCCCTTGTGGGTCCACCCGCGGATCCGTGCGCCCCAGCCGCAGGCCGGGCTTTTCGAGTACCCGCCACCAAGCCAGGCGCCCTGCTTGCGCCAGGCGCATCAAGGGCGCAAAGCGGCTGCGCGGATTATAGGCAAGTACCATCTCGGTACGGGCCACCGCCACGGCGCGGCGCACCCACCGCCGGTGCAGCAAAAACTCCATCGGCCCCGAGGTAACCGAGATAAAGACATCGGCGGTAAATGACCGGGATGCCAGCAGGTGTGCCAACGCCCAGGCCCCGCGCCCCATACCCTCAAAGCGGCATCCCTCGAGGCGGCAGAAATCCGGTCCGATGTGCAAATCCATGACCACGCCCATGGACCCGGCATAGGCCACGCGCAGCGCCGGGTGCGCCGCGGTCGGAAGCGCCATCGCCCCGATCAGGCTCAGTGCAACACCCAGGCGCAGGGCCGGCATCCAGCCACTCCGCCTGTAGTAGGTCATCGGTCCATTCTCTCGTCGAGACACGCCTCCATCCACGGCTCGGGATCGGCATCGGGGTGGATCCAGCGCCCGTGCTTGCCGCCTTCCTTCAGCAACAGGTGAATCTCCCGGATCGCCAGCGCCGATTCGACATTTTTCGCCAGATCATAGATGGCGAGCAAGGCCCCATTGACACCTGCCAGCGCCTCCATCTCCACCCCGGTGCGGGCACTCGTAGCGGCGGCACACAGAACGGTTACGTGGCGGAAGCGGTCGTCACAGTGGGTATGAATCGCCACATGGTCCAATCCCAACGGGTGACACAAGGGGATGGTGGCATGGGCATTCTTGGCGGCAAGAATCCCGGCCACCTCGGCCAGCAACAGGGCGTCGCCCTTGGGCAAAGTACGATCACGGGTCGCCGTATAAGCCCCTCGCAGGGCAATGGTGCCGACGGCCACGGCCCGGCGGCGGGTCACGGCCTTGGCGCCGACATCGATCATGCGATAACCGTTCATCGTTCGTTCAACCTGGGCATAAGATCGGCCAGCGAACAGGGTCGCGTGTGCGTATCGAGCTGGGTACGGATGATTTGTTCCCAGGCGGTGCGACAGGCCCCGGGTGAACCCGGCAACACAAATACGACGGTGCCGTTGGCAATGCCGGCCGCGGCATCGGACAATATGGCCGAGGTGCCTACTTCCGCGGCCGATAGCTGCCGAAACAGCTCGCCAAAGCCGGCCAGTTCCTTATCGAGTAGCGGGCGTACGGCCGCCAGGCTGATGTCGCGACCGGTGGGCCCGGTGCCCCCGGTCATGATGATTACCGCAATGTCCGGCGCAGCGATCCAGGCACTGAGCACGGCACGAATCCGGTAGCGGTCATCGGGAACCAACTGGCGCGCACCCAGGTTATGCCCCCCCTGTTCCAGTGCCTCGACCAGATAGTCTCCGGAGCGATCATCCTCCAGCGTGCGGGAATCGGATACGGTCAGTATGGCAATCGTCTGCGGCACAAAATCGGTCATAAAATTTCTCCGGGTACGGTCAGATGCAATCGAGCGGTTCGACCCAGACCGGCTCGCCACGCTTGAACTCTCCCGCCCGACACGGCAGGCAAATGAGGCAATCGGCTCGGCTCATCGAACTCAACAAGGCCGAACCCTGCCGGCCGGTGCGATACACGCGCTGCACCCCGTCCTCGTCGATGCGCAACACGCCACGGGGGAATTCCTCGCGGCGCATGCTGGGACTAAAAGTCTCTCCCGCCTCGACCTGAAACCGGCGCGGATCCCGCGCGGCGGTTCCGCTCAACAGATCGAGCGCCGGGCGCACGATCTGAAGATAATTGATCATCATCGAGACCGGGTTACCGGCCAGCCCAAAGAACCAGCTACGCCCGACCCGTCCGAACGCAAGTGGATGTCCCGGCTTGATCGCAATTCCCCAGAACTCGATCTCGCCCAACGCGGCAACGGCTGCCTTGACGAAATCGGCGTCGCCGACCGAAACCCCCGCCGTGCTGAGCGTAAGATCGGCCTCCCGGGCCGCCCGTTCGAGCGCCGTTCGCGTAGCCTGCAGATCATCCGGGACAATGCCGAGGTCGATGATCTCGCACCGGTCATGCTTCAGCAGTCCTCTCAGGGTATAACGGTTGCTATCATGGATCTGTCCAGGCTGCAGCGGTTCACCCACCGGTCGCAGTTCATCTCCGGTCGAGAAGATCGCCACCCGCACCCGGCGCACGACGGCAACGGGACTCACGCCCAGCGCGGCGAGAACACCCACATCGGCCACGCGAAGACGCCGTCCGGCGGCAAATACCCGGGCTCCCGCCCGCACGTCTTCCCCGGCCGGGCGCACATTGCCGCCGCGTTCATAGTCGCCGGCCACCAAATGCATCCGATCCCCCCGGCGTTCGGTATCCTCCTGGATGACCACGGTATCCACTCCGTCCGGCATCACGGCTCCGGTCATGATACGCACACAGGTTCCGGCTTCGACCCGACCCGCGAAGGGCCGGCCCGCCAACACCTCGCCACTCACGGGCAGACCCTGCTCGCGGGCCACCGCCAAATCCTGCGCCCGGAGCGCATAGCCGTCCATCGCCGAATTCGCCCACGCAGGTACATCGGCCGGCGCCACGACGGGTGCGGCAAGTATGCGCCCACCCGCCTCATCCAGCGACACCGATTCGACCTCCCGAACCGCGGACAACCGGGACCGGAGGGCTTCGAGCGCCGCGGCAATGCTCAACGAAGAACCCCGATGGCCTTTACCAGGACCTCCTTTTCCCTCACTCATCGATCTTGCTCCACATCATTAGCATCATCCCATAATAAACTTTCACCTTCCAGCTCCACACGGCGGTTGAAATTGCGGAATGCCGCCGCGGGTTCGCTCCACTCCGCCATTGCCAACCCCAGGGATTCGTAAAATGACAGCACCTTGCGCCCGCCCGCGGCAAGATAATGGGTCAGCGGTTCCAGAACCGAGCGACTCAATAAGGCAACCGTAGGATGGATTCGGGTGCCATCCGCGGCACAGGCGACCCGTGCCCCCTGATTCCGCAAGGCCCCGGCCAGCCGTTCACGCAGGTCATCGGGGGGAAACGGCACATCACAGGGCAGAACGAGATACCAGGGCGCCGCCACCTGGGTCATCACGGCCTGAATGCCGGCCAGCGGCCCGGCGAAGCCCTCGATTCGATCACTCACGACGGCATGGCCAAAGCGGGCGTAAAGCTGCAAATTACGGTTGGCGCTGATCACCACCCGCGAAACCTGGGGACGCAAAATCCGCAACCCATGTTCCGCCAGCGCTCGCCCCCCCAATTTCACCAATCCCTTGTCTTGCCCCTCCATCCGACTGCCACGCCCGCCGGCGAGGAGAACCCCTAGGGTGTTTTCCCGATCCGGTGGGGCGGGTTCATCGCTCACCCGTCCCCTCCAACACATCCACTACGGGATCGGCCTCCCCCATACAGGCGAGCAGGATGCGGCGGATCGCCGGGGTTCGTTCGAGTGCCAGCCGGGCCGTCTCCCGCGCCAAGCGTTCGCGTTCCGCCGTGTCGACCCGATTCAGAATCACCACCAGACGGGCACTACCCAGGTGTTGCCGGGCGCCGGCGGGTGAAGCCAGCAAACGTGCCACCGCCTCGGGGGTAATCGTCTCTCCCGGCTCCAGTCCGGTCACGGCCCCCAGGCGTTCGGCCCGGTGTGCGACTTCGGGTCCGAACGGTAGCCCGAAAGCATGAGCCGACACCACATACAGCAGGGTGTCCACCGCCGGGGGCAGCACCGGCTCGCGCTCCGCCGGTGCCTTGATGAACCGATGCCGTGCCCCGTCCACCTTGATCAGGAGCACATCGAAGCCGCCCGTACGCATCAGTTCCGGTATCCGCTGCGGGTCCAACCCCCCCAGGATTCCCGGCTTGTACAGCCGACTCAGCGTCAGCGGCGGTCCCGGAGGCAACCCCCGCAAACGATCGAGCAGAAAATCCTCGTCCCCGGCAAGCAAGCGCCAAGTGGGATCCCCCGGGGACGGCATGTGCACCGTGGTGGCCAACCCGACTCGCCCGGGGTGACGCGTGGCCAATGCGATCATGGACGTCTTCTTGCCGCCCGCCCCGGCCAGGGCCACCACGCCACGCTGCGCGCAGCAGAGCGTAACCAGATCCTCGGCACCGGGCGCCGATCTCTCGCGTATCATCGCCAATTCACCGTTAGTTTCCGATTCAGGGTATTATGCACGTCGGGACGACTAAAAAGGCATTTCACGAGTTGCGGCATGGCTATTGAGGACACGTTTGGGCGCTCTCTTGAAGATCTGCGTCTCTCGGTGACGGATCGGTGCAACTTCCGCTGCCGTTACTGCATGCCGCGGGAAGTGTTCGGCCCCGGCTTCCCGTTCCTGCCCCGGGGCGAAATCCTGAGTTTCGAGGAAATCACCCGGCTGACGAAACTGTTCACCAAACTCGGCGTACGCCGATTGCGTCTGACCGGTGGCGAGCCGTTGCTGCGCCACGATTTGCCGGTACTGATCTCGCAACTGGCCGCGATTCCACAGATCGAGAATATCGCGCTGACCACCAACGGCTCGCTACTGACTCCGGCAACAGCGCAGATTCTGTACGAAACCGGATTACACCGTATCACGGTAAGCCTAGATGCGCTGGATCCACAAATTTCCACGCGCATGGCCGGTGTTCCCGTTGACCCCGCGCAGATCCTGGCCGCCATCGACGCCGCCGACAGCGCCGGACTCGGTCCGGTCAAGGTCAACATGATGGTGCGCCGGGGCCTGAACGATCAAGAGATAATTCCGATGGCGCGACACTTCCGCTACAGCGGACACATCCTGCGCTTGATCGAATATATGGATGCCGGAACCGGTAATGGCTGGGATCGTACCGAAATGGTCAGTGCCGAAGAGGCACGCCGACAGATCGAGGCCCTGTGGCCCCTCGATCCCGTCGCCCCGAACCGACCCTCCGAAACCGCCCGGCGCTACCGTTACCGGGACGGCGCGGGGGAGATCGGGTTCATCGCCTCGGTCACACAACCGTTTTGCCGCAATTGTACGCGGGCGCGGTTAACGGCCGCGGGCCGACTCTATACCTGCCTGTTCGCCAGCGAGGGACTGGATCTTCGCGCCCCGTTGCGCTCCGGCATGAGCGATGACGCAATCCTGCAACGGCTACGCGAATGTTGGAGGCGACGCACGGACCGCTACTCGGAGCTTCGTGGCTCCATCCCCCCTCCGACCGGCAAGGTCGAAATGTTCCGGGTCGGGGGCTGACATGCCCGCGAGCATCCGCATCGAGTACTACGGGCGCCTGTCGGCGCTGCGCGGGATCGACCACGAGGAGTTCCCGGCGCCGACAACGCAGCCGATCAGCCAGGTATTGGCCGAGTTGAGCCGCCAATATCCACCGATCGGAGCGCACCTGTCCCGCCTGGCCGTCGCCGTAGATGGGCGGGTGGTCGGCCCGGACACCCTCATTTCGCCCGGCGCCACCCTGGCGCTGCTGCCCCCCGTCAGCGGAGGCTGAAATGCCCGACCTGGTCCATGCACCACTCGAACCGTTACTGGCGCAAATAACGCCGGGAAATGTTGAAGCCGGAGCCATTGTGGTATTCGCCGGTACCGTTCGCCGGCATAATGAGAATCGTGAAGTTGCCTTTCTCGAGTATAGCGCCCACCCGGCCCTGGCGACACGGACCATGGCTGAGATCGAAGCGCAGATCCTTGGCCGGCCCGGCATCCTCTCCTGTCGCCTGTGGCACCGTATCGGGCGCCTCGAACTCGGAGAAATCAGCGTACTCATCGTAGTTTGCTCCGCCCATCGGGCGCAAGCCTATGAAGCCTCCCGAGCGGCTATCGAGGCTGTTAAACAGCGTCTACCTGTCTGGAAGCATGAACACTATACCGACGGCACCAGCGAGTTCGTCGAGGGATGCCGCCTGCAATCATCCTGAGCGGTATGGGGGGTATTCAATCCCGGCAGTCGGCTGCCACGCGATCGCCGCATCCCCAATAGATGGAGGCGCGGCCATCGCGTTAATGGCCGTTGTTTCCGGTCTTCGAACCGAGGCTGTCACCAAGGAAACAGCAGCAACTTCCGATATATCTCGCGGCCGTCAAATGCCCGCCCGGATTCGAAGTATGGCGATATCCAGAGAAGCGTAACCTCAATTCGCCCGCCGGAATTCGGAGGTTATCCCCTCATCAATGCTTTTCCATTTTTCTTATACGCATGATCCGCATCCAGTTCTCACGGGCCAGCCGGTGGTAAATCTGTTTCTGTGCATTATCGAGCAACCGATAACCCTTCAGGTGATAAGGCATCATCTCGTAAGCAAGATAGGTCTGCGCCCGCCCGATCGTCTTCACATCACGAATCAGCGTGCCGAGTTCGGGGGTTTCCTGACTGGCATCCCCCCGGTAGCGTTGATAGGCAGCTCTGAGTACCGTAATTCCATAGATCGTATCCCGCTTCATGCCCTTGACAAGGTACTTCTCCGCACGGATTTGTCCCGGGGTAAGGCGAAGTTGCTTGGCATGCACAAGATCCCAGTGAGGTCCTGGATGAAACTGATAGAAATACTCAGGGAAATTAAACGTGTGCTGCCTGAAAAACATCTCATTCCCTTTTTTCCCCGGCATACCGGCGGCATAGGATACCGGAACCACAAACACAAACAATGCCACGATGGTGGCAGCCATGACTACTTTATTTCCCATTGCTGGCTCCTGGTTTAAGTGATACCTGCCAACCCGCCTGCCCGGTCATGTGAACCCACGGCTTGCGTCGGGCGACTTCCCTGGACTCAGGGCGCAGGGTTTCGCTCCTTGGACAACTTGTTAAATCTGTAGTTCAGTTTCTGCTTAATATCACTTTTGCCCACTCCGCTGAATACCTCCAGGCCGACTCTCTGCGACTCGAGCCGGCCGCGCAGACTTACTGTTCATCTCCATTCCATCAAGATACCGGGAAGACCCGGTTTCCATAAAAAAACGGGGTCCATCCCAACTGGGAAATTCCGAGGGGCGTCATTAGAAAAACCAAAAATTAGACTCTGTCTAAAATATGCTATACTTTATTCGTGTTGCGAAGCGCCCACCCCACCCATTCATTCTGAGGAGAGATCGGGCCATGAGCAGAAAGCAGAACCACCTCACCGCCGCTCCACGCGCACCGGTGCTGATGCAAGACTCCCGGCTGATCCGGAAACCGGCGCATCACCCGATCTCATTGGCACGAACCAATTCATATATCACTCGGGCCGCAAAGCGGACCGAGCCGTTGAATTCAAACGATCAAAGGAGTAGATAACTTATGTCAACCGAAACGAAATGCCCATTCAATCACCCCACGGGCAGCGGTCCGTCGAACCGTGACTGGTGGCCGAACCAACTCAACCTGAAGATTCTGCACCAGCACTCGCCCCTGTCCAACCCCATGGGCAAGGGTTTCAATTATGCCAAAGAGTTCAAGAGCCTCGACCTGGCGGCCGTGAAGAAGGATCTGCTGGCACTGATGACCGACTCCCAGGACTGGTGGCCGGCGGACTTCGGCCACTATGGGCCATTCTTCGTTCGCATGGCGTGGCACGGTGCCGGCACCTACCGCATCGGCGACGGCCGCGGCGGCGCAGGCCGAGGGGAACAGCGTTTTGCCCCCGTCAACAGCTGGCCCGACAACGTCAACCTCGATAAGGCCCGCAGGCTGCTTCAGCCGATCAAGCTGAAGTATGGCCGGAAAATCTCCTGGGCCGACCTCTTGATCCTCAGCGGTAACGTCGCGCTGGAATCGATGGGATTGGAGACCTTCGGTTTCGGCGGCGGGCGGGAGGACATCTGGGAACCGGAGGAGGACACCTACTGGGGTTCCGAGACCACCTGGCTGGGCGATGAGCAACGTTACTCCGGCGAGCGGGATCTCGAAAACCCGCTTGCTGCGGTGCAGATGGGACTGATCTATGTCAATCCGGAAGGCCCGGGCGGCAACCCGGATCCGCTCGCGGCGGCGCGGGATATCCGCGAGACCTTCGCGCGCATGGCGATGAACGACGAAGAAACGGTTGCGCTGATCGCGGGCGGTCACACCTTCGGCAAAACTCACGGCGCCGGCGATGCGTCGCTGGTGGGCCCGGCGCCCGAAGCCGCCGGCATCGAGGAACAGGGTCTTGGCTGGAAGAGCCGTTTTGGCACCGGTAAAGGCGGTGACACGATCAGCAGCGGCCTGGAGGTCACCTGGACCACCACGCCAACCCAGTGGAGCAACAACTTCTTCTGGAACCTGTTCGGCTACGAATGGGAGCTGACGAAAAGCCCGGCCGGTGCCCACCAGTGGCGACCCAAGCACGGTGCCGGTGCCGGCACCGTTCCGGATGCCCACGACCCGGCCAAGCATCACGCGCCGACCATGCTGACCACGGATATCGCCCTGCGGGTCGACCCGGTCTATGAAAAGATTTCCCGGCGCTTCTATGAGCATCCGGAGCAGTTCGCCGACGCATTCGCCCGGGCGTGGTTCAAGCTGACCCACCGCGACATGGGACCACGTTCGCGTTATCTGGGCCCGGAGGTCCCGGCAGAGGAGCTGATCTGGCAAGACCCGATCCCCGCGGTCGATCACCCCCTGATCGATGCAAAGGACATTGCTTTGCTCAAGGGCAAGATTCTGGCGGCAAACCTGTCGGTCTCGCAACAGGTGTCGACCGCCTGGGCGGCGGCAGCGACCTTCCGGGGTTCCGACAAACGCGGCGGCGCCAACGGTGGCCGCATCCGTTTGGCACCGCAGAAGGATTGGGAGGTCAACCAGCCGGCCCAACTGGCGAAAGTGCTAAAAACCCTGGAGGGTATCCAGAGTGAGTTCAACAGCACGCAGGCCGATGGCAAGCAGGTATCGCTCGCCGACCTGATCGTATTGGCCGGTTGTACCGGCATCGAGCAGGCGGCCAAGAATGCCGGTCACATCGTGACGGTTCCCTTCACGCCGGGACGCATGGATGCTTCACAGGAGCAAACCGATGTGGACTCCTTCGCCGTGCTCGAACCGATCGCCGACGGCTTCCGCAACTACGTGAAAGGAACCCCCGACGTACCGACCGAGGCGTTGCTGGTCGATCGGGCGCAATTACTGACCCTGAGCGCGCCCGAAATGACGGTGCTCGTTGGCGGCATGCGCGTCCTGAATACCAACGTCGGGCAGACTCGGCACGGCGTCCTTACCAAGCGGCCGGAGGCGCTGACCAACGACTTCTTCGTGAACCTGCTCGATATGGGTACGGAGTGGCAGGCGATCCCGGACACCAAGGAGATATTTGAAGGGCACGATCGCAAAACTGGTCAACTCAAATGGACCGCTACCCGCGTCGACCTCGTCTTCGGTTCGAACTCCCAGCTCCGGGCCCTGGCTGAAGTCTATGCCAGCGCGGACGCGCAGGAGAAGTTGGTCCATGACTTCGTGGCGGCCTGGAACAAGGTGATGAATCTCGATCGCTTCGACCTTGTGTGATCTCGCAGGACAGGTCTTAGAGGTTTTGTGCCGGGCAACCTCGACCCGGCATCGGGTTATCCCGGGCCAGGTCGAGGTTGCGCCGCTTGCTTTTCGCTCTGGGAGTGAATCATTGTGGGGAATGATGCCTGCATCGAAACGCCGCCCAGCCTATTCGAAAACGCCTGGCCAATATGGCCGGCGCCCTGCGCGGAATACCGCGCTCCATCCAGACCCGCCGGATCGGTCATTACTCCAAGGCCGACCCAGCCTATGGCGTGGGCCTTGTCGCCCCATCGAAAATCTGCCTCAAGGGTCCCGATGCCTAAGGCCGCGTGGCCGGAACCGGAACATTGACAGGACCTGGGTCCGCCGGCCCCCCGCCCCGGTAAACCGCCCGGTATCTGCGTACCCCGGCTGCCGATAGATCGCCTTAGCGATTCTCCTTGGGGTGTAGGATCTGGGCGACAAAAGCCTCGAGCGCTCCCCGGACTTCGGGACGAAACCAGGCCTGGTTCAACTCCTCGTAGGCGGAATCATCCACGCGATCAAACAAACCGATCAGTTCGGCGCGCGCGACCGCCCGGGTGGCATCGAGGGCCGCCCGGGGAAATTGAGCCAGTTTCTGCGCCCAGGCCATGCTATGGGCAATCACCCGATCTGCGGGAGCCAGTTCGTCCACCAATCCTGCCGCCAGCGCGGCACTCGGCACGAACAGGGTTCCGGATACGGCATGCCGGGCGGCCAGGCGCGGCCCCAGCAGGCGCTCATAGGCCCGGTAAACCAGGGCCGGCATGGGCAGGCCCACCTGTACCTCGTTCAAACCCAGCTTGAAATCCCCCTCGGCGGCAATACGAAAATCGGCGAACAGGCTGAGCACCGTTCCCCCCGCGGGATTATGCCCGGTAATTGCTACTCCGAGCGGTACCGGGCACCGTGCCAAGGCCTCCAGCGCCCGGTAAAACGACCGCCAGAAAGCCAACATTCCATCACGGTCCAGGCTTAATAAATGCGGCAAGTCGAGTCCGGCCGAAAAAATTCCTTCCCGACCACAGATAACCACCGCCCGAGCCGAACCCAACTCGTTCAACCGACTTCGTAACTGATCGAGCAACTCACCCGTCAGGGCATTTACCGGGGGGCGATCAAGCTGAAGCTGTACTACATCGTCCCGAATTTGTTCACGTATGAGCATAGAAGGGTTCCTCGGATAGCCACTCTCGAATCCGGGGTAGCATACGCTCCCCGCGCCATGATTGCCCAAGCCCGGCCGGCGCCTGGATAAATTGAGATCTACGCGCCCACACCGCGCTTATGCGCCGCCCAACAATACGACGGCCAGCGCACCGATCCCCTCTCCTCGTCCGAGAAACCCCATGCGTTCCATTGTGGTGGCCTTGACGCCGACGGATTCCCGGGAACAGCCCAGCGTAAGACCGATTACCTCGCGCATCTGCGCACCATGCGGGGCAATACGCGGACTCTCGCATAATACCGTACAATCGGCGTTGATGCAGTGCCATCCTCGGCGCTTCACCTTGGTAACGACCTCGGCCAGCAATATGTTGCTGTCGGCATCCGCCCAAGCAGAGTCATTTTCAGGAAAGAAATGCCCGATATCCCCCAACCCGGTAGCACCGAGCAGGGCATCGGCCAGCGCATGCAACACCACATCCCCATCGGAATGAGCCACTACACCCTGGTTATGTTCGATACGCACGCCACCGATCATCAAATGATCTCCCGGCCCGAACCGGTGCACATCGAATCCCTGACCGATGCGTAACCGCCCGAACCGGCTCACAACACCACCGCCGACCGGTTAATCCGGCGAATCACCGGCTCAATCCACAGGCTACCCGTGAGGATCGCAACTCCGGTCGGGACAAGAAACCCCGGCGAAAAGCCAAGGCGACGCGCGCGGGAAACCGGGTGACACCGACGCAAGCGGCTTTCCTCTCCGGATCTCATCAACTTGCAGCGCTCCACTTGCCTGGAAATTGATATTTTAGACCCCTATCCGCCGATCGGCTATCACCGCGCGGCATGAAATGGCACAATATTGCCCGAAAAGATTTTTCTCTGCCCGCCGGATTACCCCCGGCGGGTCTCTCTTACTGGAGGTTTATAAGCAATGGCCATTGACGTCGCCCAGATTTTTCGAACCCTGGAACTCGAATCCGTTAACCCCGGGGTATGGAGTCCCACACTCGGCTGGGGGGGCAAAGGCGAGATTTTCACCTCAATCAATCCGGCAACCGGCCAGCCGCTTGCCGAGATCCGCGGCGCCTCCGCCGAGGAGTACGACCAGGTAATTCGCGATGCCGAGACCGGCTTTCGATCCTGGCGCAACCTCCCGGCACCACGACGTGGTGAAGCCGTGCGCCTGATCGGCAAGGCGCTACGCCGCAACAAGGATGCGCTCGGAAGCCTGGTCTCCCTGGAAATGGGCAAAATCAAGGCCGAAGGCGATGGGGAAGTCCAGGAAATGATCGATATTGCCGACTTTGCCCTGGGCCAGTCACGCATGCTCTACGGAAAAACCATGCATTCGGAGCGACCCGGCCACCGAATGTACGAACAGTGGCACCCCTACGGCGTGGTGGGCGTGGCTACCGCCTTTAATTTTCCGGTCGCGGTCTGGGCCTGGAACGCCATGATTGCCGCCATCTGCGGCAACGCCACGGTCTGGAAACCTTCTCCCAAGGGGGCGCTATGCGCGATTGCCATCCAAAAGATCGTGCAAGAGGCACTGAAAGGAGAAGACTTCCCCCCCGTATTCAGCTTTTTCACCGAAAGTGGAATCGAGCTGGCACAGCGCTTTTATGCCGATGAGCGGGTAGGTCTGCTCTCGTTTACCGGATCATGCCGCATCGGCGCCCTGGTCAATGAAATCGTCGCCAAACGGATGGGACGTACCCTGCTTGAACTAGGTGGTAATAACGCCGTTATTGTCGATGAGACCGCGGATCTTCGCCTTGCCGTACCGGCCATCGTTTTTGGTGCCGTGGGCACGGCCGGCCAGCGCTGTACCTCGACCCGACGGCTGATTGTCCACGAATCCATTGTCGAAGGACTATGTGAACGCCTGACTCACGCCTATCGCCAGGTCAAGATCGGCAATCCTCTCGAACCGAATGTGCTGATGGGGCCGCTGTGCAGTGCCCAGGCGGTGAAATGTTACCAGGCGGCCATCGAACAGGCCCGAAAAGAGGGTGGAAATCTACTCACCGGCGGAGAGGTGCTGGACCGGCCCGGCTATTTCGTCACCCCGGCCATCATTCGTATGCCGGCCCAGACCCATATCGTCCGTGAAGAAACCTTTGCTCCCATTCTCTATGTCATGAGTTATCGCGAACTCGATGAGGCTATCGCCCTGCACAACGATGTCAGCCAGGGACTCTCCTCGGCGATTTTTACCCTAAACCTGCGCCACGCCGAGCGCTTTCTTGCAGCCTCGGGCAGTGATGCCGGAATCGCCAATGTCAATATCGGCACCTCGGGTGCCGAAATCGGCGGGGCCTTCGGAGGAGAAAAGGCCACCGGCGGCGGGCGCGAGTCCGGATCCGATGCCTGGCAACAGTACATGCGCCGCCAAACGAATACGATCAACTGGTCCACCGAACTGCCGCTCGCCCAGGGAATCAAGTTCGATCTTGGCGACTAATCGCTCCGGCCTATGCACTCGACCCAAACCTTGGGCGTGCACCACGCATCCGGCCCCTGACCCGGTCCGGGGATGGAAAACCGGTTGTCCGGCAAGCAGATACCCCGCACCGGATCGAGGCTCGGCCTGGGTTCTGGAGCAATAAATGAAACCCGGCAAGCAAACCCGAAGCGGAACCCCCCGATGCCCGACTTAGCCGATAGCCTTACCGACACCGCCGCCCCGCGTCTTCCTCGCCTGCTGGGGCTCGCATGGCTCCACTTTGCAAACGACGGTGCGGCAAATCTGCTACCGGGGATTCTCCCCGCAATCCTGATCTCCCTGCACCAAAGCCCCGCCCTGGCCTCCGGCATGATGGCTGCCCTGTTGATAGGGCAGGCCTTACAGCCTGCCCTGGGCTGGCTCGCTGACCGCCTGGGAGGCCGCTCATTTATCCTCTGGGGGCTCGGCGGTACCAGCCTGGGTGCTGCAACGATCGGGGTGGTCCCGAACTTCTGGCTGCTCATACTGGTTCTCATCTGCATCGGTTTGGCCAATTCCGCCTTCCATCCTCAAGCACTTGCGGCCGCCCGCAGGCTTGCGGGTCCCGGACACGGCCTGTCGATGTCGGTATTCCTGGTAGGTGGCGAGCTGGGCCGGGGAATATGGCCCCTGTTGGCCAGCCTGGTGGTCGTGCATTGGGGCATGCAAAACCTCTGGGTGCTCATGATCGCCGCATTCGTATCGATGGCCCTGCTGCACCGCAACCTGCCCAATCCGGCGCCCCGGCCCCATGCCGGAAAAATTGCCTGGTGCAAGCATCTCCCAGCGGCTTCATATCTGGTGACCTTTTCTGCCCTGCGGTTCTTGGCCATTGTCGGACTGGTGACCTATTTGCCCATCTCCTGGCATGCCCACGGAGGATCCCTGGTCGGTGGCGCCTCTCTCATCAGCGTCCTCCTGGTGGTCGGGATCATCGGCAATATCGGTGGCGGATTCTTTGCCGATCGCCTGAACAGCCGCCTCCTTCTCGGCGCCTCCAGCATTCTGGTCGCCGCCTTCCTGGCCCTGTACCTGATTTTACCGATCCCCTGGGGATGGCCCACACTGGCGGCACTCGGGATAGTTCTTTTCGCAAGTCTTCCTGTCACCGTACTGATCGGTCAGGATATTTTCCCGGAGAACCCTTCCCTGGGTTCGGGGATCGCCCTGGGGTTTTCCAATGGCCTGGGAGCCATTATGCTTCTCGGTTTTGGAGCCGCAGTGCAGCTGCTCGGCGTAGATAGATCATTATGGGTCATCGTTCTTCTAACCGTTATATCCGCCCCCCTGGCATTTGCCCTGCCCCGCCTCCACGCCACGCGAGCCGGATAGTCGCGCGGCACCACCGCGGCTTTTACCGCAATGCTAAAAATTCCAGGATGCCGAGGCGACGTTAGCCTCATGCCCCGGGAATACTCACGGCTTCAAACCGGTTCAACTTGCGGTTTTTCCGCACCCGGGACGGATGAAACACCTGGCCGTTCATGACGATCCATGCACCGGGGGTTAGCACCTGTACGGCAAGAAAGGCTGCCGCCACATTGAACACCGCATCGGTGTCGCGAAACCGGGCCGGCTTCAGCGCCCCCGTGAGGACGATGGTTTTGTCGGGTACACCTTCGAGTGCTCTGGCCGTCTCCACCAGGGTATCGGTGCCGTGAGTAATCAGGATGTGGGGTGTCGGCGCCTCCTCCACCGCCTTGCGCACCCGGGCGCGATCGGCAACGGTGAGTTCCAGACTGTCCTTTTGCATCAGCGAACGCACGGTATAGGGCACCGCCACCCCGGCCTCGGCGAGGATGCCGGCAACGACCGGGGTGCCGACCTCATAGTGGCTAAGTGTGTCGAAGTAGATCTTGTCGATCGTGCCTCCGGTCGTGATAATGGTGACACCCGCCCCCGGGGCTTGCGTCCCGCCTTTGGTTTTGTTCTGATGCATGCTATGGCCGTGATCGATTCCGTTTCAATGCCCTCCATTGTAAAGCGTACTTTGGCCGCTTTCGCCCTGCTTGCGGCGTCCGTACCGGTATTTGCCGGTACGGTGGCACCGGAAATCGCCATTGAGGGGCCGATCGGCCCGCCCATGGCGGGCTATGTGCAGCGTGAGTTGAACGCCGCCGCAAGTGCGCAGGCGCCTTTCGTGCTGGTTCGGCTGGATACGCCGGGAGGATTGTCGCAGTCCATGCGCACCATCATCAAGGCCATTCTGGCCTCCTCCGTGCCGATAATCTGCTGGGTGGGTCCCGAAGGTGCGCGTGCGGCCAGTGCGGGCACGTACATCCTTTACGCCTGCGGCTACGCGGCGATGGCACCCGGCACCAACGTGGGGGCGGCGACGCCGGTAGCGCTGAGTCCAGCCGCTGGCAGCAACACGCCGGCCAAACCGAAAACGGCGGAAGGCAAAAAGATTCTGAATGACGCCGTCGCCTACATCAAAAGCCTAGCGGAGCTTCGCGGTCGCAACGCCGGCTGGGCCGAGCGCGCGGTTCGCAATGGAGCCAGCATCACCGCGAAAACCGCTCTCGCCAAACAGGTTATCGACCGCATCGCACCCAACCCACAGGCACTGCTGGTCGCCATAAACGATGTGACCGTACCCACTGCAAAAGGTGCGGTTACCCTGCACACCGACAACATCACCCTGAAAATCCGGAATCAGAATTGGCGTGAACGATTGCTGACCGTCATCACCAACCCGACGGTGGCCTACCTGTTATTCCTGATCGGCCTGTTCGGCCTGATCATAGAAGGGCTGCATCCGGGCGTGATCTTGCCCGGCACGGTCGGCGCCATCAGCCTCATCCTGGCGCTGTTCGCCTTTCATGCCCTGCCCGTCAACTACGCCGGTCTGGCGCTGATCGTGCTCGGCGTCATCCTGTTTGTGGCCGAAGCCTTCGTAACCAGTTACGGCACGCTTGCCATCGGCGGTATCGTAGCCTTCGTTTTCGGCTCGATCATGCTGATCGACACCCATGCCCCCGGCTACAGCCTGTCCCGCATCTATATCGGCAGTATCGCCTCGGCTGCCGGAGTGATCATCCTGGTACTGCTTTACCTCATCGTGAAAATGCGGCGAAGGCCGGTGGTGAGCGGACTGGCACACATGATCGGACGTGTCGCCGTTGCCCAGTCGGATTTCGATTCCAGGGGCTATGTCCATATCGAGGGCGAACGCTGGGCGGCGGTGACCTCGGTGCCCCTCAAACGCGGCGAACGTGTTATCGTCAGTGCTGTCGACGGCCTGGTACTGACCGTTTCGCCGGAGATTTCCGCCGGAAGTAAAGATCCTACCTGAACTCATCCGCTTCGTCGCGCAAATTTATCGTGGAGGATAGAAACATGTTAATTCCCATTCTCGTTGCCATCGGCATCATCGTTTTGATCATACTCAGTTCGATAAAGGTGCTCAAGGAATACGAACGTGGCGTAGTTTTTCTGCTCGGTAAATTCCAGGCTGTGAAGGGACCGGGGATGATTATCGTGATTCCCATCATTCAGGTGATGACACGGGTCGATCTGCGCGTGATCGTCATGGACGTACCGCCGCAGGATATCATCTCGCGCGACAACGTATCGGCCAAGGTAAACGCCGTCATCTATTTCCGCATCGTGGATCCGGAACGCGCCATCATCCAGGTCGCCGATCCATTCAACGCCACCAGCCAGTTGGCGCAGACCACGCTACGTTCGGTACTGGGGCAACACGAACTCGACCAAATGCTCGCCGAACGCGACAAGCTCAATACCGCCATTCAGACCATCCTCGACGAACAGACCGATGCCTGGGGCATCAAGGTCACCAACGTCGAAACCAAGCAGATCGAACTGGATGAGAACATGGTACGTGCCATCGCCCGCCAGGCCGAAGCCGAGCGCACCCGCCGGGCCAAGGTGATCAACGCCGAAGGCGAACTGCAGGCCTCGGAAAAGCTCACTCAGGCCGCCAATCGCCTGGCCACGCAACCACAGGCCATTCAGTTGCGTTACCTGCAGACGCTGACCGAGGTGGCCGCACCCGGAAAGTCCAACACCATCCTGTTCCCGTTGCCGATCGACCTCATTCGGCCCCTGCTGGAGCCAAACCCGAAGGCGGAATAATAATCGGCGATACTGTTTCGGGAGCCTCCCCCTGGCCGGGCGGTCAATTCACGGTTCAAGAACCCGGAGCCGGCGTACCCACCGCCGGTATCCCGGTTCCAACCAGCAGCCGGGGCTTACCCGTTGAAAATAACGAAACGCTCAACTATTCGATTCGAATACGGTGCCGTTTTCCGACACCCATTAGCCTTCACCACCTACCATGATAAAAGCCGCAAAGTTTAATGCCGTAGCGGATTTCTCACTTCTTGTCGGCGATTCCTACCGGTCGGCTGCATAGGCAAGCGAAAAAGATCCGGCGCCCAGGTAAACTCCCGCAGTGGTGCTCATCATCGATTCCAGTAATTTCACCTGGGCTTCATCGGCCCGTAACCGCAACCGTCGATAGGCCTCGAGATGGTGAAGTTCACGGATCTCTCCAGCGTAACTCAACACCACGACGGGAGCCACGAGATTACCTCGATCGATCCGCTCGATGGCACGACTCATGACCTGATCAACGGCGGCTTCAAAATGACGTACCTTGCCGATAGGATGCGTCTCGCCCACATGGGCTTCGACAATAGGTTTCACATCGAGCAGGCCCCCAAGCTGAGATTGAAGCCAGCCGACACTGCGGTCGCCCCGCTGGCGTCCCCGCTCGCGAATATACTGTAGATCCCGGGGTATGGCATAGGTGTAAACTTGGCGCTTGAACCTCTCGGCAAACTGCCGTAACCGCTCGAGCCCCATCTCAGGATGCTGGGCCAACTGGTGAACCAACTCCCAGACCAGTACCCCCTCCCCGGTAAAAAGTTGCCCGGTATCGACAACCCGCAACATAAAATTCCCTTTCAGCCCGGATGCTTCCCGCCGCCGGTGATACTCCTTGAGAATTCTGAAGGAAGCCTGGGTGGCATTGTGGAAAATCTGGCTCCGGGTTCCGGCTATCGCACAAACCAGAACCCGGTCATAGCGGGTCACCAGTTGATCCAAAAACAATCGACTGATTTCTTCTACCGTAAAGGCCTCGGTTTCGGCTTTCAGACCATGCTCGGGAATATAGTCCTTGTAAAAATTCAGGGTGGCTTCCGGGTCGCGGAGATCCACGAAACGCTCATTGCCGAAATGCAGGGAAATAGGCATGATCTCGATGCCATGATCGTGAAAAAAATCACGGGGTAAATCACAGGCCGAATCAACAACCAACCCAATAGTCATAATGGTTTCACTCTTTCAATTTCGCCAGATACGAATAAGCCGGAAAAATCAGTCCGGATCGACGCATAATGGGTGCACCTACTTTTTACCAACCCGCTTGATGACCACCGGTTGCCATCTGGAGGGATTGGCATCCGGGATCTTGGCGGCAAAGTAATACGTCATATCCCGTTTCAGCGTTAGCTTAAGTGTACGCAGGTTTTGGGGCTGATCGAATGCGGGGCTAAGCATGACGGCCGGTCCACGGCTAGGGTTAATAATCACTCGAAATCCGATCGTATGCTCCCCAGGACTCACCCAGAAGGCCGTGCGCCGATGGTCGGTTGAAAGATACTTTCCATCCAGCCAGATGATCTGAACCCGATAGTGATTCGGCCCGGCCGGCATGGCCGTAGAAATAACCGCATGCGGTTGTCGGGGACTGACCAGGGATTGATCCCCTCCCCCCGCCAGTGCGGTAATCGCAAGCAACCCCAACAGGGCGGCTAAAATAAATCGGAATTTCATCGCTCACCTCCTCGTCGCGAGACGATTCAAAGCAGTGTATAAAAAATTCAATTTCTCACACCATGGCCTACTTTAACAGGATAATCGGAACCCTGTTCAATATTCGCTGACTCCAGCCCAAGCCTTCCCGCGGTCGTCTTTAACGGTAACCGGGCGCATTGGTCAACCTAAATTTATAGACTATTTTAATTTGGGTTTTCTCCTTGGGCCGGGCGCGGCGTACCGCACCGCCAACAGATCTCAAATTGCCCTTCCACCAGTTCCCCGCATTGCGGACAACGCCAAGAATCCGTCCGCTGCGGTCGTACCGCCGTCAACGCTTGGCGCAACACCCGTTCAGCCGCCGCAAAATCACCGGAATTCGTCAGCCATAGTTCGGGCGGCGCCATAATAGGGGATAACTCTCCGGCCGCCGAGCCGGTATTGGTCGGATTACGTACATACACGCCAAATCCACGGTTTTCCAGCTGTTCGCGCAAATATTCGATCAAAGCCGTATCGGTTCCGGTGTAAAGTCGACGCATGGCCACGCCCCTGGCAAGGATTGGTTACTATGGCCATCATCCCATGATTGGTCGCGCCATGTTTCTCAAGCGCCTCCTGCAAGCCTGCCTGCCACCGACCCATGCAGGTAACACGGCGGCATGGATACCGCTTCCCGACCATGCGCTGCTGAGCCTGCACGGAAGCGATTCCACGGCTTTTTTACATGCCCAAGGGAGCGCCGCCGTAGGTAATACCCCGAGCGGCAAGGCCCAACCTATTTCCTTCGCCGATCCTAAGGGCCGAGTGCTGGCCTTGGCTCAAGCCTGGCGCTCCGCTACCGCCTGGCGGCTGATCCTGCCCAGCAACGAAGTCGACTGGCTCACCACCCACCTCAAGCGTCACCGATTTCGCAGCCAAGTCGAGTTCCTCCCCGATCCGCTGATCCGCTTTGCAGCGTTGGTGGGCACGGATCTTCCCGGACGACTCGAGCGCCACGGAATAACCCTGGATCGAGGGAAAATTCAAAAGTATACCGGGCTGTGGATTCAATGCCTGGATGAAGCCCGGATTCTGCTACTGGGCCGGCAGGAGCGCCTCGAGGCAATGCGATCCGGCATGGATATACCGGAATGCCCCAATGATACGCTCTGGCGCGGAGCCCGAATGCTCGCCGGTGAGGTCTGGATTGACACCGCGGTTCGGGGACGTTTCTTGCCGCAAATGCTCAACCTGATGGATAATGGCGCAGTGAGTTTGAAAAAAGGTTGTTTCCCGGGTCAGGAAGTCATTGCCCGCAGCACCCACCTGGGACGAATCAAACGCAGGCTCGCTCTGCTTCGTTGTTCCGAAATTCCGCCCTGGGGGCAATCCATGACTCTGGACGGGCATATTCTCCAGCCTCTGGATCTAATCAGCTTATCCCCACACGAACACTGGTTGCAGGCCGTAGCCCCGTCCCCTTTGCCCCCGGCGCTTTCCGCCCGGTGCCTGAGCTCTTGCGGGCCGGATGAGGCGATACCATTTTCTTCATCGGGAGGCAACAAATGATCCAGCTTTATTCCTGGGCCACACCAAACGGCCATAAGGTTCATATTCTGCTCGAAGAAACCGGGCTCGACTACCGGGTTCATCCCATCGATATCGGCGCCGGAGAACAATTTTCCCCGGAATTTCTCGCTATCAGCCCGAACAACAAAATCCCGGCGATTCTTGATGAAGAAGGCCCCGACGGAAAACCTTTCCCTCTAGCCGAATCCGGTGCTATTTTATTGTATTTGGCTGAAAAAACCCGGTGTTTCCTACCTGCGGATCGACCGAATTATTACCTGACCCTGCAATGGTTGATGTTTCAAATGGGTCATATCGGACCCATGCTGGGCCAGGCGCATCATTTTCGTTCCTACGCCCCCGTGCGTCAGTCTTATCCCATCGAGCGCTATACCCAGGAGGCCCATCGACTCTACGGGATACTCGATCGCCGCCTGCGGGAATCGAACTATCTTGCCGGCCCCGAATATGGAATCGCGGATATCGCCACCTTCCCCTGGTTACGTGCGCATGACACCCAGGGCGTGAGGCTACAAGACTATCCTCACCTGCAACACTGGTACGCGACCATCGATGCACGACCTGCCGTGCAACGCGGGCTTGCGGTTCTTGCTCAAGAGTCGCATCGGCATGTGGATGAGGCCACCCGGCTCGAAAATTTGTTCGGTAGCACCCAATACCGCCGTCGCTGAGATTTGCCGCCGCTGCCCGGGGAGGGAAATTGGTCTTATTGGCACGGAAACCGATACCCCGGCTGTTCCCTCACACCGGCTGTCATGGTACCGTAAAGCCCCTATGAAGACACCTGCCTTTCACCACATCGGCTTGATCGCCAAAGACGATGCCGCCTCCGTGACCGGCGTCATTCACGAAATTGTCGCTATCCTCACCCAGGCACGTTGTGAGGTACTCGCGGGCGGCCCGACCACACGATTCGCCCCCACGGCACGTCCCGTCGCAATGCCTGACCTGCCGCGCCAGGCCGATCTGATCATCGTGGTGGGCGGGGATGGATCCCTGCTGGCCGCCGCACGTTCCACCGGCTGGCCCAAGACCCCCCTGCTGGGTGTCAACCTGGGACGACTGGGATTTCTCGCCGATCTCTCTCCCACGGAGCTAAATAAGGAACTGCCCGAGATCCTAGCGGGACGCTACGGCATCGAACATCGTATGCTGTTGCGGGCCGATTCTCCCGACCTCGACGGCAACGACGCCCTTGCCCTCAATGACGTCGTTGTGAAACGGATAAACGGCGGCCATCTGCTCGAGCTTGAACTAATGATCGGCGCCATCCAGCTTGGACGCACCCGCGCCGATGGCCTGATCGTCGCCTCCCCCACCGGTTCGACGGCCTATGCACTTTCGGCCGGCGGCCCGATTGTACACCCCAATCTGGAGGCCCTTGCCATCGTCCATATCAGCCCTCACAGCTTGGGTGAACGCCCGATCATGGTGGGGGCCGACCAAACCGTTCACATACGCCCCGTACTCAACGCGGGCGAACGCGCCGAGGCCTTACTCGACGGCCAGCTACGCTTCGAACTTAAACCAGGCAAAACCCTTACCGTGCAACGGTCAAAAAACAGCGTGCAACTGCTGCACCCGCCCAGCTACGAATATTTCTCGAACCTGCGAAAAAAACTGGGCTGGGGGGGCTGGCGTACTCCCTCATGCTGACCCGGCTCACCGTAGAGAATCTGGCGGTTCTAACCGCCGTGGAAGTGGAATTCGGCCCCGGGTTCAATGTTCTAACCGGCGAGACCGGGGCCGGAAAATCGCTTCTGGTCGATGCCCTCGGCCTGGTGTTGGGTAACCGGGGTAGCAGCACCCTGGTCCGCACCGGAGCGGGCCAAGCCACGGTAACCGCAGAGTTTACTCTTACCCCCTCATCCCCGGCTTGCAAGCTCCTGAATTCACGCGAAATACCGATAGAAAACAACGAGCTTCTACTACATCGCAGCATAACGGCCGATGGCCGCAGCCGGGCATGGATCAACGGGGTTCCCGTGCCCATAGGCTTCCTGCGCGAAATCGGGGAACACCTGGTTGAAATCCATGGCCAGCACGAACACCTTGCCCTGGCCCGCTCCGAGCACCAACGCATGCTTCTGGACTGTGCCGCCGGCAGCGAGAACTTGTCCGTTCAGGTAGCCCAAACCGCCACTGTGCTCAGGCGGCTCGAGGAAACTCTGTCAGAAGCAAAATCCGCCGGCGCGCAACGCAGGGAAAAACTTGACACACTCCGGTTCCAACTGCGGGAATTAGACGAACTGGGGCCCCGGGAGGGGGAATACCAGGATCTTGGCGCCGAATATGAACGGCTGCATGACCGCGAGCGCACCGAGGCGGCCTATGCCCAGGCACTTGGAGCGTTGGAAGAAGGCGAGGGTTCGGCCAGTGCCACGCTGGGCCGGGCGCAGCGAGCCCTGAAGGGACTCCATGCGCCGAGCGCCGAACTTGCAGAAGCCATCGATCTGCTCTTCCAGGCGGAATCGCTCGTTTCCGAAGCCCTGAGGCTGCTCCGCCCCGAGGCCCAAGCCGAGGCCGACCCGGCGGCGCGACTCGAGTGGCTGAATACCCGCATCGCCAGGTACCAGACCCTGGCAAGAAAACATGCGGTGGACCCCGCTTCCCTGGCTGCCTTGAAACAACGCTTGACCCGGGAAAACGATGCACTTGAAACCGGAGACCAACACCTGGCCAAGCTGGCCGACAACTTGCATGCCTGCCGCAGCGAATACGAGAAACTAGCCACGGAATTATCGTCAAAAAGGCGCCGGGCCACGGTTGAGTTCTCCACTCAGGTCACCCAGACCATGCGGGAACTGGGTATGCCCCAGGCCGAGTTCTCCATCCACCTGGAATCCGTCTCCACCGAGTCCTATCCCCCGGGTGGGCGTGAGCGGGTGAATTTTCTGGTGACCACCAATCCGGATCAGCGCCCGGGGCCGATTGCCCGGATCGCCTCGGGCGGCGAACTGTCACGCATCGCGCTCGCCGTCGAAGTGCTGGGAGATCCCTCCAGTGGAACCCCGGTGATGGTATTCGATGAAGTGGACGCGGGTATCGGTGGCCGGGTAGCGGATCTGGTGGGTCGTTGCCTGAAGGCGTTGGCCGGACATCGCCAGATTCTATGCGTCACCCATCTACCCCAGGTAGCCGCCTTGGCCAACCACCATTTCGAAGTCCGCAAGCTTACTACCGCCACGAGCAGCTCGGCGACGATAGAACCCTTGGACGAAGCCCTACGAGTAGAGGCCATCGCCGCCATGCTGGGAGGCCTGCGAGTAACCGAGAGCGCCCGCCGCCACGCGCGCGCGCTTATCCAGCCCCCTCCCCGATAAATACGGACGGATTCAACCGCTCAACCCGGAGCGGTCTCGATCCTCTCCTGTTCTCCCTCCACACGGCATTTAGCGCAAATACCGTAAAGATACAGGGCGTGATCGGTGATCTCGTACCCTATCCGGCGGGCAATCTCTTCCTGTCGCGCCTCGATGGTTTTATCCACGAACTCATCGACCCGTCCACAGCGAACGCAAACGATATGATCGTGGTGCTGCCCGGAATCGATCTCAAAACTCGAATGCGTACCCGCGAATTTATGCCGCGTCACCAAGCCGGCGGCCTCGAACTGGGTCAATACCCGGTACACGGTTGCCAGGTTGATTTCTTCACCCTCATCGAGTAACGCCCGATAAATATCTTCGGCACAAAAATGGCGGCGGGCACCAGCCTCCAGCACCCGCAGTATCTTCAAGCGTGGCACGGTTACCCTTAAGCCTACTTCGCGCAGCTCCTTGTCTCTATCCATATTTTCAGGAGGGGCATTGGCCCCGGATGTCTTTCACGGGTATTATGGACCACCTTGCAACCCGTATACAGACCGATGTCCCGTTCCCTGCTTTTTGCCACCCTCCTCATAACCCTCGGCGGCTGCGTCTACATCCCCCCGGTCACCCAAGGAAATTACCTGAAATCCAGCCAGGTACAGAGTCTCAAGGTCGGCATGACCCAAGACCAGGTGCGTTACCTTTTCGGGCAACCCATGCTCGCGGACCCCTTCCATTCCGATGCGTGGCATTATGTCTATTACGCTAAACCGGGGGCCAAAACCAAAGCCAAGATCTACCGCCTGACCGTCTATTTCAAGAATGGCAAAGTCACTCGTTTCACGACTTCGGCTCCGCCCGCCGACGCCCCGAGTTGAGTTTCTCGCGCCGCGCAACTTTCGGATCGACGGCCAAGGGGCGGTAAAACTCGACCCGGTCGCCCTGCTCGAGTACCCGGTTAAGATCCACCGTCCGGCCCCATATCCCAACACATAGCGCAGGCTCGCGGGGAATATTCAGCCTGTCGAGCAAATCGACAAGCCGGGTGCCGGAATCTATCTTGAGCGCAACCGGTCCGGAAAACCGGGAAGGATGCGGCGCGACCTCCACTGTAATCTTAGGCGGATTGGCCATGGCCATGAGTTTTGCGAGCCTCGGCAACAAACGCGTCCACCAAGGAATTCATTGCCTCGCTAAAGATAGGGGCAAATACCGCATCTAGAAGACGGGAAGAAAAAGCAAAAACCAGGTCCAGTGATACCCGGGAACCCATTCGGTTCAGAGGCTGAAAATTCCATGCCCCTTCCAGCGTGCGGAATGGCCCCGATTCCAACTGCATGTGTATGACCCGGGGCGGTTCAAGAAGATTGCGCGTGGCAAACTGCCGATGCAACCCCGCACGATTTATTTCTATGCAGGCGACCAACTCATGCGTATTCACCCTTTCTACCGCGGCTGAACGGCACCAAGGCAAGAAACGTGGATAGGCTTCCACATCGTTAACCAGCTTATACATGTCCTCGACGGTATAAGGAATTAACGCCGAACGATGAACTTCACGCAAGATCTTAATCGGGTTCGAAAATGGGCTGGGCCACCCACTCGCGGGCAACCGAATTATTTTAGCATGAAGCCCGTTTACAATGTACCCATGAAAACCACCGGCCAGGCAACGATCGCGCTCAACCGCAAGGCGCGCCATGAATACAACATTGAAGAACGCCATGAGTGCGGCCTTGTCCTGCTGGGGTGGGAGGTAAAGGCCCTGCGCGCCGGACAGGCTAATATCGGCGAGTCTTATGCATTGATTCGCGGCAACGAAATCTGGCTGTTGGGATCCCGGATCAACCCGCTCCTAAGCGCCTCCACCCATGTGGTTCCCGAGCCCGATCGAACCCGAAAACTGCTTCTCAAATCCACGGAAATCAACCGCCTCAGGGGGGCGGTCGAGAGAAAAGGATATACCTTGGTCCCGCTGCGGCTGTACTGGAAACATGGACTCGCCAAGCTGGAACTGGGCCTCGCCCGGGGGCGGAAACAGTACGACAAGCGTCAAGTACTCAAAAAACGCGACTGGGTCCGGCAACAGTCCCGGCTGCGGCGCCATCAGGGTTGATCCGAAAGGATAAAAACCGGGTATCGCCCGGCCGCGAGATCATCTGGATTCTGCGCCTGAGTACAGGTCTTGGCTATAATTACGATCAATTTAAAGACTTCACCTTCCTATTTTTTTGTCTTATAAAGAGGAGATACCGTGAAAACCAAGGCCCGGTTTGAGATCGGCTTCGAACAAATCCTGGATCCCGCGGGCCAGGTACTCACCAAGCGCCTTCCGGCCTTTGCCCGCGATCCGGAAGAGATGTTGCGCATGTACCGCGTCATGACCCTGACCCGGACCTTTGACAGCCGGGCGATTGCCCTGCAACGGACGGGAAAACTGGGCACCTACGCCTCCTGCCTCGGCCACGAGGCCGCCCACGTCGGGGTCGGCGCCGCCATGATCGAGGCGGATGTACTGGCTCCCTCCTATCGTGAATACGGGGCCCAGTTCTGGCGTGGGGTCAAACCCGAAGAGGTATTGCTTTATTGGGGCGGGAACGAACAGGGCAGTAATTTCTCCGGCCCCCCTCACGATTTTGCCTGGTGCGTTCCCATCGCAACCCAGACGCTTTACGGGGCCGGGGCGGCTCTCGCATTCCAGACCCGCGAGGAAAAACGTGCCGTGGTCGCCATGCTCGGCGATGGGGGAACCTCCGAGGGCGCCTTTTACGAGGCCATGAATATCGCCGGGGTACGCCGGCTACCCATCGTATTCGTAGTCGTGAACAACCAATGGGCCATCTCCGTGCCGCGATCGGCGCAGACTCGCGCCGCAACCCTGGCCCAGAAAGCATTCGCCGCCGGAATCCCCGGGGTACAATTGGACGGTAACGACATTATCGCCGTACGCAAGGTTGTGGGCGAAGCCCTGCAACAGGCACGCCAAGGGAAAGGTCCGACCCTGGTCGAGGCCCTGACCTATCGGCTCTCCGACCACACCACGGCCGATGATGCCCGGCGTTACCGGAGTGAGGATGAGGTTAACAAGGCGAAAATGATCGAGCCCTTGGAGCGGACTCGCAAATACCTCGAATCGCTCGGGGTCTGGGACGATGAAAAAGAACAGTCCCTCATGGCGGAGAATAAAAAAATCATTGAGGCGGCGGTTAAAACCTACCTCAACAGCCCGGCTCCGGCGATCACCGATATGTTCGACTACATGTATGCCGAACTCCCGGATGCCCTGCGCGAACAACGTAAAACAGCTATCGAGGAGAATGCCGCCGATGAGTAAAATCACCCTTTTGGAGGCCGTGACCCAAGCACTGTCCTGGGAACTCGAACACGACGATTCGATACTGGTATTCGGCGAAGATGTCGGTGCCAATGGGGGGGTATTTCGCGCCACCGACGGATTGCAAAAACGCTTCGGCGCCAACCGGGTTTTCGATACCCCCCTGGCCGAGGCCATGATCGCGGGGCTCTGCGTCGGTCTTTCCGCCCAGGGCATGAAGCCTGTCGGGGAGATACAATTCAGCGGCTTCATGTACCCGGCGGTCGATCAACTGGTCAGCCACGCCTCACGCATGCGCAACCGGACCCGTGGGCGGTTGTCCTGCCCAATGGTGCTTCGCGCCCCCTACGGTGGTGGCATCCACGCCCCCGAGCTGCATTCCGAAAGCATGGAGGCGTTGTACGCGCATGTCCCCGGCCTCCGGGTCGTTATCCCCTCCTCGCCACAGCGAGCCTATGGCCTGTTGCTCGCCGCCATGCGCGACCCCGATCCGGTGGTATTTCTCGAGCCCAAGCGCATTTATCGTATTACCAAACAGGAAGTGCCCGATAATGGACAAGCGCTCCCGCTAGATACCTGTTTCGTGCTGCGGGAAGGCACCGACGTGACACTGGCTTCCTGGGGAGCGATGATAAACGAAACGCTTAAGGCGGCAACCCAGCTTGCCGCGCAGGGTATCGAATGCGAAGTCATCGACCTGGCCACCGTCAAACCGCTCGACCTGGAAACCCTGGTGGAATCGGTAGAACGAACCGCTCGACTCGTTATCATCGCCGAGGAGCCCCGCAGTTGCGGAGTCGGCGCGGAAATAGCCGCAGCAGTCGCGGAAAAGGCACTGTACTCCCTCGTGGCCCCGATCGAACGGGTCAGCGGCTATGACGTGATCATGCCCCTATCCAAGCTGGAAAACAACTACCTGCCGAGCGTCAACCGCATTCAAAAAGCCGTTTTGCGCACCCTGGAGGCCGAGCGATGAAAACCTTTAATCTTCCTGATCTGGGCGAAGGACTCGCCGAAGCGGAAATCGTCACCTGGCACGTCGCCCAGGGGGACGTCATCGAGGCGGATGCCCCGCTGGTCTCGGTTGAAACGGCCAAGGCCGTCGTCGACGTGCCATCCCCTTACAGCGGCCGAATCATTGAACTCCACGCCGCGGAGGGGGATGTGGTAGAGGTCCACAAGCCCTTGGTGGATTTCGAGCTTGCCGCTGGAAATGCCTCTGAAACGAGGAAAGATACGCCGGGCTCAGCCTCCACGAAGACTGTTACAACAGCGCAATCCCCGCGCAAGGATAGCAGTACCGTTGTCGGTACCATGCCCACGGATGAAGAAGAAATAGAATCCGGATTTATCATCCGCAAGGCTCAGCGGGGTAACAATGCGCGTCCCAAGGCGGCGCCGGCAGCCCGGGCCCGGGCCAAGGCGCTTGGTATCGAGCTGCAAGCGGTTAAGCCCAGCGGACACCGCGGACAGATCACTCCCAGCGATGTCGAACGTCATGCCGCCCGACCCCGCCCGACCCCGGCCGCTCCCTCGCGCCCGGGCGCATCGCCGCGGGCGGTGGAACCGGCTCGGGCGACCCTCTTGAAGGGCCCCCGGCGGGCCATGGCACTCGCCATGACCGCCTCCCGGGATGCCGTCATGCCGACCAGCCTGTTCGATGATGCCGACATTCATCTGTGGGCACCCCGACAGGATATTACGGGCCGACTCATCCGGGCATTGGTCGCGGGTTGCCGGCAGGCGCCGGAACTCAATGCCTGGTTCGACGGCAAATCCATGACCCGCACCCTGCACGAGCACATCGACCTGGCCCTGGCTATCGACACCCCGGATGGTCTCATCGTTCCGGTCATCCGTAATGTCGAAACACTCAAGGATGAAATTCTGCGGCATGAGCTAAACCGCATAAAACAAGCCACGCGGGAACGCACGGTCAGTCCGCAGGAAATGCTCAACCCGACGATCACCCTGTCAAATTTCGGAATGATGGCGGGCCGATACGCGACTCCGGTCATCGTACCGCCCCAGGTAGCGATCCTGGGTACCGGCGGAATTCGGCACGACGTGGTGCCGGTGCTGGGAGGCTTCGAGGCTCACCGGCGCATCCCCCTGTCGCTGAGTTTCGATCACCGCTGCGCAACCGGCGGAGAGGCTTGTCGCTTCCTGGCCGCCGTCATCGAGGATCTTGAAAAGCCTGACTAAGCCTTCAGCCTAACGGAAGGCGGGATTTGCACCGCCCCGCGGGCGCTTGCGCCGAAACCCACCGCCCGCCTTCCAGCCACGCAATCGGGATACCGGAAAATTATACGGCCTGTACCTGGGAAAGCCGCTTCATACTCGGCATTTCATACTGATCCAGAGTTAGAATATTCGACATTCATCTCCGGCAGAAGTTATCCATGGTCTCCGTCACGAAAAGGACCTCGCAAGACGCCCTCATTTCCCGAATTATCGCTGCGGCAAAAGTCAAGGCCCCCGATTTAAGCGCGATCATAGATAACTTCGTCCGCCTATACTACGACGGCGTGAGCCCCGAGGATTTACGCGAGCATGATCCGGAGACTCTCGCCGCTTCGGCCCTGGCCCACTTCCAGCTTGGCAATACCCGTGGCAATCAGCGCTTCGTCCTCAGGATATTCAATCCGACCCTAGCCAGAGACGGATGGCGCAGCACTCACACCATTATTCAAACCGTGTCGATGGATGTTCCTTTTTTAGTGGATTCGGCTTCCCTGTGCATTCAACGGCGCCATCTCACCATCCACCAGACCATTTACCCGGTACTGCGGCTGAAGAGAGACTCCCATGGCATCCTGCTCAAGGTTCACACTCAGGGAAAATCCAGCAACAATCTGAACGAATCGTTCATTAGCATCGAGATCAGCAAGGTCACCGATCCGAATCAGCTGGAAAAATTGACACGCGATCTCAACAACACGTTCCGTGACGTAATGGCGGCAGTGGATGACTGGAGATTGATGCGTGACAAGGCCGCATCCATAGCTTCCAGGCTGTTGCCGGGGACACTGCCTCTGGATCCGGATGAAGTAGAGGAAGGGCGCCAGTTTTTAAACTGGCTGGTCGACAATAACTTCACTTTCCTCGGCTACCGTGAATATCGATTGGAACCCCAAGGGCAAAAACTCGCGCTGGTGCAAGTTCCGGATACCGGACTGGGGATCCTACACGGAAGCAGTAAAGAGAGCAAGCCGCTCTTACTCCCCAGCGCACTGCGCAAACGCGCCTTGGCCGAGGAATTCGCCATCATCACCAAGGCCAATTCGCGTTCGACCGTACACCGCTCCGCTTATCTGGACTATATCGGGATCAAACGATATAACCAACAAGGCCGGATCTGTGGCGAATACCGCTTTCTCGGGCTTTTCACTTCACCCGTATATATCCACAGCCCCCTGGAAATCCCCATAGTCAGAAGAAAAATTTACAACGTACTCGAACGCATTGGATACGATCCCTCCGGCCATGCCGGTAAATCCGCGGCACAAGTACTGCAAACACTCCCTCGAGATGAGCTTTTTCAGGCTAGCGAACAAGAACTTTTCAACATCACCACGGGAATCCTGCAAATGCAGGAAAGACCACAGGTCAGATTATTCATCCGCCATGATGCCTTTGGGCGATTTTATTCCTGCCTGATATACGTCCCCCGGGATCGCTATAACTCGGGGGTACGAGAACGCATGCAGTCCATATTGGGAGAAGCGTTAAAAGCAAGGGAAATAGAAACATTTGTCCACATGGACGAATCTATCCTGGCCAGGATCCACATGATCCTTCATACCCGGCCCTGGCAACATTCACGTATAGGCCACAAGAAACTGGAACGCGAACTTGCCGAAGCCACCAGAACCTGGACCGACACGTTGCGCGTCTCATTGATCAAACGCCATGGAGAGAGACGCGGCATTGAAGTCTTCAATACCTGGGGGAAATTTATTCCTGTAGCCTACCAGGATGACGTAACTCCGGATAAAGCGCCTCATGACATTCACTACCTGGAACGCCTGAGCGAATCGAACCCATTCGACATCAGCCTGTATAGATCCGGCAATAACCCGGAAAATGTTTTTCATATAAAAATATTCAGCCGGGAACAACCCATTATCATTTCCGATGCCTTGCCCCTGATGGAAAACATGGGCATGAGGGTGATAGCTGAGCGACCCTACCAAATTGAACTCAAAGATGCATCCGTATACTGGATTCACGATTTCGAAGTGCTCACCCGAGTCGCCACTCCCACCCGGGTGGAAAATGATTCACAACGCTTCCGTGAGGCCTTCCTTGCCATCTGGCGGGGAGATGCCGAAAACGACGGCCTTAACAACCTGATCCTTGATGCAGGAATGGACTGGAGACAGATCTGGGTTATTCGTGCCTACGAAAAATATCTGCTACAGACGGGAATGCCTTTCGGAGAACGCTATGTGGAACAGATCCTCAGTGAGAATCCGGTTGTTTCTCGTCTTGCGTTTGAACTCTTCGAGGCCTGCTTCGATCCATCAGTCACCGCACCGAGACGGGAAGAAAAGGTAAAGAATATCAACCAGGCACTGGATCGGAAGCTGGATCAATTATCCGGACAGGACGAAGACCGTATTCTGCGCGCACTCGTAGGCTTTATACGTGCCACCCTGCGTACTAATTATTTTATGCGCAGCCATCGCGGCAAATACAATCCCTACCTGTCGTTCAAGCTCGATTCGGGACAGATCCCGGAATTGCCTCTACCCAAACCCCTATACGAGATATTCGTTTACGCTCCCCACGTGGAAGGGATCCATTTACGGGGCGGCAAAATCGCCCGTGGAGGATTGCGCTGGTCAGACAGAAAAGCGGATTACCGGACCGAAGTCCTAGGCCTAATGAAAGCCCAGACGGTCAAGAACACGATGATCGTTCCGGTCGGAGCCAAAGGAGGATTCATCGCCAAATGTCTCCCCGCGAATGGTGACAGAGACGCCATACTCACCGAGGTAAAACACTGCTACCGGGATTTTATCCGGGGCCTGCTGGACATCAGCGACAACATCATCGATGACAAGATCATCCACCCCGACCAAGTCATTCGCTATGATGAAGATGATCCTTATCTGGTAGTCGCGGCGGACAAGGGCACGGCAAGTTTTTCCGATCTTGCTAATGAAATTGCCGCGGACTACGGCTTCTGGCTAGGTGACGCCTTTGCCTCGGGCGGCTCCGTGGGATATGACCACAAACAATTGGCCATTACCGCGAAAGGCGCCTGGACGTCGGCCAGGCGCCTATTCGGAGAGTTCGGAATAGATCCTGAAGCCGACAAAATATCCGTCATAGGTATCGGCGACATGTCGGGGGATGTGTTCGGCAACGGTATGCTCCAGTCCCGGACGATCCAACTCAAGGCTGCATTTGATCACCGCCATATATTCATTGATCCAAACCCGGATACGGAGCTGAGCTACAGGGAACGCGAGCGCCTGTTCCACCTGGAAAGATCCAGTTGGTCGGATTATGACCGAAAACTCCTATCCGAAGGGGGCGGGATCTACCCGAGATCGGCAAAATACATACAAGTAAGCAAACAGGCAAGAAAATCGTTAAGCTTGACCAAGTCCAAATACCGGCCGCAGGAACTCATTCACGAAATACTCCAGGCACCTGTCGACCTGTTTTGGAACGGAGGCATTGGTACCTATGTCAAGGCCACGTCCGAAAGTCATCTTGACGTTGGCGACAGGACCAATGATGCCGTTCGCATCAACGGCAAAGACCTCCGCTGCAAGGTTGTAATCGAAGGCGGAAATCTCGGTATTACTCAATTAGGCCGTATCGAATATGCCCTGCATGGCGGCCACGTTACCACCGACTTCATAGACAACTCCGCCGGTGTTGACTGCTCCGACCATGAAGTCAATATCAAAATCTTCCTGAACCAACTCAAACTGCGCGGAAAACTCCGGGAGTCCGAACGGCGCAAGCTACTCTTCGAAATGACCCCGCAGGTAACCAAGAGTGTGCTCCGAGACAACTACCTGAAAGCCTTGGCATTGTCCGTCGCAGAAGCCCAATCGCAGAATCAGATCAACGAACATGCACATCTACTACGTACCCTGGAACAAAAGGGGACACTGGACAGAAAACTGGAATACCTTCCCAGTGAAGACGAAATCATCGAGCGCCGCGCCAGCAAACAGGGTTTTACCCGGCCCGAGCTGGCGGTATTGCTGGCTTATGCGAAAATAACGGTTAAAAATTCGCTGGATCTAAACGAATTAGCTAAAGACGAATACCTGAGCCGGGAGCTGATAGATTACTTTCCGGAATTGTTGCGGCCCCGGTTTCTCAAACGCAATACCGAGCATCCTCTGCGCAATGCCATTATCGGTACGGCCATCACCAACAGCATGATCAACCGCATGGGATTCAATTTCCCGTTCTGGATCCAGGAAACCACCGGCGCAAGCATCAGTTCCGTGGCCCGTGCCTATACAATTGCACGCGATTCCCTGAATATGCTGGACTTCTGGTGCGGATTAGAGGCGCTTCCCATCCATTCTCACTCTAAAGTCCAAGTCAACCTAATCACCCTTTCAGATCACCTGGTACGTTATGCAACCCGCTGGCTGATTGAACACGGGTATGGAAATGCCGACATCCTGGAGACAGTAAAAAAATTCAAACCCGCTACCAGGGAGTTACTGACTCTCCTACCGGATATTCTTCCTCCAAGATTACAAGAACAGTACCAAAAAACATGCGCCACCTACGCGGACGAGATCATCCCCAAGGAAATTCAGCAACTTGCCGCCGCCATTCCCGCCCTGTACACGGTTTTCGATATTCACATGGTTGCCGAGAAAACCGGAAAAGGAATTAGAGACGCGGCCAAGGCCTATTTCCACCTGGGCTCTGTTCTTGGGCTTGATTGGCTCAAAGAACAGATCCAGTCGCTTCCGACCGATGATCACTGGAAGACCTTGTCTCGTGCCACCTTGCGGGAAAGACTTTATGCTCAACAGCGCAGGCTCACCATCGATACCCTAACCGGAACCGATGTAAAAGAGGATGCCATCCAACAAGTCGAAAACTGGGTAGCCAAAAAAGCGATCCCTATCCAGCACTTCCTGACCATCGCCAATGAGATCAGGAACACCGGACAGATTGAATTTGCATCCGTGTCCGTGGCCATCGAAGAAGCCTACGCGCTGCAGAAAAGATCATAAAATGAACCTCCTATTATCCCGAGGTCGAATCGAGACAAGACGGTACCGATCTTGCATGAATAAGACCATGGAGACAAGCAATCCGGGAAAGCGATTCAACGGGATTGAGCCGCGGGGCTCCCTGCCGGATACTAAATCACCCGGTCCGCCCGGAGGGAAATAAAGTAACGGCAGCTACTATGAAATCAGACTCTGAATTCAAGCAGGAACTGATCATCATTATCGGCACCGTCGGCATCGCCGGTGCCATTTTCTGGATGGGCGCATACCTGCTCGGCCCGCTCACGCTCATCCCGGGTGCATTTGTGCTTTTCGCCCTGTTATGGCATTACCGGTCTCGGATTAATACATTTCAGGAGTTAGGACACCGGTTATCGGGATCTTTGCTGCTCGCCGCCCAAACAAGCCTTCTGGTTGCGACCGCCTACGAAATCTTGCCCCTGGTATTCCGACACATATAAACCCTGAACATCCCGCCCGGATCCGGCGACTCCGCGAACCGCCGCTTTAGGCTACTTTGTGGTCGGGTAACGCAAAAGGCGGCGGCTGAGCTCCATCCCGGGTATCGCCTTCATAACGAACGCCTGATATGCCGATACCCCCGTACGGGCGCATAATATCCTCCGTGTTTCACCTCGGGTCGAGGAGGTTACGCCTACCCTGGCGGATCCTCTAAAATAGTTTTATGGGCCGGGATAAACCTAGGATTTTCTCCGGATTTCAGGATGATTGGTTAACCTAAGAGCAAAGTTTATGAACAGTCAAATTTCTCTTTTTTCATCCATCCAACTGGGCAATGTTCCCCTGAAAAACCGTATCGTCATGGCCCCCATGACCCGCAACCGCGCGGAAAAAGGTAATGTCGCCGGTGAACTCATCAGAAAATATTACACGCAGCGGGCCGGCGCCGGCCTGATCATCACCGAAGGTTCGCAGATCTCCTCCCAAGGTGTCGGCTATCCCAATACCCCGGGGATCTACAGCGAGGCGCAAATTGCCGGCTGGCGCAAGGTGGTCGATTCGATCCATGCCGCCGGCGGCCGGGTTTTTATCCAGCTATGGCATGTGGGGCGCATTTCGCACCCCTCGCTACAGCCGAACGGTGCCCTGCCCGTGGCGCCCTCGGCCATTCAACCCGCCGGTGAGACGGTAACTTACCAAGGCATGCAACCTTTCGTAACGCCCCACGCTCTTGAGCTAAATGAAATCCAGTCCATCATCGAACAGTATCGCCAGGCGGCCAGGAATGCACAGGCAGCCGGCTTTGACGGTGCCGAAATTCACGCCGCCAATGGCTACCTGATCGATCAATTTCTGCGTGATAAAACCAATCACCGCGACGACCACTATGGGGGTTCGATCGAAAACCGTACCCGTTTCCTAATCGAAGTGGTCGAGGCCGTCGTCACAGCCTGGGCACCGGGTAATATCGGTGTCCGCCTGTCGCCGGAAAACACCTTCAACGACATCGCCGATTCGAATCCCCAAGCCACCTTCAATACCGCCTGCGAAAAACTCGGCAAGTACGGCCTGGCTTACCTGCACATACTGGAAGGAGTCATGCTGCAGCACGGTAAGCACCGCTTGGATTACCGCCAGTTCAGCGATCGTTTCGGCGGCCTGTACCTGGCCAACAACGGCTACACCAGACAATCCGCCCAGGCCGCCATTTGCGAACACCGCGCCGACCTGGTGGCATTCGGCATACCCTTTATCGCCAACCCGGACCTGGTCGAGCGGTTCAAGCGGAATGCGCCACTCAACGAGGCGGATCGGGCCACCTTCTATGGTGGCGATGAACACGGCTATACGGACTATCCGTTTCTCGATAAACAACAGGTATAACTACCGGCCAAGGTGCTCAAGGGCCGCGGCGAGGCTCAGCGCCCGCCCCGGTTCAGCTCGGCGAGGTGTCGCAGCCGCTCGGCAATCCGTTTTTCGATCCCCCGCTCGGTGGGCCGATAGTAGCGGCGGTCGGGCATCTCCTGCGGAAAATAATGTTCGCCCACGGCATAAGCCTCGGGCTCGTCGTGCGGGTAGCGGTAACGGGCCCCGTGGCCCAGTTTACGCATCAGTTCCGTCGGTGCATTCCTCAAATGCAGCGGTACTTCGGCGGAACCCCACTTGCGGCTGTCCTGCACCGCGGCACGCAAGGCAAGGTAGATGGCATTGCTCTTGGGAGCGGCGGCCAGATACACCACGACCTCGGCAAGTGCCAGATCGCCCTCGGGGCTTCCGAGCCGTTCGTAAACCTGCCAGCCATCGAGCGCGATTCCGAGGGCGCGCGGATCGGCGAGTCCCACGTCCTCGCTCGCCATCCGGACCAGCCGGCGGGCGATATAGAGCGGTTCGACACCCCCCGCGAGCATGCGCGCAAACCAGTAGAGCGCCGCATCCGGTGCCGAACCGCGAACGGACTTGTGCAGTGCTGAAATCTGGTCATAGAACAGATCCCCCCCCTGATCGAATGCGGCAATGCATTCCCCGAGCAGGGCGCGAAACTCACCCGGCTCCAGGGGCCGTTCGCACTGGGCGGCGGCAATGCTTTCGAGCAAGTTGAGCCCGCGGCGCGCATCGCCACCCGAGGCGGCCGCGATGTCACCGATCCACTCTTCCGGCAAGGCGTGCTCGTCCAGACCGAGTCCCCGATCGGGATCAACCAGTGCCCGACGGAGGATGGTTACCAACGCAGGCTCATCGAGCTGGGCGAGGCGTAACAAGCGGCAACGTGATAACAGCGCCCGCCGAACCTCGAAGGAAGGGTTTTCCGTGGTTGCCCCGATCAGGGTTACCGTACCCCGTTCGACATACGGCAACAGCGCATCCTGCTGTGCCTTGTTGAAGCGGTGAATTTCATCGAGAAAAAATACGGTCGGGTGCCCCGACTCCCGCTCCCGATCGGCCTCGGCAATAATGCGCTTGACCTCACTCACCCCAATGGCCACCGCGGATCGAGCCACAAATCGTGCCTTCACTTCCCCGGCAAGCACCCGGGCCAGGGTGGTCTTACCGCTGCCCGGCGGTCCCCAAAAGAGAATGGACGGCAGGTGGCCACCGTTCAAAATCCGGCTAAGACTGCCGCCGGGACCCACCAGGGCCGGTTGGCCGACCACCTCATCCAGGCACCGCGGGCGCATCCGCTCGGCAAGCGGCGCCCGGGGATGATCCATCACGACCCGCCGGTGCTCGGCCCCGGCGGTGAAGTGTCGCGCACCACATCGACTCCCGCGGGCGGCACGAAGCGAAATTGTGCCACGGGAATGGCCGGATTACGCCGGACATCGCTGAATTTTATCCGTGTGGTCTGGCCCAGGCGTGACACGAGCCGCATCACCCGAATTTCATCATGGGCCGCAAGACCAAGTTCGATTGCCGTATAGTCGGCATTTTTCGACCGCGGAACCAGGCGCAACCAGTCCAACCCGCCGTGACGCGGTAGCAGGCTGACCCTGAAGTTCCTTGATATATCCGCCTCCCCGGCGAGCAACGCCGCTGGCCCGGCGGCCAGCGCACCGGGCTCGGGTTTGACCGTCACCTGTTCGAGCCCCGGATCATAGATCCACAGGGTTTTCCCGTCGGCGACGATCAACTGCCGGTAAGGCTTGCGGTAGTCCCAGCGAAACCGGCCCGGCTTGGCAATCGCCACGTAGCCCGAAGCCTGCCTGACGGTCGCGGCATTGGCATTTACCACGGTTTCCGTGAACCGGGCCGTGAGACTGCGGGTTGCGCCAAGCAGGCGATCCAGCCTTGCAGCCGCCCGGGAATTACCCGCCTGGGCCAATGGCGCCAGGAGCAGCAACGCGATTACCGCGGTGGGAAAGATAGGTTTCTGCATGAATTACTCCGGTGGAGGGGGGGCCAATACTTCACGGTTACCGTTCGGTTGCAAGGAACCGACAATACCGACCCGCTCCATCTGCTCGATCAACCTTGCCGCGCGGTTATAGCCGATGCGTAGCCGGCGCTGGACCGCGGAGATCGAGGCCCGACGGGTTTCGGTAACGATATGTACCGCTTCATCATAGAGGGGATCGTCTTCGGCGTCGGTGCTTACTTTAGATTTGGGAAACCCGTTCGAAATCTCCTCGTTCGCCTCGAGAACCTCCTCCAGGTACGTGGGTTCGCCGGCTTGCTTGAGCCACGCCACCACCCGATGCACCTCGATATCGTCAACGAAGGCCCCATGGACCCGATTAACCAGGGAGGTTCCCGGCGGCAGGAACAGCATGTCGCCGGTACCGAGCAGCGAATCGGCGCCGCTCTGATCGATTATGGTACGCGAATCCACCCGCGAAGATACCTGAAAGGCGATTCGGGCCGGAATATTAGCCTTGATCAGACCGGTGATCACATCGACTGAGGGCCGTTGGGTAGCCACCAGGAGGTGAATTCCTGCCGCCCTCGCCTTCTGCGCCAGGCGGGCGATCAGTTCCTCGACCTTCTTGCCCACCACCAACATCAGATCGGCCAACTCGTCGATAACCACCACGATGGCCGGCATAGGCCGGAGCGGTTCGCGTTCTCCGGCCTCATTGGTCTCGGACAGTGGATCGTCGGGAACGGTTTCCCCCCGGGCGGTCAGTTCCCGCAGCTTGCGGTTGTAATTGGCCAGGCTGCGCACCTTCAGCGTCGCGATTCTCCGGTAACGCCGGTCCATCTCCACCACGCACCAGCGCAATGCGGTAGCCGCCTCACCCATATCGGTCACTACCGGTGTAAGCAGATGGGGAATATCTGCATAGACCGAGAGTTCGAGCATTTTCGGGTCGATGAGCAACAAGCGCACATCATCGGGGCTGGCCTTATATAACAGGCTCAGTAACATCGCATTCAAGGCTACGGATTTGCCCGAACCCGTCGTTCCGGCAATCAAAAGATGCGGCATCCGGGCCAAGTCGGTAACTACCGGCCGGCCGGAGATATCCTTGCCGAGCGCCAGGGTAAGTTTCGATGTGGAACGATCATAGGCATCGGAGCGCAGGACCTCTCCCAGGGTGACCAGTTCACGGACTTCGTTAGGAACCTCGATACCGACTACACTCTTGCCCGGGATGACCTCGACCACCCGCACGCTGACCGCCGAGAGGGAACGGGCTAAATCCTTGGCAAGACCGCTGATCTGGCTAACCTTGACGCCCGGTGCCGGCTGAACCTCGAAACGGGTAATCACCGGGCCCGCGTGTACCGCTACCACCTCGACCTCGATGCCGAAGTCCCGCAGCTTTAATTCGAGCTGGCGACTCATCGCCTCGAGCGTCTTCTCGCCATATCCCCGACCGGAACGCGGCGGAGGGTTCAATAGCGCCAGCGGCGGAGTTCCCGGCGCCCCGGTTTTAGTCGGCGGGAGCGGAAACAGATTTCGCTGGCGCTCGCGTTCGACCTTGGCGCTTAACGTTACTTTGGCTATTGCCGGCTCGACCCGGAGTTTGCCCCGGGTCGCCCGCCGGGCACTCTCACGCTCCAGCGCCACGCTGCGCGAGGTGCGACCCGCCCTGGCCTGGCGCCGCTCGCGCCGGTGCCGGCGGCGCAACCCCACCCACTCGATAAATCGCAAGACCAGGGCGCCCAAGCGATCCATCAAGGCAAACCAGGACAAGCCGGTCGCCAGCGTTACCGTTGCCGCCAACACCGCCAGTAGCAACAACGCCGCTCCCGCAACTCCCACTCCATCGGCAATCGGCACCGCCAGGGCATCCCCCAGCACCCCTCCTATACCGGCCGGAAACCAGGCCGGACCCGGCGCCGCCAACAAGGTCAGCAATATCGAGCAAGTGATAATCGCCGCCAGCAAGGAGAATATGCGCAGGCTACGCACCAGCACCTTGCGCCGCACCATGCCATGGAATATCAGCCACCCGGCATAGCCCAGAAACAAGGGTAGTACATAGGCCGTAGCGCCAAGGATGAACAGCAGGAAATCGCTGGCCCAGGCACCTGCCGGACCAATCAGGTTATGCACCGGACCGATACCGGTGCTGGTGTAGCTGGGATCGCCCGGATGAAACGAGGCCAAGGCCACGGCCAGCACTACGGCCAGCGCGGTGCTCAGCCAGAAGGCGGCTTCCCGTGCCGCCGCGCCGAGCCGCGGTATCAGCAGCTCATCGGAGGTAGAGTTTGAACTGTCTCTCGTCTTGGCCATATTGAAGTTACGATTCGATCCTTATGAGTTTAGCGCGTCCGGCGAATGCACCCAAGCCCGGGGCTAGGGTAAGGCGTAATGGCGGGCAATCCTTTACACTATTTTTTTCACAATACTTCCCATCGACCAAATGCACAGGAAGGCATCATGACCCAGACACGACATGTTCGACTGCTTATCCTTGGCTCGGGTCCGGCCGGTTACACGGCCGCGATCTATGGCGCCCGCGCCAACCTCTCGCCGGTGCTGGTGACCGGGCTGGCCCAGGGCGGGCAGCTGATGCTCACCACGGATGTCGATAATTGGCCCGGCGGTCCCGAAGGCCTGCAAGGTCCCGAATTGATGACCCGGATGCAGCAGCACGCCGAACGCGCAGGGGCCGAAATCATCTTCGACCATATTCAATCTGCGTCACTCAAACAGCGACCCTTCCGGCTCGTCGGCGATAACATGACCTATACTTGCGACGCCCTGATCATCGCCACCGGGGCCGATGCCCGCTATCTCGGCCTGCCCTCCGAGTCGGCCTACAAGGGCAAGGGCGTTTCGGCCTGCGCCACTTGTGACGGCTTTTTTTTCAAAGGCCAGAAAGTTGCCGTCGTGGGCGGCGGCAATACCGCCGTCGAGGAGGCGCTCTACCTGGCCAATATCGCCTCCGAGGTCACCTTGATTCATCGGCGGGATCAGTTGCGGGCCGAGAAGGTATTACAGCAGCGGCTGTTCGCGCGCGAACGCGAAGGCCGAATCCGGCTGTTGTGGAATCATGTCGTCGAAGCGGTTCTCGGCGACGGAAATGGAGTCACCGGAGTGCGTGTCCGCGCCACCACCAACCCCGGTAGGATCCATGACATTGAACTCAGCGGCATTTTCATTGCCATTGGTCATACCCCGAATACTTCGATTTTCACCGGCCAGATCGAGATGCGCAACGGCTACATCACAGTACAAGGCGGCAGCCACGGTAATGTGACGGCCACCTCTATCGAGGGCGTTTTCGCCGCCGGAGATGTGATGGATCATGTCTATCGCCAAGCAATCACCTCGGCCGCTAACGGCTGCATGGCCGCGATCGATTCCGAAAAGTATCTCGATGCCCTGAATCGAGATGGTTGAAATCATTTTCTCATGCCCACTCTACGGCTGCATTCCACGATCGCGGAAATTGATTCCGCCCAGTGGAACCTGCTTGCCGGAACCCACTCCGCCCCCCTACGCCATGAGTTTTTCAGCGCCCTCGAGGCCGGTGCCTCGGTAGGCCCGGGAACCGGCTGGTTACCCCGCTACCTGAGCCTTCACGGAGACGACGGCAAGCTTTGGGGCGCGCTACCGTTATTTGAAAAAACCGACTCCCGCGGGGAATTTATATTCGACTGGGACTGGGCCGAGGCGCTGGGTTCGAGCGGCCACGAATATTATCCGAAACTTGTCATCGCCATTCCCTACACCCCGATTCCGGGTTACCGCCTGCTTCTCGGTGCCTCGGCACCGGCCGGCACCGGAACCACCCTGGCCCAAGGAGCGATGGATTATGCCCGCGAGCGCGGGTTATCCTCCCTGCACTGGCTATTCCACCGCCCGGATGAATCCGCCATATTGGCCTCTTGTGGCCACTTGGCGCGTACCGGCTGTCATTTCCGCTGGGTTAACGCAAACTACCAATGCTTCGATGATTGGCTGGCAACCCTGACCGCGGCGCGGCGCAAGAAAATACGCCGCGAACGGCGCAAAACAGCGGAAGCTGGTGTACGCTGCATCTGGATTGAGGGAGGGGATTTCAGCCCCAGAATCCTGAATACCGCCTACCGCCTCTATGCGGCCAATTATCGAACCCACGGAATGCGTCCCTACCTTACCCGGGAATTTTTCGCCGAACTGTGCCGGCGAATGCCGGAAGCCTTTGTCGCCTGCCTTGCCTATCGCGGTACCGAGGTCCTGGCGGGAGCCCTGTTTCTGGAAGATTCCGAGAATTTATACGGCCGCTACTGGGGAGCCTTCGAATGGATCGACAGCCTGCACTTCGAGGTCTGCTATTACCAGGGCATCGAGCGGGCCATTGCCCGCAAGCAACACCACTTCCACCCCGGGATCCAGGGTGAACATAAACTAATCCGTGGCTTCGCCCCGTGTCTGCATTACTCCTCGCACTGGCTCCGCGATGCCGGATTGGAGCGAGCGGTCCGGGCTTATCTCGAAGCCGAACATCGGGCGGTGGAACGTTACCGGCGGGCCGCCGAGGCGATCCTGCCCGTGCATCGGGTCGCCCCATGAGCAGGCCGCCGCATCCTTACTTGATTGCCCGCGATGCCCCGCCCGATGACTTCCCGCCCACCGAAGCCGCGCTCACCGAGCCCAATGGCCTCATTGCCCTCGGCGGCGACCTGTCTCCGGATCGCCTGCTTGCCGCCTATCGCCGGGGTATCTTCCCATGGTATGAAGAGGCTCAGCCGATCCTGTGGTGGACTCCCAATCCACGCCTGGTACTGAATCCCCGCCGCCTACGCCTTTCCCGGAGCCTGCGTCGAACCCTTCGAAAAAGAACCTTCACAACGAGTGTGGATCAAGATTTCGCGGGGACCATCCACGCCTGTGCCGCACCGAGAAAAGGCTCACCGGGCACCTGGATCACCCCGGCGATGGTCGCGGCCTACCGGCACCTGCACCGCCTCGGCTGGGCCCATTCCATAGAGGTTCGGCACGGGGATGTGCTCGTGGGAGGGCTCTACGGAATCTCAATCGGTACGGCTTTTTTTGGTGAGTCCATGTTCAGCCGGGAAAGCGACGCCTCGAAGGTGGCCCTGGTTGGACTTGCCCGCCTACTCGAGAGCTTTCCCGAGAGTCTTATCGACTGCCAGGTTCCTTCCGCGCACCTTCTCGGCCTGGGGGCCGAACTGGTCCCGCGTGCCGCATTCATGGAGTGGCTGCGCCGGGCCATGAATGCGCCGGCGGGACCCTTTCCATTACCAAAGTAATTCCATCTCCACCGCCGGCTTTACTTTCCGGCCCCGGGACAATCTCAGAAATGCCAGCCCAAGCCGGCATAAACTCCGCTGAATTCGGCCGTGCCATTCAGGCTGATGCGGGAACTCTCCAGATGCACCCGCAACCGCCGATACCCCACAGAGGCGCTCAGCCCCGGACCAAAGGAATAGCCGAGTCCGGCACGAGCATCATACAGATAGCTGGATCCCACATGAATAAATGCAGCATCACCCGATATCTCGAAACCGGCCGGTAAATGCAAGGTGACTCCGGTATCCAACAGCGGTAACCACACCACCCCGCCGGCCGAGCCGCTCACCTGGTAGGGTTGAGTCCCCCCGCCCGGTGCCGTAGCCACCCCTTGACCCGAGGCGGCCACATTCAGCTTTATCCAGCGGGCCTCGAACCCGAACCTCCAGTTGACCAGGGAATCGTCCAGCGGATTCCAAAACAAGAGCACCGAACCCTGCCGAAGCAACGCCTGGCTCTGGATTTGGCCATTGGCGTTATAGACATTACCCCCAAAGGTAAAGCTCTGCCGGGTAATCCCCGACCCGCTGCTGAGAATCCGGTCATAGCTCAGACGCAAATCCGGAAGCAAGGGCAAAGGATCGTCAAAGGTGACATGCAACCCCCCGTTCCAGTGATGTCCCAGATGCAGATCATTCTCCAGGTTGACATTGGTATTCAAGGCACTCGAAGTATCGCGTACCGTACCACTGGCACCCGTGTTCCAGGCGCTAACACCCACCGCAACCCAGGGCGTGGCCAAAGCCGGGATAGGGGCAAGAAGAAACAGCCCTGCCAAGACCAATAAGACACGTCGAATCATGGGAGACCCTCCCTCTCATAAAGTCGAAAGCATAACCCATCTGGAACTTGGACTTGCTCTGAACCCTCCGCTTGCGGCAAAATACCCTGGTTATTATTGATCTATCAACCATGGCTAAAGAAGAAAGCATCCAAATGGAAGGCAAGGTTACCGAAACCCTGCCTAATACCAGGTTTCGGGTTGAACTGGAAAATGGCCATGTCGTCACTGCCCATATTTCCGGGCGAATGCGCAAACACTACATTCGCATCCTGACGGGCGATAAGGTCACGGTCGAGCTAACCCCATACGACCTCAGTAAGGGTCGGATCGTCTTTCGCGGGCGCTGATCCCGGCCACGGATCCAGTGAATCTGCAACCAGGCATCCTCTCATCCCCAGACGCCTGCCAAGCTTAGGCAAGCATAGCGAGCAGGGCAGAGGAGAGTCGAGATGTTCCTGGTTTTGAGGCGCATAGCGGGCCTGCAAAACGAGGAACCGGAGATATTCCGCCCGCTATCACGCCCATGCGGCAGGTTGCTCCCCGGTCCGGCAGGCACCCTGGCTCGAAGACCCGATCCGGACCGGAATCCGGCTACTGCAAGAATCAGCCGGAAACTTTATCCGCGGTGGGGTTTTCGAGGCTGAATTCGCCGCTGTCGTAATCGTAGGCAAACAGTTCGGCATAACGCCCCCAGGCAACGATCACCTCCAGAACCCGCTCGGCCTCCTCGTCCGACAACGATTCGTTGAGCGCGGCGAGAAATTGCTCTTCATTGACCCGGTGATCCTCCTCGGCACAGATGGTTTTATAGATATGCCGGACTATCGGAACCCGGTCGAGCACCGCATGGCGGAACAGCGGCTTACGTTCGAGAATATCGGCTTTAAGAAACGCCTTGCCGGCCTCCGAAAGCCGGATCCTGCCATCGCCGGTGTGCGCAAATCCGAGTAATTCCAGCGCTTCGACCAGGGGGAAAATTTCATCAATCTCCATTTCCAGCTCATCGGCCAATTCGGACAGTTCCAACTCATCGCTGGAAGATTCTTCACTAACCACATCCAGCACGCCCAGCATTTGCTGCACATTGGCACTGGGTAAGCGGGCGCCGATCTCCAGCGTGGCCGTGGCCAAGGGGACCACTGCGGGTTCGCTGGGGCGGGTTATGGCGTCATAGACCCGGCCGACGAAGGCGCGAAAGGCATCGGAGTTCCGGTTGCGAGGATGCGGCAGGCGCACCGGCAGCTTCACCTTGATACGCCCGGGGTCACTACCGAGGATCACCAGGCGATCGACTAAAAGCAGGGACTCCTCGATATTGTGCGATACCATGAGAATGGCCCGGGTGGGAATCTTGCGCTCCCGCCATAAATCCAGCAAATCGTCTCTCAGGGTTTCCGCCGTCGGGACATCCAGCGCGGAGAACGGCTCGTCCATGAGCAGAACGTCCGGGCGTACCACCAAGGCCCGGGCAAAGCCGACCCGTTGCCGCATACCGCCGGAGAGCTCTTTCGGATAGGCGGATTCGAACCCGTCCAGTCCGATCATGTCAATGGCTTCTAAGGCCCGGCGCCGCTGCTCGGCCACCGGGACACCTTGCGCCTCGAGGCCCAGGCGTACATTTTCGAGCACATCAAGCCAGGGGAACAGGGCAAAATCCTGAAACACCATGCTGATTCCAGGTGCCGAGCCTCGCACCGGCCGGCCACGGTAGAGCACCTCACCGGCAGTAGGCGCGATCAGTCCGGCGATGATACGTAGAATCGTAGATTTTCCCGACCCGGACTTGCCGAGCAGGGCGACAATCTCGCCCTCATGCAACTCGAGATTGATATCGTCCAGAATAACGATGGGTTGTTCCTCCGGACCGGAAAATTCCTTGCGTACATGCTTTAATTCAACCAGTTCCGACATGAGTTCTCCTCAACTTCCTTCCTCGGTGCGGGCGGCGGAATAGCGGTACAGCGGCCGCCAGAGAATCCGGTTCATCACGACCACATACAGGCTCATCACGGCAATCCCCAACACCACCCTGGGCAGATTGCCGACCGTGGTCTGCTCGGCGATATAAGAACCCACCCCACTCGCCGTCAGTGTACGCCCACCCCAAGAGACGATCTCCGCCACCACACTGGCGTTCCAGGCGCCGCCCGCAGCGGTCAGTGCGCCGGTCACGAAGGCCGGTAACACGGCCGGAAGGTACAGCCGCCGCCACAGGCGCCAACCCCTAAGACCCATATTGCGAGCGGCCTCGCGCAAGTCATTGGAAATGGAGCTGGCCCCGGAAATCACATTGAACAGTATGTACCATTGGGTGCCGAGCACCATCAGGGGGGAAAGCCAAATCTGGGTGTTGAGGCCATAGCGGACAATCACATATACCGCGATGGGAAACAGCAGATTGGCTGGAAAGGCGGACAGGAACAGGACGATGGGACGAGCGCGGTGAGTAAGCCGGGAATCGAGACCGATCCGGATGCCGACCGGCAACCAGATAAGGCTGGCAAGTAAAGTCATCACCAACACCCGCAGCAAGGTATAGAACCCGAGAAGAAATACCCGCCCGATTTCAAAAAACCCGACACTGGAGAAAACATAACGCCCAATAAAAATGATGGTGACCGCCCCAATCAGTGCCAACAGGCCCACCCAGACTGCATCGCCCAGGCGCGGTGACATCCGCACCACCCGTTTGACCCGTATGGACTTCAACCGCGGCTGCGGCCGCGGCAGATGGAAGCGTCGTATCCGGGGCGCGATGACCTCATTGATCACCCGCCCAATGCGCCGAGGTAAGCGACTCCGACGAATCAGGTCAAGCATCCATGACCGCGGTTCCTCATCTCCGGCCGTAGTCTCGGAACGAAACTTGTCGGCCCAGGCTATCAGCGGGCGGAAAACGAGCTGGTCATACAGCATCAGGGCGACAAACATGGCAAAAATCGCCCACCCGATCGCCCTAAGGTTACGCTGGGCAATCGCCTCGGCAATGTACGAGCCAACCCCCGGAAGCAGAACCTGGTGCCCCGACACCGTGATTGCTTCGGAAGCGACTACAAAAAACCATCCTCCCGATACCGACATCATGGTGTTCCACACCAGCCCCGGTATTGCGTAGGGCAATTCCAGCTTGGTGAACCGTTGCCACCGAGAAAGGCCAAATACCCTGGCCGCCTGCGTCAATGGTTTCGGCAACCGTTTGAGTGAATGGTAATAACTGAAGGTCATATTCCATGCCTGGGAGGTGAAAATGGCAAACACCGCTGCCATCTCAAGCCCGAATTGCTGGTTTGGCATGCGGCTGACCACCCACACGACGATAATCGATAAAAATCCCAGAATGGGAACCGATTGCAAAATGTCGAGCAACGGAACCATTACCCGTTCGGCACGCCGACTCTTGGCGGCAAGCCCGCCATACATAAAAGTGAACAGAAGGGAAAAACCGAGTGCAACCAGCATCCTGAGTGTAGTTTTCAGTGTATACAGCGGCAGATAGATTGGCGAAAGAGAAATACTTTCGCCCCGAGGCACGGATATCGTTATCGGCACGTGCCCGCTCGCCCAAGCAAAAACAAACAACACCCCCAGCACCAACGGCAGGAGGATCAGATCCCAGCGATTGAACCACTCCCCGACGACAAATGGCCGTTCGGCAGGATGATCGGCCACGGCATTCTCCTGAATCAGCCCCAGGGACCGGTAGATGAATGGAAACAAAGGGTTTCCCGTGCAAAATTATACCGGAACCCAGCGGCTGTGCCCACTTGAAAGGAGATCCCAGACAGTAATCTCTTCTTTGCGCGAGAAAAAGAGATGAAAACGGGGATTAGCGCGATGAGCCACAACAAGGTGCATCGGTTGCGGATAACCCGGGCGGTAGTGGATAAGCGGCTGCGCTAAGGCAGGACCGCCAGACGGCTGGGGCTGAGCATGGGATCAAACACCCGGGTCGCCACTGCCAGGACCAAGGCACCCAGATCCGGCATCACGGCATCGCGGACGGCGGTGCCATGTCCCGGCCATTCCAGTCGGCATCCATACCTCACTCAGCAGCAGACCAGGGGGAGTATATGCCCTGGTGCCGGCGGGTGTGGACGCGAAGGGGCGCTATACTTGATTTTTATCATACTGAATCAGGATGACTTCACTCGAGGGCCTTCGTGTCCTGGATCTCTCCCGGGTACTGGCCGGCCCCTGGTGCACCCAGCTCCTGGCAGACTTGGGCGCCGAGGTAATCAAGATCGAGCAACCCGGGCGCGGCGACGACACCCGCCGTTGGGGGCCACCCTATCTCGGCGGAACCGATGCGCAAGATTCCAGCCCCGCCGCCTACTATCTCGCCACAAACCGCGGCAAACGTTCCGTCGCCATCGATTTCTCCCGCCCCGAAGGTGCTCGCCTGGTAGCAAGCCTCGCCGGACATAGCGATATCCTGGTCGAAAACTTTCGTCCCGGCACGTTGGCTCGCTATGGACTGGACGCTGCACGCCTCGGCACCCGTTACCCGAAGCTGATCTATTGTTCGATCAGCGGTTTCGGGCAAGACGGCCCCTATGCCGAACGCCCCGGCTATGACCTGCTCATCCAGGCGATGGGCGGGCTGATGAGCCTCACGGGGGCCGCGGATGGAGAACCCGTGAAAGTCGGCGTCGCCGTCGCCGACATCCTTACCGGGCTCTATGCTTCAAGCGCCATCCTTGCCGCGCTGCATCAGCGTCAACGAAGCGGCCGGGGGCAATATCTCGATCTCTCCCTGTTCGACGTCCAAGTGGCCACGCTGGCCAACCAGGCGATGAACTACCTGGTCGGCGGCGCGGTTCCCGAACGCATGGGCAGCGCCCACCCGAATATCGTGCCCTACCAGTCCTTCCCCACCGCGGACGACCACATCGTACTCGCCGTCGGCAACGACGAACAATTCCGCCGCCTGGCCGAGCTTCTCGGCCGCAAGGAGTTGGCCGCCGACCCGCGTTACCAAACCAACGCTGCACGGGTCCATCATCGCGACTTGCTGGTTCCCACCCTGACCGAGGCGCTTGCCACCCGCCCGGCTCGTGAGTGGCTCAGCGCCTGCGCCAAGGCGGGTATCCCCGCCGGGCCCGTCAACTCGCTGGAGCAGGTCTTCGCCGACCCCCAGATTCGCTCACGCGGCCTGGTGGATGAGGTATCCCATCCCGCACTGGGGCGGCTCCCGCGGATCGGGGCACCGTTGCGGATCAATGGCAGTCCCGTGGTGAACCCGCTGCCGCCCCCATTGCTCGGTGAACACACCGCCACGGTACTCCACGACTGGCTGGGGCTCGGCGCCGAAACCATCGAGGCGCTTTGCGCCAACGGCACCGTCGCCGAAGCCCGGCGCTGAGGCGTCCCCTTCCTACTTGCCACCGTATGGACCCATCCGCCTTGGGGCCGATCCCCCAGCCGGATCTACAACGCAGATAGAAAACCCAGGATACAGTCCGAGAATTTTCCGAAATTCCTTACGGGTTACCGCCCCGAATAGATAAAATCGGGGTGCCGCCGCCGAAGACTCGATGATACTGCACGCATCGTTAGTTCGTTTAGACTGAAGCGACACACGATCTCCAGGAGGACTCCATGGGTAAGCCCCAATTCGTACCGCTATCCGCTTACCGGGAATACCCGTTACCCGAAATGCTGGAACGCGCGCGGAATTTTCAAGAGGTAATGGAACGGCGCCGCAGCGTGCGTCAGTTCTCGGACCGTCCCGTACCGCGTAAACTGATCGAACGCTGCATCGCAACGGCCGTGACCGCGCCCAGCGGCGCCAACATGCAGCCGTGGCATTTCGTGGCGGTTGCCGATCCGACTCTCAAACGGCGCATCCGTACCACGGCAGAAGCCGAGGAGCAGGAATTTTACGCGCATCGCGCCTCGCCCGAATGGCTGGAAGCGCTGGCACCGCTCGGCACCGATGCGCACAAGCCCTTCCTGGAGATTGCCCCATGGCTGATTGCCGTATTCGTGCAGAAATATGGAAAACTGCTCGATGGACACAAAGTCAAGCACTACTATCCCACCGAATCCGTGGGCCTGGCCACGGGCATGCTGATTACGGCACTGCATTATGCGGGACTCGCGACGTTGACACATACACCGAGTCCGATGGGCTTTCTTAATGAGATCCTCCATCGGCCGGCCAACGAGCGCCCGTTCCTGCTGCTGGTGGCGGGTTACCCGGCACCGGAGGCACAAATACCCAAGATTTTCCGCAAGCCGCTCGATGAGGTAGTGGATTTCATCTGATGGCCAACGAATGAAGACAATACCCATGAATCCACGCTGCGGGCGGTATCACGCCGGCCGGCTGCCCCGCGATACCATCTTCGAGGCCCCAACATTCCCACAACTTCGACCCGAAGGACTTCTTGCAAACCAATTCCGTAGCGCTGCGGGCAGCCATACAATTACCCGACGGGGTAACCTTGGGGAACGGGCGCCCGGCACTGCGCGAACGTCCCCGGGCGCCGGGTTCCCGGTGATGACGGTGCCGCTCGCCTCTTTCGCTCCGGCAAGACCAGGTGCAACGTCCGGAAACGGCGGCAAGGCGCGGCGCGTCCCATTATGACCCGGCATCCCCCCCCTCCCGCCGCCCTCGTCGTCACCCGCAACCTCCCGCCGCTCGTCGGCGGCATGGAGCGGCTCGTTTGGCATATCGTGGACGCGCTGCGCGCGGACTACCGCGTCCACGTCATCGGCCCGGCGGGTTGCGCCCGGCATCTCCCACTGAAGGTCACCGCCACCGGCATACCCGCACGACCGCTGTGGTGGTTTCTGGCCCGCGCCAAATGGGCGACGATCGGGCGGGCGTTGCAACTGCGCCCCGGCCTCGTGTTCGCCGGAAGCGGGCTGACCGCGCCCTTCGCCTGGCTTGCCGCGCGCCTGGTCGGCGCGCATTGCGTTGTCTACCTCCACGGCCTCGACATCGAGGCCGAGCACCCGTTGTATCGACGGCTCTGGCGACCCTTCCTGCGCCGTTGCGACCGGGTGTTCGTCAATAGCCGCTTCAGCCGCGGCCTGGCCGTGAAAATCGGCATCGACCCCGCCCGGATCGCCATCCTGCCCCCGGGGGTCGAGCCGCCCGATCTCACCGATGCCGAAACCCGCCGTCGCGATTTCCGAGCCAAACACCGACTCGACGATGCCCCGCTCATGCTCTACGTGGGGCGCATCACCGCGCGCAAGGGACTGTCCGCATTCGTACGCGGCATTCTGCCCGCCGTCCTGTCGCGCCTACCGAATGCGAAGCTCGTCGTCATCGGCGACGAACCCACCCAGGCTCTCAAGCATCGCAGCGGGGAAAAGCGGCGCGTTTTCGACTCCCTGCAAGAAAACCGGCTCGGGAATCGGGTCCTGTTCCTCGACCACGTCGGCGACTCCGAACTCTCCGCCGCCTACTTCGCCGCCGACCTGCTCCTCTTCCCCGTGCAAGAGCTGCCCGGCGATCACGAAGGCTTCGGCATGGTCGCCATCGAGGCCGCCGCCCACGGCCTACCCACCGTCGCCTTCGCCGCCGGCGGCGTGCCCGATGCCGTGGCCAACGGCCGATCGGGGCGGCTCATCGCGCCCGGCGACAACCGTGCCTTCGCCGAAGCCGTTATCGAGTGCCTGGGCCGCGATAACGCCGAAAAACGCCTTGCCGCCCGACGGGCCCGACAATTCGCAGAAAATTTCTCCTGGACGCATTTCAACGACCGTTTCCGGACGGCGCTGGCCAGGCATGAATCTCACCCGAGATGAGAGAAACAGGAATGCCGGCCGGAAAAAGAGCAAAGGCCCCGCCCGCACGACCCCCGGCTCGATCTTCCGCCGGCTTTGCGCAGGACATGGGAACGCTCGCCTGCATCATCGTCACTTATGATCCCGATCTGCACATTCTCAAGCGCCTGCTGGAAGCTCTTCCGAAAGATGCGGCCGTGGTGCTGGTCGATAACGCCTCTGCCGGCGACCTTCCCGGAGAGCTTGGCGCGCTCACCACGGCACGCCGGCGCACCCGCCTGCTCGTCAACGATCGCAACCTGGGCCTCGCCGCCGCGATCAACCGGGGCGTGCGGGAAGCGCGACATATCTGGCCTGAAACCCATCTCGCACTGTTCCTGGATCAGGACAGCGAACCGGAGCCGGGTAGTCTCGAAGCGTTGATGAACGGCTTCGCGCGCCTCGAAGGCGCCGATCCGCCCGCAGGCTGCGTCGGTCCTTCGCTGGTGGACGCCGCCACGGGCCTGCGCCACGGATTTCATCAACATACCCGCTGGCGCTGGATGCGCGCGTACCCCGAACAAGGCGACACCCGGCCGGTGCCCTGCGCCAATCTCAACGGCAGCGGCACCCTGGTTCCGATCGCCCTGTTCCTGGAACTCGGCGGCTTGGAAGAGGCCCTGTTCATCGACCACGTGGACACGGAATGGGCGTTCCGTGTCCAGGCCGCGGGCTACGGCCTTTACGGCATCGCGCAGGCACGGTTCCTGCACCGCATGGGCGAGGGCACCCGGCGCATCTGGCTGTTCGGATGGCGCCTGTGGCCCATGCGCTCGCCCAAGCGCCATTATTATCTGTTTCGCAACGCCGTCCTCCTCATGCGCCGTGATTACGTTCCGCGCGTCTGGAAAAACTGGGCGATCATCAAGTTGCTGCTGACCGCGGGCGTTCACGCCTTCATCGACCCCCGGCGCAAGACTCAACTGCGCTGCATGCTGAGCGGCTTGCGGGACGGACTGAAAAACCCGGGGAAGCGGAAACCCTCCGCATGACCTCGCACCCGCCTATAATCGGCCTCACACTGAACTACCGTGACGCCTCCCGCACGCTCACCTGCGTTCGCTCCCTGCTCGACGAAGGCGCGGCCCATGTGCTCGTCTGGGACAATTCCGGAGACGGCGGCGCATCCGCCGACGCCTTGTCCGAGAGCCTGAATCAGGACTCCAGAGTCGGCATCGAACGCAGTCCCGCCAATCTCGGCTTCGCCGCCGGCGTCAACCGGGGCATGGAGCGGATCGCCCGGCGCTTCGGCACAAGCTGGGTGCTGCTCATCAACAACGACGCCCGCCTGCTTCACGGTGCCATTGAAGCACTCGCCGGCGCCCTGACCCGGCACGAGCGGGCGGTCATCGCCTATCCAGACATTGACCATGCCGGCCACGTCATCGGCACAGTCCACTACCAGCGCCACGCCGGCCTGCTAACCCATAAGCCATTACCCGGCAGTTTTACCTATGCCAGCGGCTGCTGCCTGCTGATCGCGCCGGAACGGACCGGTCCGGCATTGTTCGACGAGGATTTCTTCATGTATGGCGAAGACTGGATGTTGGGATGGAAACTGGGCGAACGAAAAATGGAACACGTGTCACAAGTACTGGTATTTCACGAAGGCAGCGCCGGCAGCGGACTGGGATCGGAATTCTACGAAACGCACATGGTCGCCGCGCATTGGACGCTGGCGCGCAAACTGGCGCGAACCCCGCGGGATCGCGTGCTTCTGATGACGGCGCGACTATTCACCCTCACGATGCGGGCCCTCCTGCGGGCCTTTCGCTATCGGAGCATCGTTCCCTTGCGCGCGCTTCGCGAGGGCTGGCGCATCGCCAGGAGCCGGGGGCCCTGAAAACAGCACGCCCGATCCGCCGCCCCGATCATCGGCAACAGGCGCTTTCGGAATTGCGCCGTCCATCACCCGGACTACTGCGCCCCACACGGCCTCCACATCGATCCGTTCGATGCAAGGATAGGCCCTGTCGGGTGATGTCCGATAACGGCAGACCCAGTCACAACCGAAACACGGCATGTTTTTCCACACACACACGGGACGCCGCTTGACCGGAGCGCTTGCCGGATAGGGGTAACAGCGCCCAAAGTTTCCGCCGCCCAGTACCACGACGGAAGGCACGCCATACACGACGGCGACATGCCCGGCCGCCGAGTCATTACCCAACACCCATCGCGCATGGGCGACCAGGGCGACGAATCCGGCCGGATCCGTTTTCCCGGCGAGATCGAGACAACGCCCCTCCGGCAGGGCATCGGCAATGCGGCGACACAGGGCTTGTTCGGCGGGTGTCCCGGCCATTACGCACAACAGGCCGGGATCACGGTTCAATGTCCTGCGGGCGATTTCAGCCGTTTTCTCCCACGGCCATAATTTGAACCCCCGGCTCCCACCCGGCACCAGCAGGACATAGCGTTGTCCGCGCAAGCCCCCGGCCGGATCAGGACGGGGAAGATCCGGCGCAATGGCAGCGAACGCCACGCCCACCGCGCGCAGGAAACCGGCGCCGCGAACGGATTGATGCACGCCCGGTATCGGCGGCAGCAGGCGCGAATACAGGCGGTTGCTGATTCTCATATCGAGCTTCGGGCGATCCGGGAACCCCGCATCGAAGCCGAGCGCCGGGGCGCCCATGGCGCGCACCACGGCATCCTCCACGATGGCATCGCGCGGATAACTCGGATGCAACACCTGCGATACACCCAGAGCCCGCAAGCCGCGCAGCACGCGCATCCTGTAACGGAAGTCGCGAATCAATCGCTTCCACTCGACGCCTACCGTCTCGCAGCCGGGGAAATGCTGCTCCACCAGTGCAATCCAAGCCGCATTCCCGACAAAAACGACTTCATCGCCTTGCTCCTGCAACTGCGCCACCAGCCCCTTTCCGAACGGCAGCCACAGGAAATAATCGCCCAGCAATTTCAGATTCACCACGGCGACGCGCTTGCTGTTTCGTGGCACCCTAGACACTCCGAACAATACCAACGAATCGAACAAGCCATAGGCCAGAAACTCGACCATACGTTCGAACTTGCGCCAGACAAGACGCAGGCGTTGCCATAGTCGAATCATTTGCGCGCCAATACTTCGAGTTCCCATTCGGACACGCGGGGCGCAGGCCGAAGATCGAGCAGGATACAAACCACGCGATGTACCATCTTATTGAGCCGCCAGCGCAGCCGGTTCAATACGCGCATTACTGCGCGCAGCGGATGCCGGAACGACCAGAACAATTTCGGAGTATGAAGAACGAACTCAACCTGCTCGGCATCGAACCCCGCCCGCTCCAACACCTGTAACAACGAAAACTCGTTGAACTGCACCACATGAGTAAAATCCCCGAAGCCGTGGTATCCACCGAGCAAACAGGCTACATTAGGCGTTTTCAGGCTTAAATATCCGCCTTTCGCCAGACAACGTCTGAACTCACGCAGCAGGCCGATGGTGTGCTCGCGGGGAATGTGTTCAATGACATGATGAAACAGAATCACGTCATACGCCCCATCGGGTGTTTGCCCGAGAAACTCCCGGATATCCGCCAGTTTCAGGGCAACCTGCGGCGGCAGCAGCGAACGCGCCGTCTCGATGAGTTGCGCGGAGACATCGACACCGGTAAGCCGGGTATAACCCATACCGTGCAATAGTCCGAGCTGATAGCCCGTGGCGCACCCTGCATCCAAAATAGGTGCGTCTTTGCCGATACGCGCAATCCAGCGTGGCAAACGGTCGAGGTGCAGCGCCCGCACGTCTTCGAGAGAACGGAAATATCCTTTCCCGCGTCGCTCGTAATTTCGCAGGTAGTTATCAAAAATTTCCTTCGATGGATCGGTCATATTTAACTGCTCTCAAATCAACAGGCTGGGTCCCTTGACTTGGCGGCTATTCGTTTTTTACCAGGCATTAAATGTATTGCTCTACCTCCAAGCGTAACCTACGGCCTCGGGATCGGGTAGATCAAATACATTATGCCGGGTATGCCCGCGGAGCGAGGGACGCCAAGCGGAGCGGAGCGGTTGCCGGCTCCAGGTTACCTACATCGGCCGGCATTCCCTCGCAGCGTAGAGCCGAAATTTTTGCCGCCTATCCCGTGGGGATTCCGACCGAGGCCAGCACCGCCAGCGGGTCGGCTACGGCGAATCGGGCGCGCTGGCCGGGTCCGCGGGCAATAAAGGCCCCGGCATAGCCAAGGGCATTCACGGGAATGCCGTCCCAGGTTCCACGCCGCCGCGGGACCAGCAGCATCCAGCGCACCGTGACCAGAAGATTGTAGGGAGGGAGTCGTCCCTGCGCATCCGCGCCGAGATGCAGCTGTTCAAGCATGCGTGAATAGCGGGCCCGCAGCAGCAGCCCCGCGTCGGAGCGTTCCAGGACCCGCGGCGGCAGTCGGACAAGCACATGGCGGAAAGTGAATTGCCGGATGGCATTCCGGCCATTCTGCAAGGCCTGCTCGAACCAGGGCCCAAAGGGAATCGGCGGATCCCAGGGCGCCAGCGGCAGGGTCACAACCTGGAGATGCTTGTGCGGTTGGCTGGCCCCGGCCTCGGGACCGGAATTACAGAAACCCAACGCCGGGCGGCGGCACAGCAAGGCGGCAAGAGCCGCAAAATCGGCGGCATCGAGAGGGGCCGCCTGTGGCACCCACCGGCGGGTAACCAGCAGCAGATGGCGGGCGAGGACCGGATACTTGTTAAGCAACACCGCATGGGTCGGGGCGATGTCGCCGAGATACAGTTCAGGGTCATAGGGCGGCAAGAATGGATCGGGCGAGGTGACCGGGCGGGGTGCGCGGCGCAGGCGCTCGGGATCCGGGATCCTCACTACTGCCTGCAACTCTTCGGCGGTAACGGCTTGGGGGGCCGTCACGATCGGGTGCAATGCGCCCGCGGCCTCGGCCCGCTCACGCAGCCGGCGCGCCCGGTCCCATAATCCTCCAGTATCCGTGCCCCGGAACTCAGTCGGCGACATCGGTTCCGGGCCGGGCGGGGGTGCGCAGCCAGGCGAGCAATTGCCGCAGCTTGGGCGGGGCACCGCTGTTGAGCAACCCGATCCGGAAGATACGCCCGGCAAAGTAAAGCAAGACCACGACGCTCGCCCCCAGCAGCAAGGTGGTCAGGATGTAATCGATCAGCGGCGGTGGGGCGTTGATCCGGTTCATCATCACAAACGGCGTCAGCGGTGGGATGTAGGAAAGCACCCGGGCGTACTCCGCGGTGGGGTTCTTGACGATCGGGACCATCAGGATAAGCGGCACCATCAACAGCAGGGTCACCGGGGTCATGTAGGGCTGGGCCTCCTGGATGGTACTGACCGCGGCGCCGATCGCGCCGAGCAGCGCCCCGTAGAACAGATATCCGAGTACGAAGTAAGCGAAAAACCAGCCCAGCCCGGTTGGGGAAATGGCACCCAACAGCCCCTTGGCAAACGTGCCGGCGCCGCCGAGGCTCGGGCCGAAATACCCGAGGGCGAGAAAGATCACCACCACCCAGAAGCCGAGCATGGTCAACCCGACCAGGAGGCTGCCGAGAACTTTCCCGGACATGAGTTCACCTGGCGTAATCGCGCCCAGTAAAACCTCGGCAATCCGGCTCGATTTCTCCTCCATCGTCGACATCATCAGAATTTGACTGATCGAAAAAATCGAGATAAACAGCAGATAGACATAGCCCACGGGAAGCCACTGTGCGGCCCGCTCGGCGGCCGATACCCGCTTGGCTCCGGCCTTGGTGATCAGGCGATTGTGGAAAACGACCGGCACCTGCAGCCAGCGGGCCCGGGCCTTGGGCAGGCCGGTTTCCCGAACCTTGCGGGCCCGAACCACGGCGTTGACTTCGCCGGAGAACCAGTTGCGCAGCGCGGTGTCGGTGAGATTGCGCGAACCGTACACGAAACCGGCATCTCCGGCCAATGGCTTGGTTCCAATGACGAAATAGGCAAAAAGCTTGTCTCGGTTTACCGCCTGGTTCAGTACGACCGGCGTCTTTCCAGGGGGAGACAGATAGCGGAACCGGGCGATGGACAGGCCGCGATCCAGGGCCCGGGCCGCCTTCGTCGTGAGCGCGCGATACCATGCGATAAAGGCCCGGCGTTTACTCCAAAGGCCGGCCGCGGGACCGGATATGGGTGCGGGGCCTCCCGCGGCCAGCGCGGTGGCGAGCGCCCGGCGCTGCGGAGCCGTCAACTTCCCGGCCGCCGGGGCTAGTCTCGCCAGTGGTTGCGGCAGCACGGTGCCGGTGCGCGCGGCGGCAGCGGCGAGGTTCAGAAGCTGGGTATAGTCTCCGGCGGCGATACGCCGGGCCACGGCGGGCCACACCCAGCCGGAGTGGTCGATGACGGTATAGGTGCGGGCACTCTGAAGGTTTGCCAGTACCCCCGGCACGAACACGAAGGCGAGAAGCAACAGCGGAGTCAGCAGCAGCGACAACCAGAAACGGCGCCGCCCCACATAGGCGGCATAATCGCGCCGGGCGACGAGCAGTAAACTACGCAGCATGGCGCGTCCCCTCATGCCCGACCGCCGCAAGGAATACCTGCTTGAGTGAAACCTCCCGGGTATCGAAGCGGTGGATCCGCACCTGCTCGGTAAGCAGATGCAGCAGCCGTTGGGTATCGGCTTCGGGGGCGAGGCGCAGCTCGGCGTGGTGCCCGGCATCATCCGCACTGATTACCCCCGGCAAGGTGTCGGCATTCAACGTGCCCTCGTAGTCGAGAAGCACGCTGCGCCCGGCCCGGGCCTTGACTTCTTCCAGAGGGCCGTTGACCACCAGCCGACCGTGGTGGATGATCGCCACCGCATCGCAGATCTGCTCGGCATGTTCGACCACGTGGGTGGAAAACAACACCGTGCGACCTTCACGCCGGTATTGCTTGATCAGCTCGAGCACCATTTCGGCATTCACCGGGTCGAGTCCCGAGAAGGGTTCGTCGAGTACCACCAGTTCGGGATCGTGCAGCAGGGCCGCGATCACCTGGGCCTGCTGACCCATACCCTTGGACAGGGCATTGCATTTGGCACCGAGCCACTCGCCAAGTCCGGCGCGGGCAAGGCGATCGGCGGCTCGCGCCTTGGCCTCGCGCAGACCGAGTCCACGCAGCGCCCCGAAATAGGCTACCATGTCCACTACCTTCATATCCTTGTACAACCCCTTTTCTTCGGGCAGATAGCCCAGGCGCGCCCGGGCCTCGCCCGGGGTTATGCCACCCAACACCTGCACCCGGCCCGAGCTGGGTTCAAGAATCCCCGTGATCATCCGCAGGGTAGTGGTTTTACCCGCCCCATTGGGTCCGAGAAAGCCGTAGACCTGCCCCCGGGGTACCACAAGGCTCAGGTGATCCACCGCTGCGTGGATACCGTAGTATTTGCCTACCTCATGCAGCTCGATGGCGGCCCCCGAAGGGATGGGTACTGCATTTTCGCGGGCGGTAACGGGGTGGTCCATGGGTAAGGAACCCGATTTTTAAGCGCGTAACATACTACCTGTATTTCGAATCGCGATGAGTCGTCCGCGTCGGCAGGCCGGGGCAAGTTGGCCATTCCGCACTGCTTTGCGGCAATCTAGCTGCCTGACCATATGCCACTACCGGGTAAGTTTTACGCGGCCGGTCCCCCTCGTCCATCGCTCCGGCCATTCCCGATTACACTTCGAGGCGGCCCGGGAAGCGGGACCGCTGCACCGCGGGTCGCATCGGAACCGGGGAGCACAGTACACTAAGAAGAATTGTCCCCGGGAGAAAATCGATGCCCCGCCTGCTCCGGTTCCTTGGAGTGACCGCCATGTTGGCCCTGGCCGCATTACCCGCCTGGGCCACGCCGGGATGGCAAAATGCGCGGCCGGTCACCGCGCGCCACGGGATGGTGGTCACGGCGCAGCATCTTGCGACCGAGGTGGGCGTGAACATCCTGCGCCGCGGCGGCAATGCGATCGATGCGGCGGTTGCGGTTGGTTATGCGCTGGCCGTGGTGCATCCTTGCTGCGGCAACCTGGGTGGCGGCGGGTTCATGACAATTCATTTGGCGAACGGCAAAAATCTTTTTCTCAACTTTCGCGAGACCGCACCGCTTGCCGCGCGCCGCAACATGTACCTCAACCACAACGGATCGGTGAACCATGGGGAGAGCCTGTGGAGCTGGCGCGCGATTGGGATTCCCGGAACCGTAATGGGGCTGAATGCGGCACTGCAGCGCTATGGCACGATGGACCGCGCCGAGGTGATGGCCCCGGCGATTCGCCTCGCCCGCAAGGGCTATATCCTGGATCGGGGGGATGTCGCCCTGCTGCGGGCCGACACGACCCGGCTCGCACGTGATCCGGTCACGGCCAGCGTGTTCTCTCCGCAGGGACGGCTGCCCCGGGTCGGCGAGCGCTTCCGGCAGCCGGCGCTCGCCCGGAGCCTGGAACGGATCTCCCGCGAAGGTGACCGTGCTTTCTACACCGGACCGATCGCCGGGGCCATCGTGGCCGCTTCGAAACGTCATGGGGGGATTCTTACGCTTGCGGACTTCAGCCACTACCGGGTGCAGTGGTTGCGGCCCATCCTCTGCCATTACCGCGGCTACACCGTCGTCTCGGCGCCCCCACCGAGTTCGGGCGGAGTGACGCTGTGTGAGATGTTGAATGTGCTGGCCGGATGGCCAAAATTCGCGACCACCGGGTTTCACTCGATTCCGGCGGTGCACGATCTCGCCGAGGCCATGCGGTTTGCCTTCGCCGACCGCAACCGCTATCTTGGGGATCCGAATTTTATCCGCAATCCGATCCGCCGGCTGTTGTCGCCGGATCATGCGGCCTGGATTCGTGCCCGGATTCCGCCCGACCGGGCCGTAGCGTCGGCGCGGGTACATGGCAGCCTGGCCGCCGCCGAGGGCCACGACACCACCCAGTATTCCATCGTTGACGTCAAGGGTAATGCGGTCTCGGTCACCTACACGCTGAACTCGCTTTTCGGCACCGGCCTGATGGCACCGGGAACGGGCATTCTGCTCAATAACGAGATGAACGACTTTACCGCGAAACCGGGGGTACCCAACCAGTTCGGGTTGGTTCAAGGTAAGGCGAACGATATTGCCCCGGGCAAGCGGCCGCTCTCCTCGATGACACCGACCCTCGTGCTGCATCGGGGCCGGGTGGTGCTGGTGACGGGAAGTCCCGGTGGATCGACCATCATCACCACGACTTTGCAGGTGATCCTGAATGTAATCGACCGCGGCATGAACATCGCCCAGGCGGTGGACGCCCCTCGCATTCATCAGCAGTGGTTGCCGGACGTGGTTTTTTATGAACCGGGGGCCTTCTCGCCCGCGGTCAGACAGGGCCTCGGGCGGATGGGTTATCGCCTGGTGGAGCATCCCCCGTGGAGCCGGCAGCCGGCGACCTGGGGAGCGGCCGAATCGATCCGGGTTCGTGCCGATGGACTCCTCGCAGGCGCCAACGATAGCCGCCGCCCGGCGGGTCTGGCCGCGGGATATTAGTGTCGCGATGAAGCACGTTACGGTACTGGGCGCGGGGATCGCCGGACTGGTCACGGCCTGGTACCTGGCCGCGGAGGGTCTCGAGGTCACGGTCATCGAGCGGGCACCGGAAGCCGCCGCGGAAACCAGCCATGCTAACGGCGGGCATCTGTCCACACAAAGCGGTGTTCCCTGGATCGGACCGCAGGCGATCCGCGAACTCTTGACGACCGGGTTGCGACGCGAGCGGGTGGTGCGGGTGCTGCACGCTCCCGATCCGGGACGCTGGCACTGGTTCGCGGCGGCGCTGCTGGCCGCACGACCCGCCGCCTACCGGTTGGCCGCAGAGCGGACATCGCGCCTGTCCCATTACAGCCGCCCCTTGACCGAGGCGCTGATGGATACCCTGGCGCTGAATGTCGGCCTGGAAAACCAGGGAGTCCTCGCCCTGTACCGCAGCCGCAGCGCCTTTCGGCGGGCATGTCGCAAACCGCCTGCGGCGAGCCTGTTGCTGAACCGGAATGAAACACTCGAACGAGAGCCCGCACTGGCCGCCGCAACCGCACCCCTTGCGGGCGCCTGCTTTTATCCTGCCGACGCCACTGCCGACTGCCATGCTTTTTGCGAACAATTGTCCCAACGGGCCGCGGCGGCCGGGGTTCGGTTTCTCTATGATTGCGAAGCACAGAGGGTGGAATTGAGCGCCGGGCGTGTAGTGGCCGTGACCACAAGCCGGGGCCGCATCGCCTGCGCCGATTGCGTGGTCGCCCTGGGCGCGGAGGCCGCCCCTTTTCTTTCCCGTCATGCGCTGCATGTACCGATCCTGCCCCTGCGTGGTTACTCCCTGAGTGCCCCGATCGTATCCGGGGCACCGGCACCCGGACGCTTCGTCGATATCGAGCGCCACGTGGTCTTCTCGCGCTTGGCGGGGGTATTCCGCGCCGCGGGTATGGCCGATTTTGCGGGCCATCAGCGGAACCTGCCGCCGGATCGCACCCGGCATCTGCACGCTATCGCCGGCGAGTGGTATCCGCCGGTCAAATCCGGGCAGCCCAAATTCTGGGCCTGCCTACGAGCCATGACGCCCGATGGACCGCCCGTGTTGGGGGCCTCGGGAATACCTGGCTTGTGGCTGAACATCGGCCTGGGTCCCCTTGGCTGGACCCAGGGGGCGGGTAGTGCCCGGCTGGTAGCCGACCTGGTGCTCGGGCGGAAACCCGACCTGGATATGCAAGGCTACGGCATCGCCCGGTTCCGTCGCTAACGTTAACCTGGCCCTGTAGAACCCATGTCCAATATGGCGCGATTCTACTTTCTACCGGAGACGATAAAAACACCGTGGTCCGGGAACATAAAACCGGGTTGAGTATCGGCGCGGACCCCCCACGACCGATAACGGGTGGCAGTTTCTCAAGTGCAGAACACTTCCCACCGCCAGCCCCCGGCGGGACGACATCTTGCACCTGCGGGATCCGAATGAAATCCGGGTCAGGGGATCAGTGTTTGCGCCTGTACCTCATCGGCCACCAAGAGCACGTCGGCACCCCGGTGGGCGAATAAACCGACGGTTACGACGCCGGCGATCTGGCCAAATTCCGCTTCCAAACCGGGGGGATCGGTGATACGAAGATTTTTGATGTCGATAATGTGATTCCCATTGTCGGTGACAAATCCCTCCCGCCACTCGGGGCGCCCGCCGCGGGCACTCAACTCCCGGGCGACATAGCTGCGGGCCATGGGGATGACTTCTATGGGCAGCCCGAAATCTCCGAGCACATCGACCAGCTTGGGCCGGTGGATCATGCAGATAAAGCGCCGACTCGCCGCGGCAATAATCTTCTCCCGCGTCAACGCACCCCCGCCCCCCTTGATCAGATGCCCGTGGCGTGTGGCTTCATCGGCGCCATCTACGTACACCGGTAAAGTGCCGGCCTCGTTGAGATCGATGACATCGACTCCAATGGCCTCGAGTCGGCGGGCCGTATCAGCGGAGCTTGCCACCGCCCCCTTGAGTCGCCGGGCCGATGGCTCAAGGGCCGTGATGAAATGCCGTACCGTAGAGCCGCTGCCAACTCCGATGATGTCGTAACCACGGATATGAACGAGCGCTGCCTTGGCGGCAACTTGTTTGGCCTGTTCCGAATTCATGCGTATTCCTTGAGAAAAGGGCACACACCGAACCTGGTGCGTGCCCTGATGATATTCACCGTGTCGCGGTCTTCTTGCGTGTCGCGGTCTTCTTGCGTGTTGCGGTCTTCTTGCGTGTTGCGGTCTTCTTGCGTGTTGCGGTCTTCTTGCGTGTTGCGGTCTTCTTGCGCGTTGCGGTCTTCTTGCGCGTTGCGGTCTTCTTGCGCGTTGCGGTCTTCTTGCGCGTTGCGGTCTTCTTGCGCGTTGCGGTCTTCTTGCGCGTTGCGGCCTTCTTGGCTAGTACCTTACGGCGTGCGGCCTGCGAACGGGCGATAACTTTCTTTTTAGCAGTAGTTTTCCCGGTTGCCATGAACAGATCTCCCTGGAAGTTGAAAGCTCAAGTCGAAGTATAGATACATTTGCATAAAAATGTCACCTCATACCTATTACTGATGCGAAAAAACACCAAATAAGTTTGGTTCGCATGCATGCTGTGGGCAAAATGGCTAATGCAATTCCAATGGCTGTTGCTTCCCGGTATGGCCGATAGTCGGCTTTCCCGGTACCGGAAAATAAACCATCAAATTCGGTATCGTTCCGCGGGATGGTAAGGCTGAGCGGCAGGCATGGCAGCGGATGGGCCCGCCATCCCCCGGCGCGTGGCGTCAGATCGAGTGTTTGGCTTGTAGCGGAGATTTCACGGATTAAATCGAGTCGGACCGGGATGGGCGCCGGATGCAATCCACGGCTTTCCCACGCTGCCCGACATAGCGCAACTTGAATGGTGAAAAAGGCGTTGCCCCAACTCGCATGTTGCGCGGATGGCTCCGGACCCGGTAATTGCATTCCCCCCCTATATGGTGATGCCATTGCGTTTCAGGTCGGCAGTGCCAATTCACCGGGTTCGGACTGTAGAATCCGGTAAGTCACTTACACGGGCTCTTGCCGGAGTGGGTTGATCACAAGGGTCTGTGCTTCGACTACCACCAGATCGAGTGGTACATCCCACGGCGCTGTTTGCAGCATCTCCTGTTGTTGCCAAGCATAAGCATATCCACACAACACCGGGAGGCTTGCGGGACGATCGAGTTTAAACGCAAAGGTGCGGTCGTAATAGCCGGCGCCACTGCCGAGGCGATTCCCCCGGGAATCAAACGCCAGCAAAGGGACAATCACGAAATCCAACTTCTCGGCCGGAATCGATTCATCCGTTTGCGGTTCCGGAATTCCGAAGCGATTCGGTTGCATGCTTGCCTGGGGGCTCCAGGGAGAAAAAACCATGGTGTCGGCATCTGTAATTCTGGGTACGAATACCTGTTTCCCGCGGGTAATGGAATCGGCAAGTACAAGACCGGGATCAAGTTCGCTTGCCACCGCGAGGTACCCGCCAAGGCACCGCGCCCGCCGATACCCACACTGGGCAATGATCTGCTCGGCGGCTTGTTCCGCGGCCGATTGCCGCCGCTGCGGGGCGATGTTGTGGCGGCGTTGACGAAGTGTCCGCCGTAAAAGTATTCGGGAATCGGTTGACATGAAAATGGGTATCCTCCGCGCGCGCCGTTGCCAGTGGTACCCTTGAACCAAAGGTTCAAGGGGGAATGGACCCCGACGACTCAAGCTTACCGCCACGAGGCGGTTCTGCTCACCGTACATCGACGGTCATATTCCAATTGCAGATCAGGTTCGAAGGGTTAGCACCGACATCGAACGCCGCAGAGGATACACGAAAATGATGCGCGTTTCGGACCTTGTTTTCAAGCCCCCCGGTCGATGGGCGGAAAACCAGGCATTTTGGTCATGTTTCCGTCGCGGCCAGGGCCAGGCGTAGATGTTCCAGGCGCTGGGTGACGGCCTGGCCCAGCCTGTCACTGAAGGCCTCTGCTTCCAGGTTTTGATAAGCCAGATTCAGGGCAACCATCACCGCGATGCGTTCGAAACCGATTAGTTTGCCGCTGTCGCGGACTTCCTCCATTCGCTGATTAAGCAGATCGGCGGCTTTGAGCAATAACTGCCGCTCTTCGGGCGGGCAGGCGACCCGGTATTCGCGATCCAGAATGTGCAGGCTGACTTGCCGGGGATCGCTCATGTGGCCCGTTCCAAGCCCTTTAGACGGGCTATCATCGATTCCACCCGATTTTGAACGATGGCATTTTTGTTCAGCAATTGTGCCCGTTCGGCACTGACGGCATGCAGCCGGTTGGCCAGCTGGCGGTTTTCCTCTTTGAGCCGCCGCACCTCATGCGTCAGGCGGTTGATCTCCCGCTCAATATGCGAGAACTCGGTTTCCAAATTTTCCGGTAATCGTATATCCATGGTCGAAACTATAGGCGCAGAAAGGCCTGGGCGCAAGCCGGGATCCCATCCCGCCGCTCGCCGCCGTGCGCGGGCGGGTAGGCCATTAAATAAACCCATCTCCGAGCGCGAAAGCCCGCCGCCCGCGGCGGGCTTGCCACGAGCAGGCATCGCATAACCGGCAATCGGGCGTATGGTGACAATCGAAAACTTCATTATAATGCTTGAATATGAGTGATTACGATCTTGCCTGGCAAAGATTCCTCTCCTGGCTGAAAGACCCCATCGCCGCCGCTACGGTACACGGGTTTATGTTTGGTGTGCTTGCCTCGGGGTACTCGGCCGAGGCCGCAGCGAAGCTGGCGGCCGCCGAAGAACCCGGAACTGGGAATGGGGAAGAATCGATCATCGCCCTGGCGCGGGTGAGCGCGGAAGAATTGTCGGCGGGACAGTTGACGTTTCAATTATGCCTGCCCGAGGACACGGCAGAGCTTGTCTCCCGGGTTCAGGCATTGATAGCCTGGGTCCGAGCATTTCTATCCGGCTTCGGCTCGGGAGGGGAGAAACTGCGGCGGCTCGATGCCCCGGAGCGCGAAATGCTCCATGACCTGGCGACAATAGCCGCGGGAGCCTCTGTAGATGAAGACGGAAATGAACAGGACGAACAGGCCTATTCCAACGTAGTCGAATACGTACGCCTTGCGGTGCAGAACCTGTATCAAACCATGGACCACCTGCAACGTGGCAGAATGGATCATCAGGATTGCCCCATGGCGGAAAAACGATGAATCAGCAGGAATTTAAACGGCGGCGCTCGGCGCTGATGCGGATGATGGGCAAGGGTTCGATCGCGATTATTCCCGCGGCCGGCGAGAAGCTGCGCAATAGCGATGTGACCTACCGATTTCGCCAGGATAGCGATTTTCAGTATCTGACCGGGTTCCCCGAACCCGATGCAGTGGCGGTGCTGATTCCGGGGCGCAAACAGGGTGACTATGTCATGTTCTGTCGCGAGCGGAACCCCGAACGCGAAACCTGGAACGGACGCCGCGCCGGTCCCGAAGGGGCGGTACGCGATTATGGCGTGGCCGATGCCTTTCCGATCGGCGACATCGATGAAATCCTTCCGGGGCTGATCGAGTCCCGGGACCGCGTTTATTACACAATGGGGGTATTCGCGGAATTTGACCGCCGCGTAATCGGCTGGTTGAACAACCTGCGAGCCCGTACCCGGGGCGGTGTTCAAACCCCCAAAGAAATTATTGTATTGGAGCATCTGCTGCATGATTTGCGCCTATACAAAAGCCGCGCGGAGATCCGGATGATGAAACGAGCGGCCGCCATTTCGATGGAGGCCCATCGGCGCGCCATGCAACGCGCCCGGCCGGGGTTATACGAATACGCGCTCGAGGCTGAATTTCAGGGTTATTTCTGTGCGCAAGGTGCCCGCGAAGCCTACGGAATCATCGTCGGTTCGGGCGAAAACGGCTGCATCCTGCACTATGTCGAAAATAATCGACGGATGCAGGAGGGAGACCTGGTGTTGATCGATGCCGGATGCGAGTGCGAAGGCTATGCCGCGGATATCACCCGCACCTTTCCGGTCAATGGCCATTTCACACCCGCGCAGCGCGCGATCTATGACTTGGTACTTGCCGCACAGAAGGCGGCCATTGCCCGGTGCCGCCCGGGAAGACGGTTCAACGAGGCGTATGAGGCCACCGTCCGGGTGATTACCCGGGGGCTTCTCCGCCTGGGGCTGCTCAAAGGGCGGTTGAATTCGCTGATCCGCGATGAAGCCTACCGCAGATTTTACATGCACCGCGCCGGGCATTGGCTGGGGCTTGACGTACACGACGTGGGGGATTACAAGGTAAGCGGCGCCTGGCGCGAACTGGAACCCGGTATGGTACTTACGATCGAACCGGGAATCTATATTCCTCCGGGCAGCCGCGGCATAGCGAAAAAATGGCAGGGAATCGGGATACGGATCGAGGACGATATCCTAGTCACGGCCGATGGCCCGGAGGTGTTGACGCAAGGCCTGGTGAAGGAAGCCGATGCAATCGAGGCATGGATGCGGGCGGTATGAGCAGCGACGGCATTGCGGGAGCGATCGTGGCCGGTGGTGGGTTGGCCGGGTGGCTTGCCGCCCTGGTGCTGCTCCGCGCCGGGCATCGGGTGATACTGGTCGAGGCCGAACCCAGGACGAATAGCGGTGACGGGCGCAGCCTGGCCCTGTCTTATGCCAGCGTCCGGGTGCTGGAGACACTCGGGCTATGGCCAAACCTGGCTGTAAAGGCCGCCCCGATTCGGCAGGTGCATATTTCGCAGGCGGGCCATTTCGGAACCTTGAATTTTTCGGCCGCGGAGATGGGCGCTTCCGCCCTCGGATGGGTGGTTCCCGCCGAGGCGGTGCTGGAAGCGTTCGAGCGCGCCGCCGCTGCCGCCGGTGCGGACTTGATATGCCCCGCCAAGGTACTCGAGGCGCCGATCGACGAGCGCGGCGGCCTGCGCCGGGTGGAGATCGAAAGCGCAGAATCGCGCAAGAATCTACCCACACGTCTCCTGCTGATCGCCGATGGCGCCGACTCGGCGCTGCGCCAATCCGTGGGAATCGCCCACCGGCGGCACGACTACCATGCCCAGGCCCTGGTCACCACCGTGGCGGCGACCCGGCCACAACCGGGGATTGCCTATGAGCGCTTTACTACGGCGGGAGTGCTGGCGTTATTGCCGCGACCCGGAGACAAGAAGGGCCTGGTCTGGACACTGGCCTCGGGATTGGCCCGGGACTGGGCGGACGAACCGCTCGAGCGGATTCTGCACCGCGCGGAGCGGGCGATCGGCGGCCGGCTGGGCCGGATGAGTCCCGCCGCGCCGCTGCGAAGGTTTCCGCTCGTCGGCATATTCGCCCAATCCCAGACGGCCCGACGTGCCGTGGTAATCGGCAATGCGGCGCACAGCCTGCATCCGGTGGCCGCACAGGGACTGAATCTGACCATTCGCGATATCGCTACGCTGGCCGAGTGCCTGACCGCGGAACCGGATCCCGGTGCAGATGCCGTGCTGAAGCGCTATTCACATTCCCGGCGTGGGGACCAACGCCGCACCATGGCCTACACCGGGTTAGTTCGTCGCCTCGGCGAACTGCGCTCCCCGCCGGCGGCGGCCATGCGGGCGGCCGGGTTGACCCTTGCCGACCTGAGCCGCCCGTGCGCACGTAAACTGGCGCGTCAGGGCATGGGCCTTGTCCCCCGTCCTCTGCCGGCGATGGTCCGGGGGGTACCCCTGTGAGAGGAGTCGAAACGGAGATCGCCATTGTCGGAGCGGGCCCTGTGGGTGCCACGCTGGCGCTGGCACTGGAACGCAGCGGTCTCAGCGTAGCGCTGATCGAAGCCCGCGAGCCCCGGGGCTGGCATCGCCAGGAGATGGACCTGAGAGTATTCGCGTTGTCACACGCGGCCCGGAACATCCTCACGCGTCTCGGCGCCTGGGAGCGGATCGCCGCCTCGCGGGTGTCTCCCTACCGGGCAATCGAGGTGTGGGATGCGGCAAGTTCCGGGCGAGTGTGCCTGAGTGCCGCCGAGGTGGATGAGCCGGATTTGGGTCATATCGTTGAAGGCAGCCTGCTCACCGAGGCGCTGCTCGAGCGGGTTCGGGCCGCCCCCGACATCGGCCTGCACGCCCCCGCGGCCCTGGAGCGGGTAAGCAGCGAACCGGACTACGCCGAGCTGGTTCTCGACAATGGCAAACACCTGAGGGCCTTGCTGGTCGTGGGCGCGGATGGAGCCCGTTCCCGGGTACGCCGGTTCGCGGGAATCGAACTGAAGGAATCGACCTACGGACAACACGCGATCGTGGCCCACCTCGTTCCCGAAAAGCCGCATGGTGAAGTGGCGCGGCAGGTATTTCATCCGAACGGCCCGCTGGCCCTGCTGCCGCTTGCCGACGGCCGGGTCTCCATCGTCTGGTCCACGACCCCGGAAGAGGCCGAGCGACTGCTTGCGGTGCCGGAAAACGAATTTTCGCTGGCGGCGACCGAGGCCAGCGAAGCGAAACTTGGAACCCTGAGGCTGGCGAGCGAGCGGGCCGCCTTTCCGCTCATCCGGCTGCATGCCCAAAGCTATGTCGCCCCGCGGGTAGTCCTGGCGGGTGATGCCGCCCATGTCGTTCATCCACTCGCCGGGCAGGGCATGAACCTGGGGTTGCTGGATGCCGCGGCGCTTGCCGAGACCATCCGGGATGGCCGCCGCAACGGCTATGACCCCGATGACTTCCTGGTGCTACGGCGCTACGAGCGCTGGCGTCACGGGGAAAATCTCGCCATGCAGTCGGCCTTTAGCGGTTTCAAGGAGTTGTTCGGGGCACGCCTAGCCCCGGTGCGGGCATTTCGTGGAGCAGGCATGCGCCTGTTCGACAACACGCCCCCGGCCAAGCGCCTAGCCATGCGCATTGCGCTGGGCATTGCCGGCGACTTGCCGGAGTTGGCTAAACCGATCGACTAAGCGCCTGCCGAGCCGGGTGAAAGCCTTTTTTGCACGGTAAAAAGGGCATTTCCGCCGCTGTTACACGGCGGCGGAACACTCCACCAACAACGCCGGCTCCGGTCACGGCAAGTATTGCGGTCAGTGCCTGGTTTCCGTGCGTATGGCCAACTGGTTCAACAGGCTGCTATAAAGCAGCTCGATGCGGGTGTCGTCCACGGTATGGTGTGAACGATTCACGGTCAAGGAAACGCAATAGCGGTTCCCGGTTTTCGCTACCAGCCAAGTGGTGAGATTCAGCACCCCGGGCTCGGAGCCACCCTTGAAAGCGATGCGCTTCCAGGCGGCGGGATCGGCCAAGCCACCGCCGGGGTTGACACTCATCAGTGGGAGATGCTGCACCTTGCGCATCAGGTTGCACAGTTGATGAACATTGAAGAACCACTCGACCCGCAAGGCAAGCGGGCCTTGATCAAATGCCTGCTGCATCTTCCCAAGCGTGGGGCGAGGCAGGGCGTCGACCGCTTCCAACAGATCCCGGCGGGCCTTGCCGGCGGCGGCGAGATACCGGATGAGCAGGGGTTTGTTGTCCGGCAGCTTCAGCTTGAAGGCTTCCAGCGGAGTGAGAAAGGGGCGGTCTTGCGCCGGGGCCTCGGCCTCCACCGCGCGCCGGCCAAGGATGCGGATCAGCGCCGTGGCGGCGGTATTGTCGCTGATCGAAATCATCAGCGTGGCCAAGGTATGCAGGGTCAGTGCGGAACCATCCGGCCAGTTCTGCAAGATACCGCTGGGCAAGGCCTTCCAGCGACGCTTGAGGTGAACGATCTCGGCCCAGTGGTGCCGGCCCTGCTTGATCTGTTCTTGCAAGGCGGCCAGCACCGCGAGCTTGGAGGCCGAACCCACGGCCAGGGGCGTGTCGGCATGGTAGGCGACCAGGGATCGGCCATTTTCGAGGACCAAAAGGCTGCTTGTGCCCGCGAGTCGGCGCACCCGGTGGATGATATCGGTGAGCGAGGAGGCGGTAGGCGCAATCTGGAACACGCGCAGGCCGCGGATACGCCCGTGGATATCGAGCGCGATATTGGCGCGGGCCGTACCCCGGGTAAATATCAGCGTGTACGGATTTGCGGAGCCCCGGACCTTGCGGAACGCGCCGAGCGTCGCTTCGAGCCCCTTACGCACCGCGAACAACCGGGCGGGCGGCACGACCTTTAGGAATGACTGTGTAAACCACTCCGATTCGATCTTCGAGCTGGAAAATACCCGGCTCAAGACGACCTTGGGCCTAGGCGCAGTGGTGGCAGGTGCAGCAGGCAAGGCGGGGAACCATATGAGCAACCCAAATAATGGGAATAACACAATCCTCTGCATACACGATCCTCCCCGCATGAGGTGGAGAATAAGGGCCGCCATGGATTAAACATATCACAACACCCTGGCAAGTGCGGCGCACCACGGTGTTTTCCTAGGTGCGATCCGGCAGGCTTTCCTTCAAGGCGGTGATGTTATCCGAAGAAAATAGTGTTATATTGAAATAATACACCGAGTTAAAGGATCGCCTGAATGAGTTCAAGAATTGTCCGCTATGCGGTTTTGGCCGGCGTCGTGGCGCTGGCCGCTTGCGCCGCCCCGTCAAACCGGCCGGCACAACCCCAGTCATCCGCTGCGGTCTCGCAGCAGGGAAACATACTCCGCACCCGGCTCAAGAACGGACTTCGGGTCGTGATTGTGCGCGATCCACTGGCCCCCGTCGTAACTCAGCAGATCACCTACTTCGTGGGTGCAAACGAGGCGCCGAAGGGCTTCCCCGGCATGGCGCACGCCCAGGAACACATGATGTTCCGTGGTGCACCGGGGCTTACAGCCAACCAGCTCGCGGGTATTTATGCACGCATGGGCGGAGACATGAACGCCTACACCACCAACAGCATCACCTCCTATTTCTTCACCGTACCGGCGAATGATATCGGCGTCGCCTTGCATGTCGGGGCGATTCGCATGGCCGGCGTGGACGACAGCGAGGCACTATGGAAAAAGGAGCGCGGCGCGATCGAGCAGGAAGTGGCGCGGGATCATTCCAGCCCCATCTACGTGCTTCTCAAAAAACTGCGGGCACACATGTTCACCGGCACCCCCTATGCGCACGACGCCCTCGGCACCAAGCCCTCGTTCGACAAGACGACCGGGGCGATGCTGAAGAAATTCCACTCCACCTGGTATGCGCCGAATAACGCTCTGCTGGTCGTGGCGGGTGATGTTGACCCGCAGGCGGTGCTGGCCAAGGTCAAGGCGCTCTATGGCGCCATTCCCAAACGGAGGTTACCCGCCAAGCCGGCGATCAATCTGCAGGCGGTCACGGCCAAAACCTTCACCACACCGAGCGACCAGCCTTACGGGCTGGTGCTGGTGGCGTTTCGCATGCCCGGTTACCGCAGCCCCGACTATCCGGCCGCCGCGCTGGCCGCCCAGGTGCTCGCTTCCAAGCGTGGCCCGATCGCGGCGCTACGCTATCAGGGCAAGGCGCTGGCCGCGGGTTTTCAGATGCAGAGCATGCCCAAGGGGAGCATCGGTTTTGCCTATGCGGTGTACCCGCCGGGTGGTAATGTACAACAAGTCACCCGGGCGTTGGTCGCCGCGATCAAGCAAGTACGCAAGGACGGCATCGCTCCCAGCCTGGTAACCGCCGCCAAACGCCGCACCGTTCTGCGCAGCGAATTGCAGCATAACTCGATCCCGAGGCTCGCCATCGCCTGGACCAATGCCATTGCCCTGGCGGGCCTGGATTCCCCCGCCGAGTCGGTGGCCCGACTACGCAAGGTCACGCCGGCGCAGGTCAATGCCCAGGTCCGCGCCAGCCTTGCGCTCGATCATGCGATTACGCTGGTTGCCGCCCCGACCCCCGGAGCCAAGCCCCGGGGTGGCAGCGGTTTCGGCGGCGCGGAGTCATTCGGCGGCAATCCCGGCAAACCCGCCGCGCTACCGGCCTGGGCGGCACAGGCCCTGGCAAAGCTGCCGCAACCCAGGCCATTCCTGCATCCCACCGACATGCGCCTACCGAATGGCCTGCGCCTGATCGTGCAGCCGTTGCATGTCAGCCGGACCATCAGCCTTTACGGTGCCGTACATCAGAACGAAGACATGGAGGCGCCCGCGGGCGAAGAGGGGATCGCGGGACTGCTGGGCAACCTGTTCGACTGGGGCCCCAAGGGCATGACGCGGCTCCAGTTCAACGCCGCCCAGGATAAAATCGGTGCCGACCTCTCGGTAGGGCCCCAATTCTCCTTAAAAGTGCTGCCGCGGTACTTCGAGCAGGGGGTAAAACTCCTGGCCGCCGCCCAGTTACATCCGGCGCTGCCGCGCACCGCCTTCCGCACCCAACAAATACTCCTGGCACGCCAGTCCCAGGGGCAACTGCAAAGCCCACTGTTCAAGTTTCAGCGGGCGGTGGACCAGGCGTTGCTGCCGCAAGGCGATCCGGCACTCAGGCTGGCGACGGGAAAGACCGTAATGAGCCTCACGCCGACGAAGCTGAAAACTTACTACGGCAAGGTTTATCGCCCCGATGAGACCACGATCGTCGTCATCGGCGATATCACCCCGCAAAAAGTGAAGGCCGTCATCGAAAAATATTTCGGCGGCTGGACGGCGACGGGGCCGAAGCCCGAAACCGTCTATCCCCTCGTGCCGCTTTCCAAGCCGAACCACATTTTCGTGCCCGATCCCATACGCAAACAGAACCGGGTGGTACTGGCTGAGACACTGGGACTGGATTTTACCAACCCGAGCCATTTTGCCCTGGATCTGGCCAACGACCTGCTTGGGGGTGGCTTCTACGCCAGCCCGCTGTACAAGGAATTGCGGGAACGGCGGGGCCTGGTGTACTCCCTGAGTTCGCAGTTCAGCTTCAACCGCCACCGCGGCCGTTATACACTTCAATTCGGGGCCTACCCGGACAAGGTCAGCGAAGCCCGGCAGGTCGCGGTCAAGCTGCTTACCCAGGCCGGCGCGAAGCCGATGTCGCCCGAACAGTTGCACCTGGCCAAGGCCATCGGCCTGCGTCAAATCGAGCTGTCCAATCAGAGCGTGGACGCCATCGGTTGGGGTTGGGTCAATCGCAGCGAGGATGGCTTGCCGCTCGACTGGGATTATGTTATGTCCCGCCATTTCGAGAAGTTGACGGCACCCGAGGTACAGCGGGCAATGAAAAAGTACCTGAATCCGAAGCGGTTTTCCGTCATCGTGCTGGGCCGACCGGTCAAGCACTGATAAAGATGCTAAGTACCCCGGTGCAAAGCACCGGGGTACTGGCGAAGCAATCAGACGCAATCCCGCCCGCTTGCCGCCCTGGAATATGCCCGCCGCTCAGGCTGTCGCGGCCCCTTCAGCAAACCGAAAAACCTGCGGCGACAGTAATCTCCTTACCGCTATATCCCCCTTGCATCCGTAAACCGGAAGCCGCTATTTCAGCCACACCGAACCGGGAAGCATCAAGAAATCGGGCCATTGTTCCTTGATGTAAAATATTTATCTTTCAGTCCCCGTTCTGCTCGGGAACCGGAGATCATCATGTCCGTATCCCCCGGCGACACCCGTAGCCGCTATCGTATCGAGCTTGTCCAAAACCAGAAAATGCTTCGCGAAGCCCAGCAATTGCGATACCGGGTTTTCGCCGAAGAACTTGGCGCCCGGCTGCCGCATGCCGACGAAGGCCTGGACCGGGATCGCTACGATCCACACTGCGGACACATCCTCGTGCGGGATAAAACCAACGGCAACCTGGTTGCCTGCACCCGGGTTTTAAGCCCCGAGGGGGCGGCGGCGGCCGGCGGCTATTATTCCCAAGGGGAATTCGAGATCGGGGCCATCCTTGACCTGCCGGGACGCGCCGTCGAAGTTGGGCGCACCTGCGTCGCCGCCGGTTACCGGAATGGGGCGGTCATCGGATTACTATGGCAAGGTATCGGCCGCCTGGTTAAAGATCACCATGTCGATTACCTCTTTGGCTGCGCCAGCGTTCCACTCACCCCGGATCCGCTCTATGCTCACGCGGTCATCCGCGAATTATTGCAACGCCACCGAAGCGCGAACACCCCGCGGGTCAAGCCCCGGCATGAACTGCCACCGCTCGAATCCGGAGAAACCGAACTCACACCACGCCTGCCGCCCCTGATACGAACCTATCTCAGCCTCGGCGCCCGGGCCTGCGGAGAGCCCTGCTGGGATCCGCTGTTCAAAGTGGCCGATCTTTTTATGCTGCTCAGCCTGCGTGAACTTGCCGTCAACTTTGCCCGTCACTTCGCCCCCAACGAACAAGAGAATCCATCAGAAGCCGTCCGTGCGTAGTCTGCGTGCAATTGGACTGACGGCCCTGGCGCTGATACTCACCCCCTACGTAGCCTGGCGGCGCCATCGCGGGAAATATCCCGCAATCATCGGCTGGTGGTTTCGCCGCGTTACGCGCCTGCTCGGTTTGCAAATTTACTCTTATGGCACGCCCGCAAAACAACCCGTCCTCTGGTGTGCCAATCACGTCTCCTGGCTCGACGCGATCGCACTCGGTACGATCACCGATTCCCGCTCCATATCCAAGGCAGAGGTTCGGCGCTGGCCCCTGGTTGGTTTCTCGGCCCAGGCCATAGGCACCCTGTTTCTCAGCCGGGGCGACGGTGCCCACGCGATTTCGGAGCAATGCGCTGAAATTCTTGCCGCCGGTGAATCCTTGCTGATTTTTCCCGAAGGAACAACAACCGACGGGCGGCAGGTCTTGCGGTTCTATCCCCGACTGTTCAAAATCGCCATCGAAACCGGCTGCCCGGTGCAGCCCATTGCGCTGGCATATTTCGATCCGGATGGCCAACCCAGCCGGATCGCCCCCTTTGTCGGCGACGATGCCCTGGTCCCTCACCTGATCCGGGTATTGCGCGCCGGAGATATCCGCCTGGAGATTCGGTTTCTGCCCCCGATCGACCCGGCAGGGAAACAACGCCGCGCCCTGGCGGCCAAGGCCGAAAACGCAATCAGGCAAACCTTGAAGGAACGGCATTCGAGCGTTCCGGCGCCACGGAATCCGTCGGCCCGCATCCACCAAGCGGATTGACCGTCCCCCGGGTGCGGATAAACCGCTCCCCTTCCCCACCCCAATTGCCAGCGGAAACCGACAGCCCCGGCCGCATCCATCACCGGACGGCAGCCCCATCCCGAGCGGATATGCAAGCCAAAAACACCACCGCACGGAGGCTTGGCAACCTCCTGTTGCCTTGTCCCGGGCGGATCCAACTGCTAGCAAAGCCGGAACAAGCCATTGACAGGCTTCCCCGCAAAAGCTAAGGTAAAAATATTTGTATAAGTTATTCACATAAAATTGATTCGTATTGACACAAGCAAGCCGGGGACAATTGCCCGCAATGAATTTTACCGATCCATGCGGCCAGGCAACGAATGCCAAGAACCGGCCCGACACGGTACGGGCCCTGTTCACCGGGAAATCCAGGAAAAACATACCGGACTGCACGAAGACAGCGGCGGTCCGCCCGTCTACGAACATATTCTGGAGGTTCTGAGTGAGCCGAAGCACAAAGAATACGACGAACTTTCCGAATGGGCCGGCGAAGACTTCGACCCCGAAGCCTTCGACCTCGATACCGTCAACGTTTCCTTAGGTAAGCTCTGATTAATTCCCCTGATTTGGGATAATACGCGTTATGGATTTCTGCTGCACGGAGTAATCGGGGATGCGCCAACAGAGTCTGTCCGAGGAAGGGTTCGAGAAGTATCGCAAGCC
>JALUYA010000018.1 GCA_027018875.1 Gammaproteobacteria bacterium
CAGTCCGCCAAGCGCAGAGCACGTGGCTACACCAAGTTCGCCACGATCCGTACCGTGATCTTCCTCCTGGCCGGCAAGCTCGACTTCTCGAAACTCAACCCGCATGTGGCACATTAACCCACTCGGATTTCAAAAGAGGCAGAAATTTCATTATACCCCTCCAATTATCTAAGGTACCGGGTTCACCTCAATCCGGGCCATCCTTCGGGAAGGCGACGGTCCCGGAGGCTGCGGAACAGAGGAAGGAAGTGTACGCCTTAAATCTCCTTTTCAACTCTTGCCAATGGTTATTTGGATGTGCCGGATGCATCGGGTCTTGCACTTGCGTATCATAAACCCGCGAGTTGTATGAAGGAATAATGCCTTGCCGTCTGTCGAAGTAGAAAACGAATCTATTCCGCCGGTCCTTGCCGGTACTGTTATCATGGTACGCCCGGCATCCTTTGGCGCCAATCCGCAAACTCGGGCCTCGAACCGGTTCCAGGGCCGGGGCGAGGGGGATGAAATTCGGGAGGCGGCACGCCGGGAATTTGATCAACTTGTTTTTAACCTGGATCGGGCGGGGATCGCAGTGTTGATTCTGGAGGATACCTTGTATCCTTCCAAGCCGGATGCCGTATTTCCGAATAATTGGTTCTCTACCGATAACACCGGCAGGATCTTTCTCTACCCGATGCAGGCGCCGAATCGGCGCAGCGAGCGCCGGATTTCGGATCTCAAGCATCTTCTGGAGACGCATGGGTATGCCGTCCACGAGGTAATCGATATCAGCCACTGGGAGCGGCAGGGCCTGGCCCTGGAGGGTACGGGTTCCCTGGTTCTGGATCGGGTACGCCAAGTAGCTTATGCATGTCGGTCCGTACGGACTTGCACTGAACCGTTTGAAGAATGGACACGATACACGGGATACAAGCCTATCGAGTTCACCGCGTTGGGGCCGGATCGAATGCCAATCTATCATACGAATGTGATGCTGGCGCTAGGACGCGAATTTGCGGTTTTAGGCGAAAGCCTTGTTACCGATCCGCAAGAACGCACCTATTTGCGGCATCACCTAGAGAATAGCGGACTCGAACTTTTACTTCTTGATCCCGAGGTAATTGGCCGGTTCGGCGCCAATATTCTGCACCTGGAGGGGAGTAAGGGCGCCGTAATTGCAATGTCTGAGACGGCGCGAGCCGCTCTGGGCACCAGTATGGCCGGCCGCTTGGAACGGTATGGTAATCTGGTTGTAACGCCTATTCCAACCATTGAGCATGCGGGCGGGGGCAGTGTCCGCTGCATGCTGGGCGAGATTTTTTTGCCACGGGTTCAAAATCGGGGGCCTGGTGGATTTCGGGCTGGCTTGCCAGGGAAGAGTTCTTTGGTTGCCGCCGTGCCCACACGGTAGGATCATCCAAGCGGTGGCGGGAGTCCGGGTAACCAACTCTGAAAGAATATTCACTATAATATGCATCCACGCTTGGCTTGAAGTCGGGATTTCCTCCCTCGGATCATTTTGGAGTTTTGCGCTATGGCTAAACGTCATCGTTTGTTGATGTGTCCTCCCGATTTTTTCACCGTGAAATATGCGATCAATCCCTGGATGCGAGGGAAGCAGGATGAGGTGTCGGTAGATGAGGCGCGCCGACAATGGCAAGGTCTTTATGATGTCCTGGCCCGGTACGCCGATATAGAATTGCTCGCACCGGTTGATGGGCTGCCTGATATGGTATTTACGGCAAATGCGGGAGTGGTTTACCATGACCGCGCGCTGGTTAGTCGATTTAAATATGCCGAGCGCCACGGTGAAGAAGCCCCTTTCCGGGCCTGGTTCGAGGATCGAGGCTTTAAAATATGGGATTGGCCCGAAGATTTGTATTTCGAGGGCGCGGGCGATGCACTGCTTGATCGCAGGGGGCAATGGGTCTGGACCGGGTATGGCCAGCGGAGTATGCGCCAGGCGATCGATCGGCTCGACTCGTTTTATCCTGACCGGGAAGTTGTGCCTCTACGGCTGATCGATCCCCGCTTCTATCATGTCGATACCTGTCTCGCACCGCTCGAGAGCGGGCATCTTATCTATTTCCCCGAGGCTTTTGATGTGCAAGGCCGGAAGGAAATCGAGAAACGAGTCCCTGCAGAGTTGCTTATTCCGGTTACTTCCGAGGAAGCCGTTCGCTTTTCCTGTAACGCGGTTGACCTGGGACAGGTGATCGCTGTCAACAAGCCGGGTACGCGGTTGACCGGCCGCCTCAAGGAGGCGGGATATGATGTTATCGATGTTGATCTTTCCCAATTTATCAAGTCGGGTGGATCAGCCAAGTGTTTGGTTCTGCGTATTGATGAACCTTGAACCCGACGGGTGTCCAAGTTCCTCGAATTTTGGATAGCTTGGCACAGTGAAAGATAATGATTTTTTCGTGTGGCTGGGGTGCAGAGCATAAAGCGGCGCCTTGAAAGGTGATATGCGTTTGATTGTGCGCCCACTTTGGCGTTATGTGTTCCCTGAAGGGCGGTACATATGAAGATATTGGCGATCTTACGCTAAGGCGGCTGCATTGAGCGAAAAAGCGACGGGTTGGACCATTTCCCGAGTACTTGTGGGTGCGGTCTTAATCAGTTTTTCTGCTATCTTGGTGCCGCTTGCCGGGGTATCCCCCGCGCTTGCCGCATTCTACCGGGTGGCAATAGGCGGTATTGCTCTATTGATTTTCGCTTGGTTGCGCGGCGAATCCATGCTATTAAAACCCCGGTTTCTGTTTTATGTATCCGCAGCGGGATTTGCTTTCGCCGTGGATCTGGTGTTCTGGCACATGAGTATCTACCGGGTCGGTCCGGGAATCGCCACTCTGCTGGCTAACTTTCAAGTCGTGCTTATGGCGATTTCCGGCTGGCTATTTTGGCGAGAGAGGTTACGTTGGGGGGTGGTTAGTGGAATTTTTCTTGCCTTGATCGGACTCTTGTTGATTGTTATCACGGCACCGGGCGGTGGGCATCGAGCGTTCTTATCTGGAATCGGCTATGGCTTGATTTCCGCGCTAGCCTATGCTTGTTACCTTTTGGTTTTACGTTTGGCCGGTGGTGGGGAAACGCAACATGCCCCCGCGTTTTATATGGGGTTGGTATCGTTCGCGACCGCAATTCCATTGGCGCTGTGGCTGCTTGTTGAGAGCCGGTCTTTTGTCGTCCCGCACCTTCATTCATGGCTTTGGTTGCTGCTCTATGGGCTTGGACCACAAGCGGCGGGTTGGTTGTTGATTTCGATCGCGTTGCCACGTATGCCAATGGCGCTTGCCGGGCTTCTTCTACTGTTACAGCCCGCACTGACTTTTGAATGGGCGCACTTGATTTTTTATCGGCGATTTACCGCATTGGAGTTGATCGGGGCCGGTTTGGCCCTGGTGGGGCTTTACCTTGGGATACGCTTCAGGCAGGCACGCTTCAAGGCAATTTGAAAAGAGCTACTGCCGTGAGCAAGCAAAGTGCCTCGGCCATCGGCTTTGGATCCGGATATGACAGCTGCGTCAGCAGCTGGTGGAAACCGAAACGGTAGGGACTCCCGGTTCAATCATCGCTGAGACTGAGTTCCATCTCGTAGAGTCGGTAGTGACTTTGGGTCATACCCATTTTCCGGTATGTCTGAATGGCTCCTTTGTTGTCCTGGTCCACATAGAGCCGGAGCGAGGCTGCGCCGCCCGAGCGCGCGGCATTGCGGACGTGATGGAAAAGTTCGGCAAAAATCCCGCTTCGGCGTGCTGCTGGGAGCACGTAGACGCTTTGCAGCCACCAAACCCAGGCACCGCGCCAGTCACTCCATTCGCGTGTAACCAGGCATTGCCCTACCGCTTGGTGTTCATTCTCGGCAAGGTAATAGTGGCCGCATGTGGGGTCGGCGATAACGGTTTCGGCGCCGATTCGGGCCGCGGAAGGGTCGAGGCGAAGGCTTTCACTTTCATATGCGCAGGCGAGATTAAACCGGATAATTTGGTCCAGATCATTGCTGGTTGCCCGGCGGATCCGGATAACCGGGGCATTAACCGTGGTGTGGGGCATAGGTGTTTATGGTGTCTTGGCGTTCAAGCCGGGATAAATGATAAACTAACTTACTTGGAAACGGGGCGGTAGCTCAGCCGGGAGAGCGTCGCGTTCGCAATGCGAAGGTCGGGAGTTCGATCCTCCTCCGCTCCACCAAACCTTTTTGCACCAGGCCTGTGACGCGTTATGGCTGATGCGCCCCGGTAGCTCAGCGGATAGAGCAACCGCCTCCTAAGCGGTAGGCCGCCGGTTCGATTCCGGCCCGGGGCGCCATATAAACGATAAAAATCAACAATATGTATTTGTCGTAACTCGCATTAGTTTGCATTGTTTTGACCTTTTTTGTGGGGATGGTGTGACGGAATTGTGACGAAACGATCGTGGGAGCTTACATTTCTGGGCGGGCTCTGGATTATATGTATTACGATTCCCGGTCAACTGGTCGGGGCCGCATTGGACCAGGGTAGCGAGGCTGCTTAGCGCCAGCTCAACTAAGAGATAAGGGACACAGCAAACGGGAGCCCCCATTGAGCCGGGGGGTGACATGGCACCAGGCAAGTCTGGTGGCTGAACCGCTCCGGGTTTACCGGAGACTCTATTACTTGAGAGGATAGAGTCATGAACACGAACAAGAGATACTCCCCGGAAGTGGAGCCGAGCGGTAATGTACCACCGGCGGAGTTCGAAGCGTCGTACTATCGTCAACTGGAAGAGTCAGCCAAGGTGGCCTGAATCAAACAAAATGGTCTCCCGAATACCCGAGGCGGTTCATTGTGAGGGGGTCTGGGGATTCCCAATGGCATAACGGCGCACTTGTCACGCAATATCCTATGGGACTAAAATAGTCCTGTATTCGCGAGGATCACTTTTCATGCTTCGCATCAGCAAGCTTGCCGATTATGCCGCGTTGGTTTTGTCCGCCATGGCGGAACGGCATGATCATACCCATACCGCCACCGTGCTGGCCGAGCAGACAGGCCTGAATCCGCCAACGACCAGCAAACTTCTCAAGCTGCTTGCCCGTGCCGGGTTGGTCGCCTCGCAACGCGGAACCAAGGGAGGCTACACACTTACCCGATCGCCCGATGCCATCAGCGCCATCCATATTATCGAGGCTGTTGAGGGTCCAATGGCCATGACCGAATGTACCTTGGCGACCGGACTGTGCGAGTTGGAGCCCAGTTGCAGCCTGGGGTTGCAGTGGCAAAGCCTGTCCCTGGCCATTCGCCGGGCACTGGCACAAATCTCGCTCGCCGACCTGAACGGCCCGCCGTTCAACCCCGTGATCAGCATCTGCCTTCGTCCCCGGACCATCTACTCGAAGGAATCCGCCCATGGCCACGCATGAACAACAGATTGGCGACTTCGTCCAGGACGGCTATGAGCCCGGGTTTGTTACCGAAATTGAGGCCGACACCCTGCCTCCCGGCCTGGATGAGAGCGTCATCAAGCTCATATCGGCTAAAAAGGGGGAGCCGGAGTGGATGCTTCAATGGCGACTAAAAGCCTACCGGCACTGGTGCGAGATGCCCGAGCCCGATTGGGCACATGTTCACTACCCGAAAATCGATTATCAGGCGATCTCCTACTTCTCGGCTCCAAAAGCCGGGAAGGATAGACCCAAGAGCCTTGACGAGGTCGATCCGAAACTGCTGGAAACCTATGAAAAACTGGGAATACCGCTGCATGAGCGGGCGACACTGGCCGGGGTGGCCGTGGATGCCATCTTCGACAGTGTTTCGGTTGCCACCACCTTCAAGGCGAAGCTAAGCGAAGCGGGCATCATCTTTTGCCCCATCTCGGAGGCGGTTCGCGAGTACCCGGACCTGGTGCGCCGCTATCTCGGCAGCGTGGTGCCTCCGGGAGATAATTTCTTCGCCGCCCTGAATTCGGCGGTATTCACCGATGGCTCTTTTGTATATATACCCAAAGGCGTTCGCTGCCCGCTGGAATTATCCAGTTACTTCCGCATCAATGCAGCCAAAACCGGGCAGTTCGAGCGTACGCTGATCATTGCCGATAAAGCGGCCGAGGTCAGCTACCTGGAAGGCTGCACCGCGCCCATGCGGGATGAAAATCAGCTCCATGCCGCCGTCGTGGAACTGGTGGCACTAGAGGATGCGCAAATCAAGTACGCTACCGTGCAAAACTGGTACCCGGGGGACGAACAGGGCCGTGGAGGCATCTACAATTTCGTTACCAAGCGCGGGGATTGCCGCGGCGATCGCTCGAAAATTTCCTGGACCCAGGTCGAGACCGGATCGGCGATTACCTGGAAATACCCGAGTTGCCTGCTTCGCGGCGATCATTCGATCGGTGAATTTTATTCGGTAGCGGTCACCAACAATTACCAGCAAGCCGACACCGGAACCAAGATGATTCACCTGGGGAAAAACACGCGCAGCACGATCATCTCCAAGGGTATTGCGGCGGGTCAGAGCCAGAACGCCTATCGTGGCTTAGTGTATATTGCCCCGGGCGCGGAGGCAGCCCGCAACTACACCCGGTGTGATTCCCTGCTTATGAGTGATCGCTGTGGCGCGCACACTTTTCCCTATATCGAAGTCAAAAATTCCAGTGCCCGCGCCGAACACGAGGCCACCACCTCCAAGATCGGGGAAGACCAACTCTTTTATCTACGTAGCCGGGGCCTTGCGGAAGAAGACGCGATCAATCTCGTGGTCAATGGTTTCTGTAAGGCCGTATTTAAGAAGTTACCCATGGAATTCGCGGTTGAGGCCGGGCGTTTGCTGGCCGTCAGCCTAGAAGGAGCCGTAGGATGAGAAAACAGGACAACATGCTTAGCATCAAAAATCTTCAGGCCGGGGTGGAAAACAAGACCATCCTGCGCGGTATCGATCTGGATCTCCCCGCAGGAGAGGTCCACGCCATCATGGGTCCCAACGGGTCGGGTAAATCCACCCTGGCCCATGTTCTTTCCGGTCGGCCCGGCTATGAGATCAGTGCCGGGGAAGCGCTCTTCGCCGGCCGCGACCTGCTGGCAATGTCCGTTGAAGAACGCGCCCGGGAAGGATTTTTTCTCGCCCTGCAATACCCGGTCGAGATTCCGGGCGTCAATAACGTCTACCTCCTCAAGGCGGGTCTGAACGCCATCCGCAAGCACCGCGGAGAACCCGAGCTGGATGCCTACGAGTTTCTCAAGCTGGCTCGGGAAAAACTCGCCCGCCTGGGGCTCGACGATTCCTTCTTGAACCGGGGAGTTAACGAAGGATTCTCCGGGGGCGAGAAAAAGCGCAACGAAATTCTTCAGGCCCTGCTGTTCGAGCCCCGCCTGGCCCTGCTCGATGAAACCGATTCCGGGCTCGATATCGACGCCCTCAAGATCGTCGCCGACGGGGTCAATAGCCTGCGCGGATCCGAGCGTAGCATTTTGCTGATTACCCACTATCAACGCCTGCTCGACTATATTCGGCCCGACATCGTGCACGTGCTCCTCAATGGCCGAATCGTTAAATCGGGGGATGCGGGCCTGGCGAAAGACCTCGAAGTGCGTGGCTATGACTGGCTGCGCGAGGTGGCGGCATGACGCCGGCAACCGCCTCCGTGAAACCGCCGGAAGCAGCGGCCGCGGGATTTCCGGAATTACGCTGCCAGGCCCGGGCGTGTTTTCGTGAACAGGGTCTGCCAAGCCGGCGCATCGAGGCCTACAAATACTCCGACCTGACCTTTCTTGCGCGGGAAAAGTGGGTTGGCGAATCCCCCGCATCCGGCTTGCCGCCGGGGTTACCCGAGCCTTGGGGTCGGCGCCTCTTGTGGCTTAACGGACGGTTCCTTGACCCCGGGGAAAATGCCGGCGAAATCCAAGAAATCGGCGCCATCGCCACACACCCTCCTGCCGGACTCAAGGCACTGCTCGGACAGCTGGCCGATCCCGACGATCCACTCGTCAATTTGAACACCATGCGGTTCGATCACGGGGGCTGGATCGATCTGCCCGCGGGTGCCCGACCCGAACAGCCGCTGGAATTGTTCTTTACCCATGTGCCGGGGGATCACCCCACGGCGGCCCACACACGCCTCGCGCTACACCTGGGAGCCAACAGCCGACTGGTGCTGATCGAGCGCCATGTCGGGGCGGATCAAGGCCCGGCGTGCCTGGCCTCCCTGGTAGCGGAAATTGATCTCGAGCCCGGAGCCGAGCTGGTTCACTTACGCCTGATCCAGATGGGAACCCAGGGCCGGATGCTCGGCCGAACCGAGGCCCGGGTTGGCGCCGGCGCCTGCTACCGAGCCTTCAATTACGATGCCGGCACCCGGTTGGCGCGGCACGCTCTTCGGGTTCGCCTCGTTGCTCCCGGGGCTGTCACCGACCTGGCCGGGGTACAGGTTCTCCAGGGCCGGGAACAGGCCGACAATGATGTGACCGTAATCCATGACGCCATCTCGACCCGCAGCCGCCAGTACTTCCGCGGCGTACTTGCCGGTCATTCCCGCGGCATCTACTCCGGGCGCATCAAGGTGGAACCGAAGGCCCAGAAGACGGATGCCTCCCAGGAATCCGCCGGCCTACTGCTGTCGCGCCAGGCCGAGGCCGATACCCGCCCGCAACTCGAAATTTATGCCGACGATGTCATCTGCAACCATGGCGCCTCCACGGGGGCGATCGATCCCGATTCTCTGTTCTACCTTCAAAGCCGGGGAATAGATGCCGCAAGCGCAAGGCGCATGATTGCATACGGCTTCGCCGCGCGCGTATTCGCCACGCTGGAGATTCCGGCGTTGAAAAGCGCCGTAACCCACCTTATCGCAGGGCGGCTTCAGGCTCCGGAGGAGATTCGCGAATGGCTGTAAACCCCGACCGGCTCAAATTACCCCAATTCGATGCCCGGCGCATCCGCCGGGATTTTCCCGCGCTCGCCCAAAAAATCCATGGTCATCAGCTCGTCTACCTCGATAATGCGGCCACGACTCAAAAACCCAATCCGGTTATCGATGCCTTGACCGACTACTACCGCAGTTACAACGCCAATGTCCACCGCGGCGTGCATACCCTGTCGGAGCTGGCTACCGAACGATATGAAGCGGCACGACATAATCTGGCCCAATTTATCGGGGCCTCGCAACCCGAGGAAATCATATTTCTTCGTGGAGCCACCGAAGCCATCAATCTGGTTGCGGCAAGCTGGGGCCTGGCAAACATCGGCGCTGGAGATGAAATTCTGCTCACCGAATTGGAACACCATTCCAACATCGTCCCGTGGCAACTACTTGCCGAACGGGTAGGAGCCCGCGTCGTTGTCGCGCCGATCGACCAACAAGGCAATGTGGCACCGGAAACCTTTTCCCGGGCCCTTTCCGAGCGTACCCGGCTGGTGGGTATTGCCCAGGTCTCCAACGCACTGGGCACCGTAAACCCGATCACTGAAATGATCCGTAGCGCCCATGCAGCCGGGGCCCGGGTGCTTATAGATGGTGCCCAGGCCGTTGGCCACATGCCGGTAGATGTACGGGAACTGGACTGCGACTTCTATGCGTTGTCGGGGCACAAAATGTACGCTCCAATGGGCATTGGCGCCCTGTACGCTAAAAAGGATCTGCTCGAACGAATGCCGCCTTGGCAAGGCGGTGGCGACATGATCCGGGCGGTTAATTTTACTCGCTCGCTATATGCGGATCCGCCTCAACGGTTCGAGGCGGGCACCCCCAACGTGGCTGGCGCCATAGGTCTCGCAGCCGCCATTGCATACCTGAAAACGCTTGGCATGGAAGCGGTTGCCACCCACGAGAAGATCCTGCTGGACTATGCCCTGGAACGGCTTGTGATGGTACCCGGATTGCGACTGATTGGTACTCCCCGGAAGCGGGCCGGAGTGATCTCTTTCTGGGTCGAGGGGCTACATCCGCATGACCTGGGAACCCTTCTCGACCATGCCGGTGTGGCGATCCGAACCGGGCACCACTGCGCCATGCCGGTCATGGACCATTTCCAGGTTCCGGCAACGGCGCGTGCCTCGTTCGGAGTTTACAACACGCAGGAGGATGTGCATGCCTTGATTGCGGCACTTAACCAGGCGCGGGAGGTGTTTGGCGGATGATGGACACGGACCTGGCTTCGCTTTATCGCGACATAATCATTGACCACAATAAGAGTCCACGCAATTTTCGTGAGCTTCCCCCTCCCCGTGAAGAGGCAGAAGGCTATAACCCCTTGTGTGGAGACCGGCTCACGATCTATCTGCACATGGATGGTGAGCGGATCCGCGAGGTGAGCTTCCAGGGCAGCGGTTGTGCGATCTCGGTCGCTTCCGCTTCCCTGATGACCGAGGCGCTAAACGGTAAAACCCGTTCCGAGGCCGAGGCTATGATCCGCAAGATACGGGCTCTGCTCACCGGCGATGAACAGGGTCCCGATCCCGCAACCCTGGACAAACTGGGCGCACTTGCGGGAGTTCGGGCATATCCCTCGCGAGTCAAGTGCGCCACACTTGCCTGGCATACCCTGCATACCGCACTGGAAGGTATGCATCGATCTGATACGGAGTAAACCATGGCGGCGAGACAGTACACGACGGTTGAACGCGACTGCCCGGGAATCTTGGTTCCGGCAGGCTCCGAAGTAGTAATTCCGGAGGGCACCGATGTCCAGGTCACACAATCCCTCGGCGGCAGCTTCACGGTCCACATCGGTGGTAACCTGGTTCGAGTGGCGGGGCGCGATGCCGACGCCCTTGGCCTGGATCCGCCGGAACCGATTACGCTCACGGAAAACCCGACGGACGCAGAGTTCGAAGCCCTGGTCGAGGCCCAACTCAAGACCTGTTACGACCCGGAAATACCAATCAACATAATGGACTTGGGCCTTGTTTATCAATGTGATATTACGCGTCGGGATGACGGTAAACGAGATGTCACCATCGCCATGACACTCACCGCACCCGGCTGCGGCATGGGGGAGATTTTAGTAGCCGATGCACGGGAGCGACTGGAACAAATTCCAGGTATCGGCGAGATCAAGGTGGAATTGGTATTTGATCCACCCTGGAATCCGGGAATGATGTCTGATGAGGCACGATTACAAACGGGGATGTACTAATGGGTGACTGGAAAGAGGTCTGCACCGAGGATGAGCTGGCTCCAGGAGATTTCAGGACCGTGTGGCTGGACGATATCGAAGTTGCGGTTATCAACTCCAATGGGAAAATCCATGCCATCGAAAATATCTGCACTCACGACGGCGGAGAACTGACCGGGGGATCTATCGAAGGTTGCGAAATCGAATGCCCGCGACATGGTGCACGTTTCGACATACGCACCGGTGAGGCACTGACTCCACCCGCCTATGAGCCGGTTCGTACCTACCGTGTCAAGATCGAAGCGGCTCACGTGTATGTATCCGCCGAAGACTGAAGCAGAAATACCGGGGAATTTCTAGGGCTCCCACACGGCTTTGATTACCTGCGGAGGAGGTAACCGGAATCCAGTTCAAAAAGGGCGACGAGGTAACGCAGGTCGGTCAGGCCGCCGCTCGATGCAACCGACTAGACAACCAATTGCGGCGATAACGTAAAGGAACTACGTAGTGGTTGACGACCTATTGTCGGTGTCATGAATAATTGTTTTGCAGCAAAGTTTCCCGAACATACCAGAAATATATTTTTCTTGGTGAATTGATTGCATTAAAAACTAAAAATCAGTAATATGAGTTTCCTGTTTATTTTAAATGGTGATATTCATATGGCACAAAGGAAAAAGGTTTCCAGCTCATCAAGGCGCAAAGTGACGAAAAAGAAAGCAGTTACTACTCGATCGAAGGCTTCGACCAAGTTGAGAATGGGCGACATTCGAGCCGAGATAGCCGATCTGAAACGGGGGCACCGTCAAGAGATCAAGGCATTAAATGGTGAACTGTCGTTAGCTAATAAAAAGGTGGCCGCGCTTGAAAAGTTCATTGATTCGTTGCCTTCCAAAGTGGGTGATTTTATTGGAACCCATTATCAGAAATCCACAGCACCGGCCAAACGGCGGCGCCGGCGACGGAAAAAAACGGCAGTTAAAGCGAATTGACTTTGCTCACTTGAGCCGTTCCCTCAGCCATGAATTCATTGGGCGGCGTGAGGGGACGGCGAAAGTGTCGATATTTTTCCAAGACAGGATCGAGTGCAGGATTTTGAAATTTGTACTCGTCATGGGGAAATTTATCCTGAATTCGAGGTTCCATGCCTGTCGGTGTACAGATCCGAGTAGCGAGAGTACCGTGGGGAGGCGCAAGGACACCACCTCTTCCGGTTTGTAGATGCTCAGCGGTGCGGCACCGATAATTCTCTCTATATAACAAGCCGTCATCCGTACCCAAAGGGGTGACTCCAGGCTCCTATTCGACCGGTTCCGAATGAACCCGGGCGTAGTGATTTCACTTTATTGGCGGGGGACTTAGAACACGAAAATATTACGAGTTTGTTAGTGGATCAGTTAATTCTCCGGTTTAATCAGGGGTTCTAGGGTCAATTCAACCCGGCGATTGCGGGCACGGCCCGCAGGCGTCGCGTTGTTGGCGATGGGGTACTGTTCACCGAAACCCTTGACAATCAGGCGCCTGGGGTTGATCTGCTTGCGCATCAGGTAATTGGCTACTGACTGCGCTCGCTGCCTGGACAGTAATTGATTGTAGGCAACACTTCCGGTGCTATCGGTATAGCCGGCAATGACCAGGACGGTCTTCCGATAATGCTTCACGACCCGAACCACGGAGTTGAGCACCCGGTAAAACCGCGTACGAAGTTCCGAACTATTCAGACGAAAGGTGATGTTACCCGGCATCACCAGGGTGATCTGGTTGCCCCGGCGAATTACCCGCACTCCGGTTCCGCGTAATTCGTTTCGCAGGGCGGCTTCCTGTCGATCCATGTAATAGCCAACCCCGGCGCCGGTCAGCGCCCCTACGCCGGCACCGATCAGAGCGCGTTTGGCCCGATTGCTACTTCCGGTAAGGACACCGAGTACCGCCCCGACCGCCGCACCGACAAGCGCGCCCTTGCTGGAACGGCTCATTTCCTTTTGATTAGTGTAGGGGTTGCGGGTAACGCAACCGGCAAGCAACGCCGTAGCGATTCCGAAAACCAGGATAAAACTCAAAATACGGCGGGGAAACATAAGACCACCTTTTTACAGTCAGCCAAAAATCGGCCCGGGTCGAAACCCTGGGGAAATAATAGCGACATGGCAACCGGATCAACCCAGTCCAGGTAGCGCTACACGCCAAGTGTAAACCAGCGCCAACAGAATAAAAAGTGCCATGCCCTGATGGAAAACGACTAGAATACCGGGATGCTTCGGTTTGTCGTTGACCGCATGAAACAGGGCGAACCCGATGATAAACTGGGTGAGCGCGAGAATCAATGCGGCGGAATAGGCCCGAACGTATACAGCAAGCGTCAGCAAAAACAGCAGGCCCGCCAGATAATGCAGGGTAAATACCCACTGCCCCTTGGTACGTGGTAATACGAAGGCGCCGATGGCCCTTTGGTAACCGCGTTGCCCGGTGACCATACCACCAAGAAAAATCATCAACAAAAAGGCATGTAACGGTACCATGAATTGCAGATACGTCCACACCGGCGGCGCGCTCGGGCGCAGCACTAGCAGGTAGGTAATGAAGGTGGCATAGGCTAGAAGGCCATGCAACCCATGGAGAAAGGCCGGCGCCTTACCCGCAAGCACATGCAGGGTGGCCATGCCCAGCATCGCGGTGAGGATAATCAACACCAGGCCGGAAAGGGTGTTTGCATCGGGGGCGAGCACGGCGATAGCCGCGGCGTTCAACCCGAGTGCCGTCGCTACAATGCGATGCCAAGCTTCCGGATCTCCCCGAATAGCCAGAATCAGAATCTTCTCGTGATAAGGCCAGCGGGTGCCCAGTGACAGCCCGTAGCCGTAGCCTTCGACCAGGCCGCCAATGAGTATCAGCCCGGCTACCGCTACGGCCTGAAAGACCAACAATCCATCGATTAACACTGGTTGTTCCCTCCATGAATCATGTCTGCTCAGGATATCAGGGATTATTTCAATTATGGGTTATCAAACTTCCTTGCGAACCACATGATTTTCCAAGTCGATATGCGCATCGATTCGAACCACTGATTGTCCTAACGGAGGATATACATTCTGCATGCACGGAATTACAGCCGCCGAAGAAATTGGGTTTAATCGTGTCAAACCGGATTCAATCCGCTGCGCAACCGAATACAACCAAATATCACCCGGTTCTGATCTACCCTGAATATGGGCAATCACCCGGATGGTTGCCAAGGCGCGGATTGCCCGACTCCGGATTGAAATTGGGACTCCGGTTCGGCGGTATGACCACGATCAGCGTAACCTCCTGCGTACCGCTACAACTCTGCCGGGGCTGCTCGTGTAAGATCGACATCGAATCAGTTCAAGCGGAGGGATCATGGAATCATCCGAACGAGTACCTGGCGCGGCTTTGCGCAGCCTGGTCGCCGCCGCGGCGCTGGTTATCGTCATCGCCGGAATGCGCGCGGCGGCGGATTTGATCGTGCCGTTCCTGCTCGCGCTGTCGATCGCGATCATCTGCCTGCCGCCGCTAGCCTGGATGCGTGCCCACCGGGTGCCGACCGGGATCGCGGTCGCCATTCTGGTCGTAGTGATCGTGGCCGGACTTTCCGGGGTAGCCGCCATCATCGGCAACTCCACATCGAACTTTATTCGGGAGTTGCCTCACTATCAAACCCGGGTGCAGGGTCTGTTCGATCAACTCGGTGCGCTGGCGAATCACTTCGGGATCCAGCTTTCGGTGCCGGGATTGCGCCAGGCGCTGAAACCCGATGCGGTGTTTTCCCTGCTGGGTAAATTCTTCACCAGCTTTGGCGCTGTGCTCAGCAACGGACTACTGATCGTGATTACCGTACTGTTTATCCTGTTCGAGGCAAGCATCCTGCCGCGTAAGATCGAAACATTTGTCCAGAGTCACCAGTACCACCGGAGCCTGGAGTTTTTCTCGAACTTCGTCGCCAGCGTCAGGCGTTACGTGATTCTCAAAACCGCGACCAGCCTGCTTACCGGCATATCCATCGGCCTTATCCTGTGGCTTATCGGGCTGCGCTACGCCCTGCTCTGGGGCCTGCTTGCGTTCCTGCTCAACTTCGTGCCTTACATCGGCGCGGTGATCGCCGCAATCCCAGCCATCCTGCTCGCCTACCTGCAAGGAGGCTGGGTACTGTTCGGCGAGACGATCGCGGTTTACACCGTGGTCTATACGATTATCGGCAATTTCATCGAACCGGCCTGGTACGGTCAGAGCCTGGGGCTTTCCACCTTGATGGTATTCGTCTCCTTGATCCTGTGGGCCTGGGTACTGGGTCCGGTGGGGATGCTGCTGTCGATCCCGCTGACCATGATCATCAAGATGGCCCTCGAGGCGCATCCCGATACCCGCTGGATCGCGGTGCTCATCGGCTCGACCCCGCCTTCCGATCACCCTCGCCGCGGCTGGTCCCTACCCTGGAGAAGGCAGTAAATCATCGGAACCACAACCAATGCGGGCGGCGGCCGAACCAAGCATCACGTCCCCAGATTGTGCGCCTCAAGCGGGTGGCGAAACTTTTCGGCACTGTGGTCTTATCGGGCGCCGGCTCACGCCCCAAATCGATCCCTGCAACCGGCGCATCGCCCGCGAGTCATACAGCGCCTCTCCCACCGCCGGATCGGAGAGATTGAACCAGTGCTGGAGAAAGTGAATCCTGGGAATCCGCTCCATCCCCTCCAGGAACCGCTCGCGAGGCGTCGGCTTGCGCTACTTCTCGAACCCTTCCTCGGCAAGGCTTCCCTGGCGCATTCCGCCTCCTTCGTTCATGCTCGCAATACAATGCGCGTACTATCGCCGAAAGCGGAA
>JALUYA010000019.1 GCA_027018875.1 Gammaproteobacteria bacterium
CGGCGGACCAGCTACAAAAGGCCCGCCAGACACTCTTCAAAACCATTCATGGACGGACTCTGAAAACCGGCCGACAGACCTACTTCTATTACCCTGCTTCAGACTCATTTATGGTTTGGAAAATACTTAGTACCCTGATGGAGAGCGGCGGGAAAACCGCGGCTTTCCGGAATCGCCCCGACTCGGGTAAACTGTATAGACTGGATCGGCCGAGGTGGCGGAACTGGTAGACGCGCCGGACTCAAAATCCGGTGGTGGCGACACCGTGCGGGTTCGACTCCCGCCCTCGGTACCAAACCATATTCCGCAGATGACCCATGCCCTCAGCGACCGATTTTTGTTAAAGCTTCCCGCCGCCGCTATCTATCACCACAACCTGCTTTGGGGATATACGAATTCCCCCCCCGGGGACGGCTACAAAAACCCATGAACCCAGCTTACGAAGAATCACCCGACGGCGGATCGACCTGGATTCCCTGGTTGTGGCATCCCATACCGGACCGGCTTAGCTTTATCGACTGTCCCCGCGCGGTGCTGCGCGAAGCCACCTTTCTGGATCAACGCCTCGACATTTGTGCCCGGCCACGGCAGGAACGCGCCTTCCCGCCCTCCGCTCCCGCCACCCGGGCCGCCTGGCTGCTGCACTCCTCTCTCTGCGGATCCACCTTCTTATCCCGCATTTTGAGTCTGCCCGGAACCACCTGCGCCTTGCGCGAACCCTGGATCCTGAGACAACTCGCCGATTGGCGCCGCGGCCTACTACCCGGTCCCGAGGCGCCGCAAGCACACGCCGTCACCCGGCGCACCGACGTGTTGCTACAACTGCTGAACCGGGCCTGCCTGCCGGGGGAACAACTGATCATCAAACCCACCAACCTCGCCAATATCCTGCTCCTGGATCACCCACCGACGGATCCCGTCCTGATCCTGACCGGCACCCTGACGGAGTTCCTGGCCGCGGTGCTGCGGCGAGAGGAAAGCCTGCGCAAAATGCCGGTACTGGGGCGCAACCTGGCCCTCACCTGGCAAGAACATTTCCCTTCCGCCCTGTCGCAACAGCTTCATGCCGCCTTGTTCGGCCCGGCGAAAAACGACTGCCTGCTTGCCGCGGCCGGGGTCTGGCTGCTGCACCAGTGCGAATTCGCGGCACTCGCACGGCGGAGCACACCGGGGCGGACCGCCCTCGTCACCACCACCGCGATGCTCGCCAATCCCCTGGAGATCGGCCGAGCGGCGGCACACCACCTGGGCATAACCGTTCCCGACGCCATCCTGGCGCCCCACCTGGAAAAACAGCGGGCCCGCCATGCCAAATTCCCCCGCCTTATCCCCTATGACGCCCAAGCGCGGCGGCGGCAAGCACAAATACTTTTACATACCCATGCCGCCGAGATCCGCCGCGTCCGTTCCGAGGTGGATCGCTGGCTGACGCAAGGCGTCATGCCCGCCACGCCACCCCCCCTTATCGGGCCGCGGCTCGCCCCGGACGAGCTGCTCGCGTAAATTCCCCGCCAACCAGCTGGCGACGTTAAAATACCTTATCTTCGCTCAGCCAACTCCCCATGGACGTAACCGATTCCCCCGCCGAGATTCCGCCTCCCATGGAACTGCCCGAGCAGGTTCGCCTGCTCGAGGCGAATGCCCGCGCGCTGATCGAGGCCGGCAATCATGCCGATGCCGAACGTCTGTTCACGCAACTGCTTGAAGTGGCCCCGCATCACGTTCCGGCGTTGCAATATCTCGCTGGCCAGGCGCTGGCCAGAAACCAGCTCGAGGTGGCACAACAACTGCTGGAACGCGCGATCCGAATCGCCCCCCGGCGGGCCGAATTGCACCAAAATCTCGGTATCGTCCTGCAGGCGCGGGGCTACCCCCAGGGCGCCCTGGTCGCCTTCGACCACGCCCTCAAATACCACCCTCGGCTTGCCGTCACCTGGGTCCAGCGGGGAGACGTGCTGCAATTCCTCGAACGTCACCATGACGCCATCGCCTCCTACCGCCAGGCGGAGATACTGGTCGGCAACCTGATGCGCTTTGCGGCCCTGAATCCTCCCAGAATCCAGCAAATCATCGAGCGGGCCGCCGGCTTCCTGCACAGCGAACGCCTCGCCATCCTGGACACGGCCCTCGCTCCCTTGCGCCGGCGCCACGAACCGCCGGCGCTCGAACATGCCGAACAGGCGCTGGCCCACATGATCCACGCCGCCCAGCCAGAGTACACCGACCCGTTGCAGCAACCGGCATTTGGCTACTTCCCCGGCCTGGAGGCCCGCCCGTTTTATCCCCGCGAACGCTTCCCCAGGCTATCCGACCTGGAGCGAAAAACCCCGCGCATTCGCGCCGAACTCGAACGCGTACTCACCGCGCCCGGGGCGCTGAAACCCTACGTTGAAATAGCCACCGGAAACGCGGCCCAGTGGACGGAACTCAACCACTCGCCGAAGTGGAGCGCCTACCACCTGTACTGGAACGGTGTCCCGGTGCCGGGACACCGGGAGGAATGCCCCGATACGATTGCCGCCATGGACTCCCTGCCGCTGGTGCGGATACCGGGGCACGCGCCGGAAATATTTTTTTCGATCCTCGCGCCGCAAACCCATATTCCACCGCATCACGGCCTGGCAAACTACAAGCTGGCGGTACACCTGCCGCTCGTCATTCCGCCCCACTGCGCGATCCGTGTCGGGGATGAAACCCGGGAGTGGGCTCCCGGCGAATGCCTGGTGTTCGATGACAGCTTCGAGCACGAAGCCTGGAATCGTGGCAACACACCCCGCGCAGTGCTGATCTTCGAGGTCTGGCACCCGGATCTGACCCCCGTCGAGCGCAAGTTCCTGGCGACCGCGATCGCCGCCCTGAACCAATTTAACCACCAATATGCCGTGGCCGCCGCACACGAACCAAATCCCGGGAAACCGGCCCAAACTTAACCTGCGCCAGGCGCAGCGCAGCCGTTGCAAGCTCCACGCGGTGGATTAAACCGAGAACCTCTCCAGATCCCTGGAATAGGCCCGCCGACTGCTACCGGCCGTTTCGTGCCGGAACAATTCGACCTGCCCACGCACCCGGAGTTGACTCACCGAGGCCACGCAGATCCCCGCCGGCCAAGACGACCCGGGATCCGCTCGCGCCCCCTCCCGGAACAAGCGGATCACGTCCCGGAACGGGGCGCGGAACTGCTCGGGAATCCGCCGACCCCATCCGCTGCCAATAAAAAAGCCCGCGGCGCAGGCCGCGGGCTTCCGGTAAGGACCGGTAAATAAAGAGGCTTAGAACTTCACCCCGACTCGGGCATAGACGAAGCGCCCCGGGATACGGTAGATCGGCAACGTGCTGTTGGCAAAGGCCGTCATCGCGATCGGCGGTTCCTTGTTGAGCAAGTTCTGAATGCCGAAGGTGAAGGTAGTGTTCCAGGCCGGCTCCGTGTACGAGACCTGCACGTCGTGATAGATCGTCGTGCCGATCTCGTTGAGACCCGTCGGAGTTGTCGAACCCGCCGCAACCGCAGTCGGATCGGAGCACCAACCCGCGGTGAGCGGGCTGCCGCCGACCGATACCGCGGTCGAGTTCGCGCACACCTCGTAGGTCTTGCCGATCAGATACACATTCCACGCCGCCGCCCAGTTGCCGTAGCTCCAGTCCACGCCGAGATTGAAACGGCGTTTCGGATACGGCGTAAATCCGCCCGTCGCACTCCCGGCAAACTCGGCGCACTGGCCCTGCAGACCGCTGGTGGTGGACACCACGTTGCAGGACTTGAGCATCTTCAGGAAGTTTGCCGTCAGGTTGACCCGGAACTGGCCGAAGGAGGTCGCCGGCAACAGGTAACGCAGGTTGAGATCCCAGCCGTTGACCTGCAGCGACCCGGTGTTGACGTTGGTGTTCAGCACGTTGGTGATCGCTCCGCCGCTGCGGGTGATCAGCGCACAGTAGTTTTGCAAGTTGGAGTTGTAGCAGCCATTGATGATGGTCTGCGCCCCGATGGTGCCGACCGCGTTGGTCAACTCTACCTTGTAATAGTCGGCCGACACATCCAGTCCCGGCACGAAGTCCGGGCTCCAGACGAAGCCTACCTGCCGCGAGATCGCCTTCTCCGGGGTCAGGTAGGGGTTGCCGCCCACCGTGATCCGGATCTGGTTGTTCGGCTGCACCGCGTTGGCCGGGCAGTTCGGCAGGGTTGGGTTGGCTACGCAGGGATCGGTCAAGTCCGGATAGCTATCGGACTGGCCGAAGAACAGGTCCGAGAGGCTGGGCACGCGGAAGCCCTGCGACCAGGTGCCGCGCAGCAGCAGCGTGTTGATCGGCTGCCACTTGATCCCGACACGACCGGTCGAGGCATGCGCCCCGTCGCTCACCCCCGGCTGGAACGGGCCGGTGGAACCATCCCACTTGAACTGCGACCAGCGGTTGGCGATATCCAGTGACACGCTCTTGGCAAAGGGCAGATCCTGCGCCAGCGGTACGCTCAACTCGACGTACTGGGCGTTGCTGTTCTGCCGCCCCGCGGTCGGCTGGGTGACATTGCCCACGGTGTTGCCTTCGGAAACCAGCGCATCGGGCTGGTTGAAGCCGTCGAACTCGAGGTACTCGTAGCCTGCGGCCAGGCCCCAGGGTCCGGCATACCAGCCGTTGAAGAAGTTCCCCGCCAGGTTACCGGTATAGTTGCGCATCACCTGCTTGGTAACCGCATGCGCCGTGAACATGACCCACTTCAGCATCGCCGGGGTGATCGTGCCCTGGCCGTTGATGTCACCTCCGAACAGGTTCAGCGGTACGCATCCGGGGATGTTGCTGCAGTTCGGTCCCAAGGCCTCCTGGATGTTCAGGGTATTGGCGAGACCCTGCGTAATCGTGGTGTTCAGCACCTGCGAGTAGCCGTAGTGCGTATCCCAGGTCCACTGGTTGCCGAACAACTGGAAGTAGCCGGTAAACCCGCTGTTGATATAGAGCGTGTTCTGGTTCTGGCTGAACACCCGGTTGCCCGCCTCCAGCGGCCGGCGCCCGAGCAGAGTCAAGCTGGCGGCATTGGCCGTGCACGACCCGTTGTTGCTGCCGTAGGTCTTGCACCAGGAAGCCCAGCCCGGTGAACTCGAATAGTACGGCACCAGGTCCGTTCCGAACGGGTTGTAGGGGTTCGCGGCCGAGATGCCGATGTTGATCCCGTTCGCCTGGGTGCCCCCGAAGAGGCCGAAGAACCACGGATTTGGCGCCAGGATCTGGGCCGAGTTCCGCCGCTGGTACATGGTGGTGAAGTCGAAGGTGATGTTACTGGTCAGATCGTAGTGACCCTGGGTGTAGGTGTACCAGCGCTCCTGCGGCGTCTTAAAGTAGTTCGCGGGCGCGTAGTTATAGCGATCCGCGTTGGTGAACGGGTGCGAATTGGCGTTCGGCCCGGTCAACGGACCGGCGACATTACACCCGGGATAGCCGAAGTAGCCCGTCGGGCCGCAACCCGGGATGTTGGAGTAGGGATTTCCGGTCGCCCAGTTGACGACCAGGAACCGCCCACCCGGCGTGCCGGAGCTTCCCAGCGTGTTGCCGAAGCCGATCAGGGGATAAAAGGAGATCGTGCGCTGGCCGGCCCAGACCGGGTTCGACTTGTAGTAACCCGCCGATAGCAGTACCGCCGAACGGTCGTTCGAGGTGCCGACGGTGAAGCTGTAGCGCTGGGTCTTGCCGTCCCAGCCGCCACCATCGCCGTGGGCATCGTAGAGGCCAAAATAGGCGTTGGCCTCGGCGCCATTGTAGTTCTTCACCGTGATGATGTTGATCACGCCGGAGATGGCGTCGGAGCCGTACACCGCCGAAGCGCCGTCGAGTAGCACCTCGACCCGCTGCACCGCCGAGGTCGGAATGGTGGTCAGATCCACATAGCCGGCGAGCGCGGTCGGCCAGCGGTGACCGTTGACCAACACCAAGGTTCGGCTGGAGCCCAGGTTGTGCAAGTTGATGGTCTGCGCACCGTTGCCGCCGTTATTGAAATTGACGTTCAACGAGGCGCCGGCCGAGGTCATGTTCTGCAGCAACTGGCCGACGGTGGTGAAGCCGGTGGCCTGGATCTGCTGGCGGTTGATGGTGATGACCGGCTGCGAGGTGGCGATGGAGGTACGCGGAATGCGCGAACCGACCACGATGATCTTGCTGAGTTTGGTGGCCTGAGCCGCGGTGCCGCCCGCCGCTGCCGGGGTCTGGGCCAGCGCCATTCCGGCGCCGGCGAGCGTACCCGCGGCACCGAGAGCCAGGGCGCCCCGCACGGCCTGTCTGAGTAATGTATCGGATGTCATAAAATTCCTCCCCTATAGAGGTTGAACAAATAAAGTTCGGCGGATTACCCGCCTCGCCGCTCGGGCCGAACGCGGGCACACGCGCTGCCCGATCCGACGGTAATCGAATCGTAGCACAAAATTCGCCTGATGCAAACCTACTGTTGCCGGGGTACAACAAGGCACCACGGCGATTTCCCACCGGAAAATCGCGTAGAAGGGGTGAGATTTACGGGAACCCCCCGTCTGTTGTGTGCTTACAACACCAAACAAATGCCCCCAGGGACGCGGAACCGCTAGAATGCCGGGCATGAACCCGTCTTCCCTCGCGCCCACCGTGCGCCGCGGCCTGCGCCGTGGCATCGCCGCTCTGCAACGCGGCGATGCCGAAACCGCCGAACGCCTGCTGGCGACAGTTGCCGCGGCGGCGCCGCAATGCGCCGATGCCTGGCATTATCGCGCCATCGCCGCGCACCAACGCGGCCGCGACGACACGGCCGACGAATGGTTTCACCGGGCACTGGAACTCGACCCGCAACGGCCGGACTTTGCGCTCAACCAGGCCCGTTTTCTGCTTGAACGCGGCGATCCCGAGGCCGCACTCGCCGCTGCGGATCGCGCCGCCCAGGCCCCGGAACAGGCCGAAAACGCCGCCTTACTCCAGGCCAATGCCCTGACCGCGCTGAAACGGGGCCGCGAAGCGATCCGGCGCCTGGAGGAATTCCTCGGGGCCCATCCCGGTGCCCGTCGCGCGCGGATGCAGTTGATTGCGTTGCTCAGCGAGCACGGCGAAAATACCGCCGTACTCGATACCCTCGACGCCGCGCTCGCTTTTGCCCCCAACGATCCGGTATTCGGCCCGCTCGCCATCGCCGCCCTCCGCGGAGAGAAGCGCCACGAGGAGGCGGAGGCGCTCGGGCATCGCCTCATCACCTCGCCCGAATCGCCCGCCGCCGCATGGCTGGAGCTGGCCTTTGCATCATTGCAACGCGGGGATACCCCCACGGCCGTCACCCAGGCCCTCGAGACGCTGCGCCGCGACCCCACGCTCGGTGGCGCCTGGCTGTTGCTGGCCGAGGCCGGAGAGGTCGATCCCGAGCGCCTTCCCGCGCCGCTGCCGCCCCCGGGTGACGCCATCTTGGAATTCGCGCGGGCGAGAATCCTGGACCGGCGCGGCAACGTCGCGGCGGCCTGGAGCGCTTACGTCCATGCCAACGAAACCGCCATCGCCGAGGAGGGCGAGTATAACCCCGAGCATCAAAGCAACTATGTGGACGGGTTGATCCACCACCTGGATGCCGCCTTTATCCGCCGGGCGGCCCGCCTGGGCCGACCCGGGAAAAACCCGGTGTTCATCTGCGGCGTGTCGCGCTCGGGCACCACGCTACTGGAACAGGTCCTCGCGGCTCATCCGGCGGGCACCGTTCGCCCCGGCGGCGAGATGAAGACGATTCACCGGCTGCTGCGCCGACGCCTGGGCCCGCAGGGAATCGCCGCGACGGGGCATCTACTCGCGGCCCTGGACGATACGGAATTGGGCGAAATGATCACCGCCTGGACTCGGGCCGTAGAGCAAGAAACCGCAGACGCCGAATACCTGATCGACAAGATGCCCTCGAACGTGTTTCTGCTCGGGCTGCTTCACGTCGCCTTCCCCGAGGCCCCGATCGTGCTCCTGGAACGCGACCCGGTGGCCATCGCCTGCTCCTGCTTCGTAACCCCTTTTGGTGAAGGGCACAAATTCAGTCACCGACTCGAAGATATCCGGCATTTCTTCGCTCAGTTCCGGCGCATGGTTACCCACTGGGACGCGGTGCTGCCGCCGGGGCGGGTGCTACACCTCAACTACGAAGAGTTCGTTGCCGCCCCCCGCCGCAGCCTGGGCTCCTTGCTGGACACGCTCGCCCTCGCCTGGGATGAACGCATGCTCGAGTTCTATCGCCGCCGGGATCCGATCGCCACCGCCAGCTTGTTGCAGGTGAGAAGACCGCTGGATCCGCACGCGAGCGCGGGCTGGAAGCGTTTCGAGACCCAACTCGCCCCGTGGCGGGGAAGACTCGAAGCCGCTTACTATAATGGCGAGTTTTAACCTCGCTACCACCATGACCGAAACCTTTGAAACACCCACCACTCCGCTAGAGGAGCGTATTTCCGCCGTTGACCAGGCGCCCGAGGGTGACGCGGAAGTCCGTCGCGATGTCCTCAAGGCCCTGATCGACTCCCGGGTCACGGTGCTGCTCGACCGGCCCTGGGATGGTGTCAGCCCGCCGAATGAGTCTACCCGGCTGCAGTGGGTATCCGACGGCCCCGACCGGAGCCAACCCATGCTCGCGGTGTTCAGCAGCGAGACGCGGGCGCGCGACTTCGCCACGACGCACGGCGGCTTCGAACATGCCGTGGAGGTCGATTCCGGATGGGCGCTGCTCGGCGTCGCCGCGGGCCACGGCGTGATCATCAACCCCAACCAGCCGCTGGGCTTTCGGATCGATCCCGAGGTGGCGCGAACTCTGCGCCGGGCGGTCGAGGAGGCCCTGGCGCACTACGAGGCCCGCAGCAGCGACCCCGCCGGCCCGCCGCAATGAGTCCCGCAACCTTGGCGCCGGGCGAAGCGGAACGGCTTATCGATGCGGCACTGGCCGCCTTTCAGCGCGAAGACGCGGCCGAATCCTGGCGCCTGGCCCGCCGGGCCGCCGCGGCCTTGCCCGATTCCTTCGATGCCCGCAACATGGCCGGGACCGCGGCGCTGGCCGCCGGCGATCCTGCGGCCGCCCTGGCACATTTCGATGCCGCCGTTCGCCTGGCCCCCACCTCCACGGCGCAGGCGGCCAACTGGCTGGGCGGCGGCCGTGCCCGACTCGGGTTGGGGCAACCCGAACAAGCTCTGGCCGCCTTTCGGCGCGGCCTCAGCCTCGCTCCGCATTGGCCCCCGCTCACCACCGGCGCGGCGATGGCGCTCCAGGAACTGGGCCGATATGAGGAGGCCGAGGTTCTCGCCCGGGAAGTGCTCGGGAAACAACCCGACGATGCGCAGACCCGGGTGATCCTCGGTGCATCCCTGCTCAAGCAGGATCGCTTCCAGGAAGCCCGGGATTTGCTTGACCCGCTGACTACCGATCCGCAGGTCGGCTTCGAAGCCCGCCATCACCTCGCCATGGCACGCAAGATTACCGGTGATCTCAAAGGCGCACTCTCTGGAGTTCGGGCACTGCTGGATGAAGCTCCCGACTTTCCGGCCTATTCGGATCTGGCCCAGCTCCAGCACTTCAAGAGCTCCGATGACCCCGACTTCGTCCGCCTCGCGGCCCGCGAACAGGAGCTTGAACGCCTGGCGCCGCCGGAGCGCATCGACCTGTTGTTTGCCCTCGCCAAGGCCTACGATGAACTGGGCGACAGCGAACGCGCGAGCCGCTATCTTGTCGAAGCCAACCGGCTGGAGGCTATCCGTAAGCCCTATTCGCCGGAGGAAGACGAGGCCCGCATGGCCCGGATCGCCGAATTATTCGACGCCGATTTCATTCACGCCTATCCCGGAGCCGGGCTCACCGAAGTGCGCCCGATATTCGTAATTTCCCTGCCGCGCTCGGGTTCTACGCTGACCGAGCAGATGATCGCCGCCCATTCCGCGATTCGCGGCGGTGGCGAGATCGGCCATTTCGCCCGTGTCGCCACCGAACTCAGCTTGAAATGGGGCACCCGCGAAGACTTTCCCCGAATCGAACCCCAGGCGGCGGTCGCCGATCTGCGCGAGGCCGCGCGGCGCTACCGCGAACTGACGGCCCGCCTCACTCTCCTACAGCCACGCTTTACCGACAAGAGCCTGCAAAATTTCCTCTATATCGGCCTGATTCGGATGATGCTCCCAGAGGCCCGCATCGTGCATGTCCGGCGCCACCCGCTCGCCACCGCCTTCGGGCTGTACCGCCAGCGCTTCGCCCAGGCGGTGCGCTACAGCTACGACCTGGATCATATCGTTCGCTACTACCGCGCCTACGAGCGGCTCATGCGCCACTGGCGGGAAACCGTTTCCGAGGGGTTTATCGAGGTATTCCACGAGGCGCTGGTCACCCGCCCGGAACCCGAACTGCGGCGGGTGTTCGACTACCTGGACCTCGAATTCGAACCGGCCTGCCTCGAATTCTACCGCCTGAACCGCCCGGTGCATACGGCCAGCCTGGCGCAAGTTCGCCGCCCGCTGGAATCCGCCGGCCTGACACGCCACGAGAACTACCGGGATCTGCTCGCTCCGGTGGCCACGGCGCTCGCCGAACCCATCGCGGCCTACGAGCGGGAACTGGCTCAGGCCCTGGGCGCAGACTGAATCGCCGCGGCGGGCTAACAGCCGGAAATGGTTACGGTCTATAATTCATAATGCTCTCGTTACCAGAACGCAGGCGCTTGATGCAGCCCCCGGGCCGTTCATCCCGGCGGCGGCGCGTGCGCCATGGCCTGTGGCTGTCGGCCTTGGTATTGTCCGGCCTCACCCTGAGCGGATGTGCCACCCGCCCCGGAAACCCCTCCCAAGTGACCCCCGCCCGGCGCGACCCGCTGGCTCCGATCAACCGCCAGGTCTATCGCTTCAACAGCCTACTCGACGCGGCCGTGCTTCGCCCCCTGGCAAATGGCTATGTCAAGGTCACGCCCAAACCAGTGCGCAGCGGTGTCTCGCGTTTTTTTTCCAACCTGACGCTGCCGGTGACCATCCTCAACGACCTGTTGCAGCTCCGGCCCCTGGCGGCCGTGCATGACACCGGCCGGTTCCTGGCTAACTCGACGCTGGGCCTCGGCGGCCTGTTTGACCCGGCCTCATCCTGGGGGATGCCCCCACACCACGAAAACCTGGGTATTACCCTGGCCCGCTGGGGGCTGCCGAGCGGGCCCTACCTGGTCCTTCCGGTGCTGGGTCCAAGCACGCTACGCTCCGCCCTTGGCGGCTATCCCGATTACTTCGCCTCCCCGCTGTTCACGAGCGGCATACGCCCGGCGACCCGCAATCCCCTGCTGCTGCTGCGTGGGGTATCCACCCGCGCGGAGTTTCTCCGCTATGACAAGCTGTTGCAGCGAGCCTATGATCCCTACGCCCTGATGCGTAGTATCTACCTGCAGAACCTCGACCGAACCGTGCGCAAAAACTTGCCGGGTTACAATCCTAACCAACTGCCGGATTATCAGAAATTGCTACAGGGGAACGGGGGATAAGCCAACCGGCAGCCACTGCCAAATGGCCCGGTCGACGTCGGTCAATCGCCCGCTGACTCCGCCAGCATGGGCTTGAGGATTTCATTCGTTTCGCAAATATCGGCCAGCGCCATCAAGGTATGGGGCGGATTGCTGATCACGAGCCGCTTGCCCTCACGGCGGGCAAACCGCAACCATTCGACCACCAAGGCCAACCCGGCCATATTGAACCGGGTTACCCCACCCAAGTCGAGGCGAATACGCTCCTCGATGGCAAAGGCCTCTTCGCCGGCCTTGAGCAGGTCCATGACGGTGGCGAAAACCATCTCGCCTTCGATGCGATAACGGCCCGCACCCTCGGGGACCAGTCGTGCCGACTTTTTTTCGTCGAGCCTCACTGTCTGCCACCCGAAGTGGCCGCGGCGGGCGCCGTCAGGCTTTGCGGCGCCCGGGCCCGGCGTAAACGTTCGATCAGGGCCTCGATTCCGGTTCTCTGGACTTCGGGCCGGAACTCATCGGCATAGGTCTGCACATAGGACACGCCGGCGATAATAACATCGAATACCTTCCAGCCCACAGTGGTCTTTTTGAGTGCATAGTCCACTGCGATCGGCTCACGATTCGAGATGATTATACGGCTGCGTACCTTGACGAACCGCTGCGCAGCATCACCCCGAAACGGTAACACTTCGACCCGAGCACCCGAATAATTTTTTAGGGCATTCGCATAGGTATTCACCAGGTAGCGCAGGAACACCTTCTCAAAGGCCTGCCTCTGTGATGGCGTCGCCAGGCGCCAATACCGACCGAGCACCAACTGGGAAGTGAAAGCGAAATCGAAGTGAGGCAGCAGGTATTTGTCGATCAACTGCTTAATCAATTCGGGATTCTTGTGAATCTTAACCTTATTCCGGTCCAGGGCCGTAATGATCTGACTCGATGTGGCGGCAACCAGGCTCGCCGGAGACCCCGCCGGTACGGCGGCACGAGCGGGAAGAACCAGGGCACACGATAACGATCCCGCAAATATCAGGATCGGAAAAAGTCTATGGCTTCGCATGGGAATTGCCTCCGGAAGACGCCTTGTTGAACAGGAACTGGCCGATCAATTTTTCAAGCACGATCGCCGATTGGGTAAAGTGAATTGTGTCCCCGTTCTTAAGTGATTTCAATGACCCTCCCGGGGTAATGCCGACATACTGGTCACCGAGTAGCCCCCGGGTGAGAATACCGGCACTAGAATCGGTCGGAATTTCGTTATAGCGCTTGTCGATCCGCAGCGTCACTATCGCCTGAAGGCTCTTCGGATCCAGGCGAATCCTGCTTACCGTACCGATCCGAACGCCACCCAGTTCCACCGCCGCACCTTTTTTGAGCCCGCCGACATTATTGAACGCCGCGGTGACCGTATAGCCCGGCCCCGAACCCAGCCCGCTGAAGTTGGTTGCCTGGGTGGAAAGAAAGAACAGGGCGCCCAGGCCAAGCAGCATGAACAGTCCCGTGCCGAGTTCCAGACCAAAGGTTCGACGCATGGTTAAATTCCTCGAAACATGAAAGCAGTCAACATAAAATCGAATATCAGCACCGCCAGCGATGAAATCACCACGGTCCGGGTGGTGGCCCGGGCGACTCCGTCGGCGGTCGAAAGTGAGGTAAAGCCTTCGTACACGGCAATGAGGTTGACGGCCAGCCCGAACACGGCGCTTTTGATGATCCCGTTAATGAAATCATCACGGAAGCTCACCGTGGTATGCATCTGGCCCCAGAACACCCCAGCATCCATGCCCATCATCTTCACCGCCACCGCCCAGGCACCCAGTATCGCGAGAAAATCAAAGATCAGGGTCAGCACCGGCACCGCGATCACCCCCCCCACAAACCGCGGGGCAACAACCCGGTTGACCGGATCGATGGCCATCATTTCCATCGCCGAAAGCTGCTCAGTGGTCCGCATCAGCCCGATCTCGCTCGCCAGCGCCGTTCCCGCACGCCCGGCATAAAGCAGGGCGGCAATCACCGGCCCCAGCTCCCGCAGCACCGCGACCGAGACTACGGGCCCAAGGCTCGAGGTGGCGCCAAACCGCCCGAGTACCCCGTAGAGTTGCAGCGCCAGGACCAGGCCGACGAAAAGCCCCGCGAACCCGACCAGGGTAGCCGAACGGGAACCCAGGGAATAGACCTGTTCGATGACCAGCCGGGGGCGGATAAGAACCCGGGGAGACAGCGCCATCACCCGCAGGGAAAATAACCCCGCCGCACCGAACCCGGCCAACGAGGTCCGGACACGACGACGCAGATGGGTCTGTTCCGCCAACATTATTCACGTTCCTCGATCAAGGCCCGGGCATAATCCGTGCCGGGAAGGTGAAATGGAACCGGCCCTTCGGTCAGGCCATCCATGAACTGGCGCACCCACTCGGAACGATTCCGCCGCAGTTCCTCCGGTGTTCCCCGTGCCACAACCTGCCCGTCCGAAATCAGATAGGTACAGTCGGCAACCTCCTCCACCACGCCGACATCGTGCGAGACGATGACCGTAGTCAAATTCAGGGTGTGGTTCAACCGCCGAATCAGGCGAACGACGGCACCGAGCGAGATGGGATCCAGCCCGGTGAATGGTTCATCATAAAAAATAAACTCCGGACCCATGACGATCGCCCGGGCAAGCGCCACCCGCCGCGCCATGCCGCCGGAAAGCTCGGCGGGCATCCTCTCGGCCGCTCCCCGCAGTCCGACCGCCTGCAGGGTCATCAGCACGAGGTTACGAACCATGGACTCGGAAAGATCCGTATGCTCGCGCACGGGAAAGGCGACATTTTCAAATACATTGAGATCGGTCAGTAACGCCCCTTCCTGAAACAGCATGCCCATGCGCATCCGCAACGCGTACAGCTCGCGGGTACGCAGGGCTTGCACCGGCAGACCATCGACCCGAACCTCCCCGGAAGAGGGGCATAATTGCCCGGTAATCAAACGCAACAGCGTAGTCTTGCCCGTGCCGCTGGGGCCCATGATCGCGGTGATTCCACCCCGGGGTATATCAATATTCACGTGATCGAAAATCGCCCGGTTCCCCCGTTCAAAGACCAGATCACGAATTCTTATCACGGGTTCGGCGGAACATTTAGTACTCATAAAAACATTATCCCATCAATCGAATCAAACCCAGCTTGGACTAGACCGTCTAGTCCAATTCATTTTAGCAAAACCCCTGTCGCGAGACAAGGCCAAGCATTTCCTATGAACCGCCCCGGGTATTCCGGAGACCATTTTGTTTGAGTCAGGCTACCTTGGCTGACTCTTCCAGTTGACGATAGTACGGCGCTTTCGCCAAGCGTTCCGTATAGCGTACCGACAGGTACTGCCGAGATCTAAATCCGGCGATTTATTCTGCGCTGGCTTCACCGTCTACTCCCCATAACAAGTCCGTCCCCGCGAATGCCAAGGCGTACTGATTACCGTTTTGAAACAATGCGGCCTTGAAGCCGGAACTGCTGTCCTGGAATTCCGAAGCTCCAATTCCACCCGTCGTTCGTGTCCAATTCCCCATCGTTTTGCAACTGCAGCTGTAAGAGCGGGCGCTCAACGCTGCCATGTTGGCCGCCTTCACCAGCGATGGAGAAATCCTCGTGTGATCCGCAGCGTTCTTTGGATCGAGCCCCTTCACCATCTTCGACAGATTGCCGTAGTTCACGGCAGATGGCCCGATGTGTGAATTTGCCCCCGACTCTGTCGCAGCGGCCGCCACCTGATCTGGCCCCTTCATCCCAGCCGCACTGGTCACCGTTGTTCCATCGGTTTTGGTAATGGTCACCGAACCATTACTGTTAACCGTCATCTTTTGCACGCCATTTGTACTTATTCCGCAGACTGGCTGATTGGCGCCGCCGCAGTCCACTTCCCCCGTGGAATCGGTCTTGTTCAGCGGATTGTTCTTCACGTAGCTGTAGGGGTTGATGGACTGGGTGCATATTCCGGCCCAAGATGAACACTCATTCTGGTTCAACGTGAACACCTGTTCTGGTTGAATCCTGAATCCGTGATTTAAACTACCATGAAAACGCATTATCAGCAGTAACTTATGGTGTTTTTTAGCTAAAATAGCGATTCCAAATAAGTCACCCATAGAGTGAGTTATGAGACAC
>JALUYA010000020.1 GCA_027018875.1 Gammaproteobacteria bacterium
CCGCAAGGCTTTCCGCAATCACCGCGTTGGTTGCGGCATGGCGGCGGCGGGTGGCAAAAGAGCGCATGTAAATACCACCCCCGGATAATACATTCATGCGGATGCGATCCCCGAGTAATGCCCCACCGGTGCGCCAGCGCGTCGGATCTACCGCCACCACGGCTATCCTGAGCCACGGCAAAGCGCGGCGAAACCGCAGCAACAGCTCGTCGGTCAGGCTCGACTTTCCCGCCCCGCCGGTCCCGGTCAATCCCACCACCGGCACCCGACGCTCCAGCTTGGCAATGCGCGCCAGGAAGGCCTGGAGCGCCTCCTCCCGCTGCGGCCCGGAATTTTCAATGCAGGTCAGCATTCTCCCTATGGCAAGATCGTCGCTCACCGGCTCCTCGGGCAGCCGCCACCCGAGATCGCGCGCCGCCTTCACCCGGCGGAAAATATCCTCGATCATCCCATCCAGCCCCAGGGCGAGCCCATCGTCGGGGCTATAGACCTTTTCGATTCCGTATGCCTCAAGCTGGGCTATCTCCTCGGGCACAATCGTACCGCCGCCGCCGACCACTACTCGTACATGCATCGCATTACGCTCGCGCAGCATATCAACCATGTATCGAAAATATTCCATGTGCCCGCCCTGATAGGAAGAGACGGCGATCCCATCGGCATCCTCTTGGAGTGCGGCACAAACGATCTCGGACACTGAACGGTTGTGTCCCAAATGAACCACCTCGGCGCCATGCGCCTGAAGCACCCGCCGGATAATGTTGATGGCGGCATCATGACCATCAAACAAAGAGGCGGCGGTAACAAAGCGCAGCGGCCGTTCCAAGGCGGTATCCTGATGTGTTTCGACGGCTTTGGCAGGCCTGACCATGGTGCATCCGTTAGCGGGAAAATCAACCCGAATTATAGACTGCCCGCCCGGCCGTTCGTCCCGCCCCAGCCTTCCCTGACTATAATAGTCGGATTATGAGTGCATGTATCGGCACATTTTTTGCCCACCTGACATAAGGAGTCAACGCATGGGAATCATGTCCTCCATCACCACGATGGGTCACGAAGAAGTGGTGTTTTTCCACGCCCGTGATTTTGGCCTCACGGCCATTGTTGCAATCCACGACACCACCCTGGGACCCGCACTCGGGGGCTGCCGCATGCTGCCCTACAACAGCGATGAGGAAGCCCTTCGCGACGCCCTGCGGTTATCACGGGGAATGACCTATAAAAACGCCGTAGCCGGACTCAATCTCGGCGGTGGCAAATCGGTCATTATCGGTGACCCAAAGAAAGATAAAAGCGAGGCCTTCTTTCGGGCCTTCGGGCGTTTCATCGAATCGCTGGCCGGGCGCTATATCACCGCCGAGGACGTCAACACCTCGGTTGAAGATATGGAACAAATCTTCCAGGAGACCACTCACGTAGTCGGCATCCCCATCGCCCACGGCGGCAGCGGTGATCCATCCCCGTTCACGGCGCTCGGCACCTTCCGTGGCATTCAGGCGGCCGTCGCCCGCAAGTACGGCTCGGCCGACTTTTCCCGCCTGTCATTTGCCGTGCAGGGCGCGGGACATGTCGGTATTCACCTGATCCAAATGCTCCGTAAAGAAAATGCCAAGGTTTACGTTACCGACACCGATGCCGAGCGGCTCAATCACGCGGTGGAAAAATTTGGCGCCGAGTCCGTCGGCCTTGATGAGATCTACCAAACCGATGCCCAGATTTTTTGCCCCTGTGCCCTGGGGGGGACGATCAATCCACAAACCCTGGAACAACTCCGGTGCGAAATTATCGCCGGCGCCGCCAACAACCAGCTCGAAAACGAGGCAACCGGCGAGGAAGTGCATCGCCGCGGAATTCTTTACGTCCCCGATTACGTTATCAACGCAGGCGGCGTCATCAATGTAGCCATCGAGCGCCAAGGCTACAATCGCGACCGAGCGACACACCAGGTTGACCGCATCTACGACATCGTCAAGCTCATCTTCGCCCTCGCCGAGCAGGAAAATATCCCCACCTACAAGGCCGCCGATCGCCTAGCCGAAAAACGTATCAATGACCTGGCCAAGGTACACCGGCCCTACCTCCCCGCCCGGCGCCGCACTATCAACGGGCGCCATCAGTTGTCCTGACCACCGATGCCTGCCTCCTCAGAGGAACAACTGGAGCTGCTGCGCGAAACGGTCAGGCGCTTCGCCGCCGAGGAGATCGCCCCGAGAGCCGGCGAAATCGATGCCGCCAACCTCTTCCCGCGCGATCTATGGCCCCGGCTCGGTGAATTGGGCCTGTTGGGATTAACGGCACCCGAAGACCTGGGTGGCGCCGGCCTCGGGTACCTGGCACACGTGATCGCCATGGAAGAAATTTCCCGCGCCTCGGGTTCGGTGGGCCTCTCCTATGGTGCCCACTCGAACTTGTGCCTCAACAATCTCTGCCTCAATGGCACGCCGGCCCAACTGCAAAAATACGTGCCTAAATTAATCTCGGGAGAATGGGTGGGAGCACTGGCCATGTCGGAATCCGGAGCCGGCTCCGACGTGGTCGGCTCCATCAGCTGTAGGGCCGAACACCGTAAAGGGCAGTGGATCGCCAATGGCTCCAAAATGTGGATTACCAACGGTCCGGACGCCGACCTGCTCATCGTCTACATGCGTACGGCCTCCTTCAAAGAGGCGGGATCCCGCTCGATCACCGCCTTCCTGGTCGAAAAGGGCATGCCCGGGTTTCACGCCGCACAAAAGCTCGACAAATTGGGCATGCGTGGTTCAAGCACCTCCGAACTGGTGTTCGAAGACTGCAAGATCCCGGAGGAAAACGTACTCGGCGAAGTCAATCACGGCGTTTATGTATTGATGCACGGACTCGATTCCGAGCGCCTGGTGCTCTGCGGCGGCCCGTTGGGGCTGATGGCCGCGGCACTCGATCTCGTTCTGCCATATGTGCGCGAACGGCGCCAGTTTGGCCAGGCCATCGGCGAATTCGAACTGATGCAGGGTAAACTCGCCGATATGTACATTGCCCGGGAAACGGCCCGTGCCTACGCCTACAGCGTGGCCCGCCGATTCGACACCGGCGCGGCCGTACGCAAGGATGCCGCGGCAACCCTGCTTTACGCCTCGGAGCGGGCGGTAAAAGTCGCCCTCGAGGCCATTCAGGCCCTGGGCGGTAACGGATACATCAACGAGTATCCCGCGGGTCGCCTCCTGCGGGACGCCAAGCTATATGAAATCGGTGCCGGAACCAGTGAAATCCGGCGCATGCTGATCGGCCGGGAACTCGTGGGAACCACGACCACCGGCTGAATCGTCCGCACCTGCAGTCACACTATTCGGAGGTCAATCATGTCTGAAGATTCCATCGTCATCGTCGCCGCCAGGCGTACCCCCATCGGCTCATTCCAGGGTGCCCTGGCACCGGTAACCGCGCCCGCATTGGGGGCAACGGCCATTCGCGCGGTGCTGGAAAATACCGCAATCACCGATACCGAGATCGATGAAGTCCTGATGGGCTGCGTACTGCCGGCCGGCGTGGGCCAGGCCCCGGCGCGCCAGGCACTGCTCCAGGCGGGACTCGCGGTGAAGGTGCCTGCGGTTACGATCAACAAGGTCTGTGGCTCGGGCATGAAAACCGTGATGCTGGCCCACGATGAAATCCGCGCGGGAACTCATGTCATCGTGATCGCGGGCGGCATGGAATCCATGTCCAACGCGCCCTACCTGCTTCCCGGTGCGCGCTCCGGCTACCGCATGGGCCATCACCAGGTGCTTGACCACATGTTCTTCGATGGCCTGCAAAACCCGTACGATAACAACATGATGGGTTTTTTTGCGGAGTGCACGGCCGATAAGTACCATTTCACCCGCGAAGTGCAGGATGCCTTTGCCATCGACTCGGTCGAACGCTCCCAGACCGCCATCGCCACGGGGGCCTTCGCCGCCGAGATCGTACCCATAACGGTGAAGACACGCAAAAATGAAACCGTGGTAGATACCGACGAAGAGCCGGGACGGGCAAAACCGGAAAAAATCCCCGGTTTGCGTCCCGCCTTCCGCAAAGACGGCACGGTGACCGCAGCCAGTTCCTCGTCCATTTCCGACGGCGCGGCCGCGCTTCTTTTAATGCGCGAATCCGAGGCCGCCCGCCGCGGGCTGGCCCCGCTGGTTCGCATCGTCGCCCACGCCGGAGCCGCGCAGGAACCGGCCTGGTTCACTACCGCCCCGGTGGCGGCGATCCGGGCGGTACTGGACAAAGCGAATTGGTCGCCCGACGGGGTGGATCTGTACGAGATCAACGAGGCCTTTGCCGTTGTGACCCTGGCCGCCGAAAAAGACCTGCGGCTGGATCACGCCAAGGTCAACGTGAACGGGGGCGCCTGTGCCCTGGGGCACCCGATCGGTTGCTCCGGCGCCCGCATCCTGGTCACCCTCATCCATGCCCTGCGCAGCCGCGGCCTCGCCCGCGGAGTCGCCGCGCTGTGCATCGGCGGCGGCGAGGCTACCGCCATTGCCGTCGAGACACTCTAAAGCCCACGCCGAGTTCCCCGCATGCCCGTGATCGCATCCTCGCTCAATCCCGATACGGATGAATTCATCACCCGGCGGAAGCATATGCGCTCACTGGTGGAGGCCGTTCGTGAACTCGAACATAAAGTCGCCCTTGGCGGCGGTAAGCACGCCCGCGAAAAACATATCCGCCGGGGCAAACTACCGGTGCGTGACCGCATCGAGGCCCTGCTCGATCCGGCAAGCCCCTTCCTGGAGCTTTCGCCGCTGGCGGCCCACGGTATGTACGGCGACTCGCCCGCCGCCGCCGGACTGGTAACCGGCATCGGACGGATCTCGGGCCGGGCGGTGATGATCGTCGCAAACGATGCCACCGTCAAGGGTGGAACCTACTATCCGATGACGGTGAGAAAACACCTGCGGGCCCAGGAAATCGCCCGGGAAAACCGCCTCCCCTGCATCTACCTGGTAGACTCGGGTGGCGCCTTCCTGCCGCTACAGGACGAAGTTTTTCCGGACCGGGATCACTTCGGGCGCATCTTCTATAACCAGGCCCGGCTCTCGCGCGAATGCATCCCGCAAATTGCCGTTGTCATGGGCTCCTGCACCGCCGGCGGCGCCTACGTCCCGGCCATGTGCGACGAGACCATCATCGTGCGCAATCAGGGCACCATCTTCCTCGGCGGCCCGCCGCTGGTCAAGGCGGCCACCGGTGAGGTCGTAGATGCCGAAACGCTCGGCGGTGGAGAAGTACATGCCCGCAAATCCGGCGTGGCCGACCTGCTCGCCGAGGACGACCGCCACGCCCTCGTGCTCGCCCGTGAGATCATTGAGCATCTCAATGTCCCCCCTCCCCGAACCATACCCGCGGCGGACTCCGAGCCTCCACGATACCCCGCCGCAGAGCTGTACGGCATCGTTCCGACCGACACGCGCTTTCCCTACGATGTCCATGAAGTAATCGCCCGGATTGTCGACGCCTCCAAACTGCATGAATTCAAACCGCTCTATGGCAAAACACTGGTTACCGGTTTCGCCCGGATCGAGGGCTACCCGGTCGGAATTATCGCCAACAACGGCATCCTGTTCTCCGAATCCGCGTTGAAGGGAGCACATTTCATCCAGTTGTGCGAACAGCGCGGCATTCCGCTGGTATTCCTGCAGAACATCACCGGCTTCATGGTCGGGGCCAAGTATGAACAAGGCGGTATCGCCCGCGATGGGGCGAAAATGGTCACCGCCGTCGCCTGTGCCACGGTACCCAAGTTCACCGTCATCATCGGCGGCTCCTTCGGCGCCGGAAATTATGCCATGTGCGGGCGCGCTTACGGCGCCCGTTTTCTGTGGACCTGGCCTAACGCAAGAATCTCGGTGATGGGCGGAGAGCAGGCCGCCGCCGTGCTGGCAACCGTACGCCGCGACGCACTGGAAGCGCGCGGAAAAACCTGGTCGACGGCGGACGAGACCACCTTCAAGACCGGGATCCGGGAACAGTATGAACGCCAGGGCAACCCATACTACGCCACCGCACGACTGTGGGACGATGGCATCATCGACCCCGCCGATACCCGGCGGATCCTGGCCCTGGCCCTGGCCGTCGCCGATTACGCACCCGACGCGGCAAGCCGACGCTACGGCGTCTTGCGCATGTAATCTAATCCCCTTCGGCACAAAAGGAAGAACGCGAAACCATGAGTATCAGAGCATGAGCCAGCAGTTATTGACCACAACCCGGGACCCACGGGGTGTCCTGACACTCACGCTCAACCGCCCGGAGATTCACAATGCCTTCAACGACCGGCTGGTCGCGGCGCTGACCGAGCGCATCGAAGCCGCTGGACACGATTCCGACGTGCGGGTTCTGCTGCTTGCCGGCGAGGGGAAATCCTTTTCCGCCGGGGCCGATCTTAACTGGATGCGCAGCAAGGCCGAGGCCGCCGAAAGCGAAAATCTTGCCGATGCCCTGGCCCTCGCCGGGCTGATGGAGCGGCTCGACCGGTTGCCGAAACCGACCATCGCGCGGGTTCATGGCCCGGCCTTCGGCGGCGGCGTAGGATTGATCGCCTGCTGCGACATCGCGATCGGGACTCCGCAGGTCAAAATGGCGCTCTCTGAAGTCAAGCTCGGACTAGTTCCGGCCGTGATCGGACCCTATGTCGTGCGCGCCATCGGCCCCCGGCAGGCGCGGCGATACTTCCAGACGGCCGAAACAATGAATGCGGATACCGCCCAACGGCTCGGCCTGCTGCATGAGGTCGTTGCCGCAACGGTGCTCGATGAGCGCATCGCGGAAATCGTGAATAGCGTTCTTGGGGCCGGCCCCGCGGCCTTGGAAACGGCCAAGAAGTTGGTCGCACTGACCCAGGAAGACCGGCCCGCAAAGCTCAGCCGCCGCACCGCCGAGATCATCGCCCGGCTGCGGGCCTCCGCGGAAGGGCGGGAAGGCCTTAGCGCGTTTCTCGAAAAACGCCAACCGAAATGGCACCATGGGTAACCGCCGGCCTAAGCCCCGATCGAGGCGGCCATTTCTCCCCTCGGCCAGGTGGCGGTCCGAGGAGCATTCGCCAAAACGACCGGCGTGGAACCGCGCCGATTCGATCCATGTTTCATAAGATCCTGATCGCCAACCGCGGCGAAATCGCCTGCCGCATAATCCGCACTTGCCGCCGGCTCGGGATTACCACCGTGGCCGTGTACTCCAGTGCGGATCGTGGCTCCCCTCACGTCGCACTTGCAGACGAGGCTTATCATCTCGGCCCGGATAACGCCACCTCTTCCTACCTCGATATGGCGGCCGTTCTGGCCGCAGCGCAACGCAGCGGTGCCGTGGCCATCCACCCGGGCTACGGTTTCCTGTCGGAAAACGCGGATTTCGCCCGCCGGGTCGCCCGGGCCGGCCTCATATTCATTGGTCCAAGGCCGGAGACCATCGCGGCGATGGGGCTTAAAAGCGCCGCCAAAGCCACTATGGAACGAGCCGGCGTCCCGGTGATTCCGGGCTACCACGGCGAAGAGCAGGACGATGACCGCCTGCTGTCCGAAGCGCGTCGGCTCGGTTTTCCACTCATGATCAAGGCGTCCGCGGGTGGCGGCGGAAAGGGCATCCGGATCGTGCGTAAAGCCGATGAGTTCCGCACCGCGCTCGCCGGTGCCCGTCGCGAGGCCCAGGCCGCCTTCGGTAACGCCCGGATTCTGCTCGAGCGTTATATCGAGCATCCCCGGCATATCGAATTCCAGATTTTCGCCGATAACTTCACTACCACGGTGCACCTTTTCGAGCGGGAGTGTTCGCTGCAACGCCGGTTCCAGAAAGTTGTCGAAGAGGCTCCTTCGCCGTTGCTTGCGGAACCGGTTCGGGCGGCCATGGGTGCGGCCGCCGTGGCCGCGGCCCGGGCCGTCGATTACCTCAACGCCGGAACCGTCGAATTTATCGTCGGCGCCGACCAGTCATTCTATTTCATGGAAATGAATACCCGGCTCCAGGTCGAGCATGCCATCACCGAAGAAACCACCGGCATCGACCTCGTCGAATGGCAACTGCGTATCGCCGCGGGTGAACCCCTGCCGCTGAGCCAGGATCGGATTCACCGCCACGGCCATGCCATCGAAGCCCGGATTTATGCCGAGGACCCCACCCGCGAATTTCTTCCCGCACCCGGTTTGCTCGCCGCGCTCCACTGGCCCAAGGGGAACGGGGTACGCATCGACACCGGCGTACAGGTGGACTCCAACATCGGTACCGCCTACGACCCGATGGTAGCCAAGCTGGTTGTCTGCGCCCCGGACCGGGACGCGGCCATCCACCGACTGCGCAAATCCCTGGCCTCGACTAGCCTGTTCGGCTTGACCACCAACCTCACCCTTCTTCGTGGCCTTGCCGCACATCCGCAATTTGCCGCCGGTAACTATGATACCGTCTTCCTGGACCGTGAACTGGATACGATCCTCGCTCCGATCCCGCTCGCCCCCTGGCATGCGGCGGCCGCGCTCGCCCGCTTCCTGCATGACCTCTCCCTCACCACGCCCGGACCCTGGCGCCCCGACGCCTTCCGGGTGGTACCGGGCGAGGGCTGGCGCTTCGGACTCGCCCGCGAGGAAAGCGGTGAAACCTCCCATTGGCGCGTTCAGATCCGCCCTCCGGATCTGCTCCTTTACGCCGAATCCGCGACGGAGCCGGTTCGCATCCGGGCCACCGCCCTCCCGAACGAAACCTGGCTGCTCGAACTCGACGGGCATGAACAACGCCGCGTGACCGTCCGGCGTCATCGATCGCGGTTCCATCTAAGCGACGGGGAACAGGCCCTTGACCTGGTCTGGTCAGCCGCTTTTACCCCCGACCCCCAACGCCGGAGCGGCGAAACCAACCCCCTGAGCCCAATGCCGGGACAGGTGGTCGCAGTCCATGTCGCCGCCGGGGACCGGGTCCGCAAGGGCGATCCCCTGGTAACACTGGAAGGAATGAAAATGGAATATACCGTGCGGGCGCGGAACGACGGGATCGCACGCAAGATCCACTGCCGCGAAGGCGAGCGCATCGAAGCCGAGGTCATCCTGATTGAAATCGACGCGGCGGAACCCGCCGATGCCTGAGTACCCCCCCCACGTCAAACTGGTTGAAGTCGGCCCCCGCGACGGGCTCCAAAATGAGCCACGGCCCATCCCCACGGCCACCAAAATCGAGTTTATCGACCGCCTGTCCGCCAGTGGATTGGCAACTATCGAGGTTACCAGTTTCGTGCGTCCCGGCGCCATCGCCCAACTTGCCGATGCCGCGGAGGTGTTTCGCGGCATCCACCGCTATCCGGGTGTCACCTACCCGGTTCTCGTCCCCAATGAGCATGGACTCGAACGCGCGATCGACGCGGGAGTACGTGCGATCGCCGTGTTCACCGCCGCCTCCGAGACCTTCAACCAGCGCAACATTCACTGTTCGATCGCCGAATCGCTAACCCGCTTCGCGCCCGTTCTGGCCCGCGCGCGGCAGCAAGGGATTTGGGTTCGAGGCTACATCTCCACCGTTATCGGCTGTCCTTACGAGGGCCCGGTTTCCCCGGCACAGGTCGCGGCGGTTGCGGCCGATCTCGAGGCGCTCGGCGTCAATGAACTGTCGCTCGGTGACACCATCGGTGTGGGCACGCCACGCCAGGTACGAACACTGCTCGAAGCGGTCACCAGCCGTGTCCCCGCCGCTAAACTCGCAGTACATTTCCACGACACCTATGGCCAGGCCATTGCCAATGTTTGCGCCGCCCTGGAGCTGGGCGTCACCACCGTCGATGCCTCCGTCGCCGGGCTGGGAGGATGCCCCTACGCCGAGGGAGCCACCGGCAATGTCGCCACCGAAGATCTCCTGTACCTGCTCCAGGGGCTCGGCATCGATACCGGCGTCGACATGGACCGCCTGCTCGAGGCCGGCCGGTTTATCACCCATGCGCTAGGGCGCAATCCCGCGAGCCGCCTCGGGCGCATTGCGCACCGCCATCAATTTACCTTACATTCCACCTAAAACCGACCAAACTACGAAACCGGAAAACTTGGCCAAGCCACGAATTTTTATGGCTCCCGGGAGTAAGGTGGATCCCATAGTCAAGACAGAAACCAGCTGAATTTAAGCTGTGCATTCTGTCTCACCCACAGCTATGCGGTGCTGCCCCGATTTTTCATTTGCCTTTGATCCAGCCCCTTCATTGGGGAGCTTATTGACAATCAATGCGCCACCACCCTGTCCACTCTTGTAGACCTGCTCAGGTGTCAGGTTGGCAAGTGACTGATGGGGCCGCTCTGCATTATAGAACGTGAAGTATTCAATCAGTCCCAGCGTCAGTTCCGCCATGTCGGCATACCCCTTGAGATAGATGTCCTCATACTTGAGGCTACGCCACAGCCGTTCCACAAAGAGGTTATCCAGCGCCCGGCCCCGGCCATCCATACTGATGCGGATCTTTTCGCGTTCGAGCACTCCAGTGAAAACCGCGCTGGTAAACTGGCTGCCCTGATCGGTGTTGAAAATCTCTGGTTTACCATGGCAGCGCAGAGCCTCTTCGAGACACTCGACACAGAAGCCCGCATCCATCGTATTGCTCAAGCGCCAGTTCAGCACCTTGCGGCTGTACCAATCGATGATCGCCACCAGATAGACAAAGCCCCGTTCCAGGCGAATATACGTGATATCAGTGCTCCAGACCTGATTGGGACGTGTAACGGCGACACCTCGCAGCAGATAGGGATAGAGCTTGTGCTTCGGATGAGGCCGACTGGTGTGGGGGCCCGGCGCCATTCCGGCCAGTCCCATCAGGCGCATCAGCCGCTGTACCCGTTTACGATTGACCTCATGACCCGCGCGCTGCAGGAAGACGACCATCCGCCGGCTGCCGTAGAAGGGACGCCGGGTGTATTCCTCGTCGATCAGGCGACACAGCCGCAGCTCGGTCTCCTCCATCGCGACAGGCCGGTGCTGGGCATAGACCGCTGATCGGGTGATACTGGCCAATTCACATTGGCGAACCATCGGAATCTCCTCGTTTGGCTCAATCCAGGATCGACGCTTCATGACAGGCTGATCCCGGACTTTTTTTCAGCCAGTCCAGTTCCATCTTCAGCTTGCCGATCTCGCTGTACAGCATTAAAGGCTGTTGGTGCTCGGCCACCGGCTTGGGACCACGCTTGCCCTCAAACAGGCTCGCAGCCTTCTCCCGAATGGCCTTCTTCCACTGACCCACCTGGATCGGATGAACCCCGTATGCCTGACCAATCTCGTTGATCGTCTTCACACCTTTGAGAGCCTCAAGACCCACCCTGGCCTTGAACTCCGGGCTGTAGACCTTCCGCTTCTTTCTCTCGCTCATTTCCAATACCTCAGACTCTTGGTGGACAGCTTAAATTACTGTCCGGAATCCGGGGTCCACTTTAGTTCACGCACCAGCGCCTGGAACGAGGAATCGTCGCGAATCGAATCCCACACGGGGTCCAGTTGCAACGAGGCGGCAGACATGCATTCTCCCGCCGGCATGGACAGCAGTCGGTCCAAAAGCGAGACGGCGCGCCCGGTATCCCCGCCAGCAGCGTAAATTCTAGCCAGATCATAAAGGTATACGGGCCCGTAAAAGGCATCCCTGCCGACCGGAAGGATCGAAGTGGCACGAATCCCCGCCTCGACCGCCTGGGCATGGTTTCCCAGTCCGGCTTGGGCAATGCCGACAGATGCCCAAAGCGTCGCATCGTTCGGCCATGTTCCCAGCCTGGTTTCCAGCCGTTTGAATGCCAGCGAGTAGTAATGGCGGGACTTGTTCCAGGAGCCCTTCAGTACCCAGGCTTCGGCACGGAGCAAATCCGACGGCAATTTGTAGTACATCCTGCCGAATTGCCACACGGGTGAACCCTTCAGCGTCGCCAGCGCTTTGTCGGGTTGGCGTTGGTACATGTAGGCGCGGAACCGGAAAGCCGAGACCAGCCCCCCGAGGCGGGCTTGCTCGGGTATTTTATCGAGCACTCTGAGCGCGTCCTTGGGCTTGCCGGTAAGCAGTTTGATTTCTGCAAGCCTGACCAGAGCATGGTAATCATGGGGCTCCAGTGCGAGTGTCTGGGCGTAAGTCTGTTCTGCCTGATCGTAACGACGTAACACGGTAAGCGTTATGGCGACTTCTTTTAATCTGTGTGGATTTCTGGGGTCGAGAAGAGCAGCCTCGCGCAATTCCCTCAGCGCTTTCCCCCATTCGCCTTGACGCCTGTGAATATAGCCTATCGCGGCTATGGCTCCTGCATTGTTGGGTAGTCTTTCGCTCGCGGTATTGAATTCCTTCAATGCGGCAGCGTAGTTGCGCTGGCCGTAGTACAGTGCATATCCCAGTGCCAAATGGGCTTCCGGAAGGTCGGGATCTAGTTGCATGGCCTTTCTTGCCGCCCCTTCGGATTCGCTTATTCTGGCCTTCTGGTAGCTGTCGAAGTTGGTCGCAAACCAGTAGGATCGACTTTCCAGCAGCGACAGCCGTGCATAGGCCAGTGCAAAGTTCGGATCGAGTTTCAAGGCGCGATGGTAATAATCCACGGCCAGGCGCTCGGTTATTGTCGGATCGGTTGAATCTTCCCGCCTGAAAAGCCGATTCGCCAGATAGTTGCCTTTGAGAAATAACAGGTAGGCCCTGGCATCGCTGGTTGGCGGACGGGCCAGTCTTGTAGATTCTTCCGGGATCAGCCGGGTGCGCAGCGCACCCGCGATTTCCTGGGCAATCTCGCCCTCGACGCCGAATATATCTCGCAACTCACGGGTATAACTATGTGCCCATATATGGGCAAGGGTTCGAGCGTTTATAAGCTGTACATTGACCAGCACCTTGTCACCCACTTTTTGCACACTCCCTTCGAGAACCGCGGAAACCCCCAGTTGTTTGGCGATCCGGGGAAGATCCTCGGGGTGACTCGTGTACTGTGCCGTGGAGGTGCGCGCCACGACCTTGAGGCCGCTAATGGCGGCGATACGGGTCAGGATTTCATCCTGGATGCCGCTCACGAAATAGGAGTTGGTGGAGTCTGCGCTCAGGTTCTCGAAGGGCAATACGGCGATTGACCTGGGTTGGGGAGATAAGCCGGTCGTATGGCGTTGTGCGACGATAAGTTTCCAGGTCAGCGCGCCTGCGGTGACAAGCAGGAAAAAGACAATCGCGACCAGAGCGGTTTTGCGGCGCGTTAACGGGTTTACACCGCTTGGGCTATCCGCCTTCCCAGTGGGTGTATCTGCCGCGCACTCCTCGACCTCGGCAATGAACCGGTAGCCGATCCCGCGTACGGTTTCGATGTACTGCGGTTCTTTCCCGTTATCGCCCAAGGCTTTGCGCAGCGCGTACATTTTGGTGGCAAGACTTTGTTCACCAACGATGCGGTGGGGCCACAAGGCTTCCATCAAGGATTCCCGTGTCTGAAGACTGCCGGTCGATGCAATCAGGACCAGCAGGAGATCGAACACCTTGCGGGTCAAGGGCACCAACCGGCCGTCTTTGTGCAGGGTTCTTTCGTTTGCGTTCGCTATAAAAGAGCCAAATCGATATAACCCTTTTATT
>JALUYA010000021.1 GCA_027018875.1 Gammaproteobacteria bacterium
GCATTGCTGGATCAGGGTTGCCCCCATTGTCCAATATTCCCCACTGCTGCCTCCCGTAGGAGTCTGGGCCGTGTCTCAGTCCCAGTGTGGCTGATCATCCTCTCAGACCAGCTACGGATCGTCGCCTTGGTAGGCCATTACCCTACCAACAAGCTAATCCGACGCAGGCTCATCCAATAGTGCAAGGTCCGAGGATCCCCTGCTTTCCTCCGTAGAGCGTATGCGGTATTAATCCGGATTTCTCCGGGCTATCCCCCGCTACTGGGCAGATTCCCACGCGTTACTCACCCGTCCGCCACTCGCCGCCAGAGAGCAAGCTCTCCGCGCTGCCGTTCGACTTGCATGTGTTAGGCATGCCGCCAGCGTTCAATCTGAGCCAGGATCAAACTCTTCAGTTCAAAGCGATGCTTTGAAGTAGAGTCGACCGTACCCAATAATATTGCTGGATTTGGTCGCTCCGTATGGTAAATACACCAACCACACGGGCGCCCACACAAGTTGCTTTCCTGATTTTTAAAGAACATCCCGGTTACCCGAGGCAGACTAATAATTATATCCGATAAATCCATTCCGTCAAGTGGCGAATGTTTCCGGATAAAGCCTGCGAGCGACGTATTATAACCCTCATTTCGGGCTTGTCTAGCCCCATCTTATCCCCAGAACTCATTGATGAATGAGGAAATGCCCTCCGCAGCGGATGCACTAGAATGACCGCAAACCTCGGAAGGAGCCTGGGAATGTTCCAAAAAGTCGTACTACTGCTGGGCCTGGTGCTGGCTTCCGCCGCCACCGGGGCTCAAGCACTGCCTACATCTCTCTATAACGGACTTTCCTGGCGTTTCATCGGCCCCTATCGCGGCGGGCGCACGGTGGCCGCCACCGGCGTAGCGGGCCAAGCCAATGTGTGGTATTTCGGCGCTGCCGAGGGCGGGGTTTTCAAAAGCACCGATGCCGGTTCCAGCTGGCAACCGTTATTTCAGCACAAACCGGTCTCCTCGATCGGGGCAATCGCCGTCGCCCCCGCTAATCCAGGTATCATCTATGTCGGCACCGGCGAGTGCGATATACGCTCCGACGTCGGTTATGGTGACGGGGTGTGGCGCTCGGATGATGGCGGCAAGACCTGGCGCCATATCGGGTTAGATGACAGCCGCCATGTCTGCGCCCTGTCGATCGACCCGCAGCATCCGGGGATCGTTCTCGCCGCGGTGCTCGGCCATGCCTGGGGGCCAAACCCCGAACGCGGGATTTTCCTCACCGCCACCGGCGGGCGCCACTGGCGCCGGGTGCTTTACGTGAACGCCACCACCGGCGCGGTGGACCTGGCTCGCGACCCCGATGACCCAGCGCTCGTGTATGCCACTACCTGGAATGCGCGGCGCATGCCCTGGTTCCAGTACGCCCCGGTACAGGGCACCGGCAGCGCCATCTGGCGTTCGAGCGATGGCGGGCGCCACTGGAAAAAACTTCCCATGACCGGGCTGCCGCGTAGCGGCCGGCAGCGGATCGGGATTGCGGTCGCGGCCGGAACCCACGGGCAATGGATTTACGCGATCGTGAGCGCACGCAAGAACGGCGGCCTGTACCGCTCTAGCGATGGCGGCAAAACCTGGCGGCTGGTGAACGGTTCGCCACGCCTGTGGGGCCGCGGCTGGTACTTCGGGCGCATCGCCGTCGACCCGAGGAACCCGAACGTGGTCTACGTGCCGAACACCGCGCTTTACCGCTCCACCGACGGCGGCAAGCATTTCGTCGCCATCAAGGGCTCCCCGGCAGGCGACGACTTCCACTATCTGTGGATCGATCCGACCGACCCCGCCCGCATGATCGTCGCCGCCGATCAGGGCGCCGCGGTGAGCCTGGACGGCGGGCGCCGCTGGAGCAGTTGGTACAATCAGCCGACCGCGCAGATCTACCGCATCGCAACCGATAACCGCTTCCCGTACCGCGTCTATGGAACCCAGCAGGACTCGGGCAGCCTGGTGATCCCATCGCGCTCGTTCGAGGGCGTGATCAGCAACCGCAGCTGGTACACCTCGGGCGGGGGCGAATCGGGCTATGTAATTCCCCGCCCCGGCGATTCCACGATCGTTTACGGCTCGGATTATCTTGGCCATGTGACCCGACTCGACACCCGTACTCACCAGATCACCAACATCTCGCCGGTACCGATTGCACCGGCCTATTCCGCACCGATGGGCAAACGCCCCGACCGCTTCAACTGGGTGACCCCGCTGGCGGTTTCTCCGTTCGCACGCAATACGCTCTACACCGGAGCCCAGATGTTGTTCATGAGCACCGACGCCGGCAATAATTGGCGTGTCACCAGCCCCACGCTGACCGCTCCGGTGCGCCGTCAAGCGCGCTGCACCACGGTCATTACCCCAAGCCGGGGCACGGCCTGCGGCTACGGCTCGATTTTCTCGATCGCCCCATCGCCCATCGCCCCCGGTGAAATCTGGGTCGGAACCACCGACGGGCGGGTGTGGCTGAGCCGTGACGGAGCAAGGCACTGGATTCCGGTAACCCCGCATGGACTTAAGCCCTGGAGCCGCATCGCCCGCATCGAGCCTTCGCCCTTTGCGGCCGGCACCGCCTGGATCGCCGTGGACCGCCACCGGGCCGCCGATCTTCATCCCTACATCTACCGCACCCGCGACTTCGGCCGACACTGGGTCCGTGCCGACGCCGGTATCCCGGGGCGGGATTACGTTCACGTCGTGCGTGCCGATCCCGCTCGCCGCGACCTCCTGTTCGCGGGAACCGAGACCGGCGTTTATGTCTCCTTCGACGCTGGCACCCAATGGCAATCCCTCGGGCTGGGACTGCCGACGGTTTCGGTACGCGACCTCGCAATCCACGCCAACGACCTGGTCGCAGCCACCCATGGGCGCGGCTTATGGATCCTCGACGATATCACCCCATTGCGCCAAGCAAGCACGGCCATCACCCATGAGCCGGTACACCTGTACCGCCCCGCCCCCGCGCTGCGCCTGCGCCCGACGCACTACCACGGTGAGCCGATGCCGCCGAGCGTCCCCCAGGCATCGAATCCGCCCACGGGCGCTATCATTGACTATTATCTGGAAACGGCCTCCAAGTCTCCGGTCACGCTCTCGATCTACGACTCCGCCGGACGCCTCGTTCGCCGCTTCGCAAGCACCGCCCGCCCAGCCCCCATGCCGCCGCCCCATTTTGCCCCGTGGTGGGAAGCCCCGCCGACACTCCTGCCGAACCGTGCCGGGGAAAACCGCTTCATATGGAACCTACGCTATGCCCCACCACAACCGTTTACCCGTGGCTGGAGCGGCCCGCCGCTGCTGCACGGCACCCCACGCGGCCCGCAGTCACCGCTGGTTCTTCCCGGAACCTATCGCCTGGTACTCACCGCCGCGGGAAGAAGGGTCTCGGCGCCGCTACTCGTCCGCCCCGACCCACGCGTCCATGTCGCCCCTGGGGCACTGGCTGAGCGGGTGCGCGTCGGCCTCGCCTTACGCGCGGCCATCGACGCCTCAACCCGCCTCATTCGCCGGGTTCGCCAGGCCATCGCCGCGGCTCGGAAAAGCGGGGAATCCCAACGCGGCGCTCGGCTTGCCAAGTTACTCCAGCAGCAACACCTGATCCGTCTCAATGCCCGGCTGGCCGGCCTGCTGGGTACCATTAATCGTGCCGACACAACCATGCCAACCCCGCTTCTCGCCTCGGCCCATGCCCTCCAGGGCGAAGCCGCTGCGGCCCGCCGCAAGTTTGCCGACCTGCTGGTGCCGGGGCTGTAAGGCTCGGTGAACAATCGGTTTCAGTCGGAGAACAGCACCGAGCGCACAAAAGGGGTCGTCAAGCGCCGCTGGGCGGTCAAGGCCGCCACGTCGAGTTTCGCCATGGCCGCAACGACCGCAGCCGGATCACGCATCAACCGATTTACCAGAAATACCGCCGTGGCCGGAGGCAACTCGAGTCCGTGCCGATGCGCCAAATGCCGCGCCAGCCTTACCAGCTCGGTATCATCCAGTGGCTCCAATCCATAAATCGGCCCCCAGGCAAGGCGCGAAGCCAAATCCGCCAACTCGAGCCCGACCGAATCCGGGGGCGCCCGAGACAAGACCAGCAAGCCGGCGCCGCGTTCCCGTAATTCTTCCGTCAACCGGAACAAGGCTCTCTCCCAGGCCGAATAACCGGCAATACTTTCTAACGCATCGATTACGGCCAGATCCAACTCCCCCCAACCTTCAACCAGCACGGGATCCAGCATCAATGCCTGGTCGAGCGGCAGATAGGCACTGCGTCGCCCCTGCTCGACGGCACTGCGCCAGGCGGCTTTTGCCAGGTGTGTCTTGCCGACTCCCCGCGGCCCATGAACATATACCAGCGGCTCCCCGGCTCCCCGGGACAGTTCCGCGACCGCGGTCATCGTCGTGGAGTTGATCTTCCCCGGCCAAAACGTCTCGAAACGCGCGGTATCGGTAAGAACCAGTGCCTCAAGACCCAGCTGCTGCATCAGGCCCCGTTTCCGGGCGTACGCAGGTACCGCAGCCCCCAAGTCATCACATAGTCCAACCCGCTGACGATCAGCGCCACCGCCAGCACCCAGACCAAGGCAAGGCGTAACGGGTTATCCAGATAGGGCCAACCGCCGTCGATCACGAAGGCCAGGCCCAGCAAGATCAACAGCCCGGTTGCCGCCTTGCTGGTCAGCGCCGGCTCGATCTGGAAGGGGCCACGGCGCCAACGATAGATGGCCGCACCACCCACGATTAGCGCATCGCGCCCCAACATCAACCCCACCAGCCACCAGGGTACCAGTTGATTGGAGGCCAATGCGGTATAACTTCCCAGCACCAACAGCTTGTCGGCCGCGGGATCCAGAAAGGCCCCCAGGTTACTCGAATAATGATGCCGCTTGGCGATGCCGCCATCGAGCGCATCGCTAATCCCCGCAACCGCAAACAATCCCAGTGCGACCTCGTAACGATGGTTCGCCAGGGTCCACACCACCGGCACCACCAGCATCATCCGCAGAATCGAGAGCGCGTTCGGCAACCATCGCATCATGGCTTATAACTGAAATACAGTCGCACCCGATTACCCGGGCCGGAAGGCAACGCGGCCGGGGAAGACGCGGTTCCCGCGGAGGCGGGCGCCATGACGGGATCGAGCAGACCCGAAAGTTGTAGGGATCGACCAAGATCCGTCGGCACCCCAGCATAGGTCACGGCATAATCCACTTCACCCGCCCGGACTCCGAGCAACCGCACTCTGCTGACTCCCTGCATGCCCACCAGCAAGCGCCGCACCCGCACCTCGGCCTCGAGCGACCCGATCCCCGAGACCACCACCACAACCCGGCCGGCCCCGGCGGTACCCGGAATGTAGGCCAGCTGCTGGGCAATCAACGTGGCGGCCCGCCCCACCGCCGCCGCCGCCGCGGATTGAGGCGTGGGGGCAGGCGTCCTGAACACCATGACGTTACTACCGTAGGCAAGTTGCCACCGGGCGGGAGCTTGATCGGATCCGCCGACCGAGCCCACCAGCAAAGCCTGAGCACCGTAACGCTTGCTTGCTTGCCACAAGGGAGACAAAAAGAAACTGGTGATATCAAAGGTATTGACCTGGCGCCGATCGGTCAAATCCATCAGCGGCAACACCAGCGGCAGCCCCCGCCGTCGCGACACCCGCAGCATGGCCACGGCAATCGGGCTCGATATATCGTCGCCCTGGATTCCGTTCGGCGTCAACACCCAGGCCACCACCCGAGGCCGGTCACGACCCCAGATCGGCTGCCCCGCCCGGGACAGCGCCATATCGATCAATTTGGGGTCGAACCGGGCCCATAACTCCGACCCGCCACCCCGAGAAGGCGCAACCACCTGGTAGCGATAAGCCATAACCACCTCGCCGGGGTGGCTCAAAAGCGCAGCCAGACCCGCCACCCGGGATATATCGGGGTTCCCGCTGACCTTGACCAACACGGCCACCAGATCCTGCCTGAAAGCTTGAACACGGGCCGCCCGTGACTGGTCAGGCACCAATACCCCGGCGGCATACAGATCAGGCAGACTCACCGCCCGCGCCGCAGTTGCAATCAGCAACCCCAAAATCGGCAGCAGGACACCCGGGCCGCGTCGCATAAAAAACTCACTCACCAAAGATCGCTAAAATAACATAGCTAACCAACAGAGTTTGGGCATGGCCGATATATCCTCCCTTTACCGCGACGCCGGCGTCGATATCAATGCCGGCAATCGCCTTATCGAACGAATCAAGCCCCTGGCGGAATCCACTCGGCGAGCGGAAGTCATGGAAGGACTCGGTGGTTTCGCGAGCCTGTTCCGCTTCCCCCGGACCCGGTTCCGTGATCCGATCCTGGTCTCGGGAACCGATGGCGTCGGCACTAAGCTCAAACTCGCGCTCGAGGCCGGGCGCCTCGATGGGCTGGGACGGGACCTGGTGGCCATGTGTGTGAACGATGTCGCGGTCAGCGGTGCGGAACCCCTGTTCTTTCTCGACTATTACGCCACCGCCCGGCTACGGATCAACCAGGCCGAGCGCCTCGTTGCCGGTATCGCAGTCGGCTGCCGCGAAGCCGGCTGCGCCCTAGTCGGAGGCGAAACCGCCGAATTGCCGGGGCTGTATCAAAACGGCGAATTCGATCTGGCCGGCTTCTGTGTCGGCGTCGTCGAACGTGAGGCGCTGATTGACGGAAAAGCGGTCGAACCCCGCGACGCGGTACTCGGTATCGCCTCCAGCGGGACACATGCCAACGGCTACTCCCTCATTCGCCGGGTTATCGACCAATCCGGTGCCCGACTCGATCACCCCCTCGGATCACGCACCCTGGCCGACTGGCTGCTCGCCCCGACCACCATCTACGTGCGGGCCATTCGCACCCTGCTCGAGACCGGCCCGATCCATGCGCTGGCGCATATCACCGGCGGCGGCATCGTAGAGAACCTGCCCCGCGTACTCCCGCCGGGTTGCCGAGCCGTTATCGACCCGGCCGATTGGCCGCGCCCACAGATATTCGACTGGCTGGCACAAGCGGGCCAGATCCCGGAACCCGAGATGTTCCGTGTCTTCAACATGGGGCTCGGGCTCATCGCGATCCTACCCCAAGCCGGTATCGAACCCGCCCGCGCCGGCCTCGCCAAGCTCGGGCTCGATGCCTGGCAAGTGGGTTCCATCGAGCCCGGTGAGCCCGGGGTATGCCTCGACCACCGGTGAAAGTCATCGTTCTCGGCTCCGGCGAAGGCACCAACTTCGAGGCTCTCGCCGCCGCCGCAGGCATCGATTACACTATCGCCTCGGTGGGCAGCGACCAGCCCGAGGCGCGCATCCTCGATCGCGCTCGCCGCCGGGGGATCCCCACCTTCACCTGCACGCGCCGCGACCATCCCGATCGGGCTGCCCACGACCGGGCACTCGCGCGACTGCTCGCGTCCCGGCACCCCGACTGGATTGCCCTGGCCGGCTACATGCGCCTGCTGGGCCCCGCGGTGCTCGCGGCCTGGCCGGGACGGATCGTCAACATTCATCCCGCCCTCCTGCCCGCTTTCCCGGGGCTGAACACACACGCGCGAGCGCTGGCCGCCGGCGTACCCGAACATGGCTCCACGGTGCACTTCGTTACCGCCGAACTGGATGCCGGCCCCCCGATCCTGCAGGGCCGGCTCAAGATTCGCCCCACAGACACAATCCAGTCGCTGACCCACCGGGTCAAGGCCTTGGAACATCGCATCTATCCCCTGGCCCTTGCCTGGCTTGCCCGGGACCGGGTGAAAATGGTACAAGGACAATGCTGGCTCGATGGTCGGCCATTGAATACCCCCCCCTCCATCGAAGAGCAGGAACCCGGATGTTGTTGAAAACCTTGCTGCTGACACCGGCGCTGTTGGGCACCGCATTCATACCGGCCCTCATCCGGATCGCTTTTGCGTCGGCGCCGCTGCATCCGCCCCTCACGGTAAAGGTTCGCCCGGGCAGGCTGGCCATTCACCCGTTCCGCATGCGTTATCTCGTGCTGCGAAACGGCTGGCACCTCGGTAACGCGATCTTTACCTTGATGCCGGGAGAAAACAGCTGGGAATTCCATTCCACGGCAAAGGCGAGCGGCCTGGCGGCGCTTTTCATCGGCGCAACTTTCTCCGAAACCAGCCGGTTCAGGGTAAACAACGGGCGGTTGCAACCCCTGGCCTACGCCTACACCGACTCCGGCAACAAGTCCCACGATGAGCGCATCGTCTTCGATTGGCGCCGGGGAGAAGCGCTCGACTTCAAGGGGGCAAAAAGAAAAATCTTCAATATCGAACCCGGAGTACTCGGCCGAGCGACCGCTCAACTCGATCTCAGTCGCCGCCTACTCGCGGGCAAACGCCCCGGCGGCAGCTATCGCATCGTCAACGGCGGAAAGCTTGGCACCTACCGGCTTACCCGCAAAAAAAATACGGCCATCGCCACGCCGGCTGGAAATTTTAAAACTGTAGTCCTCGAAAGGAAAGACGCCCAGTCGCGACGCACCACCACCTTCTGGCTTGCGGGAAAACTACAGTATCTTCCGGTCAAGATCCGCCAAAGCGCCCCCGGCAAGGCCACCGTCACCTTCGTACTCGCCAAGTACCGGCGGCTTCCCGCGCCCGGGAAACGCTAATCAGACCGGACCTTGCCCAGGCGGCGGATATCAGTAGATCTCCTGGAGAAAGATTTGATAGGGGGAGCCCTCGTAAAGGCCAAATGCCGCCAACGCGGTGGGGTTTATAAGGGCCGCGGTTCCCTGGTTGGATTTCCAGTCATATTGAAGCCAGCTCGGAACCTTCGCGGTAACGCTGACACTTCCGGTGTTGCCTGCACCGGGCGGCGACAGGCTCAGCTTGAAGATGCCGGCCGTCGGCGGTTGGGCCAGGCTCGCCTGGGTCTCCCCGGCACTCAACCCGCCCTGGTAATTGGACAACGACAGGGTAATTCCCGTGGTACAAGAATCGGCGGTGTTGGTGACAAACCCATTGTCGGCATCCAGATAGTATTGGGCCTGCATCGGCACGGGCAGAGCCAGCAGTTCCGAGCCGTAGGCGTTCTGCAGACGAATGCGCCCATAGCGCAGAGACGCACCGCCACTGAAAAGGATGGCCGAGAAAGTCACCGGGTCCGGGGTGCTCTTGACGCCGTCGAGATCCACAACCTGCTGCGACAAGGTGGGCGAGGCGTTGAACGGCGCCTCGGGGGTGGCGGGCGGTGCGGGTCGCGTGTAGTCGAGTCCCGCCCCGGCACTGAAGTTCAGCGTTGCAACCCCCGGCGAAGGATTGGCGATCACCGGGTTGGCACCGTTCGCCGTGAGCCCGGCGGTGTCGATCGGGTGGCCGCCGGCATCGGTATAGACCGTGGCCGGAAGACTCTTGAGCCGAAACCAGTCCGCTCCTCCCTGGCGGGTGAAGTTGTAGTAGTTTTTGGTGATACCGCCCTGGACGTTTTCCGCCGTAAGCGTCGCCACCGGTTTGGTCTGATAAAAAAACGGCTGCCCCAGGTAGGTGAAGCCGGGAGTCGAGCTGGTGCAGGCGGTGGCAAATTGCGGGGTATTGAGCGATACCGCAAAATGATCCGGAATAAAACGCCCGACCGGCGTACTTGATCCACCGACGATCGCATTGACACTGCCGAGATAATTCTTTGCCGCGGCCTGCAGCGTCACGCTGCCAACCTCGGAGTAGGATGCCTGCGTCGCGGTCGCGGCGCCGCCGCTCCAGTCCGACTGCGCCAGGCTCCCCCCGGTAAGCGCTCCGAGCGTTCCCTGGGCGGGCGTAAAGGGTACGACCGCGGATAACGCCGTGGCCCAGGCGAAATGGGGCGTTACGCTCCGCCCGGCGGCGTTGACCGGACCGGTTGGAATACCATTTGCGGGATCCCCGCTCTGCCACAGCACGGCCTCGAGCGTTGCACTGAAAGACCGCCCCGCCACGGTGAATACGGCAGAGGTGGGCGTGGTGCCCCCGGGGTTGGCGGTAGCGCCGGCCTGGATGGCGGAAAACGCCAGGGCGAACGGCCGTACGGTGAGCACGTTGGACGAGCCGATAATGGGGCGCGCCGAGCCGTTGGTGTTCTGTGCAAACCCGCTGGTGTTGTCTTCGAAGTCGATGCTGTACTGCCCGACATCGGTGGTTGCCAGGCTGAAGTTGGCAACTCCGTTGCTGAAGGCAATAGGCAGGTTGTTGGCCGCCGGCGCGGCATTGCCAAGCGCCACGCCGGAAATCGTGGGGGCGTTGCCCCCCGGATCATTCGCGCTGCGCTGGATCCAGGCCTTGACCGAGTTGACATCGTAGCCCGGTGCCGGACCACAGTTTCCGCTCGTCGGGTCGCGGCGGATCATTTCAGCCCTGAATGCCCCCGCTCGCCCGGCCACCACCACCCCCGCGCCATCGGCCGGTGGGGTGGTTTGGGTAAACACAAAGGCATTGTCGCGGAACTGGACGGTGCCACTCTGGCCAACGATCGTTCTTGGCGGGTTGGCGGTCACCAGGGTACCGTTAATAGTAAGATTATCGGCATGGACATCGGCGAGTGCAAATTGAGCGGTGCCGTTGTCCGCGGCGGCATACTGATAAGTCGCCGTACCGCTATCCGCGGGGCCGGGCGTGAACGTCCCATTGCCGGAGACCAATGTCCAGTTGCCGTGGCCCGAAGTAGTGGCAAGGTTCAGCGTGCCGGTCGTCGCCACCGGATTGCCCTGGGGATCCAGCGCGGTCACCGTGACCGTGTCGGGGACACACGTCGAAGCATTCAACGACGCGGTGATTTGCAAGGATTGCACGGGTACCGCCTTGACCACCTGTACCACATATTCCAATCCAACGTAATAGTCATACAAAGTGCAATAAAAATATCCGGGGAAAGTGTTTGGATCACAGCTCGATCCACCGTAATTGACACCATCTCCCATAAGGTAATCAATGGTGAAGGTGCCTGTTTTAGTAAATGTATACGCCGGTTGGGGCGCCGCGCTCCCTGTCTGGCAAGGCCCTTGCCCCCCGGGAAACCACTGCGAAACGGTCGATCCACCTGGCAGGTCGAATTCGTTGTACCAAGCATTGGCATAAGCCGGTAAGGTCGGGCAAGATGTGGGGACCGGGTAGTCCACTCCGAAGCTGACCTTGGTGCCCACGGTGACGGTAAGCGGATTGGTGTAATACTTTTGCCCATTAATCAATCCGAATATTTTGGCTTGTATGCACGAGCCGACGCAAACCGTTAAAAACGCCGTCATCACCTCCACGTCCGGCGTGCAACTGCTGGCCTTATTGCAACGCTTAGCGGTCCATAACTGATACTGTATAACGTAGGTTCCGGTATTGTTGAAGGTGTAGGTCGGTGGATAAGATGCGTAGCCTTGCTGGCAAGGACCCGTGGTTCCCTTGGGGTAAGCCAAGGAGGCAGATCCGCTCGGGGACACTGCGCCGGGCGAGATGAAATTATCCCACCAGCCATTGTCGCCCTTGAGTAAGGTCGGGCAGGTTCCGGAACTGTAGATCGCGCTAACCGTAACCTGCGCTCCTAGCGGCACGGTAATTTTATTCGCCCCCGAATTATTCCCCCAAGTGCCCGTCATGGTGATGGTGGCGGGCGTGGCGAAGGCTGTTTGTGCGAACCCCGTACCGAGCGCCAGGGCGACGAGCAACGCCAGAGTCATACCAGCGAGGAAACGGGGTTTACGGGGCATTGACAACGGTGGCCTCCAGCTTGCGCTGCACGAAATCGACCCGGGATCCAAAGGTGCCATTGCTCGCCACCGATGTCAAGACGTACACCGCAAACGTCCGCCCCTGCTCGGTGTGCGAGGTCGAAGTACAGCTTATCCGGGCACTGAATCCGGTAAGGCTCGGCGCGGTGAAGTTAAGCGTGGTCGCCGCGGGGCAGGCGTTGCTCTGGAGTGCTTCGTGGGCAGCCCATTGCAGGCCGCTCTCGGCGGCCCAGTAGGCGCGCGTCGCCTGCAGGTTGAGCAGCGGGGCGCGCTGCTCCACGCCGCCGAGAGTGACGATAAACACCGCCAACGCCCCCAGAACCAGGAGCACGAACAGGGCAATCAGGATCGAGAACCCGCCCGCGCGTCGCCGGGGATCCGCAAGAGCCGAACCCCGGTCGGGAGGCTCAGGGAACATTGAGTACATGCACTTGTTGCAGCAACCGCACGCTCTCGCCCCGGTCGGTCAGGGTCAGCGACAGCGTGACCAGTCCGGCGCGGCTCGCGGTTCCGGGTTGATACTGGAACCCGCAAGCACTCACCCGCGCCGCAGCGAGGTTGCCGCGGCTGGGATCGACCGGCTGAACCGACCCGATCGGATAGCCGCTGTAGCGGCGCAGCGTCCCGGCGGTGGGGTCGCACAGCCAAGACACGGGGGTATCGACGAGATAGATGCGTTGCCCGGGAGAGCGGTAGGCGAACTGGAATGCCGTGGCAAGGTGCACGTGATCTTCGCTCCCCGGCTCGGTGATCGTCAGGGTGTCGCCCGCAGGAGTGATGACGTTGGCATTGGCATAGGCATCCGCACCCGGCACCCCGACATTGTAGATTACCAGCCGATCGGTACTGCTGGTGTAGGGGTACCCCGGCAGTCCGAGATGCCCCTCGATGTTGAAGTCCGCATCGGGCCGGTTGAATTGCAGGATATCGCCGCCGGCGGTATAAGCCCCGCCCGGGCCCGCGCGGTAGCGTCCCCCGGCAAGAACATGGATCAACTCCAGCGCCTCGACCCCGCCCGCCTGGGTAGTACGAATACTGTTCGGCAGCGCCGCATGAATGTCGCGGGCCATTTGCGCCAGCGCCGTCCCGGCGGCCGCCACCAACGCGGCGCGGCGCCGGGTCTGCATGTATCCGCGCACGGGACCGGACAGGAACAGCATGACCGTGCCGCCCAGGATGGCCACGACCACCAGCGTCAACACCACCTCGATGAGGGTAAACCCCGTGCCGGGGCGTGCCCCGTTCGCCGCCGCCCGCTTCATGGAGTGATGGCCAGGCGGTACGCCGACAGCACCACCGCAAAACCACCATGCGTCACGGTCACGGTGATGCGCTTGGCCGCGGCCCCCTGGAGCGTGGTGGCGGTAACCGTTACCTTGACCGTGTAGGCGCCCAGCCCCGGAAGCGGCTGCCCGAACTGGTTCACCGCACCGGTGTTCACCAGCCCGTTGTAGTCATCCACGTCGTTGTAATTCTGTCGCCCGGGAGGATTGGGCAACGGTGAGTAGGACTTGGCCATGATCTCGTCGAGATAGCTGCTGGCAATACTATAGGCTTGGGTACGAATCATCGGCCCGGCGCTACGGGAAATGTTCAGATTCAAGGCCAGCAGGATCCCCGCCAGCGCCGCGCTGATCACGATGATCGTGATCAGCGCCTCGATCAGTGTAAAGCCGCGCTCAGTCCCGGGTCTGGACATAGCCGGTGCCGGCATACACGGTCAGCGTCGCGGTGCCGTTACCCGTGACGGTAATGGTCCGGGTACTCACCGGGGCGCCCGATGCCGCGTATTGCCAGGTTCCGGTGCCGCCCGTAATGGTTGTCCCCCTGGGTACAGCACCCTGAAATGGTGCCTGGGTTGCGGGATTGAGCACGGCCCGGGTGAACGCCCCCGTGGTACAGCCGCTGCGCTGGGTCAGGCGGTATTGCGTCGCGCTCAGGCGGAACTGCACCGGGCACTCCGTGGCCCAGGCCTCCAGCCGTGCATAGCGTAATGCCGCGGCCAGCGTGTCCACAAAACCGCGCTGCTGGAACAGGCCGGTGGAAAACAGCCGAGGGACGACCACCACCGCGAGAATCGTCACCAACAGCAGCACGAGCACCAGTTCCACAAGAGTAAACCCGCCGCAGTAGGGGGACGAACCCCTGTACCGGCGATCCCCGTCGCCCGACCCCAGACGGACAGGTGACGGGGACATTACAGTCATCCCCCAGTGGTTAAGCCATCAATTCGCGGCCAAGACGGCGGCTCTGGCCGTTTGGCTATTGGCAACCGCTGTCACGACGCAGTATCCCACACTGCCCACCGTGGTCGGTATCGGAGTCGTAGAAACCGTGTACTTGCTGGTATCAAGCGGCTGCTGCAAAATCCCGTTGACTGCGGTGTTACATGCTACCCCCGCCGTCTTGAACGCGCTGGAAACAGAGACCTGCGAGGCGGCATAGTTTATGGCACTGGCCGAATCGATGGCGCCGACCGTCCCCTGCAGCGCCGCCGTCTGCGCCTCGCTGGACAAGTTAATAAACCGGGGCACGGCGACCGCGGCGAGAATACCGAGAATAATGATGACAAGCACCAGCTCGATGAGGGTGAAACCGGACTGATTACGCACGAAAAGCCTCCCAGAAGCCGTTAATGAATACATAAGTAAAGGTATTATGCCTAAATACTGCTATGAAGATCAAATAATAGGTCTCAGCGCGGCTTGCCGTGCCGGGGCGGCGGCCGGATGCGAGCCAACTCGGCCCGAGCCCGGCCACCGGTGGGCCGACCCGAAACGATAATGCGAAACACCAGCCGCGGCGGGTTCGACCAACTGCCGGGAAGCGTTACCCCGCGTGGCAGGCGATAGATAAGCCGCCCGCGCGGGACGTCAAACCCCCACTCACCGGGAGCCAGATCGGCGGGATTGAAATGGGTAAAGCGACCGCGGTATCCCGCGGGGGGGCGCAGCAGGAGCCGGACCGGGTTGCTGCCGCCGAGCGAGCGCATGGCCGCCCACCCGCCCCGGGCCGAGCGCTCGGCCAATGCCACGCCCAGGGCGCGGCGCATGGTGGCAACATCGAGGCGCATGCGCGTGACCTCGGCGAGGCGCCGGTAGGCGCCGAAGCGCTCGGTCGCCAAGGCCGCGAACACGCCTACCAGGGCGAGAACAAGGGCGGTTTCGATAGGCCGCCGCCAGGCGAGCCGCCGGGAATGGAGCGCCGCCATGCTCAGCGCTGGGCAAGTTGGTACAGGTCCCAGATCGGAAGATACACCCCGAGGGCCAGCACCAGCACCACCATGGCAAGAAACCCGAGCAGAATCGGTTCGAGGAGGCTCGACAGGCGCGCCAGATCGTAATCCACCTCTTCCTCATAGAAAAGTCCCACCTCATCGAGCATGTCGTCGAGGGCGCCGGTTTCTTCGCCTACCTGGATCATCTGCAACACCAGTCCGGGAAAGAGATTGGTCGCCGAGGCGGTAACCGCCACGCTGACCCCACGCTCGATGCCGTCGCGGATTTCCAGCAGCCGCCGCCCGAGATGGGCATTGCCGACCGATTCCGCCACCAGCGCCACGCCTTGAACCAGGGGCACCCCGGCGCGCTGGATGATGGCGAAGGTGCGGGCGAAGCGCCCGAGCGCGGCGCGCTCGAGGATGCTGCCGACGACCGGAATGCGCAGCTTGTACCGATCCCAGGCAAGCCGTCCCTTGGGAGTGCGCTTCCAGGCCCAGAAGCCCCAGACGGCGAGGCCTACGAGGCCGAGAATCAGCCACCAGTAGTGGGCCGCGAACATCGATATCGCGAAGATGATACGGGTAGGAAGCGGCAGCTTGTCGCCGAAGTGATGATACAGGCGCCCGAAGGCGGGAATAACGAAGATCGTGAGTACCGCCATCGCCGCCATGATCGCCACCACCACGATCACCGGGTATCGCAGTGCCGACTTGATCTGATTGCGCGTGCGCCGTTCAAGCCCAAGGTATTGATGCAAAAACTGAAAGGATTTCTCCAGCGTGCCGGAGTTCTCCCCCACCCGCACCAGGCTCACGTACAGCGGGGAAAACGTCTCGGGATGGCGCGCCAGGCTGGCGGCCAGATCCTGCCCGGCGGCGAGCGATTCAAGCACATCGTCGAGTACCCGGCGCATGGCCTCGTTGCGGGCCGAATCCCGCAAGCCCGTCAGTCCACGCAAAAGCGGCACCCCGGCGCGCACCAGGGCATGCATCTGGCGGCTGAACAACAGCACATCGTCCAGCAACGGATGCCCGCGTCCCAATATCCGTCGCAGGGGCCGCCCCGAGGTCACGCCCTCCTCTCGGGCGGGCGTGACCTCGACCGGGGTGATGCCGAGGTCGATCAACCGGGAGGCCACGGCTCCCGCGGACTCCCCATCCAGGGTCCCGCTGACCACCTCGCCGCTGGCCGAGCGCGCCCGATAGCTGAATCGGGCCATCTCAGCCGGCCTCCGCAACCACCGTCGCCTCATCCAGCATCGAGGTATCTCCGGCAACCCGCATCACCTCAGCGATGGAGGTGACGCCCCGGCGGGCAAGATCCAGGGCGGAGAGCGCGAGCGGTCGATACCCTTCCGGGCGCAGTTGCGGCTCCGAAAACCGGGCCGCCGCCTCGGCACGAATGGCCTCGGCAAGGCCCGGGGTGATCTCCAGCCACTCGAATACACCGGTACGCCCGCGATAGCCGGTGCGGTTGCAGTAAGGGCACCCCTTGCCGGCCCGCCAGGGTATTTCCGTCACTTCATCCAGGCCCAGGCTCCGCAGAAATGCCATCTCCTGCGCGTCGGGCGCATGCCGTTCCCCGCAGCGTTCACAGACCCGGCGGATCAATCGCTGGGCAAGCACACCACGCAGGGCCGAAGCGACGAGATAGCCGCGGGCACGCATATCGAGCAGCCGTCCCAGGGTTGCCAGCGTATCGTTGGTATGCAGGGTGGAAAGCACCAAGTGCCCCGTGATCGCGGCTCGCAAGGCGATCTGCGCGGTTTCTTCATCGCGGACTTCCCCCACCATGATCACATCCGGATCGAGACGCAAGGCACTGCGCAGGATGCGGGCGAAGTCCAGCCCGATACGCGGGTTGACCTGCACCTGGTTGACTCGCGGCAACCGGTATTCGACCGGATCCTCGGCGGTGATGATCTTGCGCCCGGGCTGGTTCAGTTCGCTCAGAGCTGAATAGAGCGTGGTGGTCTTGCCACTCCCGGTAGGCCCGGTCACCAGAATCATGCCATGAGGTAACGCCAACACCCGGCGATAGGATTGCAGCACTACCAGGGGCATGCCGATTTCGGTCAAGGAACGTTGAGGAGTGGATTGATCCAGGAGACGCATGACGACGACTTCCCCGTGTTCGACCGGCATAGTGGCAAGGCGGACATCGAACAGGCGCTCTTCAATGCGAATCGAAAAACGCCCATCCTGAGGCAGCCGCTTCTCCGAAATATCCAGATTGGAAAGTAACTTGAGCCGTGTCACCAACGCCTGGGCGGTCCGGGTGCCCGCGATCACCTGCTCATTAAGCACGCCGTCTATGCGCTGGCGAATGCGCAATTGCCGATCTTCCGGCTCGATATGAATGTCGGAGGCGCCGGCACGCACCGCATCTTCGAACATCGATTGCAGCAACCGGGCCACGGGGACATCGGTTTCCAGCTCCGAACGCACCAGTTCGGACAACTCATAATCGGACTCGAGTTCATCCGACACCTCGCGCGCCAGCGAGGTAATCTCATCGGTGCGCCGGTACACCAGGTCGATGGCATCGAGGATGTCCTTTTCGCGCGCCAACACGATCTTGATGGGCCGATGCAGCAGCCGGGAGAGTTCGTCATAGGAAAACAGATCGGTGGGATCGGCCATGGCGATGGTGAGGCCATCGGAATCCCGCTGCAGCACCAAGGCGCGAAACCGCCGGGCAAGCTGTTCCGGCAGTTGCTGCACCACCTTGGGATCGAGTTGGTATCGCCGCAGATCGACCAGTGGCACTTTAAGCTGGTCGGAGAGAAGCTGGAGGATTTTCTCCTCGGTCACCGCCCCCATGCCGATCAGCACCCGGCCGAGCTTGCGTCCGCTCTTTTTCTGTTCCCCCAGGGCAGCTTGGAGTTGCGCCTCGGAGATCAGGCGGTTACGGACCAGCAGATCGCCCAGCCGGATCTTCTGTTGCCGCGACTGTGCGCTCATCCCTTTTCCCCCTGCAGCGCCTCGAGCCGATGCCGGGCATAGGCTGCGGCCGCCGGATTCAACCCGGGGTGTTCCAGAGCACTCCGGTAGGCCTTGCGAGCCGCCCGGCTGCGCCCGGACTGATCCAGCGCAATAGCCAAGCCCAGCCACCAGGTCGCCCGGTCCGGGGCCAGCGGAAGCAACGCCGCATACTGCCGCGCCGCGCGCCGGTAATTTCCGGCCCGCACTTCCAATCCCGCCAGCAACGCGTGATAGTCGGGATCGTCATTCACGGCCGGAGCGTTCTTCTCGAGCAGATCGATCGCCCGGTCGATCCGCCCGGCTGCGACCAGAATCCGGGCCTTCAGGCGCACCAGGGAGAGGCGCCCGGAGCGGTCGGGCCCCAGCGCAAGTCCGGAGTCCAGGAGCGAGAACGAGGCTTGGATCCTGCCGGCCTTGGCTTCTATCCCCGCAAGCAAGAGCCGGGCTGGAACCAACCGCGGGTCGATCGCAAGCGCCCGGCGCAAGGCTGCCCTCCCCCGGGATGCGTGACCGGCGGCCAGATCCTGCACGCCCCGGTTATAGGCCTTGCGGGCCCGAATGGCCGCCGGAACCGGTTGCGGCAGTACCGATACGCTCCCGCCGCCGGCTGCCGCCCGGTGTGCGGGCGTAGGAGTCCCCCGGTGTTCCTCGGACCGGATCTCGGAGCGGCCTCCGGTGACCAGGCCCGCGACAGGAGCCGCCGATCGTGGGCGAACCCGCGGCAAGCGGGAAATTTTCCGCCCACCGTTGCGCTCGCTTCCCGAACTACGGCGTACGGTTGCCGCCGGGATCCGCACAACGGGCCGGGCCCGAAGCGCCAGGATGCTGTTGCTCGGTTCGGCACCGGGCACCCGACTTAACTGCAACCGAAATCCCGCCTGCGCCCGGGCCAGCAAGATCATCCCCCCGGGGGTTTTCTCGAACCGGAGGGAAGCAAACCCCGCCGGGGGCGAAGGCTTTGGTAAATGCTCCGGCAAACGCGCCGGCAGCCGTAGCCGCAGGCTACGCACATCCCGCACGGGCGAGACGGAGGCCAGGGACGCAGAAAAAGAAAGCCATAATCCGGCCGTGCCCACCCCCCGGGGAGAGGGCACCACGGCAAGCAGAACCGGACGGGACGGGGCTACAGTCCGGCCGTCCCGACGGCTCGCCGGCACTGATGGCATTCCCGCCACCCGCTCGCCCGGAATCGTGACTGCCACCGGGACCCGGGTAACCGGTTCCCGCACCACTGGCCGCCGGGCAGGCTCGCCCCGCCCCAGCAGGTAGGCCACAATCAACAATACACCGACCAGAGCGATCGCCATGACCAAAATAAGCAAAATCACGCCTCGCGAGGGCAATGGACGCGATGGCGTAACCGATACCAGGGGAGAGGTTTCCCCGGAGCCGGCCCGGCGCCGGTCGAGTTCCCGCAGCATGTCGTTGATCAGGCTCATCTTGGGGGAACCGCCAGCAACCAGGGCAAGGCCAACAGGATCAATAACGCGCCACGGCGCAGCCCACCCAGGAAATGATGTCCCCGACGAACAATGGCCGTATCGTCGATGGCCCCGCCGACATGGCGGTGCAGAACCGCATCCCGACCCTCGCCATAGGCGGCCAGCATGCTTTTGTGGGCCAGGGTGTTGATCAACCGTGGAACCCCTCCGCTGGCCGTAAACAACAACCGTAGCGCCGCCCGGGAAAACGGCAGTCCACCGCGCCGCCCGGCGATCTCCAGGCGATGGCGCAGATACGCCTCGGTAGCACGTCGATCCAATGGCAAAAGGCGGTAGTCGAAGGTAATGCGCTGGGCCAGTTGGCGCAGATTCGCCCGGGCAAGACGAGAATCCAGTTCGGGTTGCCCAAACAAAACGATCTGCAACAGTTTCCGCCTCTCCGTCTCCAGGTTGGAGAGCAAACGGATGGACTCGAGCGTTGCGGTCGGCAACGCCTGGGCCTCGTCGAACAGCACCACCACCCGGCGCCCGGCGCGCGAAAAGACAAGCAACCGCCGCCCGATCCGCTCTATCAGTGCATCCGCCGCCACCCGCCGCGCCTCGGGTATCCGCAACTCGGCAGCGAGCTGGCGATACATGCCCAGCGGACGGAGATCCGGGTTGGGCAGAAAGGCCGTGACCCACGGCGGCGAAATCAGCCGATTGAGAAGCAGGCGACAGAGCAGAGTTTTGCCGAGACCCACCTCCCCGGTGACTTTCACGAACCCCTGCTCCTCCCCAAGCGCAAAAAGAAGTACGTTAAGCGCCTCCTGGTGAGCCGGACTGGGAAAGAAAAACCGGGTATCGGGAGTAAGCGTGAAAGGCGAATGCTCGAGACCGAAATGGTGTTGATACATCGCCTCGTCAGCCTCCGGACTGGAGCCTTGCCGCGGTGGCTTGCTGCTCCCGGGTATAGCGGGCCCAGGCATTGCCCTCGCCGACCACGATCGGCTTGAGCAGAATCACCAACTCGGTGCGTGAAACCAACTGTCGCTTCTGCCGGAACAGGTTTCCGAACAAGGGGATATCCCCGATCAGCGGCACCGAGTAGGTCTGGTTCCGCACCTCTTTTTTCATCAACCCGCCGATCACTACCACCTGGCCGCTGCGGGCACGCACGATGCTGTCGGACTCGCGCACCGAACTGAAGGCAAGTGGCAGGTTGTTCTGCTGGCCGTTGACGGTGATGATCTTGTTCTGGTCGGTCACCTTGCTCACCGTCGGATGGATGTAGAGCGTGACCCAGCCATTACTGGAGATCTGGGGCGTTACATCGAGCGCAACACCGGAGAAAAAAGGTGTCAGATTGATATTGCTGGCCGAGGTGGTGGCGGTACCGGTAATGGTGTTGCTGTTGACGCTGGTCACGAAAAATTCATCGTGCCCCACCTTGATAATGGCATCCTGGTTGTTAATGGTCGCCATGCGCGGGCTGGAGAGCACATGCACCGCGCCCTGGCTCTTGAGCAGTTCGATAAAGGCATTGAAATCGCCGAGATTAAGTACCGCGGCAAAGGTTCCGCCAAAGGCCGAAGTCGGAAACCCACTCAACGGCTTCGCCGGATTCGGCTGTACGGTAACCGGCAAGCCCTGCAGGCTGGAAAGGCCGGTATTGAACAGATTCTGCCCCGCCACCTGCCCGAGGAGGATACTCTTGCCGCTGCCTGCCCGCATCAATGCCGCCCAGTTGATACCGCTCTGGAATCCATGGCTCAGGGTGACCTCCAGGATCTTGGCCTCGATGATTACTTCCCGGTTTACGCTGCCCTGGACCCGGTTAATAAATCGCCCGATCTGGCGTAGTTGGCGAGGCATGGCGCGCACCACGATCACGCCGGAGTTAGGATTGAGTACCACTTTGCGACCCTCGCCCGTGCCGACAATGGCCTTGAGCGCCGTGCCGATGGATTTCCAGAACTCGCTTTTGGATGTAGTGGTGATACTGCTGCCGGCGATTAGCGGACGCCGCCCTGCCCCCACGCCTCGAGCCCCGAAACGCCCGCCTCCACCATAGAGTCCCCCGTACCCGCCGATGCCACCGTACAACCCCGCGGTATCGGCATTGGTGGTCTGGCCCGAGGTGACCCGCGTCTTCGAACTGGCCTTACGCTTGATATCGAGATAATTGATATGAAAAATCCGCGTCTGCATCCGGTTCGGCAACACGATCCAGGTATTGCCGATGTGGTTGTAGGCATAGCCATAAACCTGTTCCATGGTCTGCATGACTTCGGGCAGGGTGACATTTTTCAAATGCAGCGTGATACGCCCGCTCACCCCCCGTGACACGACCATGTTGTAGGGTGCCCCCTTGGCCAGGGCGAGAAAAAATTGGCGCGCCGGCAGATCGCTGGCGGACACGTCGAAGCGGGGGTTACCTGCCGCGGTAATTTGTCCCGGAACCACGGGGCCACTCCGGGGTAACAATGCCCCCAGGATGGAGGCCGGCGGCTTGGCGATAGTACCTGGCGCAGGGGCACGGGATGGCCGGGACAGGGTAACGGGGTGGCCGGCACAGCCCGCCAACACCAGCGTCGGTAAGATAAACAACATAATCCGCCAATCGGGTTTCATGCCCCGCCCTCCTCCGGCCGCAAAACACCTCGTCGGATCAATTGCAACCACAACCTTTTTCCCTGTCTCAAAACGAGAACCCCCCGGGGATCGATTGCAAGTATTCGCCCGCCGCCGATTTTGGCTCCTACCGTCATCAGCCGATTATTGATCACGGCCTGGCGTCGATAAGGGCTGATCAGCACGGCACTCAGGCGCAACTTCACGGCGCCCGCCACCGCATGAGCCCCCCCCGCTTCCACGGCGGGGAAGGGGCGGAACGGATCCGCCGCGGGGCCGACGCCCGGGGCGGACATTGCACCAACCGAGACCACCGAGACAGTCACGGCGCCGATTACCGTTGCCAACTTCCTCATGTTCCCTCGTTGCGTAATCCAAGCCAGGCACGAGACAAACCCAGTGTATGTACACGAAGTGTAGCAGAGAGGCGCGGGTAGCCCTGGGCACGAAGCTCAAGACTATCCCAGTACAAATGCCAGTGCTGCTTCTGAATCCGCTTGAGGTAGGCCTGCACCGACGCGAATGGCCCCTGAAATTCGAGTTCGAGCCCGTGGGCGTAGATCGGTATGGGCTTTTCCCCCTTGGTGGGCTTGATCAGGGGCCGCGGCGGCAGGCTCACAATGTGAATCAGGCGCAAATCTCCATCGGTAGCTAGCAGAGTGCGCAATACACCGGCCATCCGGTCCGGAGCAATGAGCCCCACGGTCAGGCGCTGCAGCTTGCGGTCGGTCGCTTCGATCTCGGCCCGCACCCGGGTGAGTTCGGCGCGGGCCAGTTCATTCGGCGGCTTGCGAACCCGCGTGAGCAGGCTCTGCACCCGGACGCTGGTGGCCTCGAACTGCCGTTGCACCTGCCGCATGCGCCGGGTATCGCGCTGCGCCGTGGCCACCAGCGGCTGATACAACAATCCATACCACAGCCCGGCCATGGCCGCCAAAAGCGTCAGCACCAACAAGGCCCGTTCCCGCAAACTGAGCGCGTCTATCCGCTCCCTCAAGGCCAGCAACCGGGCCTTCATGGCCGTCCCGCCTTGGCAATGCCCGGCATACCCAGGGTGGCCAGCAGAAAACGCAGGCGTCCGCTTTTCTTGTCGCGAACGATCTCAAGGGTGGCGAAACGGTATCCGGAAACGGCCGGGCGGTGGCGCAACAGATCCAGGTACCGCGGTAACATCTCGCCCCGGGTGATTCGCCCCGCAAGCGCAAACTGGGTTCCTCCGTCCGCCAGGTCCACACCAGTAAGCCAGATACCGGCACGCACCGAGTGTGATAACGCATCGAGTACCGGGGCAAAGCCACGGGTGTTTCCACGCGCCTGGGAAGAGAGCGCCCGCAACACGGTCCGGCGCCCCACAAGATCCTGTCGGGCCCGGGAAAGGGCCCGCGCGAGCGCCGGACTTACCTTGCGCGAGGACAGTTTCAGCACTAACGCGGACAGTTGCTTCCGGGCCATGTCTTGCCGTTGTTGGTTCACCTTGAGCTGTTGCTGCAACGCATGAGTGGCCACCGACTGCCATGCATAGACGCCGAGCAGGGAAACGAACACCAATACCAGTACCTGGATCATGGCCACGGCGGAAAACACCTTGCGCTCGCGACGAAAGACGGGTTGGTACAGGTTCACCTGTTGCCTCATAGCTTCCGTTCCTCCACCCGGAGCGCCCCGCCGAGTGCAATCCAGTCGGTTGGGGTAAATTCCTCGACCAACTCCGGCATCGCGACAATGCGTGCGAGATCGAAATAGCTGGCCGGCAGACCGATATCCGCCGATATCGCGTCGAGAAAATCCGCATCGGCACCGTGAAACGGCACGGCGGCGATTCGCGACGGCCGACCGAAATCAAGGTGGCTGTCACAGTAGTCCAGTGAGCGTTGAATTTCGAGAGACAACCGCGCATTGACCTCGGGACCGCCGACCCCGGCATAACCGAGATCAAGCTGGCGCGTAAAATACAGCGTCGCGCCGCGCGACAGCACGATCACGCCACGATCCCGCTCGAGATACAGCGTAACCAGCCGCTCGTCCTCGCCGGAATCGGCAAGCGCCAGGTTGCGCAGGGCCATCTCCACGATATCAATCGCACCGATGTCAAGTCCGGCCGCAAACAGCCTGTCAACAAGCTCCCGCACCGCACCGGCACGGGCGGCAACCACATACAGCGAGCGACTGGGGGAGGCCACGGCCCGGGCGGGCACATCGAAAACATCAATAACCACATCGTCGATGTGAAAGTCGATGAGATCGCGGATTTTCCATTTAACCGCCGCGCGCAATTCCTCGGCCGGGACATCGGGCGCATCGACCATCAACAACTGGTACTTGTCCATGGCCAACACCCCGTTGCCACGCAGACCACGGAAATGTTCCCGGGCGGCGACCTCCCTGAGCGCAGATTCCTGCTCACCCAGTTGAAAGAGATCCATCCTCCGCGGCGATGCTGCGGCGGCCGGGGCCAACCGAACAATGGCCGATTCCTCTCCGGCGGCATACAGCCCAATGATTTCGCCGCCCCCGGCGCGTCTGAACAAAGGCCGCATACTCCCCAGAAAAAACCGATATTACCGTTAATGATAGCCGTGGGAGACCGATTACGCAATCTAGAATCCGCGTAAACGGTTGCGGACAGCCCCCGAATATAGAGACGAAAAGCTCGTGCGTGGGGTTATTCCTCGCACGAGCTTTACCCCGTGGCTTGCCGGAACAAGCGCCGCACCCGGTTTCAGGAATACGTTTTACGAATCGGACAGGTGCGAATTCCGAACGGCAAATAGGCAGGGCAAAATCCTGTCACCCCACTCAGTAAAGGCACTAACCCGAACCAGAACCACGGACTATGCACTCCGGTGAACACCTGGGAAATAAGCCCCACCCCGAGGATAATGCGAATCACCCGATCCACGGTTCCAGCATTTTTCACAAATTTCATGACCGTCTCCCCTTGGTAAGACATTCGGCGCTAGTGTGCGCTTTAGGATCGGGATTGTCAGTGACTCCGATCACCAAGCCGGGCGATGCCGGCGAGGCGTGCCCGATCCAGGATATCGACTCGGGCGCGGCCGAGTCGAATCAGTCCGTAACCTTCCAACCGCTTGAGCTGCCGGCTAATGCTTTCCCGATGCACCCCGAGTTCACGCGCCAACGCGGCATGCGTCGCCAGGACTCCTCCATGCTCATCCGCCCGGGTCAGCAACATCTGCGCCAGCCGCCGATCCAGCCCCGCAAAGGCCACCCCGCTCACCACCCGCAGCAGATCGCTCAGGCGTTCGGCATAATGCTCCAGCACCAGCGTGCGAAACGCCGCGGATTCGGCGAACAAGGCCCGGAACCGCACGGCAGACAACAGGGAAACATCGAGTGCATCCTCGGCAATTCCCTCGGCGGGATAAAGATCGCTCGCCAGCAGGCAACTCGTGGTCAACACGCAGGATTGCCCCGGGTGTAACCGATAAAGCAACAACTCCCGCCCGCTCTCGGAAAGCAGTTGCACCCGCGCGGTTCCCCTTTCCACCCGAACGTAAAACCGTGCCGGCATCCCGGGCCGAAACAGATATTCTCCCGCGACGAAACGGCGCCGATGCGCCCCCACAAGTCCCGGAAATCCGGACATTCCCGCCCCGTTGCCGCTCTCAGGCGCGCGGCAGCGTCACCCCTCGCTGGCCCTGATATTTACCGCCGCGGTCACGGTAGGAAACCTCGCAAGACTCGTCGGATTCCAAAAACACCATTTGCGCCACCCCCTCGTTAGCGTAGATCTTCGCCGGCAGCGGCGTGGTGTTGGAAAACTCGAGCGTCACATGCCCCTCCCACTCGGGTTCGAGCGGGGTCACATTGACGATGATGCCGCACCGCGCGTAGGTGGATTTGCCCAGGCAGATCGTGAGCACATCGCGGGGGATGCGAAAGTACTCCACGGTACGCGCAAGGACAAAAGAATTGGGCGGAATCACGCACACGGCGGCCTGCACGGCAACGAAGTTGCGCTCATCAAAGGCCTTGGGATCGACAATGGTGGTATTGATATTGGTGAATATCTTGAACTCATCGGCACAGCGCACATCGTAGCCGTAGCTGGAAGTGCCATAGGAAATAATGCGCCCCTGCGCGGTTGCCCGGATCTGGCCCGCCTCGTAGGGCTCGATCAACCCATGGTGCGTCGCCATCTCCCGGATCCAGCGGTCCGACTTGACCGTCATGATTCGATCCCTTATTCGACAATAATTTCGGGGCCGGCCGAACTCTGCCGCTTCTTGAGTGCGAGTTCACCCGCCGTCTTGAGTGCAAATTCCCGCCAGGCGCAGGCGTTTTCCCCCTCGGGGTCGGTAACGACACCCGGCCGGCCGGCATCGGCATCGGCCTGGATGCGCGGGTCGAGCGGAACCCGGCTAAGCAGCGGCACCCCCGCCTCCGCGGCCAACGCCTCGGCCCCTCCCCGGCCGAAGATATCCGCCACTTCACCGCAGTGGGGACAACGAAATCCGGCCATGTTCTCGACGATTCCAAGCACCTCGACCTCGACCTTACGGAACATAGCCACTCCCTTGCGCGCATCGGCCACCGCGATCTGCTGCGGCGTGGTCACGATCACCACCCCGGCAACCGGAACCCGTTGCGCGAGCGTCAACTGAATGTCGCCCGTACCCGGAGGCAAATCCACCACCAGGTAGTCCAACTCGCCCCACTCGGTTTCGCCGAGCAGTTGAATCAGTGCCTGGGTCACCATCGGACCGCGCCAGATCATCGGCGTCGCCGGATCCACCAGGAAACCGGCCGACATCACCTTCAATCCAAAGGCGGCAAGTGGCAGAATCCGCTTGCCATCGGGACTTTGAGGGCGGCCGGAAAGCCCCAGCATCTGCGGTTGGCTGGGGCCGTAAATATCCGCATCGAGAAGACCGACGCGGGCGCCCTCGTCGGCCAGCGTAAGCGCCAAATTGACCGCCGCCGTGGACTTGCCCACCCCACCCTTGCCCGAGGCAACGGCAAGCACATTTTTGATCCCGGCAAGCGGCTGGAGGCCGGACTGTACGGGATGCGCCGCGATCTCCGGCTCCACGACCAGCCCGAACCCGGACCCGATGCCCGCGGCGGCGAGCCCCCGGGTGAAATGCTCGGCATAGGCCGGGCGCGAGCGTCGCAACGGATAGCCGGGATGCAGCGTCAGCCGCGGCGGATCGCTGGCCTCATCCCAATCTATACGCCATCCGGCATCACCGAAACGGCTGCCCAGCCAAGGTTCGGGGATTGCGCCAAGCGCCGCCTCCAGGGCGGCTCGATTCAGTCGGATCATGGGGCGACAGCAGGTTGGAATGGTGTGCAGTCTATCAAGACCCGGTCACCAAATGTCGGCGGCTCCCTCAGAGCCGCCCCGCCCGGTGCAAGGCAGCCCCCACCGCAAGCGCGATCAACAAGGTCGGCGACCAGGCCGCCACCAGCGGCGCGAGATGAAAGGCGGCGCCCGCATCGAGCAGAACCCGGTCAACCAGGTAATATGCAAGCCCGAGCCCGACCCCCAGAGCCAGACGCTGACCCACCCCCGTATCACGGGCCCGCCCGAGTGAAAAAGGCAAGGCCAGCAGTACCATCAACAGCACCGAAACCGGTACCGCGATCTTGTGCCAAAAGGCGATCTCATAGCGCTGCGCGGCCAGCCCATTAGCCCTCAGGTAGTGCAGGTAACGCAGCAGGCCACGCCAGGACAGGTTCTCGGGGTCGACCACCAACACCCGGAAGGTGCTCGGTGCGACGAATCCCGGCCACGGCTCGGTGGGCTTCTCGATACGCTCGGTATGGTTAGGCGCAAACCGGGTTCCCACTACATCGTGAAGCACCCAGCGCCCCGCCGTGTAGCTCGCGCTTGCCGCCTTGCGCACGGCTTGCAACCCCCCTGCGGGGCCGCGGGTGTAAATCACCAGGCCACTCAGCCGGTGCGTGGACTCCACCTTGAGGATATGGACGATATCGGAGCCCGTCTTGAGCCACAAGCCAGCGGGGCCCACCGTGTTGAACAGGGAATACATCTTCTCGATCCTCACGGTCTCGGCGATCCGCTTCGCCGGAGGGGCGACGAATTCGCCAAGGCCCACAACCAGCAGGGCTAGCACCAGCCCCGCCCCGGACACGCCCAGCGCCAGGCGCCAGATCCCGGCGCCGGCGACCCGCAACATCATCAACTCATCATGGGCCGCCAACCCGCCCAGCGCCAACAATGCACCGATCAACACCGCCATGGGAAACATGTCGTAGGCATTCTGCGGCAAGGTCAGCGCCGCGTATTCAAAGGCGGTGGCCACGGTGAACGTACCGACACCCACGTTGTGGACCTGGCTGAGGAAGGTAAAGAAAAACCCCACGCCCAGCAACGCCAACAAGGTCACCAGCACCCCGAGTATCACAGTGCGGGAAAGAAACCGGTCAATCAGCATTCGTCCTGCCTCCACGGCGTATCCACCGGGTTCCCTGGCGCACCCAAAGCAACATCAAACCTCCCGCGGCGAACAACAGCGGTACCCACCACAGGCCCGGCAGCGGGGGAATTCGCCCGTGCGCCACCCACGTTTGACCGACGCCAAGCAGATTAAAATACAGCACATAGACCAGAATCGCCGGTACCAGGCGGGCATAGCGTCCCTGGCGCGGACGCGCCTGGGCCAGGGGCACTGCGATTAGGATCAACACCAGAACGGTTAGCGGCTGGATCAGGCGCCACTCCTGTTCCGCCCGCGCGGGGGCATCGTCACGCCGCCACAGTGCCGCGCTGGGCAAGCGGTTGAGCGCCACCCGGGCCCCGGTCTTTGCAGGGGTGCCGGCGGAAATCAGGATATCGGCGCGCCGGAAGCGGGTTACCGTCCACCCCGACCGGCCCGGCTTTCCCGAATAGCGATACCCCCGCTCGAGCAGAAGATGCCGCTCCCCGTTGACGGGGTCGATTTTGAGTTCTCCAGTCCTGCCGGTCAGCACCGTGGGTCGTCCTTTGTGCATTTCATCGAGTTCGGCAAATACCCCACTCAAGGTGCCATCCGCCTGGCCCTGCTCGGCATAAAACACTCCGCGCCCATTGCCGATCGGCTTGAAACGCCCCGGCACCAACAGGCTGACCCGGGCTTCGCGCTGGGCCCGGACTTCGATTCGGTGCCCCAGTGCGGCCGCCCAGGGGGCCGCATACAACGAAATGCCGCCGACCCCCAACGCGGCCACCGCGGCCAAGGCCAAAAAGGGACGATACAACCGCCCCGGAGACAAGCCGCAGGCGGCCGCCACGGCCATCTCGTGATCCCGATATAACCGCCCGAGCACCAGCATCGTGGCCAGAAACAGGCTGACCGGAATCACGATCTGCATCAATCCGATCAGGTTCAGCCCCAGAAGCACCAGCGTAACGCCGGAGGGAATGCGCCCGGCGGCCGCCTCCCCCAGATACAGGGCAAAGCGATTGACCAAGATCACCAGTGTAAGAACACCCGCCACCGCAGCCCAGCTTTGCAAGGTTTCGCGCGCCAGGTAGCGACCGAAAACCCCCAACACCGGGTGCTGTCGATCGGTTAAACTGCCCATGATTTGTGCGCCTGCCGCGGCGATTGTGCATCAAAAGGGCCTGCTGTCCATCTTGAAGCGATTCCGTATCGGCTCGATCCGAGGCCGGGAACCCCGGGCAGGTGCACAACCTGGAGTCGGCAGATCAACGCCCTTGCACGCCTTGCGTACGCCATAGAGGACGGTCGCTCTCCCCCGGGAGCGCGGGTCGAATCGGATCCTCGAGGTTTGGTTGAATTCAAACTTGTCAGCTTTTAAGGAGATTGCAACATGGAGTATGAAGTCAAAAACACTACCGCAGGCACCCACCGGAGCGCGTGCCTGATTGCGGGAGTTTACCAAGACGGCGATCTGCCCCGGGGCACCGCCGACCTCGACCGGGCCAGCGACGGGTTGATCACCCGGCGGCGGCGTGATTTCGATGCCACATTGGGCTCCAGCCTGCTCTTGTTCAATCTTCCTGGAATCAAGGCTGAGCGGGTACTTCTTGTCGGCCTGGGACCGCGCGAATCCTGCACCCTAGCGGGGTTACGCAAGGCCGTCACCGTCGCCGTCAGGGTATTGGCGAAAACCGGGGTGGGCACCGCCGCCACCCTGCTCGCGGAGCTGCCTCTGGAAGGCGTAGCACCCGGCGCTCGCGTCCGGGCGATCGTGGAAGCCGCCGAGCAGGCCTCCTACCGCTTCGAGCAGATGAAATCCAAGCCCAAATCAACCGGAAAGCAGTTGCGGCGCTTAAGCTTGCTGCTGACCTCGCGAAGCGCCAACACCGATGCCGAGCGCAACATTGAAATCGGTCGGGCCATCGCCGGGGGTATCGCCCTCGCCCGTGATCTCGGCAACCTGGCTCCCAATATCTGCACCCCAACCTACCTGGCCGCGGAAGCCCGCAAACTAGCCCGCCGGTACCCGACGCTCAAGGTACGCGTGCTCGGTGAAGCCGAGATCCAGCGTCTCGGCATGGGCGCCTTTCTGGGCGTCGCCCGTGGCAGCCACGAGGCCCCGCGCCTGATCGTTTTTGAATACCAGGGCGCCGCCCGGTCCGAACACCCCCTGGCACTGGTCGGCAAGGGCCTCACCTTCGATGCCGGCGGTATCTCTCTCAAGCCTTCCGCCAACATGGATGAAATGAAATATGACATGGGTGGGGCGGCCAGCGTATTCGGAGCAGTCGTCACCACCTGCGAACTCGGGCTTAAACTCAACCTCGTCGGCATCGTTCCGGCCTGCGAGAATCTGCCCGACGGAAATGCCATCAAACCCGGCGATGTACTGACCTCGATGTCGGGACAAACCATCGAGGTACTCAACACCGACGCCGAAGGCCGGCTCATTCTTGCCGATGCCCTGAGCTATGCCGAGCGGTTCAAACCCCGGGCGGTCGTGGATATCGCCACCCTCACCGGCGCTTGCGTAGTTGCGCTGGGGCATCACGCAACCGGGTTGATGTCGCCCGACGACGAGCTTGCGGACGAACTGCTGGCCGCCGGAGAGCGCGCCGGGGATCGCGCCTGGCGCTTGCCGTTATGGGAAGATTACCAGTCCCAGTTGAAAAGCAATTTCGCCGACTTCGCCAATATTGGCGGCGGCCGCGACGGCGGAGCGATCACGGCGGGGTGCTTTTTGTGGCGATTTACCAGAAAATACCGCTGGGCGCACTTGGACATCGCCGGTACCGCCTGGAAGAGCGGCAGGCACAAGGGCAGCACCGGCCGACCGGTAGGCCTGCTCGCCGAATGGCTAATCGCCTCGAACCCTTGACCCGGATTGATTTTTACCTGACCACCAATCGCGAGGCGCTGGCCCGCGAGCGTCTCGCCTGCCGAATTACCGAAAAGGCCTTCCGGCTGGGCCATCGGGTACACCTGCACCTGCGTGACGAGGCCGGGCTTGCGGTGCTGGACCGGTTGTTATGGACCTTTCGCGATATAAGCTTTCTGCCCCATGGCCGAACCGCAACCGACCCCGATACCCGGGTAGTCCTATGCGCCGAGCCGGTGCCCGAAAGCATCCCCGCCGAAGTCCTGATCAACCTGGACGCCGAGGTGCCGGGTTTCTTCAGCCGTTATACTCGTGTAGTCGAGATCGTCTCCGGTGACGCAACCGCCCGCCGGATAGGGCGGATGCATTTTCGTTATTATCGCGACCGAGGCTATCCTTTACAGCATCACGAAGTGTAGAAATTGAACATGACCGATCGCAAGGAACCACAACTAGGGGAAGTGGCACAGGCGCCTCGCGACGACCGCATTCCCACGCTGACCGAGATCGTCGCCATCGACGAGGACTCCAATACCCCCCCGGCGCCCCGCATCACCCGGTGGGATACGGATTTCGATGCACTCCCGCCGTCCGATCCATCCCTTCCCGATTCCGGGCGGCCCACCGGTAACGACCATCCCGGGCCAGGCGCTTTCCGAGAAGAAACCGCCGCTCCGGGCACCGGCGAACTCTCGAACCGCCGCGAACAAGACCCCGCCGAACCCGATTCGCCGCCGCAGCGGCAGCCGGACGATACCCTCTCCACCACGACCTCGCCCAGCACGCCCCCGCTGCCCGGCGAATATGCCGGTGCCACCGAAACCATCGCGGCAACGGAGCCCGGAGCCCCGACCGAGCCGGCACGACCGGCCGAGTCCGACCCGGCGATAGAACCCGCTCCGCCAAAGGCGGACACCATTTCTACCGCCGTGCCCAGCCCCTCCCCGCAACCATCTCGCGACCCTATCGAGACCTCTGCAATCGACTTCTCCGCCTATGACTTTGTTACCGAACTGGCCACCAAAGCCGTGGAACCTCCCCGTAACGAACCCGCTCCCGCGGTACTCGGCTCGGGCACAACGCTCGAACTCAGCTCCGAGGAACTGGAAGTGCTGGCCGACCGCGTCCTCGACGCGCTGGCGCCGGTACTTCGCGAGACGATCATCACCGCCCTATACGAAATACTGGCCGGACCCCGGCACCGGCCCGATTAATCCCTTTCCCGTTACCGAAGGATAACCAATGAGTACACCCAACCCTATCAGCCTGGATTCCATGACCCGCCGCCGCGGCTTCACCGCGTTGTTCCTGCTCGAAATGTGGGAGCGCTTCGGTTATTACGGCATGGCCATCCTCATGGTGCTCTTCCTCAAGGAGTACCTCGGATTCAGCGACACCCACGCCAATCTCACCTGGGGCGCCTTCGCCGCCATGGTATACGCCACCCCGGTAATCGGCGGCTGGATCGGCGACCGCATCCTGGGAACCCGGCGCACTACCGTACTCGGGGCCATAGTACTTGGAATAGGCTATTTGCTGCTCGCCATTCCCGGGCCCACGTGGTTCCTGTTCTTCTCGCTAGGTGTGATCGCGACGGGCAACGGGCTATTCAAGGCCAACCCCAACAACCTGGTGTCCAAGCTCTACGAGGGCAATTCAGCCAAGCTCGACGGCGCCTTCACCATCTACTACATGGCCATAAACCTGGGAGCCTTCGCCAGCCAGATTCTCACCCCGATCATCCGCGTGCGTTACGGCTGGCATTTCGCCTTCGGAATCTCGGCGATCGGCCTGGCTCTGGGCACCGCCAACTTTCTGATGATGCGCCGCTATCTCACCCAAGTCGGCTCCAAACCCGACTTCGATCCGTTCCCCTACCTGCGGTTTATCCTGGTGCTCGCCGGCACCCTCGGCATGGCGCTGATCATCATGGGGGTGCTGCAGAGCGTCGAGGTGGCCCGCTGGGTGGTGTGGGGCACCGCCGTGGTGCTTGGCGGCATCTTCGCATACTTGATTGCAAACAGCTCCCGGGGAGCACGCAGCGGCCTGATCGCCATGCTGCTGCTCACCGCCCAGGGCATCCTGTTCTTCATTTTCTATCAACAAATGTCCACGTCGCTGACCCTGTTTGCGCTGCGTAATGTCACGCTGAACTTTTACGGCTACCTCATACCTCCGGAACAGTTCCAGGTGCTCAATCCGTTCTGGATCTGGATTCTCAGCCCGATCCTTGCCCTGGTCTACAACGCGCTCGGCAAGCACCGCAAGGATTTGAATATCGCAACCAAGTTCTTCCTCGGCTTCGTGATGCTCGCGATCGGGTTCTTTATCTACGGCCTGAGCGGCGGATTTGCACACGGCGGACTCGTCTCGCCCTGGTGGATGATCTGGGGGTACTTCTTCCAGTCCTTCGGCGAGCTGCTCATCAGCGGGCTCGGCCTGGCGATGGTGACCCGCTTCGTCGCCCCGCAGCTTCGCGGCTTCATGATGGGCGCCTGGTTGCTCGCCACCGGTATCTCGCAGTACCTGGGCAGCATGGTGGCGAACGTGGCCAGCGTCCCCGACCGGCTAAACGATTTGGCCCGCATGTTGCCCGCTTCCTACCACGCCACCCTCTCCGCCCTGCCGTCGGCACTGGCGAATCGACTCATGGGGCTCAACCTGGAGGACTTCCGCCTCTGGATCACCGGCCATGCTATACGCCATGGCGGCGAGGGACTGGCCGCATTCACCAGCCTGCCCGCACCCACCCAAGCGTTACTGGAAAAACTCAACCACGGGTTCTACCTCGCGACGCTTCCACTCTATATCCGCCTGTTCCTGCTTCTCGGTGTGGCCGCCGTCGGTGCCGCCCTGCTCGCCGCGCTGATGATCCCGTTGCTAAAACGCCTCGGCACGAACCTCGCCGAGCCCCCCGGGACCCAGATACTGCCCGAACACGAGTTGGGCGACCAACCTACGCCAAGCTAAGCCATGGCGAAGCTACCAAGCAGCTACGATCCCGGCGCGATCGAGGCCGAGCTGTATGCGCGCTGGGAGGCGAAAGGCTGGTTCGAGCCTCGGGGCGAGGGATCCGCCTACACCATCATTCTGCCGCCTCCCAATGTCACCGGCAACCTGCACATGGGCCATGCCTTTCAGGCCACGCTCATGGACATCCTTATCCGCGCCCATCGCATGCTCGGCGATCGGGTTCTCTGGCAACCGGGCACCGATCACGCCGGTATCGCCACCCAAATGGTGGTGGAAAGACAACTCGTCGCACAAGCGACATCGCGGGCCGAGATCGGACGCGAGGCCTTTGTCCGACGAGTATGGCAGTGGCGCACTGAATCCGGCAATCGCATTCAACACCAGTTTCGGCGCCTCGGCGCCTCGCTCGACTGGTCCCGGGAGCTTTTTACGTTGGATCCGGGCCCGGCGCGCGCCGTCACCGAAACTTTCGTGTGCCTCCATCGGGCCGGGCTGATCTATCGCGGCAAGCGACTCGTCAACTGGGATTCCACGCTCGAGACCGCACTGTCGGATCTTGAGGTTATCAGCACGGAAGAAGATGGATGCCTCTGGCACATCCGCTATCCCTTCGCCGACGGCGAGGGCGGCCTGGTAGTGGCCACGACCCGCCCCGAAACACTCCTCGGTGATGTGGCGGTGGCGGTTAACCCCAATGACTCCCGGTTCGCCCATCTGCTCGGGCGACGGCTCAAGCTGCCGTTGCTCGACCGGGAGATTCCGATCCTGGCCGACACCCACGTCGACCCCGCCTTCGGCACCGGTTGCGTCAAGGTCACCCCGGCACACGACTTCAACGACTATGCCATCGGGGAACGTCACGGGTTGGCAAAAATCAATGTCCTGGGTCCCGGGGGCGAAATCCTCGACCGGGCCGAAATATACCCGCCCGCCCCGGAAGCCGAAAAAACCTTCGAGCTCCTACCCAAAGCCTATGCCGGGCTGGACCGCTTCGCGGCGCGGGAACGCATCATTGCCGATCTGACTCGTGCCGGGCTCCTGGTTGACACCGCGAAGCACCGCCTGCATGTGCCTCGCGGCGACCGCTCGGGCACCGTGGTGGAACCCCGTCTGACCGACCAGTGGTTTGTCGATCTGACCCGTACCACCCAAGCCGATGGACGTGACGGCGGCCGCCGTGCCATCACCCAACCGGCGATTGACGCGGTGCGCGACGGCCGCATCCGCCTGTTCCCCGAAGGTTGGTCGAAGACCTACTTCAACTGGCTCGAGAATATTCAGGACTGGTGTATCAGCCGCCAGCTGTGGTGGGGGCACCGTATCCCCGCCTGGTACGGTGACGACGACCGCTGCTACGTCGCCCATACCCCGGAGGAGGCCCGCCGCGCGGCAGATGCCGCCGGTTACTCCGGCCCCCTGCGCCAGGACGAAGACGTACTCGATACCTGGTTTTCCTCCGCACTGTGGCCATTGACAACCCTCGGCTGGCCAGCCTCGACCCCGGATCTTGAAGCCTTCTACCCCACCAACACTCTCGTCACCGGATTCGACATCATCTTTTTCTGGGTAGCGCGCATGATCATGATGGGGCTCTACCTTCACGGCGACGTCCCTTTCCGTGAAGTCTATGTTCATGGCTTGATCCGTGACGAGCACGGACAAAAAATGTCCAAATCCAAGGGTAATGTGCTCGATCCCATCGACCTGATCGATGGCATCGAACCGGAAGCACTCGTCGCCAAACGCACCACGGGCATGATGCAACCCCACCTCGCCGAGCGGGTGGCCCGCGCCACCCGGCGCGAATTCCCCGAAGGCATCCCCGCCTTCGGCACCGATCCGCTGCGTTTCACCTTTGCGGCGTTGGCCTCGACCGGACGCGACATCAACTTCGACCTCGGGCGCATCGGCGGCTATCGCAATTTCTGCAACAAGCTGTGGAACGCCACCCGCTTTATCCTGATGCATGTGGAGCAACCCGTGCCGGCTCCAGCCGACGCGACTCCGAGCGATCGCTGGATCCGCTCCGCCCTGGCGCGGACCGTAACCCAGGTGCGGGGCTACATCGACACCTACCGCTTCGACCTTGCCGCCCAGGCATTGTACGAATTTACCTGGTCCGACTTCTGCGACTGGTATCTGGAGCTGGTCAAACCCCGACTGGCCGCCGATACCGCCGATGCCACGGCCGCGCGCCACACCCTGATCACCGTCTTCGAGGCCCTGCTGCGCCTGCTCCATCCCTTCATGCCGTTCATCACCGAAGCGCTGTGGCTCCGGGTTGCCCCCCTGGCCGGGTGCACCGGCGACTCCATCATGCTGGCGCCCTACCCCACCCCCGAGGAATTCACGCCCGATCCCGTGGCCGAGGCCGAGATCGCCTGGCTGCGCACCGTGGTCACCGGGCTGCGTGGTACCCGCGCTGAACTCGGACTCGACCCCGGGAGGCGAGTGCCGGTCACGGTCCACGGTGCCGATACCCTTACCCGGGAACGAATTGCCCGGCACGGGCGGGAAATTGCCTTTCTTACACGTACCAACCCGGTACGGATCCAACCTGGCCCTGCAGCCGAAACTTCGGCCACCATTCTCGTCGGCGAGGTTACCTGGGCCATTCCACTGGCCGGACTGGTGGATACCACCGCCGAACTGGCACGCCTGGACAAAACCCTGGCGCGGCTTGAAACCGAGCGCCGGCGCTCGCTTGCCAAGCTCGAAAACGCGGCCTTCCTGGCCCGTGCCCCGGCCGAGATCGTCGCCCATGAACGCCGGCGGCTGGGCGAAACCGATGCCGCGCTGGAACGTTACCGAGCCCAGCGCTCGCGGATCGCCGCCCTGGCCTGAGCCGCGAAACGACCATTCACTCCGCCACTCGGACCGTTCGTCCATAAATCGGCGGACAAACCGTCCTCGTTCTGCTATACCAAACATATGAGCGAAAATCGTGGTATCACTCTGATTGAAATGCTGATCACGTTGGCCCTGCTCGCGATCCTCACCACCATCGCAATTCCCACCTACGATGGTGTTGTGTCCGGTAACCGGGCCAGCGCACAGCTCGGCAGCTTTCTGCAGGCGGTTGAATATGCGCGCAGCGTCGCCATGAAACGCGGCCTCGATGCCACCATCTGCGCCAGTTCAAATGGTACGACCTGTGCTTCTACCGGTTCCTGGACACAGGGTTGGATCGTGTTTTCCAACCCCAATAATAATAAAAGTCCCGCCGCCGCTGACTCGATCCTCCGAATACACGACGCTCTGAGCGGCGGCAGCCAACTAATAGGCAACACAAATGTCACCACACGTATCACTTTCAACCGTTTCGGGCTGCTGGCCGGCGTTTATAACGGCACCATCGTCTTGAAGCCCCACCCCGACCGGACCAGCCTCAGACGCTGCATGACGCTCTCTTCGGTGGGACGAATCACAACTGCCAGCGGAGACCAGTGCCCATGATCTCCACCAAAGGATTCAGCCTGATCGAAGCACTCATTGCGCTTCTGGTAATCGCCGTTGGGCTCATGGGTATCGCCGCCCTGCAGGCAGCCACGATTTACCGCACCCATACCGCAACCCTGCAAGGACTGGCCGCCATCGAGGCACAAAGCATGGCGGCCAAGATAATCGCCAATCAAGCCGCCTTGGCCGGCTACAACACAACGGATGCCGTCAAGGTGATCCCCTCGAGCAAATGCACGACGATCACGCTCCCATGTTCACCGACGGATATGGCGAATTATGATCTCTCCCAGTGGGGGACCGACCTCAAAAGTTCGCTCCCCCAGGGCAAAGGGCAGGTCGCTTGCACCACCATTCCGGCACAGTGCACTATCAGCGTAAGCTGGTGGCAAAAGCGGGTGAGCGCGGCCACCGGTGGCACCCCCGGCTCATCCGGTCAAATACTGACCTACTCACTAGTTATACGGCCATGACGCGCCATTCCCCCTCTTCCTCTCATCTACGCGGTCTATCCCTGATCGAACTATTGGTGGCCCTTGCTCTCAGCCTTTTTTTGATCGCGGGCCTGGTCGCCATGTATATGTCGACTCGTCGCAGTTACAATATTCAACAGCAAAGCGCCGCCCTGCAGCGCAAAGAGCGCCTGACCACGACTTTCGTAGGCTCCGTCGTTCAATCTGCCGGCTTTTACGCGGCGCCTCAAACCTATACGCCCTATACGGCATTCCCCGTCAATAGCACTTTCACCACCGCCGCCCAGGTTTTCTACGGTACCAGCGCATCGACCAACGGAAATTATGCCGACACGCTGTCCATCCGATTCCTTACCGCTCCCAATGATGGGGTATTGAACTGCCTGGGGCATGAAAACAGTGGCGCGTCGATACAGCTCTATGTCAACCGGTTTTCTCTCGACACCCAAAACGATGAGTTGGAGTGTATCCTCAGCGGGCCCGGGCTTGTGGCCCAAAAACAACCCCTGATCAGCGGCGTAACCAGCCTGCATTTCCTTTACGGCGTGGATACCAATGGCGACGGATCGGCCGATGTTTACGCCCCGGCCAACGCCATCGCCACTTCCCAGTGGAATGCCGTTCGCTCGGTTGAAATCATTCTGAAGTTTGCCACCCGTCAAGCGGCAACCGGCCAAGCCGGAACCCAGGGTGTCCCCGTAACCTTCAGGGCCACCTTTCCCGTTCGGACAAGCCCGCTATGAATGTCACCATACCCTCCGAAGTCACCCGGCACCGGCGGCAAAGGCCCGTGCCTTGCAAACGGCAAGCGCCGGGGGTTGTGCTGTTCATCGCGTTGATTTTTTTGCTGATATTAACCTTGCTTGGCGTCCTGATGTTCAGCAGTGGCAGCAACGAACAACGTATGGCGGGGAACTTTCAACAGAAAACCCGCGCCTTGCTGGCCGCAGATTCCGCAATCGGGGTGGCGCAACAAGCCATTGCCCAATCCACAATCACCCAATCCGCGAGTTGCTCCGGGCTGGTGACCACGCCTCGAATCTGCCCCTACAACAGCCTGCCGAACCCGGTTCTGGACACAAGCTGGGTCGGCAGCACGGCCGTAGCCGTCAGACTCGGATCCGCCACTTTCGGGGGAACCATCGGTGCCGGAAGCAGCCCCAACGCCTATGCATCCTATCCCGAATACAACATCGAACAGATCCCCGGTATACCGGCCTTTCCGGGTTATAACCTGGGATCCGGGCAGCAGTATGGCGGCGGTTCGCCCCAAATCAAGCTTTATCGAATTACCGGGTGGGGGCTCGGCGGCAATGCCAATGCGGTTGCCGTGGTCCAAAGCCTCTATCTCGTACCGTAGTCCCGCTTAAGGAGGAAACGAATATGCAACATTTAAGAATCCTGGCCCGCGGCGTCCTCCTGGGATTTGTCCTTACGCTCGGGTTTGTTTTACTGCTAAGCGTGGCGGGTGCGGCCAATACAGCGCCGCTGATCGCCATCTCGAACGTTCCCCTGATCCTATCCCAACCGACCGATCCGCAAATCATGCTCGCGATCACCAATTCCCAGTCCATGGATGGAGACCTTTCGGGAGCCATTATGACCGGGTCGGGCACCGTCACGGCGTTTAATAACTCCACCTCTCCCGTCGATTACACCGTTCCCGCCGGCTTCACCGCGCCGCTGACCAAGACTTCGGCCGGTGGCAATGCCGCCTATACCGTGAACCAGGGAGGAATACTCTACGACAACTCCGCCAGCCGCTTGAATGTCGCCAAACAGGCGCTGCAAGCCATCATCCAACAATACGCCACAAGCTTCGACTTCGGCCTGATGGACTACAGCACCAATACTCCAAGTCTCTATACGACCTGGGTATACTACATGAGCGGTCCCGACGGATTCGCCTTCGGCGATAGCGGTGATCTGCCCCCCTCGGGGACGCGCTGGGTCGCCAACCCCTGCTACCAATCCACCGCCGGCTATTGCAACAGCATAAAAGACCAATTGGGCGATCCGGCATTGCAAGCCCCCCTCCTGGCCATTGCCGCCAGCTCGGATGATCCCGACATCAACGACGTGCTGTATGCACCCAAGTTCTACCAGCCCGCGTTCCTGGACTACGGTAAGCATAACCCCTCCACTCCCTTCCCGCCAAACGGGACACTCGCCCAGTACAACGCGGGTAAAATTGGGATCACCTACAATTCATGCACCCCGCGCTACTGCATCCGCCAAACCGGCCCGACAAACGCCGGGTATGTTCCCTACTCGAAACAAGTGCTTTATTTTCAGCGCGGCTTCGGCTATTACACCTCGACCAGCGCAACCAAGAGCAACCTGTTGGTAAATATCAAGCCGGCGGGAATCAACGGCAAGCCGGCCACGCCGTCGCAGGTCGCCACCTACGTCAACAAGTTTGCCCCTTACCTGGCCCCGGAAACAAACAACCACAAGAGCAAGGAGATCAAGGCGCTTGCCAGCCAATCCCCCATCGGCGGAATTCTCAACGGCGCTAGGAATTACTTTCAGAAAAGTAACCCGCCAAGCAGCAATGGCTGTCCCGCCAAGCGCTACGTAGTGCTGGTGACCGACGGCCTTCCGACCGAGGATCTCGACGGTTCGAACTGGCCTCCTCTGGGCTCTGTTTCCGGGGAAAAATACCAGGTGTGGGCCACCTTCAACCTAAAAACCGGAGGGACAATCACCACAACCGATCCCGGCTTCGCCGCGGCGGTGGCCAACGGTGATACCGCCGGGCTCACCACCACCAACGACCAGGCATTAGCCGATGCTATCGATCAGCTAAAGGCGCTCGCCAAGGATGGAATCAAAACCTATATCGTCGGGATGGGCGCCGGGGTGGATCCCTCCAAAAACCCGGCGGCTGCGGCCACCCTCAAGGCGATGGCGATCGCCGGGGGAACCACCAATTACTTCCCCGGGGTGACCCCGCAGGATATCGTAAACGACCTAGGCGTTATCTTCGGCCAGATTCAGGCGGCGAACATGTCCACCACCTCGGTGGCGGTCAACTCCACATCATTCCGGACCGGCACGGTGGTCTACCAGGCACAATTCGATACCCGCATCTACGGCTGGACCGGCAACCTGGTGGCCTACCCGCTGCTGAGCAACGGGATCGTGGATGCCAACCCGGCGCACCTGGTCTGGAGCGCGCGGGACCAGATGCAAACCGCCTACGCGGGCACCGGCTGGGATACCAACCGGTTGCTGATCACCTTCAACCCGACAACCGGAACGGGAACCCCCTTTCGCTGGACCAGCCTGTCCGCCTCCCAACAATCCGATCTCGAAGCCAACTGGAGCACTCTTACGGCTTCGGAGCAAGCCGGCTTCGGCACCAAGAAAAGCTACGGGCAGGCGGTGCTCGATTACCTGCGCGGTGATTCGGCCCAAACACAGGCCAATAACGGCCCATTCCGCGACCGCGCCTATCTTTTGGGCGACATAATCGACAGCGCCCCGCTTTTGGTCGGCCCCCCCAGCGGAAACTTCACCGGTACGGCTTATGCCAATTTTTCCAAGACCTATATCAATCGAACCCCGGTCATCTATCTCGGCTCTAACGACGGCATGCTGCACGCGTTCAATGCCGCCAGCGGCAAGGAGTTGTTTGCCTTCCTGCCACTGGGACCATTCCCCAATCTGGCCGACCTGAGTCTGCCGACCTATAACGCCAATCACAAATATTTTGTCGATGGCTCGCCCAATGCCGGGGATGTGCAATTTACCAATGGCACCTGGCACACCCTCCTGACAGGCGGGCTCAACGCCGGCGGCAAGGGCATCTATGCCATGGATGTCACCAATCCGGCGAACTGGATCTCGGAAAGTGCCGTCGCCGCAGACGTACTCTGGGATATCACCAGTACCACGTCCGGGTTCCAGCACCTGGGGCTGAGCTATAGCCAGCCCCAGATCGCCCGACTCAATATCGGCGGCACCATCACCCCCGTAGTCATATTCGGCTCGGGGTACAACAACGATGATGGGCTTCCCTATCTCTATATCGTCAACGCCGAAACCGGTGCGCTGATCCGCAGTATCGATCTCTGCGCGCAAGCCACCAGCACTTGCAAGAACAACCTTCCAAACGGGCTATCCACTCCCCTGGTGCTCTCGAACGCCAACACCGGGGTCGCGGATCGCGTCTATGCCGGTGATCTGCAGGGCAACCTCTGGCGGGTGGATCTTTCCAGCACCGCGCCGGCGAGCTGGACCGCCACGGTACTGTTCAAGGCCAAGACCGGCGGCACCCCGCAACCGATTACGACCCAGCCCATCGCATCATTGGCTCCAAATGGTGCGGGAGGGGGTATCTTGGTATATTTCGGTACCGGGCAATACCTTGGCTTACCCGATATCTCCAACACCGATACCCAAAGTTTCTATGCCGTTATCGACCGTGGTTCAACCCTGGGCCTTCCGCTGACCCGTTCCAATCTCAACCAGATTACGCTGACCGATACCACCGTGACTACCAGCGGCGGAACGGTCAGCGTGCGTACCGCCACCGGGACGGCGATCAACTGGAGCACTCAGCGAGGCTGGTACATGGATCTGCCAGAAAGCGGCGAGCGGGTAATTACCAACCCTCGCCTTGTCAACGGCCGCGTACTGTTTACTACTTTCACGCCGAATACCGCCTCTTGCGGATCGGGCGGGACAAGCTGGCTCATGGTGATCAATTACGCGACCGGAGGCGCCTTCCCCGGCCCCGAACTGGATATTAATAACGATGGAAAACTCAACAGCGCCGATCAGGTCAATGGGCAAAATCCCGTCGGCATGAGCCTGGGAAACGGCTATGCCGCAGCTCCCACGATCATGCGCTATAAAAAAGGGCCTTTCAACGACATCAAGTTAATCACCACTTCGACACAAGCCGTGCGTACCGTGAAAGAACATGGCGCCGGCTCGAAAGTGGTTTCCTGGATACAGCTACGATGAGCGGAAACCTCATGCACACCCTTGCTCCACGCAAATCCTTCTTGCATCAGGGAATCCGGGGCGACAACAAGCCGGCCGCGGACGGATCCGGGCACCATTGCCGGAAAACCTTTTCCGGGTTTACCCTGGTCGAACTGATGATCACCCTGGTCATTGCCGCCATCCTGGTCGCCATTGCCGTGCCCATCTATCAACACGTGCAGGAGCGCGCCCGCAGAACCGAAGCCATCAATGCCCTCGAGGCGCTGGCGGCACGAGAGGAGGGTTATTACACCCGATACAACACCTACACGACATCGCTGACCGGATTGGGGTACTCCTCGGCGGCAACGGTTACAACCAGCGGCGGAGATTACGGAATCCTGGTTCTCAGCGCCAACGCAACAGCCTATAAACTCCAGGCCACTCCCATTTCCAAGCGTCAAACCAACGATGCCTGCGGCGTATTCCAGCTCGACTCCAAGGGGCAACAAACGGTCATTCCGAACGGTACCGGCATATCCGCAAACAGTTGCTGGCACTGACACGATTCGCGGCGACCGATACAATAGGCGGGCGATTCCACTTGCCCAGGTATTAACCCGTGCCGGATCTTCCAACCAAAATCCTGTCCCAAATCGCCCCGGAAGCCGCCCGCCGGGGCCTCAAGGGGCTTGAACGCGAAGCGCTTCGGGTCACCCCCGACGGGCGCATTGCCCAAACGCCACATCCCTCCGCACTCGGTTCCGCGCTGACGCATACGGGCATCACCACCGATTTTTCCGAGGCACTACTCGAATTCGTCACTCCCCCCCACACGGCACATTCGGCGTTGCTCGCCGAACTGGAATCGTTGGAGATATACGCCGCCCAAAACATCGGCGACGAACGATTGTGGATGTTGAGCATGCCCTGCTTTATCGACTCGCCCAGCCGAATCCCCATCGCCCGCTATGGCCATTCCAATATCGGGCATATGAAGCATCTCTACCGCCTCGGACTCGCGCGCCGTTATGGTAGCGCGATGCAAGTAATTTCCGGGGTCCATTTCAACTACTCATTCCCGCACGCATTCTGGGAAGCTCTTGCGACAACGAAACGCATGGCAATGGACCGATCCGCGCGGGATACGGCCTGGATGAACCTCGTACGCAACGTCCAGCGCCGGGGCTGGCTGCTGCTTTATCTATTTGGCGCCTCGCCGACCGCCTGCCCCTCTTTCACCCCGAATCCACCGTGTTGGCTAAAACCGATTGCCAACGGCAGTCTCGCCGCACCCTACGCAACATCACTCCGGCTGTCGGATATCGGCTACAAGAACACCGGCCAGGCTTACCTCTCGGTATCCACGAACTCGCTCGCAGAGTACATCGCCGACCTCTCCCGGGCCCTGCATACCGAGGATCCCGGCTATGCCGCTCTCGGCGTACACAAAGGCGGAACCTGGAAACAGCTTTCCGCGGCGGTGCTACAAATCGAGAATGAATATTATGGCCTGGTGCGTCCCAAGGTACAGCCACGAATGAACGAGCGTCCGAGTGCTGCCCTGCTCCGCGAAGGCGTCCATTACGTCGAGGTCCGCGCACTCGATATAGATCCCTTCACGCCGCTCGGGATCACTCCCGAAACGCTCCGCTTTCTGGAGATTTTTCTCTGGTCCTGTATCCTCACCCCAAGCCCACCGATCGAGCAGGGCAACCAACTCGAAATCGACTATAACCAGCGTAACGTCGCCGTACGCGGGCGAGAACCCGGAATCGGCCTGCGCCGCGACAACACCACGATACCGTTACGCGATTGGGGTGAGGAGATCATCGCCGCACTCGAACCGCTGGCCGAGCACTTCGACTCCGGGCTGCCAGACACACCCTACTGCAACGCCGTAACCTTGGCCGCCACACGGCTACGGGCACCGGCGACCACCCCCTCGGCCCGGGTGCTGGATGAGGTTGCGTCTCATCCCGAAGGGTTCCTGGCCTGGTCTCTTGAACGTTCCCACCGCCTCACGGCGGAACTGCGTAGTCGCGAACTCGCCCCCGGGACGGCTTCGCGACTACGCGCCCAGGCAGCGGAATCGCTTGCCCGCCAACAGGAACTCGAAACACATCCGGAACCCGCATTCGAAACATTCCTGGCCCAATATTACGCCAGTGGCCCGAATGGCCGGGAACCGCTATGCTTGAATCCGCCCGAGCCCCAGCAGGCGGTCAGATAAACTATGGAACCCCGAGTAAAACCAGCTCATTCAGGCTGGACTTGCCACCCGCCAAGCAGGTAACATGCCACGGCCCGCACCCGTGTTTCCCCGGTAGAATCCGCCCTGATCGGCCTTCGTCCCCTCGGCCCCATCCTGGTATCACCCTGGACACCATTGGCTTTCCTGCCCTACCTGACGGTTGCCATGGATACCGCCGGCCAATGCCAGTCCATGCTCCCGCGCCGCTGTGTCATGCCGGCGCGGACAGGCAGCCCTACTTTCTTTGGGGTATCGTTGCCTCCCCGGAGACTCCCAAGCGGAGCCGGTTTGTGTTTACATATTTGAAGCCACCCGGAATATCGCCATGTTCAATCGCCCAGTCACAGCCGCGTCATCCACACCGACCGAGCCGCACCTGGTTGCCGCTCTAAAATCCCTGAACAACATTCTGCTTGGCAAGCCCGAGGCCACCCGCTTGGCCCTGGCCTGCCTGCTCGCCCGGGGGCATCTGCTGATCGAAGATGTTCCCGGAGTCGGAAAAACCACGCTGGCGCAGGCACTCGCACGAGTGCTGGGACTCGGCTTTCACCGTATCCAGTTCACCAGTGACCTGCTACCCGCCGACCTGCTCGGCTCCATGGTGTTTACCCGCAAAGAAGAGCGCTTTGTGTTCCAGCCCGGCCCCCTGTTCACCCCGGTGGTGCTCGCGGATGAAGTCAACCGGGCCACGCCACGCACCCAAAGCGCCCTGCTCGAGGCGATGCAAGAGGGCCAGATCAGCATTGACGGACGCTCATACCGGCTACCGCAACCTTTTTTCGTGATCGCGACCCAGAATCCACTGGATCAGATCGGCACCTACCCACTCCCCGAATCACAACTGGACCGTTTCGCCCTCCGGCTCATCCTCGGTTACCCACCGCCCATCGCCGAACGCGCGCTCTATCAGGGCGGCAGCCGCCAGGAAAAACTGACGCAAATCACGCCCGTACTCAATGCCGAAGGCGTAAGGACGCTGCAACAAGCCGTCACTGCCGTCCCCGTAGCCCCGGCACTGCTCGACTATCTCCAGGCGCTGATCGGCTGGAGCCGTGACAGTGGTTTCTACCGCCACGGCCTGTCCCCCCGCGCGGGACTCATGCTGCTCGCCCTGTCCCGTGCCCATGCCTTCATCTGCGGGCACCCCGCGGTACTTCCCGCCGATCTCCAGGCCGTCGTGCCTGCCGCCGTCGGCCATCGGCTCCAACTCCGGGCACCCGGTGGTGCCACCGGGAATCCCGGACAAAGCCTTCTCGATGCGGTCGCGATCCCCTGAGCCGAAGCGCTTGCGCGGCTTGGGCCCGGCATCCCGTCGCTGGTTCGATCGCGCCACCGCGAAACGCGTGGTCGGCAATGCCTGGCCGTTGCGCCTCGGTCGCCGGCAGATTTTCATTCTTCCCACCCGCTTCGGACTGCTGGCCGCCGTGACCTCCGGGGTTCTGCTGCTGCTTGCGCTCAACTACCGCAACGGCGCCGTTTTCCTTTTGGATTTTATACTCGTCGCCCTAGGCTGGATCACCATAATCGCCTGTCACCGCCAACTGGCCGGCCTTGAACTGTGGGGGTTAGAGGCACCTTCTGTTCCCGCCGGTGAGCCACTACGCATTTATCTCAAGCTGACCAACCCGAGCCAGTGGGAACGGTTTGGACTCACGCTGTACCAGGGTCGACGCGCCGGTGTAGCGCGCCGTCTCAATCCCGGATCGACCGCCCGGCTCATGCTCCAGTTGCCTCCCCGCCCTCGGGGGCGCCATCTCCTGCGTGACCTGGGATTGAAAAGCGATTATCCCCTGGGTATTTTCAATGCCTGGGTTCGTATCGGGCACCCTGGCGAATGCTTCGTGTACCCACGCCCCGCCGATTTTGCGCCCCCCCCACCCGGTGATGCCGGACTCGGCGCCACCGGACGGCAAGGCGATCATCCCGAGGATTTTTTCGGCCTCGTCCGCTACCGCCCCGGGGATCGTCCGGGCCAAATTGCCTGGCATGTCTATGCCCGAACCGGCCAGATTCAGCGTAAACACTTCGCCAGCGGCACGTGTATGAGTCGCTGGTTCGACCTGGCCGAAGCGCCGGGAGACGATATGGAACAACGGCTCGAGGTGCTCGCCCGATGGCTGCTCGATGCCTCCCGGGCGGGACAACTGGTCGGCCTGCGTCTGCCGGGGCTGGATCTGGCACCCAAGCACGGCCCCGCCCACCTGACCCGTTGCCTGCGGGCCCTCGCCTGTTACCCCGGACCTTATCATGGCATCAACCGTCCCTGACACCCAGGCACGGGCCACCCTCGCCGTCCTTGCCGCGAGCCTGGCGCCATTTTTCTTCCTGATGCCGCCCTGGGTGGCGGGCGCCGGCCTGTTGGGTGTAATCTGGCGCTACCGCTTGCTCTCACTCCAGCGCCCTGCACCCCGGCCCCTGGGACGCGCTCTGCTCGCCTTCGCAGCCCTCGGCGGTGTCATCGTCACCTTCCGCGGCTTCGGTGGCGCTGCGGCCGGTGGCGCTCTTCTCGTATTGACCTCGGGCTTGAAGGCACTCGAAAGTCGCAGTAGGCGCGATTATCACATTCTCACCCTGCTGGTCGTGTTTCTAATCGCCGCGGCCCTGCTGCTCAATCAATCCCTGCCCCTGGCCATTTACGAATCCCTGGTTCTCTGGGCTGCCGTAGCGGTCAGATTAGGCGGTGGAGCCGATCCCGGCCGGCGTAGCCTCGCACGCCGTGCGGCCACCCTGATCGCAACCGCATTACCGGTAGCCGCCGTACTGTTCCTCCTTTTTCCACGACTCCCCGGGCCATTGTTCCGGTTCGGTTCCCCCCGGCGGGCGGCGGTGAGCGGCCTGTCCACCCACATGAATCCTGGCAGCATTTCCCGCCTTGCCGTTTCCGAGCAGATCGCCTTCCGGGTTCGCTTTTTCGGCGCCGTGCCCCCCCGCGGGGAACGCTACTTCCGGGGACCGGTGCTGCAGCACTACAACGGCCGCGAATGGACCCGGGGGCAAACGGGCGGGAGAACCACATTCGCGGTCCTAGGCAAGCCCGTGCATTACCGGGTTCGGGAGCGTGCCAACGGCGCCCGCTGGTTGTTCCTCCTGGCCCTGGCGGTCAAGGTCGATACACCCAGCCGAATCACCGCGAACTTCGAGGCCCTCGCACCACGGCCCCTATGGCACGATCTCAGCTTCACCGCCACCTCCTACCCGCGCTATCGCGCCGGAATCAGCTTGTCGGCGACACGGCGCGCGGAAAACCTGGCACTTCCCCGCGGCATCGATCCCCGCGCCCGCGCCCTTGCCGAACGCTGGCGGCTCGGCTCGGCCAGTGCCCGGGACGTGGTTCGCAAGGCGCTTGCCTATTTCCACCGCGAACCCTTCTACTACACCCTGACCCCTCCCCGGCTCCGCGGCCGCAACCGTGTCGACCAATTCCTGTTTCGCACCCGGCGGGGTTTCTGCGAACACTACGCCAGCGCCTTTGCCGTGCTCATGCGTGCGGCCGGTATTCCGGCGCGGGTGGTCACCGGGTATGCCGGGGGCACAATCAATCCCTACGACGGCCGGCTGGTGGTGCGCCAAGCCAATGCCCACGCCTGGGACGAGGTATGGCTTGCCAGACGCGGCTGGGTGCGGGTAGATCCGACCGGCGCAATTCCCCCGTCGCGGGTCGAATCCTCGGCCCGCTTCGCCGCGGCCACCGGCGCCGGGGGAGAAACCCTGTTGCCACCGGGAGGTTTTACTTGGCGCCTGCGCAACATCTGGGATGCCGCCGACACATTCTGGAATCAGTATATCGCCGGATACGGCCCTGGCCTTCAGCACCACCTGCTCACCCGGCTGGGCCTCGACAAGGCTGCACCCGGTGTAGTTGCCGGTCTCATGGTCGCCGGAATATCCGCCGCCAGCCTGCTGGTCTTCCTGCTCGGCAGAAGACGCCGTCCCCGCCCACGCCGGGATCCGGCACAACAAATTTACCGGCGCTGGAACCGGCGGTTGGCGCGCCGGGGAATCCAGCACCGCGCCAGCGAGGCGCCGCTGAATTTCCTTGCCCGTATCGCCCGGGAGCATCCCCGCCTTTATGCCGAAGCCGAGCGGGTGATCCCCCTCTACCTCCAGGCCCGCTACGCCGGCGACCCCAAGGCACTTGCGGAACTCAAGCGTTACCTGGATCTCTTTGGTCGGGCGCACTGAGCGCCTTGCGTCCAAATGGCAATGCCCACAGCCCCCCAAGGCCCAACAAAAACAGAACGACAATCGAGACGATGGCAAACCGAGCATTTCCGGTCCATGTCTGTACCACCGCGACCATCGCCGGACCCAGCACCGCGGAGAATTTACCCATCAATCCATAGAGGCCGAAATAGGCGGCACTTTCTCCCCGGGGAACCAACCGCGCATACAACGACCGGGACAGACTCTGGGTGCCCCCCTGAACCAAGCCGATCAACACCGCGAGCAGAAAAAACTGCCAGGGATGGCTGAGAAAGGCCGCATAACCGACCACCGCGATATAGACGCACAAACCCAGCGTAATCCCGGCGCGCGGCCCGAAGCGCTCGCCCAACCAGCCGAATCCCAACGCCGCGGGAAAGGCCACAAATTGAGTCAACAGCAGGGCGAGAAGCAAGCTGTCGGCCGGCAGACCCACCGCCAATCCATAGCCCACGGCAAGCTTGAACACGCTGTTCACGCCATCGATATAAAGCCAGTACACCAGCAGGAACCCCGCGAGCACCGGTACCCGGCGGAGTTGGCCCAGCAACTCCCGCAGCCGGGACAGGCCGGCCACCAACGCGGACCCGGGCGTAAGGCCTTGCCTAGGTTCATGCACCCCAAAAATCAACACCAGCGCAAACGCCCCCCACCACAGCGCCGCCGTAACGAAGGCGACCTTGACCGCGGCCACCGTACCGGCGAGACCAAACCAGTGAGGTTTAGCCACCATGGCCACGTTCAGGGCAAGCAGCAAGCCCCCACCGAGGTACCCCACGCCATACCCCAGCGCGGAAACCCGATCCAGTTCCCCGGGTGCGGCAACGTGCGGCAACAGACTGTCATAAAACACGTTACCGCCGATATACCCGAGTCCCCCTACCCCGAACAGCAACAACGCCGACAGCGTCATGCCCGGCCCGGGCCAGGCGAGCAGGCCTGTCGCAGCGACGCCCAGCAACAGAAACATAATGAGAAACCGCTTGCGATGCGCCCCCTGATCGGCAATGGCACCCAGCAGAGGCGCGAGCAGCACCACCGCGACCGCGACCCCGGCATTGGTCCAGGCAAGCAGCGCGAATGCCTCGCCGTGACTCAACCCACCGCGCCAGTAACGATCGAGAAACACTGGGAAAAATCCGGCCATGACCGTGGTTGCAAAGACCGAATTGGCAAAATCGTAGCTTGCCCAGGCCCAGGCCTCACGGCGTAATCCCAGCCTGCCATCGAAAACCCGCATGCGAATCTCACCCCGGAACCAAGAAGTGGATGCTAACATTGCCACCCATTCCCGATTAAACCGGATCGTTCATCCCCCTTGGCTCACGCATGAATTTTTACCCAGATCTGATCGCCGTGCACTGCGCCGAACTGGTACTCAAGGGCCGCAATCGTGCCGGTTTCACCGACCGGCTGGTGCAGCAGATCGGCGCACGTTTGACATCCATCGGGCTGCATTGGCCCATTCGCCATCGTGGCGCCCGGTTGTTGATTGAAATCGGCGCGGAACGGGATCGCCTGGCCCAAGCGCTGCAAGCACTCGGTGAAATTCCAGGAATCGCCGCCTATTTTCCCGCGCAGTCCTGCGGTTGGGACCTGGCCGGAGAAGATGAAGACAGCCTGGCCAACGGGCCGGTGCGTACCCTCCTGCTGGATCTGGCACGCACCCTGCACCGCCCCGGGGCGCGCTTTGCGGTGCGGGTCGAACGTCATACACACGAACGGGCGATATCCGCGCGCAGGCTGGAACACGAGTGGGGCCGAGCCATCCTTGAGGAGACGCCGTGGCCAGGCGTCAACCTCAGCGATCCAGACTGCGTCTTCCACGTTGCCTTACACCCCGAAGGCGTTCTGGTCTATGCCCGCCGCCACACCGGACTCGGCGGCCTGCCGGTCGGCTCAAGCGGCCGCGTTCTCGCCCTACTCTCGGGGGGTATCGACTCCCCCGTGGCCGTTTTTCTCATGGCTCGGCGCGGCTGCACGGTGAACTGCCTGCACTTCAGTGCTAACTATCTTGACCGTGATCGAGCCGATACAACCCCCGTGGGCCGGCTGGCGGCGCAATTGTCCCGCTACACCCAGCGGCTTGATCTGACCGTCGTGCCCTACACCGCGTTTGACCTCGCGCTCACCGGCCCGCCCGACGGCTACGAACTCGTACTCTTTCGCCGTTTCATGGTCCGGGTGGCCGAGCAACTTGCCCGAACCCAGCGTGCCACCGCGCTGGTAACCGGCGACAGCCTGAGCCAGGTGGCCTCGCAAACGCTGGAAAATCTCACTACCCTAAACGCCGTGGCTACCCGTCCCATATTCCGGCCCTTGATCGGCTTCAATAAACAGGAGATCATCGACTTCGGCCGTAAAATCGGCACCTACGACATCTCGATCGAGCCCTACAAGGACTGTTGCGCCCTGATCGCCCGCCGCCCCAAAACCCGATCTCAACCGGACCGGCTCACGGCCCTCGAGGCCAAGCGCCTGCCCGATTATCCGGACCTGATCGACACCGTTCTCGGCGAAAGCATCCGCCTGCGTTTCGTTGCCGGCCGATCCGCCGGCGCTCCTTGATCGATAAATACCGATGGTATTCGTGGCTCACTGAAAGGGGGTACTTCGTATGGTGACACCGCTTCGCGGTATCGCCAGTCCGCCGGCGCTCCGCACCGAGGGGAATACACAAGAGTGCGCATCACAGAGCGGCTCGGGACACGGGGCACCGCAGAGCGGAGCCACGAGGCGAATCCAGTGTGAATCAGAACGAAAACCCAATCATTTACTCATAAGTCAGTAGATTAGGGAACAAATGGCATCAGCTAGTGTCCAATCCGACATGAATATTGATGGTCGCACATTGACCCGCGAGACGCTGGCAGCGATGCGCTTCATGGCGCTGGACCGGATGGCGGAAGGCGAGTCGCCGGCGGCGGTCTCGGCGTCGTTCGGCATGCACCGGACCTGGGCGTACAAGGTGCGGTTGAAGGCGCGAGGCCGGGGCAAGGGCAAACGTGCGGTGCAATTGCGCAAGGCACCGGGGCGACGCCGGACGCTGACGGATGCGCAGGAGCGTCAGGTGTTTCGGTGGGTGAACGGCAAGAACCCGCGCCAGTACGGTTTTGACTTCGGGTTGTGGACGCGCCGGATCGTGGCGGAGTTGATCACCCGGCGCTTCGGGGTGAGGTTGAGCTTGGCCTCGGTGGGTGTGCTCCTGGCCAGGGTCGGGTTGACGCCCCAGAAACCCCTGCAGCGGGCCTATCAACGAGATCCGGAAGCCATCGCGCGCTGGCAGCGGGAGACCTACCCCGCGATCGCACGCCAGGCCAAGCGTGACAGGGCAGACATCTACTTCTGGGACGAGTCCGGGTTCCGCGCCGATGCGGTGCACGGGAAGACTTGGGGCGCCAAGGGCCAGACCCCCGTGGTGGACGTGCCGGGCCAACGCCAGGGCATCAGTGCCGCCTCGGCAGTCAGTGCCAAGGGGGCGTTCTGGTTCACCACCTACAAGGGGGGGCTGAATGGAGACTTGTTCGTGAGCTTCCTGCGACGCCTGATGCGGGGTCGGCGCAAGCCCCTGCACCTGATCCTCGACAACCTGCCCGCGCACAAGACCCGCGCCGTCAAAGCCTACGTCGCCAAGCTGAAGGGCAAGTTGTCGTTGCACTTCCTGCCCGGCTACGCACCGGAGCTGAATCCGGATGAGTTGGTCTGGAGCCACGCCAAGCGCACCGGCAACGCCCGCCGCCCGCTCCGCGCTGGCGAACGACTCGAAGACCGCATCCAGTCCCAGTTGGCCGATATGGCTGCTCGGCCGGATCTGATTCGTTCGTTCTTCAGGCATCCAAGTGTTGCCTATATTGCTGACTGCTGAGTAAGTCGGATTATGTAATAATTAATTCGCTATGCAAAGCAATAGGATCAAGCTATTCCCCGCACATAGTAGATTACTTTTCTTTATTACTAACAAACGATCTATTGCACCTGGAGCGCATCTCGGCCGCTACGGTTCGCTCCCGTGGGGCCGACTGGCGGTGGAACTGCTTGCCGGTTTTTTGATAAATCAGGCATTGGCCAGCATACCAACAGTTGCCTTTTATTATGGTAACCAGCCTCCGGCAAGTGAACTACACGCCTTCAACTGGGTGGTAGTGCAGCCCTCCGCCCGAATCAAACCAACCCGCTACGACCAGACTCACTCGCACCTGTTTGCCTACGTCTCAGTGGGTGAAGCCGATCCCGGAAGCCGGACGGCAAAACGCCTGCCGAAGGCCTGCGTAGCGGGGCAAGATCCCATATGGAAAGGAAAAATCATCAACCAGGCGCTCCCTCGGTGCCGTAATTTCTACCTCAATGACATTATCGCCCCGCTTTGGAAGCAAGGTTATCGGGGGTTTTTTTTCGACACCCTAGACTCCTATCGCCTGATCGCCCACGATCAGGCGGCCCGCGAGGCCTATCGCCACGGACTGATTGATCTGGTGCGGGCCACTAAGCAGCGTTTCCCGCGAGCAAAGTTGATCTTTAACCGCGGTTTTTCTATTCTGCCGGCCCTCAAGGGAATGGTCACCGCCGTCGCCGCGGAATCACTCTACGATGGCTGGGATCAGTCGACTCAACGCTACTTCAAGATATCGCCCGGAGAGCGCCGGGCGCTTACCAAGGCACTGGCGCAAGTTCAGGCAATGGGGCTGCCGGTCATCGTCATCGACTATCTCCCCGCCGCCGCACGTGAACAGGCAAGGCAGGACGCAGCACGCATCGAACACGACGGCTACATCCCTTATATAACCAATGCGGAACTCGACATCGTCGGCGTCGGCACCCTTGATGTACTACCCCGGAAAATCCTTATGCTCTACTCCGGCACAGAGGACAATATCTATACCAATCTGAACTGGTACGCCCAGATGCCCCTCAACTACCTGGGCTATGCAACGCACATCGTCAATGTTCAGAATGTATCCCTGCCGCGGCACCCGCTGACCGGTGAATACGCGGGTATCGTCACTTGGTTTGATTCGAATCACATTCCGCAAGCCACCAAGGTCTACCGCTTTCTGCGCACCCAGATCGAGGCCGGCGTACCGGTGGCGATACTCGGCAACTTCGGCTTCCCCTTGGACCGGGCTCATCTCGCACCGCTCGGCCTCGCCCTAGGCACCGCCCCCCGGGACTTCCTGCCGGCAAAACCGGTACGCATCAATCGTAACCTGGTGGGATTCGAGACCGAACCCTTGCCCATCCCCAACGATTTTCTACCGCTTCGGCTCCGGCGTGGCCGAGCGCTTGCCGAAATCTCGGTAGGCACTAGCCGCGGCACCGAAGTCGCGATCACGCCCTGGGGTGGCTACGCGCTCGATCCTTTCGTGGTACAGGGACTCCCCCGAGGGACCCTCGCGCGCAACAACCGCCAGGCGGTGTGGATCCTTGATCCTTTCCGCTTCTTTCGCCGTGCCCTGCGCCTGCCCATCGCCCCGGTACCCGATACCACCTCGATCAACGGCCGACGGATGCTCTTTGCCGAAATCGACGGCGATGGTTTCGCGAGCGGCAGCTGGATTTTCCGTTACCACGATTGGCCCGCCGCCCGGGTGATCCTAGATGCCGTGCTGAAACGCTTTCCAACAGTGCCGGTAGCGGCCAGCGTAATCGCCTCGGAATTCACCGACTCCGGCCTCTACCCGAACCGAAAGGTCGCCCACATCCAGCCCATCGCCCGGCACATTTTCCGCCTGCCCTGGGTGGAAATCGGCACGCATACCTATTCTCATCCCTTCGACTGGCCGGCGCTCGAACACAACCCGAACCTGAGTGCCGGCCTGCATCTCAACAAGGACCAGGACGAACACCACACGCAGCACGACATCAAGATCCAGGGGCTTGAGTACGGCTACAACCTGCCGGTTCCGGGTTACCGCTTCAGCCCCAAGATGGAAATCACCGGCTCAATCGACATTATCAACCGCCTACTCGCCCCGCCCGCAAAGCGCGTCACCATCATCCAGTGGTCCGGCGACACCGACCCCGATGCCGCGGTTCTGGGAATCGCCTACCATGATGGGGTAATGAACATCAACGGCGGCAACAGCACCATCACTCGCAACAGTCCCTCGCTCACCAACGTCGCACCGTTGGGCATCTGGAAAGGTCGTTACTTTCAGGTCTTTGCCCCCGCCGCTAACGAAGATCAATTTACCCACGGATGGCACCCCCCCTATTGCGGCTTCGCTCGGGTCATTCAGACTTTCGAGATGACCGCCAAGCCGCGACGGCTGCAGCCGATCGATATCTACTACCACTTCTACTCCGGTGCCCGGCCCTGTGCCCTCAAACAACTCGAAGCGGTTTATCGCTGGGCGGTAAAACAGCCGACCACTCCGGTTTTCCCGTCCACCTACGCGCGCGTCGTGCTCGGTTTCGAGCATGTCGTCCTTGCCCGAAAGGGTAAGGGTTACCTCGTTCGTGGCTATGGCGACGACCAGGAACTACGTATTCCCGCGGCTCTCGGCTACCCGGATCTCGCTCGCAGCATAAACGTCCTCGGCTATACCGATTATGCCGGCTCGCGCTACATCCATCTTGGTCCGGGCGGCAATGCCTATCTGGTGCTTACTTCCTCGCCTCCGAAACGGCCCTTTCTGCAATCGGCCAATGCCCGCGCGGTGGCCTTTCGCCGCACCCCCGACGGGTTCGATCTCACACTGCGGGGACATGCACCGCTACGACTGGAACTCGGTAACACCTCCGGCTGCAGCTTGTATCGGCAAGACGGCACCGTGGTAAAGGGAGTCCGTCGGCTTCAAGCAATCGCCTATCGCCTAAAGGCCCATGCGAACCGGTTCCGCCTCCGCTGCCGCTAAACGTGAGCGCCTCGTCTCGCCGTGGCTGATTGCCGGGCTTTTCGGAGCCACAATCTTCGCCTTCGTACTCCTGTTTCCGGCACCGGCACTCAAGCGCGAGCTGGCCAGGGCGCACTCGGTCAATGCCGTGATTCTCGACTATTTACAACTGCTGGTGCGCGCCAGCCCCCAGGCACACCAGGCCCGGCTGCTGTTGGCGAAAAAGGCACTCCAGGTCCATGATACGGCGCTCGCCAAGGTCGCACTGGAACCCTGGCTGAGGCAACCGATTGCGGATGAAACCCGCCGGGTCGGCCGCCTCCGGCTCGAACTGGAACACAACCTGGTGTACTCAAGTCCCGCTGGAAGCGCGACCCGCAACGAACGCATCACCCGTTGGAGTCACATGCTCAGGGCCTTGCGACCACGGCTCGGCTACGATCAACTGATCGCTACGGCGCACAATGCAAGGGCATTGGGGCTCTACCGTGATGCCGCCACGCTGGCCTTCATGGCAATCCACCGTACCCACGATGCCAACGCTCGGCGCCAAGCCTTCCGGTACGGCCTCGCGAGTCTCGTCGCGGGAAATCTCCCCGGTCGCGCGCTAAAGGCGGCAGCGAGATACCGATCTGCGGTTCCAATGACCGCAGACCTCTGGGTGTACCTCGCCCAGATCGCGCTTGCGGCCAACGCCGCGGAACAGGCCGCGGCGTATGAGTTACATTACCTCGCCGTCACGACCACACCCCAAGGCCGGCGCCGGGCACTGCTGGCGGCACTGCGTGCCCTGATAGCGGCCGGCCGACCCTGCGCCGCCCTGGCCACAGCCGCTATCTATCTGCATCGAATACCCCCCGATGCCGCCCTGTGGCGGTTTCTGACCCGACTGGCCCTCGCTTCCGACCGTCCCCGGCTGGCCGCGCATTATGCGGCTTATCTGGTAGGATTGACGCAGCCCGGCACATGAAGCTGCACCATGTCATTGCCGGCATTCTCCTGGCAACAAGCTTCTGGGCCGCAGCGGGAATGGCAACGCCCATGCGAGTGACGGCGGTGGATCGCGAACTTGCCTGGCGGGCATTCCTCGGCGCCGGTAGGCTTCGATACGCCTACCGGCTCGCCCTGGATGTAGTGCATGCCGAGCCGGGCAACATCACCTGGATGAAACGCTTGGCCCACGTGGCGCTCGCCAGCGGACATTCCGATACCGCCCTAGCGGTGTACCTGCGATTAACCCGCGACGGATACCCTGGCTATCTCGACCGTGCCATCGATCTCGCCAGCGGCCTCGGCGCGACCAAGCAACTGGTCATCCTTTTGGAAATCAAACTCCGTCACTCCCCCTTTTTGCAACCGCTGTGGATGGAAACTCTCGGCGCCTTGCGCAGCCAGAATAAGACCAACCAAGCGGTTCGGATATTGCAGGCGGCCGACCGGCGCCACCCTCGACGATTCTTCCTGTGGGAACAGGTTGTGCTTTACCATTCCCTCGGCGAGCCGGATAAGGAGCTGCAAATCTTGCAGCAATACCGGGAGCGCTATGGCCCCGAACCCAAAGTCATGCTCCAGATCGCAACCTTACGGTTCACCCGCGGCAAGATCCTGGCCGCATATCACGCTCTTTTTACCGCTCGTTCCCGGGCGCAGGACCAAGACGTACTCTACTGGCACACTCTCGCAGCGCTCGCCTGGCTCACTCAGGATTACGCCACGGCCCGCGAGGTGAGTACCTTGCTATACCGCCATGGGGAAGCAAATGCAAACGATCTCCTCCACCTCATTCTCCTGGTGCAGGCCAGGCATCCACGCACAGCCTTCCGAATCGCCGCTTACGGCTGGCACCGCTACCGCCAGGCGAGTTTCTTCCTTGCCATGCTCGCGACGGCCTCGAGCCTGAACAACGCCGCACTGCGCGCCCGCGCGTTTGACATGCTCCGCCCAGCCGACCTTCCCCGACTCACATCATCCGCCTTTTTCTGGACCAGCCGGGCCCACTATCTGCTCGGGCGTGGGGATACCTCCGGGGCACTCGAGGCCTACCGCCGCGCCATTGACCTCGCCCCGAGCGACGAACGGATCGCGGGTTATGTCTGGCTGCTGGTCGAGGCCCGGCAACGAGAAAAACTGCGTGCACTTTTGCCCCGGCTCGATGCCAAGGCCGGTGACCATCCCGTGCTATGGCCGCCGCTTGCGGCCGCCCACGCCATCATCGGCCAGGCGCGCTCTGCACTCAATTACCTACAGTCCGAATACCCTCGGCGGCGGAACAATCCGCTGTGGCTGCTAAACTACGCCGCGGCACTCACCCAGGCCGCCGCACCACGTGAGGCCTTGCGGATCCGCCGCCGTGCACTCGTGCTCCTGGCCCGTGCCCACCCCCTGACACCGAAAGCCCGGCAAGCGCAACGGGAAGCGCTCACCCGATTGGCAGTCGCGCTGACACCCGGAAACCCCGCGCTCGCCTTCATAAAACGCCTTGCCACCCATCCTAATCAGCCGCAATCCCGAGAGATTATCCTCACTTGGGCGCTTGATCGGAATGCCTACCCACTTGCCCGGTTCTGGTGGCTGCATGCCTACGCCTCGCATCCACCCGAAGTCCGGCAACGCCTCGCCCTCGCGCTCGGCGAACAGGATGATCCAGCACTCGGCGCGTTGCTCGCCCGCGATGCCTATCGCCTGTCCTCCGCCGGGCGCGCGAGTGCGGCAGATCGTCTGGGTTGGACTCCCCGGGTAATCAGCAACAGTTGGGCGGGCCTGGAACAGAATTCCGCCGACCCCGGGCTCACCCGCCAATTCGCCAACACCGCCATCGAACAGGCCGACTCGGCAGGAAGCGACCTTGAGGGGCTGCATGCCAGCGGGCTCGAGAGTCTAGCGCTCGATACCCGGTTCGATGCCTGGCTATCCCCGGGAACACACTTGAGTATCCGGCTCAGCCAGGCGCAACAGAGGATCTACGATATTACTCAACTGGGCACAATCCCTCCCACCAGCCGCGTCCTCGATATCGAGCTGCAACGAAGACTACAACGAGGCGCCATCCGCCTTGAAGCCGGGGTCGGACGAAGTCTCGGCGGCTATGGTAAAGCTGGACTCAGTTGGAAAAATCACTGGACGCAGCGTTTGAGTACGACTCTGGGCGCCTATTACGGCCTGCAGCCACTGGCAAGCGTTCCTTTATACCTTGCCGCCGAGGAGAATCGCATCCGTTTCAGTGCAAACTATCAGGCCGATCGACGCAACCACCTGAGCACCGAGCTGTATCGGGCCCAATATCGCGCCCAGGGCGGTGGTCGTCTTGGCGATACCCTGGTACTCAACTTCGGTTTTAGTCACCGACTTCATTTCATCGCCCCCATACTCAACCTTAATGCCGAGCTTACCGGCGCCCGTTTCACCCGCGCCACAACTCTCCCACAATCCCTGCGCTCCCTGGTGCCCGCGGGGCAGGCACCCGCGATAAATTTTTTCATCCCCCGGAACTATCTACAGATCTGCACCGGCATCAGCCTCAATACGACGTACCGGCTCGCCTACACCCCCCGGCTGGCGCCTATTGTCCGGGCCGGGCTCTGTTATAACAGCATTTACAGCGGCGGCTACCAACTGGAAGTGGGCCTTGCCCTGCCGGTGTTCGGCCCGGATCATCTCACTCTCATGGCCGGTCTGGAACAGGGCGGTGCCGACATCACCGGCCGCAGCGAGACAATCCGCCTGAGCTACCGCTACTATTTCACCCTATAAACTAGGAGAAACGCCCCATGTACCGTCGTTCCACGCGCTTTGTCATCATATTCACCGTACTCCTGCTTCTTGGCGCCTGTGCCAATTCGAGCCTGCACAGCGCCCCTCGACCTACATTGAATCCGGCCTCCCCGTGGACGGTACTACCGTTTACCAACAACACCACCACCCCTTATGCCGGCGCTCGGGCACAATACCTTACTGTGGGACTCCTCGGCAGCCTGGGTGCCAATACGGGCGAATTACCGCCTCCCGCGACTCAAGCCTCACCACTGGCACTCACGCAAAACGCACAAAGTATCACCGCAGGGATCGCTTGGGCCCGTACCCAGCGCATCCGTTATGCCCTCACCGGCAGCGTCGACGAATGGCGTTACAAGATCGGACTCAGTGGGGTGCCCGCGGTAGGCCTGACCCTGCGCCTAATCGACGTGCCCAGCGGTAAGACCCTGTGGACGGCGACCGGATCGGCCACGGGCGAGAGCGATGAAGGCCTTGCGGTGCTGGCTCAGCGAACCCTGGAAAAACTGTTACGCCGCCTGATCCATTGATCTCCCCGCCACGATTCGCTCTACCACGCTCGGTCACCCGCTGGGCGGTTCTCGAAGCCGCGGTTTTTCCGACCGTGGCTCTCGCGCTAGCCTATGCGCTTAATCCACGGCTTGCAATCGGGCCCCAAGTCATTCCCTGGCTGTGGCTTGCGCCGCTGCTTGTGGCCCTGCGCTACGGACTGGGTCCGGGCCTGGAGTCGGCTGCCGTCCTGATACTGGGCAGCTTCCTGATTCGCGATGTCGCACCCAAGATCGAACCCTGGCCGATACTGCCCATGCTTGCCGGACTGTTGACCACGCTGTTCGCCGGCCAATACGGCTCCTGGTGGATCGACCGTTTACGCCGATCCGAGTTACGAAGCGAATATTTCGGAGAACGCATCGAGGCAATCACTCGCGCCTTTTACGTTACCCGCATATCACATGATCTGCTTGAGCAAAGCCTAATCACCCGGCCGACCAGCCTGCGCACGGTATTCGTATTCCTACGCAAGCTACTCAACGAACATGAGGGCCGGCTGGATAACCGCAGTGCCCAGGCTCTGCTTCAGGTTCTTGCCAACTACTGCCGCATCGAGGCTGCATCTCTTTACGGTGTCCGCCACTCGGAGATCGACCCACAGCCGCTGGCAAGCATCGGCCCGGACCACACACTGGATCTCTCCGATCCGCTGGTTCATCAAAGCCTGGAGGATTCCGCCGCCGCCTATTATGGCGTCGATGAACTGTTAATAAAAAATAATGAAAGCCGTTATCGGCTAAGCGCGCCGCTACACGCAAGCGATGGCACCCTACTCGGTTTACTCGCGGTAAGCGATATGCCCCTACTTGCGCTGGAGGAAGAAAATCTTCTTGCCCTCGCCGCCATTATCGAATATTACGCCGACGAGGCCTGGGCTCGCCGACGAGCCAATGATTTGCTACGCCAGATCCCCGACTGTCCACCAAACTTCGCTTGCGAAATCATTAAACTCACACGGCTTCGCGTCGCGGTAGGATTACGCTCAACTTTGTTACGCCTACGGGTTCCCATCGATCGAGCCGAGGATATTTTCAAATACATTAACGATACCCGCCGCGGACTCGATCTGTACTGGAGGCTAAGCGACTCGCAAGATTACGGCTGGCTCATCCTGCTTCTTCCCCTATCTACCCGAACGGCAACAGACGGCTATCTGAGCCGGCTGGATACTCTGTTTGAAAAACGTCTGGGTGCCGGGCTCCAAGCCTTGGGCTGCCGCTTCGAGCACGGGGAACTGAATGGAGATGATCCGATGTCGATAATTCAGGCTCTTTTGAATTCCGAGTGGGTTAATGTGCCACATGCGGGTTGAGTTTCGAGAAGTCGAGCTTGCCGGCCAGGAGGAAGATCACGGTACGGATCGTGGCGAACTTGGTGTAGCCACGTGCTCTGC
>JALUYA010000022.1 GCA_027018875.1 Gammaproteobacteria bacterium
GGGGCGGCGGAATTCGGCGGCGGGATCGATCCCAACTCGACCTCGGCGGGAGTGATCGCACTGCGCACCACGGCGGCAGCGGTGGTCGGGGGGACGGCCTCGGAGCTCGCGGGCGGGAGTTTTGCGAACGGGGCGTGGTCGGCGGCTTTCCAGCAGTTGTTTAACGAGGCGGAGACTGCTGCAGAGCGCGCGCGATTCGAGAGGCTTCGCCGCGAAAGTGGAGTTTCGTTTGTGCGCGGTAAGGACGGAACGGTCTACCTAATCTTCCCGGATGGGACTGTCGAGGTTAGAAGTGGCGGATCCGTATCTTGGAGGAACAATAATCCAGGGAATGTCCGTCTAGGAAGCATGAACAGTCCTGTTCGTGATTTTGCTATTGGCCAAAACGAGGGCTTTGCTGTGTTTTCCGTAGAGTCGATTGGGCGTGAGGCGTTAGCTGCCCTTCTACATGCCGATTACAAAGGTCTCACTATTAACCAAGCAATAGCAAAATTCGCCCCACCAACTGAGAATAATACCGCCGCATACCAAAGCTTCATAAGAAGCACTGTTCGCGTCAGTGGAAGTACCAATATAGATAGTCTCAATGGAGCACAATTTAACGGCGTTATGGATGCGATTCAAAAAGAGGAGGGCTGGCATGTTGGGAGAATTCAACTTTGGAACATCGGAGCGCTGCCGTGAATGTAATTCGATTAATTGCGGTGGTTATAATGGCATGTGCAAGCCTATTCGGCAGCTGTAATATTTGGGCGGAAGAAAGCTCGGACATAACACTTCGTTATTATCCTTGCACAGTCCACTTGACGGGTACGCTAGTGACTCAGGAACGCTGGGGCCCGCCAAACTTTGGCGAAAATCCTGCAAAGGACACTAGAGTCACCATCTATGTATTGAGACTGGGTGAAACTGTTAATGTCGAGGTTCCTGCATCAGGGTCCAGCAGTTCGCCGTTATTTATTAAGGGCATAAAAGAAATCCAGATTGATTTTCCTGTTAAGAAAACTTATCAAAAATTCGTCGGCCAACAGGTTGTAATAAAAGGGCAATTACTCGAGGGGCTTGCACCACTCGAATATACGAAGGTTGTTATTAGGGCTCAATCAGTGCGAACTAGGAAAGAAGATCAAGGGGGCAAGACTAGTAATATGAAGTGCATTGATAACCGGTGATGGGGTTGAGCGTATCTGCCGTGGGTGCTGCGGGCAACCTCAAGAGCAAGACCGATGCCGGCGGCTCAATCGCCTATACCTATCAGAGCGGGCACCCGAATCGCCTGGCGAGTCTCAGCGTGTCCGGCGCCAACCCCGGCCTCGCCGGGGGCGGCTTCACCTACGATGCGGCGGGACGGATCGTGGCCGGGGCAGGCTACGCGGTGGCCTACGACCGGCGGGGGCTGGCGCGAGAAGTGCAGGCGAACGGGGCGACGACGCTTCTTGCCTACGCCCCGGACGGGCACCGTTACCGGGCCGAGATCGAGCAGGCCTCGGGCGCGACCACCACGGTGTGGTATCTCGCGGGCGGGGCGTTTCGGGTGCAGCAGGCCGCCGATGGCACGGTGTCCTACCGCCAGGCGATCATGGCCGGCGGGGTGGTGGTCGGCCAGATCACCACCAGAAGCGATGCCACGAGCGGCTTTCACTACCTCTACCACGACGGCCTGGGGAGCACGGTGGCGCTCGCCGGTCAGGCGGGGACCTCGGCGCAGGCGCTCGCCTACGCGCCCTGGGGGCGAAGACGCCAAGCGACGAACTGGTCGGATGTGCTCACCACGGCCCAGGCCTCGGCCCTGAACCTGTCCACCCGACGTGGCTACACCGGGGGCGAGCAGATCGACCCGGTCGGGGCGGTGGTGCTGGGAGCGCGGGTGTATATTCCCGCGCTCGGGCGCTGGCTGAGTCCCGACCCGGCGGGGGCGGGCAGTCCCTATGTCTATGTGCACGACAACCCGCTCAGCGATGTCGATCCGACGGGGGAGTTCGGGCTGAGCGATCTGGAGCAGGCGATTGGCAT
>JALUYA010000023.1 GCA_027018875.1 Gammaproteobacteria bacterium
ACCCTGAGCCTGGCCGGTATCACGATCATCGACAGAGGATTATGCGCCACGGTCCCCCGGCACACTCGCTCGTGCCTCGCTCGGCGCCGCGTGCCCGCGGCGCATAATCCGCGCTATGTGTAACTGGGCCGGGGGCGAGCTGCGCCCGCCCATAAAGAGCGGCTGCGCCGAAGAATCTGTCCATCGCCCCGCCCGGAGTCATAGGGGTCAAGACTAGTAATATAAGGTTTATGGATCAAGCCAATAGAATACGCGCGAGAATAACCGCGGCGAGCGGCTCGATGTGAACGGGAGCGTGAGCATCAGAAGGACCCTGAGCCTGGCCGGTATCACGATCATCGACACCGGCGGGGCCCGGTCCCGGCGCCTCTACCCCATCGCCGATCATCTCGGCAGCCCCATCGCCATCGCCGACGGCACCGGGCACCTGGTGCAGGGCCTGGCCTATGCCGACTTCGGCAAGCGCTACAGCGCGGGCTGGGCAGCGGTCCTTACTACCGGCCAGGCCATCAGCATCAACACCACCCTCAGCGACCGCGGCTACACCGGCCAGGAGAGCCTCGATGCCATCGGCCTCGACGACTACAACGCGCGCCTTGGCGAAGCGTTGGTTGTAGTCGCTCGGGAAGCCAGGGGAAGGCGTTGGCGGAGTCGATGTCGGAGATGGCGGCCAGACGCAGTTCCTTGCCCAGACGGATCCTGGAGGGTCTGGTTGGCCCGCTCGACTCGTCTCTTGGCCTGTGGCGTATTGGCATGGATAGGCTCGATGTCGAGGGTCCTGAGGGCGCGGGTGAACGGGGTCAGTTCACCCGCGTGATCCGGCTTGTTCACCCGGAAGAGACTGTGTTTGTCGGAGTAGAGGGTGCGGACCAGTCCCAGCACCTCCTGGCGTACGCCATCGGATAGCACGTTGCCGGGGGCGCCGACTCAGGTGGCGTGACACCAGCCCCGCAGGCCCTTCGTTGCGAAACCACGCCACCCAGCGTTTGAGCGGACAACCTGCTGAATCACCCCCAACCGGTCTACCATCTTCTGTGTCATCGCAATGCTCTTCTCTGTCGCCGCCCCTCCCGATACCCAAAGGGGACATTACGGCTTTGGGCTGACAGGGTCTAAACTGCCGGTTGACACATCCGCGATATTGGCGGTAGGATTCAAACCCGGTATCCTGAACTCTGTCGGGTGTATTCCAACACGCTCTTTTCTGGGCATTTTACTTCAAGTCCGCCGCCGGTGTTTCGTACCACGCTGTGGAGCCTGTTGGATTCAGGCGATTGTAGCGAGGAGAAGTCGGTGTGATGGATTCTTGCCTGTTACTCCGGCAGGATCTTGGATTCATTACATGAAAAGACCCAATCTTTTTTAGGAGGTCGTGATGTCGAATGAAGGTTATCATGAAGCAATCGAAGAGCTTTCCGATGCGACTCGGGATATGCATCGAGCCATTACCTCTCTCGTGGAGGAGCTGGAGGCCGTTGATTGGTATAACCAGAGAGTGGATGCGTGTAAAGATAATGAGTTGAGGGCGATTATTGCCCATAACCGGGACGAGGAAAAAGAACATGCATCCATGCTCATGGAATGGATCCGCAGGAAAGACCCGGCGTTTGATAAGGAGCTGAAAGATTACCTGTTTACCGAAAAGCCGATTGCACACGGCTGAATTGCTTGTACTCGGTTATTGGCGTCGAGACTTAAATCCGTGCGGCCGGTGACGGTGCCGTAAGCATGGCCCGGGTTCAGCACGGGGAAAGCCGGGCCGGGGCCATCCGCGCCGCACGAGGAGGCGGGGCGATATAGAAAACGCGCTTTCATTGCCCAGTCGCCTGGTGGTATCCCCCCGGGGAGGATCCGCCCTGCTACTCCGGGAAAACACTCGCGGTAAGCGCTTGCCGGCACATGCCGAGCTTTCCTTGGGTCCGGGCAATGTGACGCGTATCATGAGCGAAGATCTGAACCGGGGTTTCCCCGGGTAGCACGACGAAGAAAGAGGAAGGTTATGGTTCTTGACCGGAATGAAACCCGCGAGCTTTACCGGAAGCGCGCGCGGCACTATGACCTGGCGGTGCAAGTCTTTCCTCTCTTCGGGTTCAATGTTGGGCGTTATCGGCGAGACACCATCGCGTCGCTGCGGCTGGGTTCCGGGGATTTGGTCGTCGAACTGGGCTGTGGGACCGGACTCAACTTTGAATATGTGCAGCGCCGGATAGGTCCGCGGGGAAAGATCATCGGGGTGGATCTTACGGATGCGATGCTGGAAGTGGCCAAGGCTCGTGTTGCCGGGGCCGGTTGGAGCAATGTGGAACTCGTCCAGGCGGATATCGCGCAATGGAATATGCCCCGCGAAGTTGCCGGGGTATTTTCGACATTGGCGTTAACCCTGGTGCCCGAGTATGACGAGGTGATTAAAACGGCAAGCCGGGCGCTGCGAACGGGGGGCAGGCTGGCGGTGTTTGATATGAAGGAGCCGGAGCATTGGCCCTCCCGGCTGGTGCGGTTGGCCGCCTGGTTGAACAAGCCGTTCGGGGTGAGCCTCGATCTTGCCGAGCGCCATCCCTGGGAATCCATCGGGAGGTACCTGACCGAGGTTGAATTCCGGGAGTATTACTTCGGTGCCCTCTACTTATGCGTGGGCGAAAAGCCTTGAACCCGCCGGGTTGTCGCGGTCATTGCTTAATGCCCAGCGGTGCCTGGCTTGTTACCGGAGGCGGGTTGCGACAAGAACATGTATCTATGGATTGGAGGGTATTATCTATTTGACCTCTTGTATGCGAGTGAGCTAAAGTAAGTATGTAGCGCCGATTTGATGATCAGATTGCGGGCGCATTATAAATTCTGCTAAAGAGACGGATTCCCGCCCTTTAGCCTGTAGAGAGCGGGTTTTTTATGCCCGCGGCCGCCGATTTATGAGGCGTATTGCGGGGCGGCTTCGAAATACTGCTAAGGCGCCAAGGGTGTTTAAGAATGTCGTGCGGTGGCGGTGCGCGGGCAGGGACGGAGCCGGTTTCTTCTCCCCGGGTCTCTTTCGAATTTTTTCCTCCCACCACTCCCGGTATGGAGGCTCGGTTGTGGGCGACGGTCGAGCGCCTGGCGCCCTTCGAGCCGGAATTCGTGTCGGTTACTTATGGTGCCGGTGGTTCAACCCGTGAGCGAACGCATGCGACGGTGGCGCGATTGTTGCGCGAGACCCGGCTTGAACCGGCGGCCCACCTGACCTGTGTCGGGGCAACACGCGAGGCCGTGGATGCGCTTGCGCGCCGCTACCGCAGTGCCGGGGTACGGCGCCTGGTTGCGCTGCGGGGGGATTCGCCCGATGGCGGTAAATTCATCGCGCACCCTAGCGGCTATACCCGGGCCGCCGAACTGGTGGCCGGGCTGAAGCGCATCGGCGATTTCGATATCAGCGTGGCCTGTTACCCGGAGAAGCATCCGGATTCGCCCACCTGGAAGGCGGATCTGGATAATTTCAAAGCCAAGGTGGAGGCCGGCGCCGACCGGGCCATCACCCAGTTCTTTTTCGATGAAGAGATCTTTCTCCGCTTTCGCGACCGGGTGCGGTCCGCGGGGATCGAGGTGCCTATTGTGCCGGGAATCCTCCCGGTGACCAATTTTGCCCGGACCCTGCGGTTTGCCGAGGCCTGTGGTGCGAGTATCCCGCCGCGGCTGGCGCGGTTGTTCGACGGACTGGACGAGGAACCGGAAACCCGGAGCCTGGTTGCCGCCGGCGTTGCCGCCGAACAATGCCGCCGGCTGGCCGCAGAAGGCGTGGAGGCCTTTCATTTTTATACCTTGAACCGGGCGGAGTTGACCGGAGCCTTGTGCCGGCTGTTGGGGCTGAAACCGGCCGAGCGGGAGCAGCATAAGGAGGCGGTGGCATGAAGGAGCGGCAAATTGAGGACATGCTCGCGGAACGGATTTTATTGCTCGATGGGGCGATGGGCACCTCGATACAGGCGCTGCGCCTAGGCGAGGAGGATTTTCGCGGGGCGCGCTTTGCTGCCCATCCCCGCGAGCTACGGGGCAATAACGATGTTCTCAACCTGACCCAACCGGATCTGGTGGGCTCGGTGCACCGGTCGTTCCTCGAAGCTGGCGCCGATATCATTTCGACCAATACGTTTAATTCGACCGTCGTCAGCCAGTCCGACTACGGGTTGGAGGCGCTGGCCCGCGAGCTGAATCGCGCGGGGGCGAAAATCGCCCGGAAAGCGGCTGACGAGGCAATCCGGCGCGACCCCCGGCGACCGCGCTTGGTCGCCGGGGTGCTCGGCCCGACCAACCGCACCGCCTCGATTTCACCGGATGTCAACCGCCCGGAGTTCCGCAATGTCGATTTCGAGACTTTGGCGCAGGGCTACCGCGAGGCCGCCTGGGGGCTGATCGAAGGCGGAGCCGACCTGATTCTGATCGAGACGGTTTTCGACACGCTGAACGCCAAGGCGGCGTTGTTCGCGCTCGAAGAGGTGTTCGCGGCCTGGGAAAGGCGCCTGCCGGTAATGATCTCGGGCACCATTACCGATGCCAGTGGTCGGATTTTATCGGGGCAGACTCCCGAGGCCTTCTGGTATTCCCTACGCCATACCCAGCCGCTGTCGGTCGGGCTCAATTGCGCGCTGGGTGTCGAGCAGCTACGCGAGCATGTGTCGGCGCTATCGCGCGTTGCGGAAACCCGGGTCAGCGTGCACCCGAATGCGGGTCTTCCGAACGCGCTGGGAGAATACGACGATACGCCGGAGTTCATGGCCGCGGCGATCGGCGAGTGGGCCGCCGCGGGGCTGGTAAACCTAGTCGGAGGTTGCTGCGGGACCACCCCGGAGCATATTCGCGCGTTGGCCGCTGCGGTCGCGGGGAAGCCGCCCCGGGTGCCTCCGAAACCGCCCCGGCGCTTGCGCCTGGCGGGCCTGGAACCGCTGGTGGTTGGGCCGGAAAGCGGCTTTGTCAATATCGGCGAGCGTACCAATGTAACCGGCTCGGCGCGCTTTAAGCGGCTGATCCTTTCCGGCAACTACGGAACGGCGGTGTCGGTGGCGCGGGAACAGGTCGAAAACGGGGCTCAAATCATCGATATCAACATGGATGAGGGACTGCTCGATGGGGTCGAGGCGATGCGAACCTTTCTCAATCTGATCGCCGCCGAACCCGATATCGCCCGGGTGCCGGTGATGCTCGATTCGTCGAAGTGGTCGGTGATCGAGGCCGGGCTGCGATGTATGCAGGGAAAACCTATCATCAATTCGCTCAGCCTCAAGGAGGGGGAGGAGCCGTTTTTACGCCAGGCGCGGCTGGCACAACGCTATGGCGCGGCGGTAGTGGTGATGGCCTTTGACGAGGCCGGGCAGGCCGAAACCGTAACCCGAAGGATCGAGATCTTTACCCGTGCCTGGCGGCTGTTGCGCGAGGAGGTGGGGGTCGAACCCGAGGATATTATTTTTGATCCCAACATTTTCGCCGTGGCGACCGGGATCGACGAGCACAATGACTATGCCCGGGCCTATATCGAGTCCCTTGGCCGGATCAAGGCCCGTTTCCCGGGGGCGCTCACCTCCGGCGGATTATCGAACGTCTCGTTCTCTTTCCGTGGTAACGAAGCCTTGCGCCGCGCGATGCATGCGGTGTTTCTCTATCATGCCATCCGCGCGGGGCTGGATATGGCGATCGTTAACGCGGGGCAGTTGGCGGTGTACGCGGATATCGAGCCGGCACTGCGCGAGGCGCTCGAGGATGTCATTTTCAACCGCCGGGGCGATGCCTCCGAGCGGCTGCTGGTCTGGGCCGAGCGGCTGCAGGGCGAAGCCGTGGAGAGCAATGGGCGCGGGCCGGACCGCGCCTGGCGCGAGTTGCCGGTAAAAGCACGCCTGACTCACGCTTTGGTCGAGGGCATCAGTGAGTATGTGGAGGCGGATGTCGAGGCGGCGCGGAGCCTGTTCGCGCACCCGATCGAGGTTATCGAGGGGCCGCTCATGGACGGGATGAACCGGGTCGGCGATCTGTTTGGTGCGGGCAAGATGTTTCTCCCCCAGGTCGTGAAGTCCGCCCGGGTGATGAAAAAGGCAGTGGCTTGGCTCTTGCCCTTTATCGAGGCCGAAAAGGGGGAGGATAAAAGCGTGAAGGGCAAGGTTTTGTTGGCCACGGTCAAGGGAGATGTCCATGACATCGGCAAGAAGATCGTGGGGGTGGTGTTGGCCTGCAATAATTACGAGGTGACCGATCTCGGCGTCATGGTATCGGCCGATAAAATCCTCGAACGGGCGCAGCGGGAGAAGGTGGATGCGATCGGTCTGTCCGGCCTGATCACCCCGTCATTGGATGAGATGGTGCATGTTGCCGGGGAAATGCAGCGACTCAATTTTTCTATACCGTTGCTGATCGGCGGGGCGACGACTTCACGCACCCATACTGCGCTGCGCGTGGCTCCGGCCTATGCGGGTATTACCGTATATGTCAAGGATGCCTCGCGGGCGGTGGGCACGGTGGCGCGGCTGCTCGGGAGTGATCGTGGCGCCTTTTCCGTTGAACTGGCCGCGGACTATGAGCGGGTTCGCAAACGCTATGCCGAGCGCCACAACGGGGAGCGGCTTATCTCTTTCTCCGCCGCTCGGGCGAATGCGCCGGTCTACGACTGGGATACTTATGATCCGCCCGTGCCCCGGATAACCGGGGCACGGGCGATTGATGATGTGGACATTGCCGAGCTGCGCAAGTACATCGACTGGACTCCATTCTTCCATGCCTGGCAGGTTCGTGGGCGCTATCCCATGGTGCTCGATGACCCGGAGAAAGGCGCGGCCGCAAGGCAGTTATTTGCCGAGGCCGAGGCGATGCTCGAGCGCCTCATCGCCGCGGGTTGGCTCAAGCCGCGTGGGGTGATCGGTTTGTTCCCGGCGGCCCGGATCGGCCCGGAAACGGTCCAGGTTTATGCGGATCCGCAGGGGCGGCAGACGCGGCTGCGGCTTGAATTTCTACGTCAGCAGCAGCAGCGGCCCCGCGGCCGACCCAACTTCAGCCTGGCGGATTTTATCGCCCCGGAAGAGACGGGGAAAATCGATTGGATCGGGGCTTTTGCCGTGACTTCGGGACTCGAGACGGATGCATTGGCTCGTGATTTCGAGCGGATGAATGACGATTACAGTGCGATCATGATCAAGACCCTGGCGGATCGCCTGGCCGAGGCCTTCGCGGAATATCTGCATGCCCGGGTGCGGCGTGAATTTTGGGGCTATGCGGCGGATGAACGGCTGGACAACCAGGAATTGATCACGGAAAGCTATCGCGGTATCCGCCCCGCACCGGGGTACCCGGCCTGCCCGGAACACAGTGAAAAGGCCAAGCTATGGGTCCTGCTCGATGCCGAACGCCGAACGGGTATCCGCCTTAGCGACCACTACGCCATGTGGCCCGCGGCTTCGGTGAGCGGCTACTACTTTTCCCACCCCGAATCACGCTACTTCGGCCTCGGTTTCGTGGACCGCGAGCAGGTGGCCGACTATGCCCGGCGCCGGGGCTGGTCGCTTGCCGAGGCCGAGCACTGGCTCGGGCCGCATTTGGCCTATGAACGGGAGGCGGAACGCGAAGTGGCCTGAGGGGGCGCCTGAGTCAGTGCAGCATAAAGGTTTCGTAGTTCAGCCGGTCGAGTACTCGGTCGGTCACCGCGAGTGCGGCGAGTGCGGCAATCAGCATCGCTCCCGCGAAGCCGTACCCGAAGTAGAATGGCCCGAGGTATAGGGTTAGGGCGCTGAGGGCGAAGTTGGAAACAAACAGCAGAATGGTGATGAGAGCCGCCGCCCGCAGTCGATCGAGATAGAACAGAATGTTTAATGCCGCCATGAGCAGTACTTGCAGAGCGACGCCGATGCTGTCGATGTTCAGCAGCGGAGCGTAGAGCGAGGTTAGCCCGAAGACCTTGAGCAGCCGGGGACCGAGCGCGATCACAAAAAACAGGGTGACGCCCTGCACCTTGATGATGTCGTAGAGGCCTTTGCGCGCGGCCCGTACCATTTCCACGCGATAATCCCGCAGGGTTGATAATGCTCCGCCGCTACGAACCGCCTCGTAGTAGCGTTCATAAGCGTGGGCGAAGTCGGTTTCCATGCGTAGCAGAAAGACCGCCATGCCGGGGATAATGGTGAAATAGGCCAAAAAAATCGGCGTATCGTAGATGATCGAGGCGCGCAGATGACCGATAATTGCCCGGCTGGTCGGGGGCCATAGCCAGAACAGGAACTTGTCTGCCCATACGCCAAGGTTGAAAAACATTCCGGCTGCCAGCAACCAGGGACGTATGTGCCGGCGGCCGAGGAAATCGAAGTCGAACAATCGGATACTCGGGTATTCCCTCCATACCAGCATCATCATCCCCGTGAGCAGCAGGAACTGGCCGAGCAGAAAGCCGAGCAGCAGGCCGTTGAGGTCAAGGAATCGTAGGCTCAGGCCGAGTCCAAGTGCCGAGCCGTAGCCCAGGGCATAAAGTAAAAGTAATCCGCGGTAGCGTTTGAGTCCCGACAGGAGCACGGTAAGCAGCCACACCGCCGAGAGCACCAGGAAGGTGGTGAGTAAAATCAGGCGATAGCTGAGTGAGGTGTCGGGCACCAGTAGCCAAATGGCGGCGATGCCGAGCCCGAAACCGGGCGCAAGAATGACCAATAACAGGGCGTTCAGGGTGGGGACTACGCTCTTTTGCTCGCGCTGGAACAAGCGGTCGGCAATATAGCGGGTATAGCCTAGCTGTGCGCTTCCCGTATAGATTAGGCTGCAGGCGATCAGCCAAGTGACTGTGACCTGAAATTGATTGATCAAACGAGGTGGGATCACCACACCGATACTCAGGAACCCGAGTATCAGCACGGCGAGGATAGACAGCACCCAGGGCCCCGAACCGATGGCGCCGGCATAGGCATAGGCGCGAAGCAGGCCCCAGTAGCTCTCGCTGCGGCTCATGTGGCGCAATTCGAAGCCGATTCCAGCCATCAGTTTTGCGCCTCCACGTAGCTCATGCGCAGCGAATCTAGCATCTGCCGGCGGGTATAGTAGCGCTCGACTCGGCGAATCGCTGCAGCGCGGGCAGCGGCATAAGCCGTAGAATTATCGAGGAGTTCGATGCAAGCGGCCGCTAGTGCCTCGGGATCGGCGAGTCCGACTATCCGACCCGCACGACCGATCGCCGCATCCTCGCCGGATCGACCATTGATGAGTTCGGAACAGGCGCCGACGTCGGTAGCGACCACTGGAAGGCCCGCAGCAAAGGCCTCGAGGATGACCAGGGGCAGGCCTTCACTGATCGAACTCAGCACCAATACGCCGGATCGAGGCAGGATATTCTCGGGACGCCGGAAGCCGAGAAAGCGCAGCCGTCCGCCTAGGTCCAAGTTGATAGCGAGATTATGGCATTCCTCGGCATATTCGGGATCTTCGTCCTCGGGACCGACGACCCATGCCTCGGCTTGTGGTAATCGATTGATGACGATTCGTACCGCGCGAATGTAGGTTTTGATGTCCTTGATTGCAACCACTCGACCCAGTAGACATAACACGAGGGGGGGGGCGGTGGTGGGGTCACGTCGTAACGGGACGAAACGTTCGATCTTGATTCCGTTGGGGATAATACGGGTATGTTCCGGTTTGGCGCCATCGTGGATCTGCTGGGTACGGGCGGCCTCGTAGAGACTGATGATGGGATGTGCCTGCGTATAGGCAAGACGGCCCATGGTTTCGAAGAATCGCACCCACATTTCGCGCAGGTAGCTCAATTCGGTCGCATCGCGCTGGAAAATATTTCGGTTGTCGTGAATCCATTCGGCATTCATCAGTTCGATACGCCGCTCCTTGGTGTAGATGCCATGCTCCATTAGCACATAGGGGCGATTGAACGAATGTGCGGCAAAGGCACCAAGTAGTCCTGCATAGCCGGTCGAGATGCTGTGATAAATCGAGGATCGGGGTAAGGTTGAGACAATGTGCGCGAGTTGCCACAAGGGGCGATGTAGGTTGCGCACAGTCCAGAAGTAGTCGACGAATGAAGGTTCCGTAGAGCGTTCATCGTATTGGCGCGTGATATAGCGCCAAGACGACATGCCGTAAAGAAATTCGGCCTCTCCGAGAGGGCCCTTGCGCTGTAGGTAACGGCCCGGATCCAGCAACATGGCCAGTGGCTGTTCCCGGCTGGCGAGATCGGCGTGAAGCTGGCCGATAGCATGGATGGTGTTGCGATCCTGGCGCCCTGGATGGGGGTTGATCTCATCGTTTAGGTCGAACAGATAGTGGCGTTCCAGGTGCATCAGATTGGGAGGAAATTCGTATTGCGGTTCGCTGGGGTAGTCGCTGGATCGACTACCCAGGAACACAATGGAGAATTTCAGATTTGGGAGGCCGATCAACAGTTGATGCACCCAACTGGATACGCCGCCCTTGACATAGGGATAGGTGCCCTCGAGTAGCAGGCAAATATCGGTGTGTTCGCCCACGGCAAGACGGGGCAGATCTATAATTGGCACGATTTTCGCCAACGCTGGATTACGGGACCGATTTTCGGCAGACAGGCGAGCAGGGGGTTGCTGGCCAGTTGGCGTTTGACTTCGGCATAGTCGTGGGCCTTCCAGGCGATTTCGGCCCGGTAGGCAATTACGCGGGCCGCGGCTGCACCCGCCCGGTCGGCACGGGCAAGGGCCTCCATGGCCCGCGTGGAGTTGCCTTGGTGCAGGGCGAGCTGGGATTCGATGAGGGCCAGGCGGGAGTCCGCAGAATAAAATGGTCGGGCGGACACGAGATGATGAGAGGCTTGCTCGAGATGGTGTGTTGCCAGGGTTTCACGACTTAGTCCTTGGTAGATGAGTTCGAGATGCAGCCCAGCCAGTTCACGGTGCAGCATCGCAGCCTGGGTGCCGGTGGCGCTTGCCAGGGCGGAATCGAGTCGATAAATTAGCTGTTGGATAGTGCTTTCGCGGCGGTCGAGACTGCTGTAGGCAAGCAGTCGTAGCGTCTCGCTGGATGCGCCCATCGCCTCGCGCAGCAGGGCCACATCATAAGTGCTCTTGTGGCGTTCGATGGCGAGTAGTGCCCGGACCGATTCCGGGTCATCTCCCCCGTGGCGCAGGCGGATACTGGCACCGGCGGCTCCGAAATGGGCCGCATAAACTGGGATTTCGGGAGCAAAGGGCGGGGGGGTAGCCCGCCGACCCCGAATCCAAAGCTGGTGGTGTCCCAGCAGGGGCGATAGAATCCCGATTAGGGCGATCAGTACCGGTCCGAAGCCCGGAAGGAGCATACCCAGTAACATCAGCCGAATCGGTATCCGCGGACGTTCGGCAGGTAGGAATTTGGCGCGGATTCCGGCGACGCCGATGGTAACGATCAACGATAAGATCGTGTTAGCCGACAATACCGCCAATAACAGGGGAGCCTGATCCAATAAAGTGCCTGGATGGAGCCATTGCCTCGGACTGAACAGGGACTCAGGCCCAAGCATGGCCGGTATTCCGGTAGCGCTGAATTATGCCTCTTTTGAAATCTGAGTGGGTAGCCCTATAGTAGCCGTACCTCACTGATAACGGACCGGACCCTGATGAACGAGCGGCTTTTCGAGACTGCCCTGGGGATTGTCGCCCCCTGGCACGTGGTAT
>JALUYA010000024.1 GCA_027018875.1 Gammaproteobacteria bacterium
AGCCACGTGCTCTGCGCTTGGCGGACTGGAACAGCCCGTTGAGGGCTTCCAGGAAGCCATTGGTTTGTCGGGTCTGTGCCCAGGCGACGATGCCCTCGAAGTGATTGCGGATCATCTGGGCAACCTTGGAGCGCATGACGTTGGTGCACCACTACCGAAGGAGGCCGGAGACGACATGGATCTGTTTGCGATCAAGGATCTCGCGCAGTTATTCGCGCTAAACCCAGGCCCTCGCGGTGCGCCGGGTGGTCAGTCTGGCGAGCAAGGGGTCGAGTTCGGCGCGGGCGGCGGCGCTGAGGTCGTTGTAATCGTGCAACAGCGCCCAGCGCATCCCCTTCAGATCGGCGCGCTCTTCTGCTCCAGGCGCCGGGTCTCGTCCAGCGCCTTGCGCATCCCCGCAAACCCGTACTCGCTGAGTATTCCATAGACCCCTTCCAATGGGGTGGTATCCTTGACTCAACAGGCCATCGGTTGTCTCCTTTCGTTTGGTTGGTAAAAAATCCCTTCGAAAGAATACGCCATGGCCTGTCACTTGCGCCTCAGACCAATTTACAGAAAGCATGGTACACACGCCAAACAAGAAATCGGAGCAGCGCCGCATAGCTACGGATGGGACAGAATACACAGCTTGAATTCAGCTGCTTTCTGCCTTGACAATGGGATCCACTTTACACCGCCTGGGTCGAGGCCTTTTTGCATCAGTCAATCACCAACGCCTCATACAGCGCACCAAAGCCCGAACCCGGCTCCGCGCACCGGATCCGAGGCAGCTCCGCCACCAGTAGCGTCTTGAGCCGGCAAGTGTCCAAATGCCGCCACTGCCGAGGCCGTCGGTCATAGCCGGGACAGCAGGCTCCGCATTTTGGACAGATCTGCCTGGCCTCCGGCTTCTGCCCCACATGCACCTTGACCTCGCCTGCCTTCAGCTCCGGTTCAATCTCCGAGACCTCACACGGTGCCTGGATGCCCAATATCCGCCTGTATGGCTCTTTGTCTCTCATCCCCTATACCTCACCCCCTATATACGCTGATCCACCCACTCGATCAGGGGAAGGCCCCGCGGGTCAATTGGTTGGGCCATAGAGCGGCACCGGATCAACGATCAATCGCGGCGATCCAGCGCGCGACGATCCGCTCGAGCCCCACCCGATCTTCGGCATCAAAACGCTTCACCACCGGCGCATCCAGATCCAGCACTCCAATCAATACCCCATCGGCGGCATTCAATGGGACCACGATTTCCGATCGGGAATGGACATCACAGGCGATATGATCCGTAAAAGTACTTACATCATCTACAATTAAAGTTTCGCGCCGCTCGGCTGCGGCGCCACAAACCCCGCGCCCGAGGGGGATCCGTACGCAGGCGGGAAGACCTTGAAATGGACCCAGTACCAACTCGTTTCCGCTCAGGAAATAAAATCCGGCCCAGTTCAGTTGCGGCAGGGAATGAAATAATAAAGCAACCAAGTTGGCCGCATTGGCGATGCGCTCATGCTCCCCGTCCAGTAAGGCCTCTACCTGTTGCTCCAGTGCCGCATACAAGCCGGGTTTATCATCGATGTGCGGAGTAGTCTTTCGGGGCTCAAACATCGTCTGTTTCCGGGGTCAACACGGCAGCACCTTCAAATCTGCCGGCGCGCAGATCGTCCAGCGCCTCATTCGCCGCGCCGAGCGGATAGGGATGCGTCGCGATATCCAGTCGGGACTCCCGGGTCACCCGGAAAAAATCCACGCCGTCGGCGCGGGTCAGGTTCGCCACCGAACACAGCCTTCTTTCCCCCCATAGCAGGGAATAGGGGAACCGGGGGATATCGGACATGTGGATGCCGCCGCAGACTACGCTGCCGCCGGGGCGTACCGCGGCAAGCGCGGCGGGAACCAGAGCGCCCACCGGTGCGAATATCAGCGCTGCATCCAGCGGCTCGGGCGGCATCTCGTCCGACCCCCCGGCCCAGGCGGCGCCGAGTCGACGCGCGAACGCTTGGGTGCGTTCATCGCCCGGTCGCGTGAAGGCATAGACCCGTTTGCCCTGTACGCGCAAAATCTGCGCCAGTATGTGGGCCGCGGCCCCGAAACCGTAGAGACCCACCCGTTCCGCCCGGCCCGCCAGACGCCAGGTACGGTAGCCGATCAGGCCGGCGCACAGAAGCGGCGCCATCGAGAGGTCTTCTCCCGGCGGCAACCGATAGACGAAATCGGCGCGTGCGGCCAAATATTGTGCGTATCCGCCGGGGCGGGAGAAGCCAGTAAACTCGGCCTTCGGACACAAATTCTCCTCGCCACGAAGACAATATTCGCACTCGCCGCAAGCGCCCCCGAGCCAGGCCACACCCACCCGTGTGCCGAGAGAAAACCCTTCGACGCCATCGCCCAAGGTCGCTACGTGCCCCACGACCTCGTGGCCGGGAATCACCGGCCAGGACGGCGGCACCAAGTCCCCATCGAGGATATGCAGGTCCGTGCGACAGACGCCACAGGCGTGGACCCGAACCAGGATCTCCCCCGGCCCGGGCCGGGGTCGGGGGATACGCCGCTCCACCAACCGCCCGCCCGGCCCGTCCAACACCATGGCCTTCATGTAATTTTCCATGAATCAACCTCTTGGCAACAGCAACAAACGAAAAGCGTGAACCAATGCCTCTCCCCCGGCCCAATATACTCTCGGAACGGCCCTCAGATCAGCACGATTATTCCCCGACGGGCAGACCGACATTATTGTGCTCAAACACCTGTTTGGCGCGATAACTCGAGCGCACAAACGGGCCGGAGACCACTTCCATGAATCCCCGTTCAAGACCCCACTCGCGATAGCGGGAAAAATCCTCGGGCGGAACATAACGCCGGACCGGAAGATGATTCTTCGTCGGCTGCAGATACTGGCCCAGGGTAACGATATCCACCCTGGCCGCGCGACAATCATCCAAGGCATGGCGGATCTCATCCTCGCTTTCGCCGAGCCCCAGCATGAGACTGGTCTTGGTAAATAGATCGGGACGATGCCGCTTGGCGTAAGCCAACACATCCAGCGTTTGGCGGTACCCCGCGCGCCGATCCCGCACCATGCCGGTCAAACGCTCGACCGTTTCCAGGTTCTGAGCATAAACTTGCAGGCCCGAGTCCACCACGGTCGCAATAGCAGCTTTATCGCCACGGAAATCCGGAGTGAGCGCCTCGACGGCGGTCTTCGGGTTGACACGGCGGATTTCCCTCACGCAAGCGGCATAATGCGCCGCTCCTCCATCCTCGAGATCATCGCGATCGACCGAGGTGATAACCACGTACCCGAGCCCCATGAGATGTACCGAGTCGGCCGTGCGCCGCGGCTCCTCCGGGTCCAGCCAACCGTGCGGATTACCCGTATCCACGGCACAAAAACGGCAGGCACGGGTACACACCGAACCCATGATCATGATAGTTGCGGTTCCCTGCGTCCAGCATTCGCTGATATTCGGGCACATGGACTCTTCACAAACGGTGGCCAAGCGATGCCCATGTACATTCCGTTTGATTGACTCATATCCCGTTCCGCCCGGTAGTCGTACCCGTAACCAGGCCGGCTTGGGTACGGAATCCGTCGCTTCCGCACCCCGAGATCGGGCCTTTATACCGTTCTTAACCGCAGTAAAACCCTGCTCGGTGGTGTATTTACCGCCGCTTGCAACGCCGGAGACCGCCTTTAACCGTTTCATGACCCGCCTTTTGAGTTCAAGCATTAATATTGTCGCATGTTCGACACCAATCAGTCGCCACGCCTCTTGAGTTTCGCCAAAAGTCGTCGGTCACGGCGCCCGGGCCGACTCCGAGGCATCCGCAATTCTTGCCTGTGCTGATCCCTTGCCGCGGCGACCGCAGCCAGGCTCGCAGCCGATTCCCGGTATAGCAACCGGGCGACGGCGGCAGGTCCACGACGCCCGGAGAGTCCCAGCACGAGGATCTCCCGCTGCACGCCTTCGCAGCGAATTATCAACCTCTCGCCACCACGCAATCGCCTCCCGGCCCTGGCCACCGAGTCATCGACACGCACATGACCCGCCTTGACCGCAGCGGTGGCCCGGGGTCGGGTCTTGTAAAACCGAGCCGCCCACAGCCACCGGTCCAGCCGAATCGGAACCGATTCATCACTCGCATCCATCACCGCAAAAGTATAATGTCTCAAACCAATCCGGAGTCCGAAAATGCCACGCCCTTCACTCGACTTCCTGACCGATGCCATTGAACAACTTCACCGCGAGGGTTTATACAAGTCCGAGCGCATTCTCGCAGGCCCGCAGGGAGCGGAGATCGAATTGGCCGATGGCAGGCAAGCCATTAATTTATGCGCCAACAACTATCTCGGCTTGGCCGGGAACCCGGATCTGATTCGAACCGCCCAGGCAGCACTGAACCGCTATGGCTACGGCATGGCCTCGGTCCGCTTTATTTGCGGAACACAAACCGTACACAAGGAACTCGAGGCGCACATCAGCCGTTTTCTAGGCATGGATGATGCCATCCTCTACGCCTCGTGTTTCGATGCCAACGGCGGACTGTTCGAAACGTTACTCGGAGAAGAAGACGCGATCATCTCCGACGAGCTGAACCATGCAAGCATCATAGACGGGGTACGCCTGAGCAAGCCCCGGCGCCTGCGTTACCGTAACAACGACATGGCCGAACTGGAGGTGCGGCTGCAGGAAAGCGCTAATGCCCGGGTGCGGCTGATTGCCACCGACGGGGTCTTTTCAATGGACGGTGTGGTGGCCAACCTGAAAGAGATCTGTGACCTGGCCGAACGCTACACGGCACTGGTGATGGTGGACGACTCTCACGCCACCGGATTCATGGGAGCCAATGGCCGCGGAAGCCACGAATACCGCGGCGTAATGGGCCGAGTCGACATCATTACCACCACCTTCGGCAAGGCACTCGGCGGCGCCTCCGGCGGCGTAACCGCTGGACGACGGGAAATCATCGAATGGTTGCGTCAGCGATCACGCCCCTACCTGTTTTCCAACTCGCTCGTTCCCGCCATTGCCGCCACCACGATTCACGTACTCGATAAACTGGAGGAAAACGCCGAACTGCGCAAACGCTTGCATGAGAATGCGAGTTACTTCCGCGCCGGGCTCGAAACCCTCGGATTCAATTTGATTCCCGGCGAACACCCAATCATCCCGGTGATGCTCGGCGACGCCCACCTAGCCGAGGAAATGGCCGCCCGGTTGCTCGACGAGGGCGTTTACGTCACCGGCTTTTCCTATCCGGTGGTTCCCAGGGGGAAGGCTCGCATCCGCACCCAGATGTCGGCGGCCCTGACCCGTGCCCACCTGGACCGGGCACTGGCCGCCTTTGAAAAGGTGGGACTGAAACTTCACATAATCGGTCGATCGGTATGAAGGCGCTGGTCAAGTCCCGGGCCAAACCGGGCATCTGGTGTGAAGAGGTGCCCGAACCCCTGCTCGGACACAATGATGTTCTGATCAAAATACACAAGACCGCGATCTGCGGTACCGACATCCACATTTACAATTGGGACGAATGGGCCCGGCAAACCATCCCGGTTCCCATGGTCGTGGGGCATGAGTTCGTCGGTGAAATCGTCACGCTGGGCAGCGAAGTCCAAGGACTCAAGGTAGGGCAACGCGTTTCGGGAGAAGGCCATATCACCTGCGGTTATTGCCGCAACTGTCGTGCCGGAAGACGCCATCTCTGCCCTAACACACAGGGTATCGGCGTCAATCGCCCCGGCGCCTTTGCTGAATACCTGGCTCTGCCGGCGCTCAACACCACCCCTCTGCCGGATTCCATCCCCGATGCCATTGCCGCATTTCTGGATCCCTTCGGTAATGCCACCCACACCACGCTGTCCTTCGATCTGGTTGGTGAAGATGTGCTGATCACCGGTGCCGGTCCCATCGGCTGCATGGCGGCGGCCATCGCCCGCCATGCCGGAGCCAGAAAAATTGTCGTCACCGACATCAACGACTACCGCCTCGGCCTAGCCCGGAACATGAGCGCAGACCGGGTGGTGAATGTCGAGCATGAGTCCATTGCAGAGGCCATGCGGGAACTCGGCATGAAGGAAGGCTTCGATATCGGACTGGAAATGTCGGGTAATCCCCGGGCATTGCGCCAAATGCTCGGCGTCATGGCCAATGGGGGAAAGATAGCCTTGCTCGGCATTTCGTCCGCCGAGGCGGCAATCGACTGGAGTCAGGTTATCTTCAAGGGTCTCGTGCTCAAGGGGATTTATGGACGCGAAATGTTTGAAACCTGGTACAAAATGATTGCCATGCTAGACTCCGGACTTGACTTGACGCCGATCCTGACGCACCAATTACCCTGTAAACAGTTCCAGGAAGGGTTTGACATCATGCGCTCGGGCCACTCCGGGAAGGTAGTGCTAGACTGGAGTGATATCCCCGGCTAGGAACCTGCCGGACTTAGGAATAATCTACTGCATTAATTAATAGGATAGCGTCCAAAAAAATTCCGACCCCTCGTTGCATGGCCCCACTATGTGCTATAAAACCTAAAATATTTTGACCCGCTTTCCACCGCGCTTGCTACGATTCCCCAAGACCGACGGGTTCCCAGCCGGCATCGATCTGCGTGGGATCTTGCCTGATGATGGTCTGTTCACGCCCGGGCCCCGTTGAGATCATGGCGATGGGGACCCCGGCAAGTTCCTCCAGTTTGCTTAAATAGCCACGGGCATTGACCGGTAAATCTTCATAGCGCGTAATGCCCACGGTCGATTGTTTCCATCCCGGCAGATCGATATAGATCGGTTTAGCGGTGGCATAGGCTTCGGCACCGATGGGAGCATCCGCCAGTTCCCTGCCTCGAAACCGATAGGCAACCGCGACGCGAATCGTATCCAACTCATCCAGCACATCCAGCTTGGTAACCGCCAGGCAGGATACGCTGTTGTTAATGACGGCACGGCGCAGCACTACGGCATCGAACCAGCCGCAGCGCCTTGCCCTGCCGGTTGTCGAGCCGAACTCCCGACCGCGTCGAGCCAATGCCTCACCCAAATTACCGGCCAACTCGGTCGGTAAAGGTCCGCTCCCCACCCGGGTGGTGTAGGCCTTGACTACCCCCAGCACGACATCTATTTCCCGTGGCCCGATGCCCGATCCTGTAGCGGCCGCGCCGGCGGTCGTGTTCGAAGAAGTGACAAAGGGGTAAGTCCCGACATCGATATCGAGCAAGGTTCCCTGGGCGCCTTCAAACAAAACATTGGCCCCTTGATGACGCAACCGCGATAATTCCGCAGCAACATCGGTAACCAGTGGACTCAGTCGTTCTCCCAACTCCAGATATCGCTCCAGAGTTTGCTGGAAATCGATGGTCGGAGCATGGAAATAATGTTCCAGGATAAAGTTGTGAAAATTTAGAACTTCACCCAGCTTGGCGGCAAAACATTCGCGCCGAAACAGATCACCAACGCGAACGGCGCGACGTGCCACTTTGTCTTCGTAAGCGGGGCCAATGCCACGGCCGGTCGTACCGATGGCAGCGGTTCCCTTCGCCTGCTCCCGAGCCTGGTCCAAGGCAATATGCGAAGGCAGGATCAACGGGCAGGCGGCGCTTACGCCTAAGCGTTCCTGTGCCGGAATTCCCGCCTCACGCAGCAAATCCAACTCGTAAAACAATGCCGCCGGATCCAGCACCACCCCATTGCCTATCAGGCAACGAACCCATTCATGAAGCACACCGGAGGGAACCAGATGCAACACGGTGCACCGACCCTCCACCACAATGGTATGCCCGGCATTATGCCCGCCCTGGAAGCGCACCACGGCCTTGGCTCGTTGCGTCAAAATATCAACCAGCTTACCTTTCCCCTCATCTCCCCACTGGGTTCCAACCACAACGATATTCTTACCCATATTTACTCCATGGAGCGGCTTAGATAAAGCAAGGCGACCCCCAGTGCTATCGCTACAAACCCTATTATGCGCAGGATCCGGTCATCGAGTTCCAACATAGACCTCAAGCCGGAACGAAATACTGCGGGGCTGAGAAAGGGGAGCAGACCTTCGATGACCAACGCAATGGCGATAGCTGCCATGAGAATCCGCATGAGTATCCAGTAAAATCAGTGCTTGCGCTGCTTCCCATTCCCCTGATCCAATGTTTTAAACCAGGGACTTGCCGTTGAGATAACCACTACGCGGGTATCACCTTTGAACAAAGCCCGCCGTTCCTCTTCCAGCGCAAAAAAGAAACGGAAAAACCCAGGGGCGCGCCGTTCGGCTTGCGCATACCATTCCGCCACCTGGGCTTCGCTGCCGCCACGCACCTTGGCCGCCTGTATTTGCGCGGTGACGAGCAGGGCCTCACGCTTGTCTGCCGCTGCCTGCCGAATCTGGCGAACGGCTTGGTCTATTTGCAGTTTCGCGGCCGTGAGGCGAGTCGTTGCCACCGTCGTCATTTTAGCGACAATTTGTTCCCGGTTCCGATCAGGTAGAGATGCCGCGGTAATATAGACACCCTCCAGCGTAATACCCAGTTTCGCGGCTTCCGCCCGAGCTGCTCCGAGCAGTTTTCCCTCAAGAACCGAAACGGTAACCGTCCCCATCTCCTTGATCTCCGGATTACTGAATACCTTCTGTGCCACGGCATTAAACCGGGCACCCACGGAAGCGGGATTATCGTGAGTCGCCCGGTAGTAGACGCGTGGACTGGAAATCCGCCAGGCCAAAGTGTAAGCGTAATTCGGCGTGGCTTGTCGCCGAGGCTGCTTGGGCTTACTATTGGATTGGCCGCTTACCAGCCTCACGCGAGTATCCAGAATAATGACACGATCGAGTAGGGGCCATTTCCAGTGCAGCCCGGGGCTGGACTGGCCGGAACTGACCTGCCCGTTCCGTAATACCAAGGCTGCCTGCCCTGGTTTCAACACATAGGTAGAAGCAAAAACAACCAGGGCGAGCGCCACCAAAAACGCACCGATAGCCGGAGCTCGCATATTCGGGTTCTTCACGGTTTGCTCCCGGACTTGGCCTGCGTAACCGGTGTGCTGGCGGGGGCCGGTACGCTTGCCGCCGGTGGCAAACGTGACAGGCTAACCACCCGCACAGGGCCAACCACCACCACCCTGGGGGCTATAGACAAAGCCTCGGCGCGAGCCTGGCCACGCAGTAACATTTTCAAAACGGACGGGTTTTTTCTCCAGGCCGGTAACAATGCATTGAACCGGGAAATCTCTACCCGAGCCCGGGCAATTTGGTCCGCCGCGGCACGCTTTGCCTTGGTAATAACCACCCGGGCCTGCTCCTGAGCCTTAACCAACATGGCCCGGGCCTCCACTCTAGCCTTTCTGCGTGCTGCTTCAATCTGTTTCCCGGTACGATTGAGACGCATCTGCACTGAAGCCACCGACCCGGGAAATCGAATTTGCCCAAGAGTAACCGAACTCAAGACAATGCCGAATCGATCCGCATTCACGATTGCGGTCAACCGCCGAGTTAATACCGCCTCGATATTACTCAGCCGCGCGTCCTGGAGTTCGGCAAGTGTGTGTGTAGCTGCTACCTGAATCGCGGCATTACGCGCCAGGGCACTCAAAAATTGGACGGGATGCGCCAGGCTGAACAGATAAGTGACCGGACGGGTGACCCGATAATGCAATGTCAGTCCAAGGCTGGCCAATTTCCCGTCCTGGGTTAACATGGTTTCGCGTTGGCTGATCGATCGCTGCTCAGACACATCCACCAAGAGTGTATTGGCTATCGGCCAGGGCCAATTCCAATGCAGGCCGGGACCGCTGAGCCCGGTATAGGCGCCAAAACGAAGTTGCACGGCCCTGTTATTGGCGGGGACCTGATAAAACCCTGTCAGCAGCCAAATGACCAGCAGAATGGGTAACCCCATCCACCAACGGAACCGAAACCCGGAAGGAGGCGACTTACCCGTGGAAGCTCGGCGCGGGTGTTGCTTCCATTGGCGCAAACGGTTGCGAATCCGGCGCACCATTTCATCGACGTTGCCTTCTTCGCGTCCTCCATTCCACGGGTCATGATCGCGCCCGGACTCATTCCTGCTCATTTTAAATGAATTCTCACACCTTTCGAGGACATCACCCAAGCAACGTCATACATGGCAAACGGTGGAGCAGTCTAGCACGACGGCCCCTCCGTGGTTTCATTTTTTCCTCTGAACTCCGTATTTTTTAGTATACATCGACATCAATCCGCCGGGCACACTCGGGGGCGAAATGTCGGCGTAAACTTTCCAGCACAGCCTCGGGCATCCGCACCTGCAGCATCCAGCCTCCCTCCGGACGTGGTGTCTCATCGACCACTGCATCCAATGCGAACAGGCGCGCCCGAAAGCGACCCGCAGCAGAATCCAGTTCAAGGCGAATGGCGGGCGATGACAATCCGCAGGCCTCGCCCATACTCCGGATCAACGTGGCGACACCCATTCCACTCATTGCGGAAAGATAGACACGCGGAGGATGTTCACGAGAACCGGGGCGCCATCCGGGAATCCCATTCATCTGGTCGATCTTGTTATAGACCTCGAGCTGGGGAGTGTGGGCGCAACCGATCTCCGCTAACACCCGGTTGACTACGCCCACGTGTTCAGCGCTTTCCGGGTCGGCTGCATCAATGACATGAATCAATAGATCGGCTTCCCGTGCTTCGCTGAGAGTGGCCTTGAAGGCATCGATAAGCTCATGCGGCAACTCACTGACAAACCCCACAGTATCGGCGAGAATCGCCTTCCCTATACCCGGCATATTGATCCGCCTCAACAGCGGATCCAGGGTTGCAAACAACTGATCCGCGACATAGGCATTCGCCCGGGTCAAGCGGTTGAACAGCGTGGTCTTGCCGGCATTGGTATAACCGACCAATGCAAACACTGGAATACCGTTGCGGCGGCGCAGCATGCGCCCGCCGGCACGGCGCCGTGCAACTGTTTCCAGCCGCCCTTCAAGCTGACGGATCCGCCGGCCTATGAGGCGCCGATCCACTTCCAGCTGGGTCTCCCCCGGTCCACGCAATCCGATGCCACCCTTCTGACGCTCCAAGTGAGTCCAGCCACGCACCAGGCGGGTAGACAAGTGCTTCAGTTGGGCCCGCTCCACCGCAATCCGGCCCTCAAAACTTCGCGCCCGCCGAGCGAATATATCCAGGATGAGCCCGGTACGATCCAACACTCTAGCGTGAACCACCCGTTCAATATTGCGTTCTTGGGCGGGACTCAAAGATTCATCCACGAGCACCAGATCGGCCTCGAGCGCGGTAACCTGAACGGCAAGCTCAGCAGCCTTTCCACTACCAATAAAAAGTCGCGGATCCGGGCGTAAACGGCGGTTATATACCTGACCGACAACTTGAGCCCCCGCAGCCTGTGCCAAGGCGAAAAATTCATTCTTGATCGGACTGCCGCCCCCGGCGCAGCATGTTCCAGCGCGATGAACCAAGATCGCTCGTTCCCCACCGGGGCGCAAAACGGTCTCAGAACCTTTCCGCAAGTTCCTCCTCGGAATCATCAAAGGAAGAATCCGGCGACTCTTCTCCCGATTGGTCATAATCCGACCGCGGCATACTGACCCTGCGGGCAGGCTGTACGGTAGAGACGGCATGTTTATAAATCATCTGGCTGGTGGCGTTTTTAAGCACGATCACGAATTGATCGAAGGCTTCGATTTGCCCGGTCAACTTAATGCCATTGACCAGATAGACATTCACCGGCACATGATCTTTACGCAGCATGTTCAGGAATGGATCTTGTAGATTATGGGCCTTGGCCATGGTATTCATCTCCGTTTTGATACCTTTTTGCAGTTTCTTCCGTGGTGACTTGGAAACCACGACGAATAAATTTGTATCGTACCATGCCGGCGTAGTAAATCGGGAGGCCAGTATCAGCGGATGACGCTCCGCCAATGATGCAGGATTTGTTCCATCGCCGTGCTTGCCATCGGGATACGTATCAATCCGGGTTCTCCCCGCAGCCAGGTTAGCTGGCGTTTGGCGTAACGTCGGGTTGCCACCACGGCCCGCCGGACTGCCTCTTCGAAATCATACTTCCCCCCCAACCAGGCTCCTAACTGACGGTAACCCACAGCTCGCGCCGCGGGACAATCGGGAGTCAAACCGGCCTGGACGTGCAGGTAACGCACCTCGTCGACCAACCCTGCCGCCAACATGGCATGAAAGCGGGTTTCGAGCCGGCGCGTATACATTTCACGGTCCACCGGCCACAACGCATAACGCAGTGCATCATAATTTGCTGTTTCCCTCCTCCCGTCACGGGCATACAGCTGACTCGGCGACAGGCCGGTGAGCCAATATAACTCCAGTGCCCGCTCGATCCTCTGGCGATCATTCACATGAATACGCGCGGCGCTTTGTGGATCGAGACGGGCCAGATCCGCATGTAAACTTCCCCAACCCCGCCGCTCTGCCCTGGCTCGAATTGCGGCCCGGACCGTGAGATTCGCATCTGGGAGCCGGGAAAGCCCCTTGAGCAAGGCGCGGAAATATAAGAATGTTCCTCCAACCAGAATGGGAACTTTTCCCCGGGCGCGGATTTCCGTAATCACCCGCCGCGCATCGGTGGTAAACTCGCCCGCACTGTAGCGCTCCACCGGATCCCGAATATCGATCAGGTGATGCCGGATACGCGCGCGGTCGCCGCGGCCGGGCTTCGCGGTACCAATGTCCATCCCCCGATAGATCATGGCCGAATCCACGCTGATAATTTCCCCGCCCAGGCGCTGGGCAAGATCCATCCCAATAGCACTTTTCCCGGTGCCGGTGGGCCCCATCAGACACAGTAGGGGTAGGCTCATCGCCCGCGCCGAAACAACCGATCCAGCGCCTCCAGGTTCAGTTCCACCCAGCTGGGTCGACCATGATTACATTGATCGGCCCGGGGAGTGGTTTCCATCTGTCGCACCAGGGCCTCCATTTCCTCGGGATCCAACCGGCGCCCCGAGCGTATAGCGGCCCGACAGGCGAAATCGGCCAGAACCCTATCCGCGGCAAGATCCACCATGGTTTCTGCCGAACCTTCACGCTCCAGCACAGCAACGAGATCCTCGACCAACTCGGCCGGTGACAAGTGGCTCAGCAGGGCCGGAACCGAGCGCACGGCAACGGCATCCGGGGTGATCCGATCCAGTTCAAACCCCAGCGATTCCAGCACCGTCCGAGCTTCCAACAAATGTTCTACTGCCGCCGCATCCAGGCGCACCTCGACCGGCACCAGCAGGCGTTGCACCGCATCCCCGGCTCGCTGGCCCCGCTTCAAGCGCTCGTACAGCACCCGTTCATGCGCCGCATGCGCATCGATAATGGCCAAACCATGCGCCGTTTCGGTAACCAGGTACAAGGTGCCGATCTGGCCTAACACGCGCCCCAGGGGATGCTCGTGGGAAAAGTCGGGTAAGGCTGGTGGTTCGGCGCGAGAGGCCGATTGAAACTCCCGGGCGCGGGCCATCGGCACCGGCTCGGAGACATAGCGGTTTGCGGATTCCGCAAGTCGGGTCCAGTCAAAATTTATATCCCGCGTAGCGGTTCCGGATCGGTTCGTATACAGTGATGAATGCGCTGATTCGGTAACGACCACCTTCGCTCGGGTCCGTGCCAACCCAGCCTTGATCGATTCATAGACCGCCTCATGCACCGCCCGGGGTTCACGAAACCTCACCTCGTGTTTCATCGGATGAACGTTGACATCCACCCGCTCCGGCGATAATTCGAGGAACAGCACCCAGGCCGGCTTCCGGCCGTGAAACAGCACATCCCGATAGGCCTGCTCCAGCGCATGAGAAACCACGCGATCGCGGATCCAGCGGCCATTGACATAGAGATATTGCGGTTGTCCCCGGGAATCGGCGGCCGTCGGCCGTTCGATGTGGCCATATATATGCAGCGGGCCTATCCGGGAATCCAAGTCGAGGAAATCGGCCGTCGGGCGCTGGCCTATGATCTGCCTGAAACGCAGTGCGGACGTTGCGGGACTTACCTCGATTACGGGCCGGCCATCGTGTTCGAGACAAAATCCAACCGCGGGATTCGCCAGGGCCAGGCGGCGAACGACCTCGGCGATATGAGCAAACTCGGTCGCTGGTCGGCGCAAAAATTTACGCCGTGCCGGAACCGAGAAAAATAACTGTGAAACCTCGACCGAGGTGCCTGAAGGATGTGCCGCAGGCGCCGGGGGCGCGCCCGCGAGACCCGGCTCCAACATGATCTTCCAGGCGCTATCGGCATCCGGAGTACGGCTGGTCAGGCTTACCCGCGCAACCTGGGCGATGCTTGCCAACGCCTCCCCGCGAAAGCCGAAACCGGTAATGGTCTCCAGTCCGGCGGCGCCGGAAAGCTTACTGGTGGCGTGGGGGGTAACGGCCAGGCCCAATTCCTCCCGGGCAATGCCGACACCATCATCGGTGACGCGAATGGTCCGGATCCCACCCTCCTCCACCGCGATATACAGGGACTTCGCCCCGGCGTCGAGGCTGTTTTCCACCAGTTCCTTGACAATCGATGCGGGCCGCTCGATGATCTCCCCGGCGGCGATCTGGCTGACCAGCGCGGAATCAAGTATCTGAATGCTCATGCGCCCACCCAGTTTATCGCCCGGCATAGCCGCCGCCCCGCCTTGCTGCGTGGTCGAACCTGCAACTCCCGGGCCAACGCAACGTGGTCGAGCTCAAGAATAAAATCGAAATCCAGTACCCCCGCAATATCGCGTTCCGGCCATTCGACCAGCATCAATGCAGCATCCGCGACCAGCTCGGGCAAGCCCAACGCCAACAACTCGCTCGCTCTGCTAATCCGGTACAAGTCCACATGATAGGCCTCCCCCAGTGACGTCGTGTAGGGCTCAATCAGGGTATAGGTCGGACTCGGCACCGCACCACTAACTCCTAGTCCCCGCAGAATCGCCCGTGCCAAGGTGCTCTTACCGGCCCCCAGCGGACCACTGAGGCCAATTCGCCACCCCTTCTGATCCAGCGCCGTTGCGATTCGAACCCCAAGGTGCTGCGTTGCCGCCTCATCCGCCAGAACAACTACCGCCGCCGTGCTCAAGAGGGGTTAACCACAGCCCGCAACTCGTCAATTAAATCGCCCGCCAATAATCCACGGCTCCCTCCGCGGGCAGCGGCCCGGTCCCCGGCGCAGGCATGAATCCATACCCCGAGACGCGCGGCGACGGAGGCGTCAAGCCCCTGGGCACGCAAAGCGGCGATCACCCCCGTCAAGGCATCCCCCATACCCCCCGAGGCCATGCCCGGGTTACCGCGATCACAAAGCCACGGCATGCCTTCACCCGGCGACAACACCAGGCTCCCTGCTCCTTTGAGGACCACGGTGGCCTCAAACCGCTCCACCAGCCGCTGGATGGACCGGATCCGGTCCGCCTCGATCGCACCTACTGTCGTTTCCAAGAGCCGCGCGGCTTCTCCCGGGTGCGGCGTCAAAATCCAGTCTTCCCGCCGCCGGGGATCGCCCGCGAGCAAGTTCAACCCATCGGCATCGAGGACCAGGGGTTGCGACGCATCGAGCGCCGCCCGCCACAGCGCCCGGCTCCACGGGCTCTGCCCGAGTCCCGGGCCGAGTGCAAGTACATTCGCCCGCTCCAGCAAGGCGGGAGACAGAACCCCGTCCGTGCTCGCGTGAGCCATTAGCTCGGGACGCACGCCGACTATCCCCACTACGTGTTCGGGGCGAGTCAACACGCTGACCAGGCCCGCACCCGCGCGCGCGGCCGCAACGCCCGCCAGGCAAGGCGCGCCGGCAAACCCCCGCTCGCCCCCGATGACCAGCACGTGCCCGAAACGGCCCTTGTGGGCGCCCGCAGACCTGGCAGGCAACACCGAGTTCAACTCGTCGCCCTCGATAAGTTGTGCCCGTGGACGCAGATCCGCGGCCAACGCCTCGGGCACGCCAAGGCCGGCGAATTCCAGTCGGCCAACATGATCCACACCCGCTCCCGTGAACAGGCCGGGCTTCAGGCCGATAAAGGTGACCGTAAGGTCGGCCCGGACGGCGGCGCCTGCCACCGCCCCCGTATCCGCCTGTACGCCGGAAGGAATATCCACGGCGGCTACCGGCAGGGAGGCCCTGTTGAGCTTATCGATAATCTCAGCGGCCGGGCCCCGGGGTGGTCGATCCAGGCCGATCCCAAACAGGGCATCCACCACCAGGTCGGCCCCCGCAGCCAAGGACGCGCCGAGCGGCTGGAGTGCACCGCCGCAACCTTGATAGGCACTCGCCGCAGCGGCCGCGGGCCCATCGGGTGGGGGCGGCTTCAGGGCCGCAACCGTAACCGTAAGCCCGGCCAGGTGGGCAAGCCGTGCCACCACGTAACCATCCCCACCGTTGTTACCGCCCCCGGCAAGGATCAGCCAGTGCCGGGCCTCAGGCCAGCGGGTTCTAATAAATCCGAATGCCGCCTCACCGGCGCGCTCCATAAGCAGGACCGGCGGCAGCCCCTGCAGGGCGGCGCGGCGATCCAACTCCGCCAGGGAAGAGGCCGAGTAAAGTAGGCGGGATGATGTATTCATGCGATCATTATAGAATGAGAAAATCGGTCGTACATCCCGTCGGAAGGTTAAATTCAACCGAACTGCAAACGCTCGTCGAGAGGCTCCGCGAATGGGCCTTGGAACTGGGTTTCGAGTCCCTCGGCATTGCCGATATTGAACTGGATGAGGCAGAGCGCCGGCTCGCCCGCTGGCTGGCCGCCGGCAACCACGGGGATATGCACTGGATGCACCGTCACGGCCGCAAGCGCAGCCGCCCGGCGGAGCTGGTCCCCGGCACCATTCGCGTCATTGCCGTACGCATGAATCATCTTTCCACCTCCGCGGAGGAAGCCCGGGCCACCCTGGCCAACCCCGAACGCGGCTACATCGCCCGCTACGCACTCGGGCGCGATTATCACAAGCTGATTCGCAAGCGCTTGCAGCACCTGGCCGGACGGCTGGAGCAAACCATCGGCGCATTCGGTTATCGCGTCTTCTGCGACAGTGCCCCGGTGCTGGAAAAGCCCCTGGCACTCAAGGCGGGCCTGGGGTGGATGGGAAAACACTCGCTCCTGCTCGATCGGCACATGGGGTCCTGGTTCTTCCTGGGTGAAATTTATACCGATCTGCCTCTGCCGGTGAGCCAACCTCAGAGACCATTGTGTGGCAGTTGTCGGCGGTGCCTCGATATCTGCCCGACCCGGGCGATCAGTGCCCCCTACCACCTCGATGCCCGCCGCTGCATCGCCTATCTCACCATTGAACACCGCGGGCCGATCCCCCCGGCGCTTCGCCCCCTGATCGGCAACCGGATTTTCGGCTGTGACGACTGCCAACTGGCCTGTCCCTGGAATCGCCATGCGCAGCTCAGCCGCGAGGCGGCCTTTGTGCCGCGGGCTACGCTGCGAGCGTCCCGCTTAGTCGAGTTATTCTCCTGGAGCGAGGTGACTTTCCTGCGCCATACAGAAGGCAATCCCCTGCGGCGCGCAGGCTACCGGGGATTTCTCCGCAATCTGGCGATCGCACTGGGGAATGCCCCCAAATCGGACCCGATTACAGCGGCGCTGCGCCGGCGAGCGGAGGATCCATCCGGTCTCGTACGCGAACACGTCCGCTGGGCGTTGTCACAACAGCGGCGGCACAAAAAAGTCACGAATTCCCCCAGCGAAAACCGGAGTGCTACCGCACATTCCGCGAACTGATGTCTCGCCCCCGACGCTACGGCCCTGCGAGCCGACCTGTCATGCCCCGAATCACCTCGCCAGGAGCAATCGCCTGGCTTCGGGCTCCAGCGCACGCCGGGCTCCACCGCCAAGATCTCTCACGCCGGTGATCAGGGGCGTTTCGGAATGGGTCACCGTGCCGATCAACAGCAGACTCGATCTTGGCAGCAAGTCAACGAGTTGTTTTTCGCTCATAGCCATTCCTCTACTTGAGATTCCCGAGTGCGATGCGTGCAAGTCGTTTGCTTTGCACGAGCGCCTTGGGACTCGCGTCGTGGAGCATGCTGATGACGATCGCCGTGCCGTGGGCCAACACATGCAATTGGAAGGATCCACGCGCCTTCAGGAGATAGGCCGCCTCTCCCAGACCCTTGACATCGGCAAAGCTGGGTTTGGCCATACCGGGCGGAACATCGAGGGTGGCCGTCTGCTTTTGGTAGGCGACTTCGGCGGCCGCATCGGTGTAATGGATGCGCCCGGCGAGCAGCATGAATCCGCCGTGAAGACTACCGGTATTGTAATTGCAAATCGAGGCGGCACCCGACCCGGCAGCCGAGGTATCGACCGCTTTAACGGTTACCCGGGTGCCGAGAACCCTGCCAGCCGCCGTGGCGCTCACCAGTTTGCACGCGTCAATCTTGCCACTGCCGGCATAAGAGGCGGCGGCGAAGGTCAACGTCAGGCCGAGCGCAATGACCCCGGTCGATGCGCAGTAGTTTCGGAACCGATGGCACATGACAAGTTTCTCCTGTAAATTGGAGGCTTCGGGGCGCTTCGCACCGAAACGCCTCGACCACCGAGGGTGACCCCGACCCCCTGTGACGGGGAGGCCGGGGTCGCATTGCCTCAGAACTCGCGACGCTTGCGGAACATTACGCCGAAGCCCAGCAAGGCCAGGGCGAGCAAGCCGATGATGCCCAAGCTTCCGCCGCCACCGCCGCCGCTCGGGGGCGCAGGAGGCGCCTTCTTGACGGTGATTGCAACGGTGGCAATATTCGAATCGGCCACCCCGTCGTTCACCTTCCAGGTGAAGGCGTCGGCGCCGGTGTAGCCGCCGGTGGAGGTATAGGTGTAAGCGCCGGTGACGGCATTGGTGAGGGTGACCGCGCCGTGGGCGGGCGGGGTCACGATCGCGAAGGCGAGCGTGCCGCTGCTCGGGTTGGTGGCGGAGAGCGTGCCGGCGGTCGCCTTGGCCGTGGTGGCGGAGAGCGTGCCGTCGCTGGCCACCGGGGGCACATCGGTGGTGGTCTTCCAGCTAGCCGTGACGGTACTGCCGAGCGGAACCTCGTAGTTGTTTGCCGCCCAGAAGCCGCCGAGCACCACGGTGGTGGTGGTGTCGGTGCCGCTGCTGGGGGGCGTCATCTGCTCGAGCGCGAGCGGATTCTCGGCGTGCGCCCAGGCGACGTTGGTGCCGATGAAAGTACCCGCGAACGGGGCGCCGCCGCTGGTGCTGTACTTAGCGGTCTGGGTGACGAGGGCGATGTTCACTCCACTGCTCCCCCCGCCGATGCTCACCCCGCTCACGGCGACGGCGTTGGAGGCCAGCGCCTGGCCGAGCGGTGCGCGGAGGACAGCGGTGAATGCGGGAGCCGTGGGCGTGAGATCGTAGGTATCGCTCAGCACCCGGGTGACGAACCCGGCCTCACCGCTGCCCTGGGTGGAATCGGCCCAGCCCGAGGCCACGATCCTGCCGTCACCCTGCAGCAACAGTGCGGTGGGGGTGGGAGTGTAGTTGTAGCTGTTGATGTTGCTGAAGTCGATAAAGCTCACGCTGCCGCCGCCCGCGAAGTTGAGATCGGCCGTGCCGTCGGCGAGAAAGCGCCCGATCGGGAGGCTGTTTTTGCCGTTATTGGCACTGATGAGGATCTTGCCGTCGGGCTGCACCGCGACCGGTACCTGCCACGTCCCATTCGAAGCGGAGCCGAACGCAACCGGTTTGCCGCTGTTGAAGCCGGTATCCACCGTGCCGTCGGCGAGAAAGCGCCGCATATCGACTGGGTATGGTGGTGAACCGCTCTCATCCAGCTCGCTGATTACGAAGCCGCCGTCCGGAGCTAGTGCCAGGCCGGCGAGAAGCTGGCTGGTCGCACCGGTGATGAAGCCGGTGCTGCCGAAGCCGGTATCCACCGTGCCGTCGGCCTTCAGCCGCGTGAGCTTCCAGCCCCCCGTAGCGCTTAGTTGGCAGCCTGCGATGAGTGCGCCGTCGGGTTGCAGGGCGGGCAAGCAAAATTCGTACGCGGAATCGTTGATGGCGGCGATCTGCACGTAACCGGTGCCGCCGAAGGCGGTATCGGCCGTGCCGTCGGGGTTGAACCGCCACACCGTGAGCTGCACGGTACCGGAATCCATCGCACTGCCGGTGACGAGAATATGGCCGTCGGCGGTGAGCGAGAGGCCAGAGGCGCTGGCGTAATTGTGGAGCGGATCAACCACAATACCGGTGCCCGCCGTACCAAAGCTGGTGTCGAGTGAGCCGTCCGGTTTGAATCGCACCAGGATCATGGCTGGGGCACCGTATGTGTTTACGAGCATGCCGGCGGCGAGAATCCGGCCCTGGTCGTCCACGTCGATGGCGTACAAATACAGGTTACCGCCGGTGAAGCCGGCTTGGGCGGCGGTCAGGGCAGTTTCCCCGCTGCCGCTGCCTACCGCGGTATCGAGCGAGCCGTCGGGTTTATAGACGTTAATCGCCCCGCCCTCGCTCGTAGGGGTTTGAAAATGCCCGGCCCACAGGATGTCGTGGTTGAGCGGGTTCATGGCTGCGGCGTTGGGGTTAAAGGTAGCGGTAGGGGTGAAGTCAAACACCACCGGCGTACCGCCGTTGAAGGCCGGGTCGACGTCACCTGGTGTGGCGAGGGCCGGCAGGGCCGCGAGACTTAGCGCCAGCGCGGCGCCGGTGGAAACAAGAAAACGTCGGGTTAAATGGAATTTCATCGGAATGTCCTCTCTGGGGTGGATGGAAGTGGAAGTGGAACCGCGGCGGCGCAGCCACCACGGCACGAGGGCGAGCAGCAGCAGGCCGAGGAGCGCGAACGGGCCGAAGGCACCGCCGCCGCCGCCACCGCCACTACTCGGGGGTGCAGGAGGCGCCTTCTTGACGGTGATCGCAACGGTGGCGGTGTTCGACGTTAAGCCGGTCACCGTGTCTTTGGCGGTGAAGGTGAAGCTGTCGGTGCCGCTGTAGCCACTGGTCGGGGTGTAGGTGAAGGCGCCGGTGGTGGCGTTCACGGTGAGGGTGCCATGGGCAGGCTGAGAAGCGCTGGCATAGCTCAGCGTATCGCTGCTCGGAGTGACTACCGCGGGCAGGGTGCCGCTAAGCGCCTGGCCGGCGTAGGTGGTGAGCGTCAGGTTGCTGGCCACCGGCGGCACCTGCCCCGGTGGCGGCGTGGCATTGATGGTGATGGCAACGGTGGCGGTGTTCGACGTTAAGCCGGTCACCGTGTCCTTGGCGGTGAAGGTGAAGCTGTCGCTGCCGCTGTAGCCACTGGTCGGGGTGTAGGTGAAGGCGCCGGTAGTGGCGCTGACCGTGACCGTACCGTTAGTGGGCTGGGCGACCAGGGCGTAGCTCAGCGTATCGCTGCTCGGAGTGACTACCGCAGGCAGGGTGCCGCTGAGCGCCTGACCGGCGTAGGTGGTGAGCGTCAGGTTGCTCGCCACCGGATTCACCTGCCCCGGCGGTGGGGTCGGGTTGACGGTGATGGCAACGGTGGCGGTGTTCGACGTTAGCCCGGTCACCGTGTCCTTGGCGGTGAAGGTGAAGCTGTCGGTGCCGCTGTAGCCACTGGTCGGGGTGTAGGTGAAGGCGCCGGTGGTGGCGTTCACGGTGAGGGTGCCATGGGCAGGCTGAGAAGCGCTGGCATAGCTCAGCGTATCGCTGCTCGGAGTGACTACCGCAGGCAGGGTGCCGCTGAGCGCCTGACCGGCGTAGGTGGTGAGCGTCAGGTTGCTGGCCACCGGTGCGACCTGCCCCGGCGGTGGGGTCGGGTTGACGGTGATCGCAACGGTGGCGGTGTTCGACGTTAGCCCGGTCACCGTATCTTTGGCGGTGAAGGTGAAGCTGTCGGTGCCGCTGTAGCCACTGGTCGGGGTGTAGGTGAAGGCGCCGGTAGTGGCGTTCACCGTCACCGCGCCGTGGGTGGGCTGGGTGACCGAGGCATAGCTCAGCGTATCGCCATAGGGCGCACTGGCCGACAGGGTGGTGCTGATCGCGCTGTTCTCGTAGGTGGTCAGCGACAGGTTGTTGGCCACCGGGGAAAGCTGTACCGTGAAGGTGAAGGTACCCGTGGCACTCTGGTTGTAGGCATCGGTGACGGTCACGGTCACGGTGGTACTGCCGCTCTGGCCGCTCACCGGGGTGAGCGTGAGGGTGCAGGACCCCGCCGCGGTGCACGAGCTTGCACCCGTGATGTTGGCATCGGGCAGCAGCGTGGTGTTGGAGCTGGTTGCCGTCACCGTGAGTGGCGTGCCGCTGCCGGCCAGCGTGAAGGCCTCGCTGCCCGCGTTAGGCACCGTCACCGTCACATTGCTCAGTCCGCTTAGCGTCGGCGGCGCCGGCGGCACAACAATGGTGGTGCTCGCGGTTTGGACAAGATCGGGGGCGCCGTTGGCCAGTTGCCCGCTCTGGGCAATGCTCGATCCCCCCGCGCCGGTGGCCTGGAGCGTGAGCGTCGCGGAGCCGGTACCGCCGTTGCCGGCGATGCTGCCCAGGTCGCAAGTAACGTACTGGGTGATGCTGTTCTGGGTGCAGCCGAACACACCGTTCGGGCCGGTGCTGCTGACCGCCACCACGTCGGCCCCGCTGCTCGGAGCCGGCAACGCCACCTGTACATCGGCGCTGGCGGAGCTGCTGTTGTTGGTGAGGATGTACTGGCTGTCGAACCGGCCGCCCGGCACCACCGTGGCCGGCGCGCTGAGCCCGGCGGAAAGATCGGAGGTGCCGAAGAAATAGGCCGCACCCTGGCTGCTGTTGCCGCCGATGGTCTTGTTGTAGGCCCCCACCAGTGCGGTGGCGCCGTCGGCGGAGAGCGCGACCGAGCTGCCGAAGGAGTCTTGCGCCGCACCGTCCGAGGCCGTCAGTTCGGCGGTGTAGGTCCAGGTGGTTACCCAGCCGCTGGGCAGCTCGGTGTACACATAGGCTGTACCCCGGTAGCTATTGCTGCCGACGGTCTTGTCACCCGCTCCCACCAGCGCGGTGGTGCCGTTGGCGGAGAGCGCGACCGAGATACCGAAGCCGTCATTCACCGCGCCGTCCGAGGCGATCAGTTCGGCCGGGGTATTCGTGGACCAGTTGTTCGTGGTAGTGAACAGATAGGCCGCACCCTGGCCGCTGTTGTTGCCGACGGTCGTGTTATACGCCCCCACCAGCGCGGTGGCGCCGTCGCCGGAGAGCGCGACCGAGATGCCGAAGTAGTCTTGCGCCGCACCGTTCGCGGCGATTAGTTCGACCTGAGCGTTCGTGGACCAGTTGTTCGTGGTAGTGAACACATAGGCCGCACCCCGTTGGCTGTTGCCGCTGACGTTCTTTTCCCACGCCCCCACCAGCGCGGTGGCGCCGTCGGCGGAGAGCGCGACCGAGAAACCGAAGTAGTCATTCGCCGCGCCGTCCGTGGCGGTCAGTTCGGCGGTCTGGCTCCAGGTGCCGGCGGTGAGCGTGAATACATAGGCCGCACCCCGGTAGCTGTTGCCGCCGACGGTCTTGTAATCGGCTCCCACCAGCGCGATGGTGCCGTTGGCGGAGAGCGCGACCGAGTTGCCAAAGTGGTCACCCGTCGCGCCGAGCGTGGTGGTCAGTTCGGCCGGGGTATTCGTGGACCAGTTGTTCGTGGTAGTGAACACATAGGCCGCACCCTGACCGTAGTTGCTGCCGACGTTCTTGTAATCGGCTCCCACCAGCGCGGTGGCGCCGTTGGCGGAGAGCGCGACCGAGTCGCCGAAGCCGTCTTGCGCCGCGCCGAGCGAGACGGTCAATTCGGCGGCCTGGCTCCAGGTGCCCCCGGCGAGCGTGTACACATAGGCCGCACCTTGGCCGCTGTTGCCGCCGACGGTCTTGGTGGGTGCCCCCACCAGCGCGGTGGTGCCGTTGGCGGAAAGCGCGACCGAGCTGCCGAAGTTGTCACCCGCCGCGCCGTCCGCGGCGGTCACCTCCTGCTGCACCCAGACCAGCGGATCGACCGTGACGGGATAACGGGCGTGGGCGGCATCGAAGGCGAGTGTGAGGGTGGTGCCGCGGGACCTGAGGGTTGCCGGCAGAACTTTTCCCGTGGCATCGACGACCCGCAGCTTGCCGTAGCGCAGCCGACCCCAGGCCAGCGTGCCATGGTGCACGGTGGGCGCGGCGCCGGCGCTCAGTTGCAGTATTACTTTACCGCGGCCCGCCGGGGCCTTGTCGATGGTGAAACCCTGCTCGTAGCCCAGCGGCAGCACCCGCCACCATTCGCTGATATGCCGGCCGCGGTAGGCGATGCGGTTGGCATGGGGTGCACTGCGGACCAGCTGCACTGGCCGTAGCGTGCCCACCCGGCCCCAGGCGGTGAGGTGCAGGCTTAGCTTATCCCGGCCGGCGCTGAATGCCGGGCCATGGCGACCAAAGCAGCCGGAAAACCCGGAAGATGAGTGCGCCCCGGTGGGCAGCACGGCACAGCCGTTGCGCCCAATGGCGTAGGCGGGATTGTGTGCCGCCGCCCCGGCCTGGGTCCGGGCGATAGCGGCGACCAACCCCGCCGGGGCCAGGCCGATGCCGTGGCGCGCGGGTGCGGCCTGCGTCGATTGGGAGGTGGTGGGGGTGTGCTGCGCGGTCTGCGCGAAGGTCGGCAGGGCCGCGAGACTCAGTGCCAGCGCGGCGCCGGTGGAAACAAGAAAACGTCGGGTTAAATGGAATTTCATCGGAATGTCCTCTCGGGGTTGAGTGGCAGTGGAACGGGTGGGCGCGGGTGCGAGCAAAGGATGTTGGAGTTTCATGGCGAATGGCCTCCGTGCCCGCTGGATGAGCGCTGGTCGCGGTGGACAGCGAATACCGTCACTCCGCCCGCACCCAGGATGTCCCACAGCTCGCTGATGTTGTGAAAGGGGCGGCGCTTGCTGTCGGTGTAGACGTCTTCAACCAGACCGACGAGCGTTCCAGAACCGCCGTCACGCCCTGCCGTGCGCCGATAGATACGCACGATGTAGCTGTCGACATCGGTATTGTCCGTACTCAATTGCCGTTTCTGCCGGGCCATCCGGTACTCTCGCAATGAACTTGCTTCCCAGTGTGGAGGCCAGGCGATTACAGATCGGGTACGGATTGCCCGCGATTTACGCGCTTATGTCGAAAGGCGACTCAGTGGCGGGTGAGGGCGCGGTGCAGGGCCTCGGTTTCGGCGCTGGGAGCGCAGTCGAGCACCTGGTCGAGCAATTCGGCGCAACGGCGGTAGACGGCCAGTCCCTCGGCGCGGCGCCCACTATCCAGGTGACAGCGCATCAGGCTTCGGTAGCAGGCTTCGGCCAGTTCGTCGAGAGCCAGGGCGTGTTCGTAACAAACGATTGCGGCGCAATTGTCACCGTTCGCGTGCAGGGCGTCGGCAGTGGCGGTGACGGCCCGCAGCAGGCGGTTACGGATTCGTTCGCGCGCCGGCAGCGCCCACGGCGCTTCCTCGTCGCCATGAAGGAATGGGCCTCGATAGAGCGTCAACGCCGGTTTGAGCGCCGCAAGAGCGAGTTGGGCGTCATCCGGCAGCGCGTTTTCGACCCCATCCAGGTGACGCTCGCAGGCCCACAAGTCCACCCGGCACCGGGTCGGGTCCAGGCCTATCAATCCCCCCTGGCGCTGTACCGCCTCGACCCCGATCAGTCGGCGCAGGCGATGCAACGTTGTGGCCAGTGCCTGCTGCGCGGCGTCGCCCTCGGCCTCCGGCCACAGGGCATCGGCGAGGCGCACTTCGGGAACTTCGCGCCGGCCCAGTGCCACGATCGCCTTGAGCAGTGCGAGCGGGCGTTTCTGGCTTTTGCCCTCGAAACGCAACGGTATATCATCCTTTCGTACCTCGAAATGACCTAGGGTGGTGATGCGCAGCGGCCACGGCCAGTTGCTCAAATGCACCGGGGGGTGTTCCGGCGCGAGCCGCCGTAATCGGATCAACCGCTGCACGAACTCGGTCTCTATGTCGTGTTCGAGGGCGATGACGCACAACTCGGCCATCGTGGAGCTGTTCCACAAGGACGAGGTGGTGAAGTCGTGAACCCGGCACACTGCCATAAATTCGCGCAGCGTACTCAACATCTTCCGCCGGTGGCCGCGGGTGCGGGCAAATTCGGTCTGCGCCAGCAGTGCGGCATAGGCAATGGTGCCGCTGTGGCTGGCCGCGGCCAGATCCCTGGCTTCGGCCACCGCCGCATCGGCGGCAGCCGTTTCGCCCCGTAGCTCAAGTGCCCGCGCCAGTGCCGGCAGCACCGTCCCCTGGGCCCAAGGCACGCCGGCCCGGCGAGCTAGTTGCAGTGCGGTTTCGGCGTGTTCGTGCATTGTCGCGACATCACCCCGGTGCATGGCCGCCGTAAAGACCTGGTAGTGGTAGTGGCAGGCATCGAGCAGACGGGCGGGCTGGAGTACCGCACTCATGCGCGCGAGCAGTTCGTCCGTGGCGGCCAGATCACCGGCGGTAACCTGGCCCCAGGTCGCCTGCGCCAGGAGCATGAAATCCCACATATGAGTGCCGCTGCGTTCGGCCAGTTCGAGACCACGCTCAGCCATCGTCACGCAGCCTTGAGTATCCGAACGCATCCACAATTCCATGGCCCGAATCGCACACCAGACGACCCCGATCAGCGGGGCCGCATCGATGTGTTTGGCCCGCGGCTGCAGCAGGGCGGTAATGCTCGCGGCCCGCGCCAGATCGCCGCTCCACCAGACATAATAGGGTACCAACCGGCTGCCGGCTAACAGCCGCAGGCTCTCGTTTTGTTCGATGAGTCGATGCATACGCCGGGTCCAGTCCGGCAGATCCGGATGCTGCGGCTGCCGGTACGAGAGCGCCGTGAAGATGCCGATCACCGCCCGCGCTTCGGCCTCGGCATCGGGAAAGCACGGATAGCGTTCGCGTAACCGCTCGAAGCGTTCGATCCAGCAGTCGAGTGCGGTGAAATTTCCCCACTCGTAGACGAAGCTGTCTACCACGCCCGACCAGGCGCAAAAGCACCCGCGGGCATCATCGCCGGACTCAAAGCCTTCCAGTGCGGCGGAAAATAGTGCGCGGGCCATCGGTTGGTCGAAAGGCAACCGACAGATGGCCTGCCAATAAAGCAGCCCGGGCCGGGCCTCGATCTCGCTGCCGGGCATGGCCTCCAGGGCCGACTCGATGAGCCGGGTACGGCCCTCCGCCAACCAGGTTGGCGCTTGGGCCGCCAGCAGGGTTGCGACCTGTGCCCAATCTCCAAGCTCGACCAACAGTTCGAGCGCATCTTCGCTCTGGTGGTCCTCGATCAGCAGCCGCGCGGCGCGATGGCGTACCGCGTCGAGTCGTTTCGGAGACCAGCATTCCCGGGCCCGGCGCAGCAGGCAGTCACGAAATAACGGATGATACTCGTAAGCCGGCCGGGCGCCGACGTTACGGCTGGTGAAGTAGTTGAGCCGGCACAGCTCGGCAATCCGCGCGGCGGCCTTGGGATCCTCGCACTGGCGGGCAAGAAGAGCCGCCGGCATGCGCGGCAACCAGGCGCTTTGCAGCAAGGTCTCCAGTGTTTCCGGTGCGACCCCGGATAGAACCTCGGCGGAAAAGTAGTCGAACAACGGCTCGCTCGCATCAGCCGCTACGACCGGCGACGCCGGGCTTTGTGCCCCCGCCTGTTCCAGGAGCAGGGTAAAGCCCGCGGCCCAGCCCCGTACCTGGCGATGTAGTTTATCCACACTTGCGGGCGTCAGCCGTTTGCCAAAGCGCTTCAGGGCGATAGCGCGGGCCTCGGTGACGTCCAGCATCAAGGCACTGTCGTCGATAATGCCAATGGATTCGCAGGCCCGCAGACGTGCGAATGCGATCCCGGGTGGACTGCGGCTGGTCAGAATCACGCTGATCGAATTCGGCGCCTGCTCCAGACCTGCCGCCAGCAGGGTTGCGGTGATCGAATCATTGGGAAGTACCTGGCAATTGTCGAATACCAGAATGCTCTCGGGTTGGATGAGTTCAAAGAAGCGTTCGAAAAAGCTCCGTGCGTAGGCGTCGAGTCCGGCCAGGTATTCCGGGGTCAGATACGGCAGTTGCGTCGCCCGCTGCGGCGCAACGGCCTGCACCGCGAGACGCAGATAGTGAAACAGCGTCGCCGGATAGCGGTCGCGGCTGTCGAGTTGATACCAGATACAGGGGCGCCGGCTGGCCTCGACGTAGGTGCTGGCCAACACGGTTTTACCGCTACCGGGAGCGCCGACGACCCAGGCCGCCGAGTGGGCGAGCGTCTCCCGCAGCCGCTGCTGTAGTCGTTGGCGTCGATAGGCGTGGGGCAGACGTGGCCTGGCCAATTTTAATGGTAGTTTCGCACCCCCCGATCGTGGTGCTGCTGTGCCCGGCATACCCCTCTCCTTGTTGCCCCCAATACTGTCGCTGGCTGCCTTTACGTCCCCGTTACCGTCTCCTATCGACGTAGTATACCTTTGAAATTCATGGTATAGGCCGGTGGAAATGCCGGGAACACCGGAGCCGATTCCCGGCGCCCAAAGTGCACTTCAGAAATCCAGCCGATAATCCGAGGTTGCACGCCCTCACTGTGCAACCTCGTTATCTAGGCAGAATCAGCGATGACCGGCGAGAATCGATAGCATCTCCAGGTAGCCAAAGGCATCGCCTGGCTCGGTTGCGATCGAAGCGAACCTCTGCCCCGGCGGGCGAAGAATCCATTTGAACTCGTACGCGAACACGTCCGCTGGGCATTGCCGCAACAGCGGCATCGCAAACCACACCGAAAAGAATTATGATGAAACAAATTCGGTGTTTCATGGAGTGCCAATGACCACCGAGGCGGCGGGGCAATATGATCGCTTGGTGACGCTTGCCATAGGCGGCGAGCGCATGATTGCCCGAATCCGCCTTGCGGTTATTCTGTTTATCTTCACGATTCCCCTGTTCCAAGCACTTCGCCAGTATCCAAGCCTGGATATCGAGATACTCATTGGCTTGGGTGCAAGCGGCCTGGCCCTGGGCATTGCCTTCATCATTCTGGTGGTTACACCCAAAATCGGGAACCGAGTCTGGTTTTCCTATTTTACTTCGCTGGTCGACGTGACTCTGGTCACCGCTACACTGGCCGCCTTTTTACTGCTATCCATACCGCACACCGCAGTAAACAGCAGGGTGGTATGGGAAATTTACCTGCTGGCAATCGGGGCGACCGCTTTGCGACCCCGTCCCGGCGGTGCTATTGCTGCCGCCTTGGTGGCTATTGCCGAATACCTGGGTATCGTGCTCTATGCGAGTCTACACTGGAGTCTCAACGACCCGATCCGGTTCGGCCCCTTTCCCTACGGCATGTTCAACTGGGGCGACCAGATCGGCCGAATGATCCTCATGGGTGCGGCGGGACTGCTGGCCTTCGCGCTCACCCGGCGTACCATTTATCTTGCCCGGTTGGCGGGCAAGGATGCGTTGACCGGCGCCTTTAACTGCACTTTTTTCAAGTTGCGGCTACACGAGGAGATTCAACGTGCCCATCGCCATCACCGTCCCTTGGTACTGGCACTGCTCGACGTGGACAATCTCAAACAGATCAATGACCGGCTGGGGCACGAACTCGGTGATATTGCACTGGTCCGGGTCGTCGAGGCACTCCGTAATGGATTACGGGCCAGTGACGGTGTATTCCGTTATGGAGGGGATGAGATAGTCGTACTCATGCCCGAATCGACCCCGGGCGAGGCGGAAAAACGCCTCAAGCGCATCGCCGCGAGACTTTACTCCCAACCACTGGAAGGCTTGCCGCTTACGGTTTCGGTAGGCGTTGCCAGTGATCCCTACGATGCCGATGTAGGCGGTTCACTGCTGCGGGTCGCAGATCGTCGATTGTATGCCGCTAAACGCGGGGGGCGCAACCAGATCGTCGCTACCGAGAAACCCGACTTGACATCGGCAGGGGTTGCCCGCTAACAATATTCTTTTATGCCATAAGCACGAATCGTTTGGATCGTTTCCCACTCTGGGCCTATTTTGTGTTGCTCGCCCTGCTGATATTGGCTTCTGGCTTTTTTTCCGCCTCAGAAACCGCCCTCATGCGCCTGGGCCGTTACCGACTGCGTCATCTGGTCCGCAGTGGCCATCATGGTGCGCGCCTGGCCGAAAAACTCCTGACCCGGCCCGATCGCCTGCTCGGTATTATCCTTCTCGGCAACAACTCCATCAATATTGCCGCCTCCTCGATTGCCACCATCCTGGCTCTTAGGCTCGGCGGAGACCGCGTGGTAGCAATTGCCATGGGCATTCTTACCTTCGTTATCCTAATCTTCGCTGAAGTAGCACCGAAAACCCTGGCCGCATTGAAACCGGAACCGATCGCCTTCGGCTCAAGTTACGTCTATATCGTCCTGCTCAAGGCGCTTTATCCACTGGTCTGGCTGCTGAATACGCTGGCTAATGGCCTGCTGCGTCTGTTTGGCCTGCGCGTCGGCAAACTGGAAGAGCATTCACTCGGGCGCGAAGAACTGCGGACGCTGGTGCTTGAATCGGGTAACCTCGCCGCGCGGCGGCAACAGCTGCTCCTGGGAGTATTTGAACTGGAAGAGGCCACAGTTGAGGATGTCATGCTCCCCCGCGGGCGCATCGAAGGCATTGACATGGCCGCCGGATGGGAAGATATCGAACAGCGGTTACGGGCAAGCCGGCATGCCTACCTGCCGCTATACCGCGAAAGCATTGAAGATATCATCGGTATGCTCCATGTCCGTGAGCTGCTGCCGGTTCTACTGAGTGGGGAGCTGGATCCCGAGCGTCTGCGCAATACCGCGCATGAACCCTATTTCATTCCTGAAGGCACCACTCTGGCACGCCAACTAATCCATTTCCAACGCCGAAATCTGCGCTGCGGCCTGGTAGTCGACGAATATGGCGACATACTGGGTTTGCTTACGCTCGCCGACGTACTGTCTGAAATTGCGGGGGAATTAGGCAGCACCGTAAGTGATCGTCGAGATGAAATTCTACGAGAAGCGAACGGGGAAATTCTGGTTCCCGGCTCTATCGGTATCCGCACCCTAAATCGACGCCTGGGATGGCACCTACCATTAGAAGGCCCGCGAACACTCAATGGATTGGTGCTGGAACAACTGGAAACCATTCCCCGACCGGGGGTACGCCTTACCTTGGGAACCCATCCTGCCGAAGTAGTGGAAGCCAACCCCAATGGAGTACTTTTACTTCGTTTTCCTCCCGCCACTGGGCGGACCCACCCACCCAAAGAAGATCCTCGACAAGGAATCCAATGAACATCTTGCTAACCGGAATCAAGACCACCGGAACACCCCATTTGGGCAACCTGGCCGGGGCAATACTCCCTGCAATTAAAGCCAGTGCCGATCCGGGCGTTCAATGCTATTATTTCTTAGCCGACTATCACGCCCTGATCAATACCTGGAATCCACAAGCCCTGCACCGCTCAACTCTTGAGATTGCCGCGGCCTGGCTGGCTTTCGGCCTGGATCCTGATCGGGTTGTGTTTTATCGCCAATCGGATATTCCGGAAATTTTTGAACTGACCTGGATGCTGTCCTGCCTGACCGCCAAGGGCCTGATGAATCGCGCCCACGCCTACAAGGCCGGTGTCGCGGCAAATGCAACGTCCGGTGAGACGGATGACCCGGATCGCGGCATTACGATGGGACTGTACAACTACCCCATTCTGATGGCGGCGGATATCCTCATGTTCAAAGCCAACCGGGTGCCGGTAGGGCGCGATCAATTGCAACACCTGGAGATGACCCGCGATATCGCAGCACGATTCAACCATCATTTCGGAGAGCATCTGGTACTGCCGGAAGCACTGGTGCGAGAACAATCCGGCGTTCTTCCGGGCCTGGACGGGCGCAAAATGTCGAAAAGCTACTGCAATATCATTCCGCTGTTCACATCCAGCAAGGCTCTACGCAAGGCAATCACGCATATCAAGACAGACTCCAGTCCTCCGAAAGCGCCTAAAGATCCACATACATCCACATTGTTTACCTTTTACCGGGCCTTTGCCAGCCCCGAGCAAACCGCAATACTGGCTGCGGATTACGCCCGGGGAATCGGCTGGGGAGATGTCAAGCAACGTTTGTTCGAATTGCTCGATGATCTCCTCCGCGAACCCGGATACCGCCATGCAGAATTAATCGCCCACCCGGAACGAATCGAGGAGATCCTGCGGGAAGGAGCAACAAAAGCACGCCGTAAAGCCCAATTACACCTGGCCGAGTTCCGTGCCGCCACGGGAATACGCCCGCTCAAGGCACCGCTATAACAAGTCAAGAGCCTCAGCGAGAACACGTACGGGTTGCAGCGTCATTGTTTTGATCGTCCGGGAACGAGGAATATTCGCGGCCGGGACAATGGCCCGTGTGAAGCCTTGTGTCGCCGCCTCTGCTAAACGTTCCTCTCCCCCATAAACCGGACGAATTTCACCCCCCAGGCCCACCTCGCCGAATACGACCAGCCCTGCGGGTAACGGCCGATCGCTCAAGCTGGAAATCAGGGCAAAGATAATAGCGAGATCGATCCCGGTTTCCGAGGTTCTGAGTCCTCCGACCACATTGATATAAACATCGTGACCGTATAATGCCCTCCCGCCATGGCGGTGCAACACCGCCAGCAGCATCCCTAAGCGATTTGCATCACTGCCGAGCACGACCCGCCGGGGATTGGCCAGTGGGCTTTCATCCACCAGTGCCTGAATCTCCACCAGCAGCGGGCGGGTGCCTTCCCTCAATACGGTGATGACACTTCCCGGGCTGCCATCCTTATCGCGAGCAAGAAAAATAGCGGAGGGATTGCGGACCTCTTTCAACCCCTGTGTGGTCATTGCAAACACACCCAGTTCATTGGCCCCGCCAAAACGATTTTTCACGGCACGGATCACCCGGTACCGACTGCCGGCGTCACTCTCAAAATAAAGTACCGTATCTACCATATGTTCAAGAACCCGGGGCCCGGCGATGGCCCCCTGTTTAGTGACATGGCCAACCAGGAACATCACCACCCCACTTTGTTTGGCAGACCGCACCAACATGGCGGTACTTTCCCGCAGCTGTGATACAGACCCTGGTGTGGAACTCAATGCGTCACTAAACATGGTCTGAACGGAATCGATCACAACCGCGGTCGGGCCGGATCTGGCAATCAGGTCCAGTACCGCCTCTACCCGGGTTTCGGCAGCCAGGGTCAGCGCCGAATCGGTAAGCCCCAACCGTGCCGCACGCAAAGCCACCTGCGCCGGCGACTCTTCCCCGGTCACATAAAGCACGGGAGATTGCGTTGCCAATCGCGCCGCCACCTGTAACAGCAGAGTGGATTTTCCGATGCCGGGATCCCCCCCGATCAGGATGACCGAACCACCCACCACTCCCCCGCCAAGCACGCGGTCAAACTCACCGATTCCCGTTACAATTCGATGGTGCGTCTCCGCCTTCACTGCGTTGAGCGGCACCACATCCGTCGTACCGGCATACCCACCGCCGCGTAAACCACTCGAACGAGGTGCTATCCGGCTCACCTCATTCAGGGTATTCCAGGCTCCACAATCGGGACACCGGCCACTCCAACGCGAAACCTCGGTGCCACAGGCTTCACATACATAACGTTCCCGGGACTTGGCCATTCGCGTTCTCTCAGTCCAGAGTCACACCGGGATCGAGCGAAGATTCCGGGGAATAATCACGTTGCACCCGGCGGGTCACCCCACAAATCAATTCATAGGGCGTAGTGCCGGCGCTACGCGCCACTTCCTCTACCGCGAGTCCTCGTCCCCATAGGGTAACCTCATCCCCGGGAGCCGCCGCGGGAATCTTGCTGATATTCACCGCCAGCATATCCATTGAAACCCGGCCAATAATCGGTACACGATGTCCGTGTAAACGCACCGAACCAGCGGTTGCACCGCGCCAGGGATAGCCGTCACCATAGCCGGCACCAACAATACCAAGCCGGATCCGGCACGGTGCACGCCAGTCCCCGCCATAACCCACGGCTTCCCCGGCGGCAACCTCCTTGACGGCAATAAGCGAAGCACCGAAATGCATGGCGGGACGTAATCCCAAAGCCTCCGCCCTCTGCCCGGACAAGGGAGACACTCCATACAGCATGAGCCCCGGACGCACCCATTCATAGTGCGCGACGGGAAATGCCAAAATCCCGGCGCTGTTGGCCAGGCTCCCAGGCAAATCGGGAACCTGAAGCCGAAGACGCCGGAAACGCTCTATCTGCACGGCGGTTTCCGGGCGCGTGGGCTCATCCGCACAGGCAAGATGGCTCATCAGGCCCAAGGGAACCGGTGCCAAGGAGCGCAGCCTCATCAGTGCATCCATGCCCGCGTCGAGTTCGAAACCGAGCCGATGCATCCCCGTATCAAACTTGAGCCACAACCGTGAAATTCCCCGGGTGCCATCTTTCTCCAGCAGTTGCAGTTGCCATTCGGCGTGGATAACCAGCTCCAATCCGAATTTAGCGGCAGCTGCAAGCTCGGCACCGCAAAAGGCACCCTCAAGCACCAGTATGCGCTGGGCGATTCCGGCTTCACGCAGCGCTAAGGCCTCTCCCACGCAGGCCACCGCAAACCCGTCGGCGGCACCAAGTGCACGCGCGGCGGAAACCAATCCGTGTCCATAGGCATCGGCCTTGACCACCGCAAAAACCCGGCTGGTAGGAGCGGCATTTTTCGCTACACGTAAATTGTGGGCCAGCGCAGCGAGATCAATCAGCAACCGTGCCCGGCCAATCACTGAAACCCCGCAGGCAACACGGTTTCAGAAATAAAGTTCTCGAACCGGGTATAACGTTGTTGGAAGGCCACCTTAATGGTTCCCGTCGGTCCGTTACGTTGTTTGCCGATAATAAGTTCCGCAAGCCCCTTATCCTTGCTGTCTTCATTGTAGTAGTCGTCCCGGTAAATGAATACGACCAGGTCGGCATCCTGCTCGATACTCCCCGAATCGCGCAGATCGCTCATGATCGGCCGCTTATTAGGCCGTTGTTCGACACTTCTATTAAGCTGTGAAAGCGCAATGACCGGAAGATTAAGCTCTTTTGCAAGAGCCTTCAGCCCCCGCGATATCTCGGAAATCTCAGTGGCGCGATTCTCCCGGGTACGTGGCACCTGCATCAACTGCAGATAGTCGATAATAATCAGCGCCAAATCACCCACTTCGCGCTTCAAGCGCCGGGCCCGGGCCCGCAATTCACTGGGCGATAGAGTCGGCGTGTCATCAACATACAATGGTGCCTCGTTCATCAACTCCATCGTGGAGCTGACCCGCGGCCACTCGTCTTCCTCAAGACGGCCGGTACGCAAGCGGCCTTGGTCAATGCGGCCGAGAGAAGCAATCATCCGCATTGAAAGCTGTATCGACGACATCTCCATGCTGAACACGGCGGTCGGACACTTCTCGCTAATCGCAACATATTCCGCAATATTCATCGCAAAGCTGGTCTTTCCCATGGAGGGGCGTCCGGCAATAATGATTAAATCCCCCGCCTGAAGCCCAGCGGTTCTCTCGTCAAAATCCGTAATTCCAGAAGGTAGCCCAGTAATATGACTGTTGGATTTTCCCAGTTCATTCAGCCGTTCGACCGTCTCGCTCAGCAACGCCCGGATGGGGCGAAACCCTCCCTTGCTTCGGCTGCCGCGTTCAGCAATTTCAAAAATCCGGCGCTCCGCCTCATCGACGATAGCGCCAACTTCACGCCCTTCGGTGGCATAAGCGGCACCAGCGATCAAGCCGCCCGCCCGAATAAGCGCCCGCAGGATACCACGCGCGGCAACAATATCCGCATAAGCTCGGATATTGATTGCAGATGGCGTCTCGCGGGCAAGCGACATCAGGTAGCTCAGCCCCCCCGCCTCTTCCAGGTCTCCCCGGTTCTTTAGGGTATCGCCAACGGTAACTACATCAAAAGGCACGAAACGCTCGGCATGATCACTCAGCACCTTGAATATCAATTGGTGATCGCGACGATAGAAATCTTCCACTGATAATTGATCGCCAATCTGATCCCACGCCGAATTATCCAGCAACAACCCGCCTAGAACCGCACGTTCCGCCTCTACCGAATGGGGCGGAACCTTAAGTTTTTCGATCGCCAGATCACGATCTTCGGGGAAATCGGCCATAACACCCGACCGGGGTTATTCCTTGGGCAAGACAGCGATGATGACCCGGGCATTGACATTGGGATGCAAATGCAACTGAATTTCAAATTCACCTAACGCATGAATCGGCCCGGCATCCGGCATCCGAACCTCTTTCCGCTCGACCGGAAATCCAGCCTGGGTCAAAACTTCAGCGATGTCCGCACTTCCCACTGAACCGAAGAGTTTACCTTCGGCCCCGGCTCGAGCGTTAATCTCAAACCGCTGTCCATCAAGCTGCGCCTTGCGCTCCTCGGCAGTCGTCAAAATCTTTTGGGCACTGATTTCCAGATCGGCACGGCGGCGTTCGAATTCAGCCAAATTCTCGGCGGTAACAGGAATCGCCTTGCCTTGCGGGATCAAAAAATTACGGCCATACCCGGAACGAACCTTAACCTTGTCCCCCAGATTTCCCAAGTTATCGACTTTACTGAGCAGTATTACTTCCATCAATGTTCTCCTCGTTTCTTTAAGCCTTTGGCGCCTTCTGACGTAAATTCCGAAAATCGAACCAATTGTCCACTAATCCGGCTGCCGATACCACCCCCAACAACCAGAGGGGGAAAAGCACGATAAGTACATACAAAATCACCAACCCATAGCCGGGCCAGGCGCGTGCCTTAAACAGGGCATGGATAACGGCAAGTCCCTGGAATGTAAACATGGCAAGTATAACGATCGCCAAATTTTGGAACATCAGACTCGGATAGACCAGCCGCACCACCAATAATAATGAAGCGATAATCGTAACGCTATACCCCAGGCTTAAACGGCGGAATTCCTCTCCGAAAGCACCGGGCCGGATCAGGCGCGCCTGGGCATAACGGCCAAGCATCAGCATGACCATAACCCCAAAAATCCCTCCTGCAACACTCATTCCGGGCATTAGACGCGCCATGTGAGCAATGGCCTCCTGCCAATACTTGGCCTTATTTCCGTGCATGATCGGCAGCTGCGCCAGAACCTGACTCAAAAGATGGTTCCAGAACTCGATGGGGTGCGCCACTAAAAGCATTTGCCCAACCACCACCAGAAGCCCGGCAAGGGATGCCACGGTCAGCGTCAACGACAAAGAACGGCTCCAGCGCAACACAAAGGCCAATAACAACACCGGAATCCAGATACCTAGCAAGGGGCCGCCTAATGGTTGAATCAACGCCGCCCAGGGATTGTGATTAGCAAGCAACCCCAAAATAGCCAGCAGTACCGAAGCTATTGCCCCGACCAAAAATGCCTGTAACGGGCCACGAATCAACTCAACCAGGGCTAATAAAGCCCCGCTCAGCAGGCTCACCCCCGGCAAGATCCCCAGCCCCAAAGTCACGATCACGCTGGCCGAGATACTATCTACCAGCCGTTCGATCAGTCGATTTCCGGGTACCTGCGGAAGATGCCCGGGTGCATCACCCGTCAGTGCCGATCCGTATAGGGCAGCAACGCCAAATAGCGGGCACGTTTGATCGCCAGCGCGAGTTGGCGTTGATAATAGGAACGGGTACCGGTAATGCGGCTGGGGACAATCTTTCCGGTTTCGGTAATGAACTGCCGTAAAGTATCGAGATCCTTATAGTCGATCTCATCTACACCCTCAGCCGTGAACCGGCAAAACTTACGCCCTCGTTTCATTTGTGCCATGCGCGGTTACCTCCATAACTCATCATCAGTGGACTCCGTGCCCGACTCCCCGGGATTGGAATCTTGATCTGGATCCGCCGGTTCGGAATTAGGGATCGGGGCATCCTCCCCATCATTGGCAGCCTCTGCCTCACGCTCGGCACGAGCCTGGGCCGCACGTTGCTCTGCGGCGGCCCGCGCCTGTTTTTCGAGTTCTTCCCGCTCGTGTTCCTTAACCAGGGGGGAGGAATCGGTATGGGCTTTTTCGCGCCGGATTACCAGATGGCGGAGCACCGCATCATTGAATTTAAAAGCTTCCAATAATTCGTCGAGTGCCGTCTGGTTGCACTCGATATTCATCAACACATAATGTGCCTTATGCAATTTCTGGATCGGGTAGGCCAATTGCCGCCGACCCCAATCCTCCTGGCGATGAACCTTACCGCCCGCGTTTTCCACCAAGGCCTTATAGCGCCCCATGGTCCCGGGCACCTGCTCACTCTGGTCCGGATGAACCAGAAATACCACTTCATAATGTCGCACTGTAGTCACCTCCTTCCGGCTTTGTGCAGCTTTCCGCAATATGCGGTAAAGCAAGGAGTAATTTCTTATTATCGCTTTTTATCCCTATTAAAGGCAAGTTCTAGCCTCTTCCAATACGAAATGAGTCTAAAGAGCGGTTCGTGTTTCCAGCATGAGATGAGCCTGAACCGGGCCGCTCCGTTCATGATGGCGGAATAAAACTCATCATGAGACCCAAGCACTTACATACGCTCCAGCAGGTGGTGGATTTTTCACGGGAGCGGCGCACTGAAGCCCCTGCCCACCCCATAGGCCGAACGCTGCCAAAGGATCGATCAGACGCTTCGTCTTCGTCATTATCAGATCCTAGACGTTGAATTCAAATGGCGCTGATGTCAGAGCTGAGGTGAATTCTCAAGCAGCGTTTTCCCGGTCTTCCTCCCCAACAAGCTGTACAATGGCGATTGGGGCGCTGTCACCATCACGGAATCCCGCCTTAAGAATACGCAGGTACCCACCCGGACGTTCGCGGAACCGGGGGCCCAATTCCAGAAATAGTTTCCCCACGCAGGCAGCATCACGCAATCGACTAAAAGCTCGACGACGGTGTGCAACACTGTCTTCCTTAGCCAAGGTAATCAGCGGCTCCACAACTCGCCTAAGTTCCTTTGCCTTGGGTACTGTAGTTCGTATCTGTTCATGCTCGATCAGAGATTTAGCCAAATTACGCATAAGTGCAACGCGATGCCCACTGGTACGATTTAGCATTCTTCCGGTTTTACGGTGACGCATTCAATTTCTCCAAATCAGGAAGCACGATGTTCTACCAACGAAGATGGCGGCCAATTATCCAAGGTCATACCAAGGGTCAGTTCATATTGAGCCAGCATATCCTTGATTTCCGTAAGCGATTTACGTCCTAAATTTGGGGTTTTCAGCAAATCTTCCTCGCTTTTCAGTACCAAATCACCGACATAATAAATTCCCTCGGCCTTAAGCGCATTGGATGAACGAACGGTTAACTCCAGATCGTCTACCGGCTGTAATAAAATCGGCTTCAAGTTCGGCGAATTTTCTGATTCTCGTCTCTCGACTGCAGATAGATCCGCGAATACAGAAAGCTGATCAACCAGAATTCCAGCTGCCTGCCGCAAGGCTTCTTCCGCCTGCAAGGTACCATTTGTTTCGATATCCAGGATCAATTTATCAAGATCGGTACGCTGCTCTACCCGCGCTGCCTCAACGTGATAACTCACACGCCGTATCGGGGTAAATGTCGCATCAAGCTTAAGTCTGCCAATCTTGTCACCTTGAGTGTCATCCTGATAGCGCTGAGATACCGGCACATATCCTCTACCACGTACCAACTTCAACTGCATGGACAGCTTGCCATTTTTAGAAAGATGTGCGATTTCGAAATCAGGATTGACGATTTCAATTGTATGGTCAAGTTGAATATCTCCCGCCTTCACAGTACCCTCGCCCTGAGCATTAAGCGTAAGCGTGGCTTCATCACGGGTATGCATGCGGAATGCGAGCTGCTTGATATTCAGCAGCACTTCAACAACATCTTCCCGAACGCCATCGATCGAAGTGTACTCATGGAGAACCCCATCAATCTCGACTTCAATAACAGCGGCTCCGGGCATTGATGAAAGGAGGACACGGCGCAAGGCATTGCCCAAGGTATGCCCGAACCCACGCTCAAGCGGCTCGAGTACAATTCGGGTACGGTTTTCTCCAAGAGCACTAACATTGGCAATGCGTGGCTTGAGAAATTCAGAACCAGAAATTTCCATAGACTAAACCTGATTAAAAAAATTATTCCTGAAAGGTTTTTAACTTTTCAGACTTGAAAAACCCTATATTTAAACTCATGAATCTTTCTAAGGGATTCTTACTTCGAGTAGAGTTCCACTACCAGATTTTCATTAATATCCGGCAAGATTTCATCTCGCCCTGGTGCACCCTTAAAAATACCTTTGTAAGCCTTTTCATCAACCTCTAACCAAGCTGGACGATCAATCTGGCGGGAAATCTCCATTGCCATCTCAACTCGTACCTGTTTACGAGTTTTTTCGCTTAGTGACACTTCATCCCCCGCCTTCAACTCATAGCTTGGAATGTTAACCTGCTTGCCATTAACCTTAACCCCCTTATGGCTGACCAACTGCCTTGCCTCAGCCCGGGTAGATGAGAATCCCATTCGGTAAACCACATTATCCAGCCGTGATTCCAGAAGTTGCAATAACAATTCTCCGGTAGATCCGCGGCGTCGGGCTGCTTCCTTGTAACAACGAAGAAATTGACGCTCGAGAATACCGTACATACGACGGAGCTTCTGCTTTTCCCGCAATTGTAGTCCGTAATCGGACATTCGGGTACGTCGGTGCAAACTCTTCTGGCCTGGAGGCCTATCTAATTTACACTTCTTATCCAGCGGCTTTATCGGGCTTTTGAGGAATAAATCAGTACCCTCCCGCCTTGAAAGTTTACATTTGGGTCCTAGGTAACGTGCCATCAACAATAACCTCGTTATACTCGGCGTTTCTTTGGAGGACGACAACCATTATGCGGAATCGGAGTAACATCAGTAATTGACAATACCCGAAACCCCATGGCATGCAAAGCACGAACCGTAGACTCCCGCCCGGGACCCGGTCCCTTAATTTGCACTTCCAGGTTTTTCACCCCATATTCCTGCGCAACAGTTCCAGCTCGTTCCGCGGCAACCTGAGCCGCGAATGGTGTAGACTTTCGCGAGCCCCGAAATCCGGAACCGCCAGAGGTAGCCCATGCCAGAGCATTTCCCTTTCGATCTGTGAAGGTGATAATGGTGTTATTGAAGGACGCATGCACATGCACGATTGCCTCCATCACCTGTTGCTTGATGCGTTTTGATTTACCTGCTGTTTTTGCCACTATCAAATCCTTTTATCGCTTCACACTACGGCGTACTCGTCCCTTTCGGGTGCGAGCATTAGTACGCGTCCTCTGACCATGCACCGGCAAACCACGACGATGCCTGATACCTCTATAAGTTCCTAAATCCATCAGGCGCTTAATATTCATGTTTACTTCACGACGCAGATCCCCCTCGACCTTATAATCCGCGATCGCCTGCCTCAACGCTTCAAGTTCAATTTCCACCAGATCTTTGACCTTCCTTGAAGGATCAACCCCGGCCGTAGCACAGATTGTATTCGCCCGGTTGCGCCCGATCCCATAAATAGCCGTCATGCCAATAAGAATATGCTTATTGGGTGGAATATTGATACCTGCAATACGTGCCATATGGGTTCCTCTGCCTCGTTACCGATCATACCCGACCGAACAAATTAGTATAACGATTATGGTAAATTATTTCAATATACCTCAACCTTGCCGTTGCTTGTGACGGGGATCCGTACAGATAATCCGTACAGTACCCTTACGTCTAATCACCTTGCAATTTCGACATATTTTTTTAACTGATGCCCTTACTTTCATTTTATCCTCTCCGCAGGAATAAGGTGAGAAACAATTATCTCAACGTAGCGGTTCAGTGTGACAATCCTTTCAAACGCGCCCGTTTAAGTAATCCTTCATACTGGTGAGTCATCATATGTGCCTGCAATTGAGCCATGAAGTCCATAGCAACAACCACGATAATCAACAGGGACGTTCCCCCAAAGTAAAACGGTACATGAGTGTAAATAATCAAAAACTCAGGTAACAAACACACCAAGACCAAGTAAAAGGCCCCCCATAAAGTGAGCTTGGTAAGAACATTATCTATATAATTTGCAGTCTGCTTCCCTGGACGTATCCCAGGAATAAAGGCACCGGATTTTTTCAAATTATCCGCCGTCTCATCACTATTAAATATCAATGCAGTATAAAAGAATGTAAAGAACAGAATCATTCCAGCATAAAGAGCGACATAAAGCGGTTGTCCCGGAGACAACCATAACGATACTGACTGTAACCACGCAAAACCTGAACTCTGGCCCAGCCATCCCGCAAGGGTAACCGGAAATAAAATGATACTTGATGCAAAAATTGGAGGAATAACACCCGACATATTTAACTTTAACGGCAAATGACTGGACTGCGCCGCGTACATACGGCGACCCTGTTGCCGCTTAGCATAATTGACCGTAATCCGACGTTGCCCACTTTCTACAAAAACGACAAATGCAGTGACTAAAATGACCAGGGCAAAAAGGAGAATAGCCAAAATAGATGATAACTCTCCATTGCGGACCAAGCTTAACGTGCCGGCTACCGCCGCAGGCAAGCCTGCCACAATACCCGCAAAGATGATCATAGAGATTCCATTGCCCAGTCCGCGTTCGGTAATCTGTTCACCCAACCACATCAGGAACATGGTTCCGGTAACCAAGCTGACTGTAGCCGCAATCACAAATCCAGACCCAGGATTAAACGCAACATGTTGACTTTGCAAGGCAAACGCCGCGCCGAGGGACTGAAATAAAGCCAGTACTACCGTTGAATAACGTGTATAACGCGTAATTTTTCGCTGCCCGGCCTGACCTTCCTTCTTAATGGATTCAAGGCTAGGTACTACTGAGGTCAACATTTGGATTATGATCGAAGCTGAAATATAGGGCATTACGCCAAGCGCAAAAATAGACATACGCGCAAGAGCCCCACCGGAAAAAACATTAAATATCCCGAGTATTCCACCGGCATTCTGGCTGAAAAGTCGTGAATAAGCGCTCAAATTCACTCCCGGAACCGGAATATGAACTCCAATTCGGAAGATAACAATCGCACCCAAAAGAAAAAGCAAACGGTTGCGTAAATCCCGCGATCGAAATATATCCGAAACGGAACCGAAAGCCGCTTGTTGTGCCGGTCCAGCCATTATGATTCCATTTTCCCGCTGGCCTTCTCCAATGCCGCAAGAACGCCACGGGTCAACTTCACACCGTCGCCCGATACGATAAAGGGACGATCAATAGTACCCTTCAGGATGATTTTTACCAGTTGGGTCTTTGCGGGAACCAAGCCGGCATCTAAAAGTGTTTTCAGATCAATCCTATCACCTTCGATCTGAGTCAACTCATCCAAGCGCAACTCACAACGCGTGCTTTTAATTCGGGAACGGAAGCCTACCTTGGGCAAACGACGTTGCAGAGGCATCTGTCCACCCTCAAAGCCCACTTTATGATATCCACCGGAACGTGCGTGCTGGCCTTTATGGCCACGTCCGGCGGTTTTACCCGCTCCAGCGGCAATCCCACGGCCCACACGAGTTCTAGAACAATGGCTCCCGGAAGCCGGTTTCAAATCATTCAAACGCATCAGCAACTTTCCTCAATTTGGAGAAGATACGCAACCTTACGGATCATTCCCCGGTTTTCCGGAGTATCCATAACAACCGACGTAGAATGGGTGTAGTGTAATCCTAAGCCCCGTACACAAGCCCGGTGTGACTTCAAACGCCCTGCCGCACTACGTACCAAGGTTAACCTGATTTGTTTATCCACCTGCTTTTTCATAATACTCAACTCCGAATATCGGCAATGGAATAGCCGCGCTTTGCCGCTATATATTCGGGTGTCTGTATAGCCGACAGGGCATTCAAAGTAGCCCTTACGACATTGATTGGATTACGAGAACCGTAACTTTTGGCCAAAACATTACGCACACCGGCCACTTCAAATATTGCCCGCATGGGTCCTCCAGCAATGATCCCCGTACCCGCTGAAGCCGGCTGCATATAAACCTTAGTGGCCCCATGCCGTCCTTCAAGAGCATAATGCAAGGTATCCTCCTGTAGCGGAATGCGAGTCATTCGGCGCCGAGCCTGCTCAGTGGCTTTAGCAATCGCTGCAGGTACTTCACGGGCTTTACCATACCCAAACCCAACACGACCCTTACCATCACCAACCACCATTAACGCGGTAAAACCAAACTGACGCCCTCCCTTGACAACTTTAGCAACTCGATTGACCGTGATCAACTTCTCAAGTGCATCCGAAACACCCTCAGCAGCATGCGCCATTACAATCTCCTAAAATTTAAGTCCAGCCTCACGGGCTGCCTCGGCTAATGCACGAACCCGCCCGTGATAGCGGTAACCGGAACGATCAAAAGCAACAACTTCAACCCCTACGCTACGCGCACGTTCGGCGATTAGTCGACCTACTTCAGCTGCGGCCGCAATGTTTCCGGTTCCAGCCAGAGTCTGTCTCAGATCCTTGTCTAAAGTCGAAGCACAAGCCAATGTCGAGTCTCCGGTCGGTGAGATCAGCTGGGCATAGATATGCCGCGGAGTACGGTGCACACACAAACGCACTTTCCCGCTGGCCCGTATGCGTGCACGGGTCGAACGGGTACGGCGTAAGCGAGATTTATCCTTTTCCGCCATATTAATTCCTCACTTTTTCTTTGCATCTTTAAGCACTACCCGCTCGTCGGCATAGCGCACACCCTTACCCTTATATGCATCCGGCGGCCTGAATGCCCTGATCTCAGCGGCAACCTGACCAACCCGCTGTTTATCAATCCCCCGTACAACTATTTCGGTTGGAGTCGGTGTTTCCACATTTACGTCTTCTGCTATTGCATACTCAACGGGATGGGAATACCCCAGGGTAAGATTCAATTGTTTGCCTTGCTTCTGAACTCTGAAACCCACTCCTACTAGCTCGAGTTTGCGTTCATAACCCGCAACAACACCTTGGATCATATTGCGGGCTAGTGCTCGTACCGTGCCACACTGGGCAAGCGTTTGGTAGCCTCCCGATCTAGGTTGAAAACTAAGTAAATTCTCCTTTTGACTAGCCGAGACTTCGGGATTCATGGTCAGGTTCAAGGTACCCCTAGGTCCTTTAACAGAAATCAACTGACGGTCGATTGTAACTTCGACGCCCTCTGTTATTAGCAACGGTTTAAGTGCTGTTCGTGCCATGCCGTGCCTCAGTTATGAAACGGTACAGAGAATCTCACCACCATGACCAGCCGCACGAGCCGCGCGATCGCTCATCAATCCGTGAGAAGTGGAAACTATGGCTACCCCGTAGCCACCGCGGACGTGAGGCAATTCATCCTTACCACGATAAATCCTTAATCCGGGGCGACTGACTCTGTGTATTTCATCAATCACGGGTTTACCCTGGTAGTATTTCAGATCTATCACCAATGTCCGCTTAACCGGGTGTTCATCCAGTACTCGGAAACCCTTAATATAACCTTCATCCTTAAAGACCTGCGCCAAATTGAGTTTAAGGCGCGAGGCTGGCATGCGGACTTCCATGTGTTCGCTATGAAGGGCGTTTCGAATACGTGTCAACATATCTGCAATAGGATCCTGGATCATATTTAATCGCCCTCACCAGCTCGATTTAGAAATTCCGGGTGCATCTCCATGCATCACGGTTTCGCGTAATTTATTACGCCCGAGCCCAAATTTTTGGTAAGTTCCCCTCGGTCGCCCGGTGATCCAACAACGGCGACGTTGACGTACCGGACTGGAATCGCGCGGCAACAAGGCTAATTTTTGAGCTGCCTCCATCTTCTGCGTGATATTCAACTCCGGATCAATCACACGTCGTTTTAACTCTGCTCGCCGTTCAGCATATCGTTTGGCAAGCTCTATTCGTTTAAGGTCGCGAATCACCATCGATTTTTTAGCCATATACTGTTCCCTTTAGTTCCTGAATGGAAAGGAAAAGCCTTCTAAGAGAGCCCGCCCTTCCTCATTGGACCTGGCAGTAGTCGTAATAGTTATATCTATACCCCGAATCGCATCTATACGATCATAGTCGATTTCCGGGAAAATAATCTGTTCTCGTACACCCAGACTATAGTTTCCTCGCCCATCAAAAGAGCGCGGAGATAATCCTCTAAAATCACGTATACGCGGAATGGCAATCATAATCAGACGCTCCAGAAAAGCATACAAATTGTCACGCCTGAGAGTCACCTTGCAACCAATTGCCTGTCCCTCACGAATTTTAAATCCTGCAACTGAATTACGGGCACGGGTAACCACTGGTTTTTGGCCGGCAATCAACGTTATATCGGAAAGCGCACCTTCGATCAATTTACGGTCAGCCGCCGCCTCACCTACACCCATATTTAGAGTAATTTTAATTAGCCGTGGAACTTGGTATCGATTCGAATAATTAAACCGTTTCATAAGTGCTGGAACAATTTCATTCTCGTACTGTTTTCTAAGTCCAATCATTTCAGTCGACCTCAAATATCCACTAATTCATTGGTGGAACGAAAAAATCTGACCTTACGTCCATCTTCAAGTCGCTTATATCCAATACGGCCTCCTTTTTTTGTAATCGAATTGTATATGGCAATATTGGATGCATTGATTGGCATCTCCCTTTCAACAATACCCCCCTGGTTTCCGCTTGCAGGGTTCGGTTTGACATGCTTACGCACCATATTGAGACCTTCAACCAAAATCCGTCCATCCGAATAGACACGTGTTACCGCGCCTCGCCTGCCTTTATCCTTACCGGCAAGAACTATCACCTCATCACCCTTCCGAATTCTTTGCATAGTCAACTACCTCACAGCACCTCGGGTGCAAGCGAAACAATGCGCATGAATCGTTCGGTTCTTAATTCGCGGGTAACCGGCCCAAAAATACGAGTACCGACTGGCTCCAGCCGACTATTAAGAAGGACTGCTGCATTGCCATCAAAACGAATTACAGAACCGTCCGATCGACGTATTCCCTTTTTTGTACGAACTACCACGGCATTATAAACTTCACCTTTTTTAACTCGTCCACGGGGAATTGCATTTGCAACACTAACCTTGATCACGTCACCTATTCCTGCATAACGTCGCTTGGACCCTCCAAGAACCTTTATGCACCGGATGCGCTTGGCCCCACTATTGTCGGCAGCACTAAGCTGTGTCTGCATCTGAATCATTTTCCATCCCCCCCAGATATCTCTGCAATCACCTCACCAGTACGTTCTATAACTGATGAGACCCGCCATAATTTCCGTTTGGACACAGGCCGAGAAGAAACGATATAGACGACATCACCGATTCGACACTTATTAGCCTCGTCATGCGCTAACAATTTTGTACGTCGATTAAGATACTTGCCATAAATAGGGTGTTTAACCCGACGTTCAACCACAACACCAACAGTTTTATCCATGCTCGTACTAGTCACCCGGGCAACCATTCCATGCTCAACAGTCGTAGCGGTTCCTTTACTCATTGCGAATCACCTGAAGCTTTGCGTTCATTAAGAATTGTAAGCACACGTGCCACCTCTCGGCGAACCCTTTTCATTTCGCTGGGTTTAGCTAACTGCCCACTATTGCGCCCCATTCTCAAACGAAATGCCTCATGCCGCAATTCTGAAAGCTCTTTGCCAAGCAATTGAGAATCTTTAGATCTCAACTCATTAATATCCATTTCAATCAACCCGCCGTGTCACGAATGTAGTTTGTACCGGCAACTTCGCCGCAGCCAATCTAAACGCTTCGCGAGCCACTTCTTCGGAAACGCCTTCCATTTCATACAACATTGTTCCCGGTTTAATCTGGGCAATCCAATATTCAACATTCCCCTTACCTTTGCCCATACGAACTTCGATCGGTTTCTTGGTAACAGGAAAATCCGGGAAAATCCGAATCCATATTTTTCCACCCCGCTTTACATGACGAGTCATAGCACGGCGGGCAGCCTCAATCTGCCGGGCGGTGATACGTCCCCTTACGGTTGATTTCAACCCAAAATCACCGAAAGAGACCTCATTACCGCGTGTAGCAATCCCGCGGTTTCGGCCTTTCTGTTGTTTACGGAACTTGGTTTTACGTGGTTGTAACATGACTTGTGCGCCTTATCTGATCCGCTTCGACTCAACGACAGAGGCCTGCCGTTCCTTTAGAGCAGTTGGATCAAGGATCTCTCCCTTAAAAATCCAAACCTTAACTCCGATAATCCCATAGGTTGTTCTAGCCTCAGCCAAACCATAATCAATATCCGCACGCAACGTATGTAGCGGCACCCGCCCCTCGCGATACCATTCACTACGTGCGATTTCCGCACCATTTAATCTGCCTGCCACCCGAATTTTAATACCATGGGCTCCAAGTCTCATGGCATTTCCAACAGCGCGACGCATGGCACGCCGGAACATAATTCTGCGCTCAAGCTGCTGTGCTACGGATTCGGCCACTAAATGCGCATCCAAATCAGGTTTGCGAATCTCCTCTACGGCTACCCGGACATCACATCCAGCCAGTTTTCGCAGAAACCGCGTTAGAGATTCGATATCCTCACCTTTCTTGCCGATTATCATCCCCGGCCGCGCGGTGTGAATAAGAACTTGCAACTTGTCAGCTTGGCGCTCAATCTCAATTCGGCTAACAGAAGCATTAGCCAGTTTTCCCTTTAGATAAGATCGTAGCTGAAAATCGGAATGTAGATATTCACTATACCGCTGTCCTTCGGCATACCAGCGCGAATTCCACCCAGCGGAAACACCTAACCGAAAGCCAATTGGATTAACTTTATTACCCACAACATTCCCCTAGATGTTGTCGTCGTCGTCGCCGACGACAACACTAATATGACTACTACGCTTCAAGATCTGATTCGCCCGGCCCTTAGCCCGGGGTCGCATACGCTTAAGCATCGGCCCCTCGTCCACCATAATAACTTTCACCTTGAGTTCATCGACATCCGCACCGAGATTGTGCTCCGCATTAGCAATTGCCGACTCAAGCACTTTTTTTACCATTCCAGCAGCTTTTTTGCGACTATAATTAAGGACATTCAGTGCCTGCCCAACATCCTTGCCGCGTATTTGATCTGCTACGAGCCGGCATTTCACAGCGGAAATACGAGCGTAACGAAATTTAGCCGTTGCTTCCATAGATTCGCTCACCTAGCTTTACGGCCGCCGGAATGACCCTTAAAAGTACGGGTAACGGCGAACTCTCCTAGTTTATGACCCACCATATTCTCACTAACAAGGACAGGGATGTGCTGCCGCCCGTTATGTACCGCTATGGTCAGTCCAACCATATCGGGAATAATCATTGAACGGCGCGACCAAGTCTTAATGGGGCGTTTGCTGTTGGTTGCTACCGCCACCGCGACTTTGTTTGCCAGATGGGAATCCACAAAGGGTCCCTTGCGTATTGATCGTGACACGATATTTCTCCGTTACCTGCGACCACGCCGCCGAACAATCATCTTGTCGGTACGTTTGTTTTTACGAGTTTTATACCCCTTCGTAGGAATTCCCCATGGGCTTACCGGATGTCTACCCCCAGAAGTCCGGCCTTCGCCTCCACCATGGGGATGGTCCACGGGATTCATAACAACCCCACGTACGGTGGGGCGGATCCCCCGCCAACGCTTAGCCCCCGCCTTGCCCAAGGATCGTAAATTATGTTCCACATTGCCGACTCCACCGATAGTTGCCCGACAATCAATATGCACCCGCCGCATTTCACCCGAGCGCAACCGAAGACTGGCATAGTTTCCTTCGCGGGCAATAAATTGGGCAATCGCACCAGCACTGCGGGCTAATTGCGCGCCCCTTCCGGGACGCAGCTCGACACAATGCACTTCGCTACCTACCGGGATACCCGACAAAGGTAGTGCATTACCAACCTTTATAGGTGCCTGCACACCCGAGATTACCTCATCTCCCAAACTTAAACCACGCGGGGCAATGATATAGCGACGATCGCCGTCCGCATAAAGCAAAAGCGCCAGATTCGCACTACGGTTCGGATCATACTCGAGCCGCTCGACCCGAGCCGGCACATTGTCTTTATCCCGCCGGAAATCTACCGTTCTATATCGGCGCTTATGGCCTCCACCACGATGACGTACCGTGACACGACCATGATTATTCCGTCCCCCGGTTTTTGATTGCCGCCCCGTAAGACCCTTTTCGGGCCCGCCCCTGTGCAAATCATCCCTTACGGGTGAGATCACAAAGCGGCGTCCTGGGGAAGTCGGTTTGGCTCTGCGTAGTGCCATATCAAATTTCCTTATTCAATACCGGAAAAGTCAATATCATGCCCCGGCTTCAACGTGACGTACGCCTTCTTCCAATCCGATCGCTTGCCTCGACGCATGCCCATCGCTCGACGCTTGCCTTGCTGATTCAAGGTGGTCACAGAGTTGACTTCAACCTCGAAAAGTTCTTCTACCGCACGTTTTATCTCCGGCTTACTAGCATCACGGCGAACCCGAAATCCAATCTGCCGATAGCGATCGGCTATCCGCGTGGCCTTTTCTGAAACCAGTGGAGCAAGAATAAGATATGTATTTCGAGCCGAGCTCATGCCAGCCACTCCTCTACCCGCTTCAATGCTTCTGCAGTTATTAGAACCTTCTCGAAAGCAAGCAAGCTGACCGGATTAAGTTCACTCACTGCACAAACGTCAACCGCAGGGATGTTTCGAGATGAAAGGGTTAATATCTCGTTAACTTCAGCGGTAACAATCAGTACGTCCTTATACCCCAAGCTGCCCAGGTAGTGCATCAAATCAGAAGTTTTAGGCTTTTCGATTTCAGGAATGCTGAAAGCATGAAGCCGCCCTTGCCGCAACAACTCAGAGAATATGCCCGCCATTGCCGCCCGATACATTTTGCGATTAACCTTGACTGCATGGTTACGTGGGCGCGCTGCGTGGATTACGCCCCCACCCCGCCATAGAGGATTCCTAATACTCCCGGCACGTGCTCGTCCGGTTCCTTTCTGTCGCCAGGGTTTTTTGCCGCCACCACGAACCTGGCCACGAGACCTTTGCGCCTTGGTACCGGCACGCGCTCCAGCAAAATAACCCACAACAACCTGATGAATCAACGATTCATTGTAGTCACGTGCAAACACCGCATCCACGACCTCCAATGATTCTCGACTTTTGTCCGCGTATTCTAATTTCATCATTACTTTCCAAAGTTCATTTACGCGATTTAACCGCCGGCCGAATGATTAAATCAGTACCTTTCGCGCCAGGAACAGCACCCTTAATCAATAGCAGCCCCCGTTCGGAATCAATCCGTACAATATCGAGATTTTGTACCGTCCTTCGTACCGCGCCCATATGGCCGGCCATCCGCTTACCTTTAAAAACACGCCCCGGCGTCTGATTCTGACCGATCGATCCTGGAGCCCGATGCGAAAGGGAATTTCCATGGGTGGCATCCTGCATGCGGAAGTGATGGCGCTTCACACCGCCGGCAAATCCCTTGCCTATAGAACGTCCGGTGACATCTACCTGTTGACCTTCCTTAAATAAATTTACCCCGACCTCTTGCCCAGGTTTAGGCGCTTCGTCCCCCGTTGCAGTCCGGAACTCGTATAGACACCTGCCCGGCCCGACCCCAGCCTTGGCCAGATGCCCCGTGATCGGTTTGCTAACCCGCCGTGGCTGACGAAATCCAGTAGTAAGCTGCAAGGCAAGATATCCATCAACTTCCAGTGACCGTTGCTGCACCACACGATTAGGTAAAACCTCGACTACCGTTACCGGTATCGCGTCACCTTTGGCGGTAAAAACACGCGTCATTCCGCATTTACGGCCAATAACCCCTAAGGCCATGACTTCTTACCTCGCGACAACGCCGACTTGATATCGGCAAAAATGGTCAATCCCGTAACTCGGGAAGTTCGATAGTATATCAACTAATTTTCCTCTGTGCCAGAGGCAGTCTTGTCCAATATGAAATGAGTCTGAAGCCGGAAGGGGAACCGTTCATGATGGGGGGATGAAAACCATCATGAAACTCGAAGACTTAACGACGATTGAACCGCTTGAAGATTTCCTGTCAGGTA